>JBFLYP010000017.1:0-54970 GCA_040756575.1 Bacillota bacterium | reverse complement strand
GCTCAAAAAGAGGAGAAAACAGCAAATGGATTGCTGAAGGGTTTTACCTTACGTGAGTTTTGGCTGAAGAATCGACCTTGGAGCCTCTGAAGGAGAAAAACAAGCGGCTTTTGCAGCATTCTCCTAGTCGAGTGCGTTCCTGGATCAGTGAGGCCTTGTACCTGGCTGTCGATGAAGGTTCCGTGGCTGACTTTCGCGACCTTGGATATCTAACGGGTGCTGCCGCATTGTTGCAGATCAAAATAAACAAGTCACTGCAGACGAAAATCGCCTCCCTGATGCTCCAACCAGAACACCCAAACGGCGATAAACTAAACAATGCTTTCTGGATTACCCGGATAACCAGGGCACTGGACCTGGCTCCCGACAAGTTGCGTCAGGCTCCTTCAGTAGCAGTTACGTTGAGTATGAAGGATGAAGGGGGAGGGTTTCGCCATGTACGTAGTGCTCGTTTTCCCGACCTCTATTCCACATACAAGACCTTAGAGGTTTTTAGGACATTCGCTCCCGATCAGGCCAAGGAGCTGTTGCCACGGGTAAAGGACTATGTTCGCTCCTGTCTTGCTCCGAAAGGTGGAATTGTACCAGCCCCCGGTCTTTCTCCAACGTTACGCAGCACTTTCGAGGGCCTAACCCTGCTATCTCTTGAGCTATTTTAGCGATGGTATACACTATTGCTGCATGGGGTCGATCCAAAAGAACCCCTGGATTATGAAAAACTGCTTTTCCGGCGAAATCGACCAGTAAATCCGGGCGAAATCTACCACCCCGTCCGGCGGAAAGCGGCCACTCCCTCGTGTGGAAGAAGCGGAAACTCTCTAACCGCGTACCTGAGTTTTCCGGAAGCAGTCGGTTCAATTCTTTCACAGTAGACTACATTGATGTTTATATCGCCTAAAACATCACGGATTTGGTGGACGAAAAACTCAACTTCTTCCGGTTTAAATTTTTCGTTTTTGACTATTTTGAGGGTAACACTTTCCCTATCATGTTGGATTAATTGAAATTGCTTAATCCCATTCATATTTCTCGCAATGTGGTTCCAGAAGTGACCGTGTACAAGTTTGCCTTCCCTTGAAACAAAAATATCGTCTTCTCGTCCCTCAATCGTTTGCAGGACCCGCAGTTGTTTTCCACATTCGCAGCCTTCATTCGATAACCTTGCTACGTCGCCCAACTGATACCTCAACCGCGGCATTGAACAGTTGTGTAAATCAGTTACTATTACCAGACCGCTGTGCCCGTCTTCAGCCTTTTTGCCTGTTTGTATATCCACTATCTCAAGAATCAGGTTTTCCTCGGCTATGTGCATGCTTCCCGAAGGACACTCGTACGCGATGATGCCTCCGTCCCTTGCCCCGTACTCGTTTATCACCGGAGCGCCAAAGGAGCTTTGTATAAGAAGGCGTTGGTCATCGTACAATGTTTCCGCTGTAGAAACAACGCCCTTTAGCTTTTTAGTAATCCTCAGCCCCTGCTCCTTCATAAGCTGAGCAAATGCGAACAATATTGAAGCATAGCCATATATGTATTTATGTATTCGGGCTTAAAGGAATTGATCATATTAACATAGTCTCTTACCTTCTGGGGATCTAAGCCATAGGCGGGGATCATGATTCTGTTTTTCAGCAGCCTTTCTTTCAGCCGATAAACGCGACTTTGGTTTTGAGTCATCTCTATGGGTGACCCCCAGATCATTGCCGAGGGATCCCCCAATTCTATTCCCCACCATGATAGGCCTCTCCACCGGGCAGCCTCGTAATGCTCCACAGTGACACGGTCGAGATAGAACCTGACTGGCTCCCCCGTTGACCCACCGGTCCGGTTGCAAATCAAGGCCGCCTTGTCGACCCCCTGAGCAAGATACTCATCCGCGTGCCGGGTGAAATGGCTCTTCGTCAGTACGGGAAACTCTTGCAGTGCCGCGTAAGGACTTTCGTCTATTTTCTGCGCCAGGTGCCGGAATTTTCTGTATGCCGGGACGTTCTCGACGCAATGCTTTAACAATTTCCTCAGCCTCTCCCGCTTAAGTTCCTCGATCATTTGGCGGGTAAATTCCTGGCTCAATTTCAGCTCCTGAATATAGCTGCGGATTTTGTTCCCTTTCAACTTCTCCATTGCTGGATAGACAATTTGTTCAATGAAAACCTTTCTAATACCCACTGGATTTCCGCCCCCTCTTTAATCATACCAAACGAGATTTGTTACGGTTTGACTCGAGAGTAAACCCCCCATGAACTACCACAGAATCAAGCCGCAGGCTCAAGCACCCGCCGCCTGGTTTTGACTTCAATCTTTGTGCCGTCGGTGTTAAGCAGCATCGCGCCATCCCTATCTGTGCGGTAAACCTTTGCTCCGAGACGTTCGAGTTCTTGGATGGCGGTTGGCGCAGGCTGGCCGAAGCGGTTCCGTGCGCCCACTGAAATCACTGCGACTTCGGGATGAACCGCTTTAAAAAAGGCCGGTAAAAATCTCGCCGAGCCGTGGTGGGGTACCTTCAGCACATCGCTTCTCAGCGCCGCGCCGTACCGCAGGAGCCGCCGCTGCCCTTCCTCCTCGACGTCCCCGGCAAAAAGCACGCTTTTCTCCTGAAAGCTTATCCGGAGTACGAGCGATTCGTCGTTGAAAGCCGCCGGGTCCCTGTCAAGCGGCGGGAAGGGTCCCAGAACCGCTATTTTTACCGCCGGATCCAGCCGGATGCTGTCCCCCGCTTTGGCAGTGGATACTGGAACTCCTCTTTCGCCGAAGAAGCTGAGAAGCCGGTCATAACTTGGTTCGATCCCGGGTTCGAGCGGCGGCACCACCACCAGCCGCACAGGTATTCTTTCTACCACCGCCCGCGCCCCGCCGCAGTGGTCCTCGTGCGGGTGGGTCAAAATCAGGACGTCGAGACGTTTCACTCCCTCCCGCCGGAGGTAACGCACCACCCGCATTCCTGCACCTTCGACCCCCTCCCCGGTAAGCTCGCCCGGCCAGCCGCCCGCATCCACCAACAGCGTGCCCCCGCCGGGTGTCCTGACCAGTGCACTGTCCCCCTGCCCCACGTCAATAAAGTCTACCCGCAGTACCCGTTCCCCGCCGCCCAGCCAGCGGAAAAGGCCCACCCAGGCCAGCACCACCAGGGCAAAAACCGCCGCCCGCAACAGCCACTGCCAAAAACCGGAACGGATGGAAGCTGGGGATACGGAAGGTTTGCCGGTCAGCTTCGAAGTAACCAGATAAAGGAGGCCGAACCAGAGGACTACCACCGCCCACGGAAAAGCCGGAACGTAAACCACCGCTCCGGGGAGATGCTGAAAGAAGCGAATTAGGTAGAGAAAAACGTCGAGGGTAAGGCCTGCTGGTGCCGCCAAGACCTCCCCGAGCGGAAGCCAACAAAGGCCCAAAACGGCGGCGAGTATCCCTAATAAAAGAATAAACCCGGTAAGCGGCACCGCCGCGATATTCGCTAAGAGCGCAACGGGCGAGACGAGGTTATAGTGCAGTGCAACCAGGGGCAGCGTCCCCAACTGCGCCCCGAGCGGCACCGCCACCCCCCAGGCCAGCGCAGTTCTTCCGGGTATCCGCCAGCGTGACCCTAAGCGCTCAAGCCCCGCCACCATCGCCGGACCCAAGAAGAGAATGCCCCAGGTAGCGGCAAAAGAGAGCTGGAAACCAGGGTCTCCCACCGCCAACGGGTTAGCCAGCAAAACAACCAGCGCGGCCGCTGCGAGCGCGGTGGGCCAGTCCCGTTCCCGCCCCAGGTGCCTGGCCAAAAGGAGCAGGACCGCCATCACCGTCGCCCGCACCACCGGCGGGTCTGCGCCAACCATCAGGTCGTAAAACAAAAGCACAAACACCGCGGTCAAAAGCGTTACTCCTGAACGCAAACGCAAAACCCGCGCTATACCGAGCACAAACCCCAAAACCAGGCCGACGTGCAGGCCGCTCACACTCAGGATGTGTACCACGCCGGTCTCGACAAAAGCCTCGTTGACCGCCGGGTCAATCGCCGTCCGCGTGCCGAAGGCGATTCCCTTGATCAAGGTGCTCTGCCCCGGGGAAAAAAGAGCGTCGAGCACGGCAAAAAGCCGCGCCTTGAGCCACAGCGCCGGGACGACCAGCGGATTAGGGACACCGTGGCCCAGCCGCATTACCCCTTCCGGTCGCGCGTAAACCTGGACGCCGATGCCGCGCCGCGCCAGGTAAGCGCCGTAATCAAACTCCCCCGGGTTCCCCGGCGGCGCTGGCTTGACAAGCATTCCCTTCACCCGGAGCAGGTCGCCGTAGCCGAAAACCCTCTCCGGCTTCCGGACAACCAAAAGCACCTTCCCGCCCTTGAAAACCCTCTGCCCCACCCGGGCCTCGGCCACGCGCAAAACGTAACGCGCGTCCCGCGCCCGCACATCCGGCTCGGCCACTACCGTTCCCTTAAGAGTAACGTGATGGTCGGCCAAATCCGCAAGGGGAGAAGCCGCCTCGGCGATGGCAAAACGGGCCGCAATTATTCCTAAAAAAAAGAAAAGGGTATAAATTATCAAATAGTTGCGCCGGCGGGCGTAAAAATAGCCGATAACGGCTACAAGAAGCGTAAAAAACGCAGCCAAAAACGCCGCGTTTCCCGGCAGCGGGAAATAACGCGCTGCAAAGCAGCCACCAACGTAAAGGGCCGTGAGCAGAATTAGCGGCGGTACCGAAAAAACCCCTCTTCTACGCCCTCCTCTACCCTCTTCCACACATTAGGACCTCCAGCTTTCTCTGTCGTATTCAACGGACGCAAACATAATCCCGTATTTGGGCAAGCTTCTTCTCCCCAATCCCCGATACCTTCAAGAGGTCGTCCACGGAGGAAAAAGGCCCGCTATCCGTTCGGTATTCAATTATCCGCCGGGCAAGTGCCGGACCAATCCCCGGTAAATCCTCTAAAGCAGCGGCGTCCGCAGTGTTGAGGTTAACTTTATCTTCCGGAGTTGACGCACCCGCAGAAACGTTCCTTCCCCTCGCGGGAGCCGTGAAGGGGTTAGAGGCAGCCGGTCCAGCCGGTTCGGCTGGTCCGGCCAGCGGAACTTTGGCCGGTACCACCACCTTCTGCCCATCCTCTAATAATTGAGCCAGGTTCAAAGCATTCAGGTCCGCGTCCGGATACGCCTCCGCCCTCTTCACCGCGTCCAGTACCCGGCTCCCCTGCGGCAACCGGTAAACGCCGGGGTGATAGACGGCTCCCGCCACGTGCACGCAAATTCCCACCGGTTTTTCCGCCTCAACCACCGCCGGCTGGCTGACCGGCACCTGCCGGTGAAGCGCGTATTTTACCCCCAATCCGAAAACCGCCGCCAGCGCAAAGAGCAAAAGGAGCAGCTGCTCGCGCCGCCCGAGATGCATATTCGGCTCCTCCAGAAAAACCTTCTACGTCATTTGGTTCTCTTTCGCCGCCACCCTGCCAAATCCTTCCCGGGGACTCACAAAAAGCCGGCCGTCAGGCGAGAGGCTCACCAAGAAAACCCCCGGTAAACTGAAGCCCCGTGCTTCAAGCTCCTTTTCCAGCCAGGCTCTACCCCGCCCCACGGCCGCCAGGTTCCGGTCAAGCACTTCCCCGTCCGCCACAAGGATGCGCGGCAAACCGGTACTCCCTGATTCCAATCCCAAATCCCCCCGGGTAACCGGCTGGCTTTCTCCACGCGGCACCACGCTCAGTCGTCCGGAGTTTTCCAGTACAGCGCATGCCACTTCCGCCGGGTCAGGATACCCCTTCTCCCGCAGTTGCGCCATAAGGTCGTCCAGGTTATAGCGTGCCCGGCGCATCTCCCGGTGCAAGATCTGCCCATCCCAAATCACCAACTGCGGCGTACCGCACATCATTCGCCGGAACCAGCGGCTGTGCAGTGCCGCGTATGAAAAAACCACCTCCAACCCGGCAAGGACAAAAAGGGGTAAAAGCCCCCGCAAAAGCGGAATTTCCGGCTCTTCCATCGGCAGTGCCGCCACCTCGGCGATAATGATGGCCACCACGAAGTCAAAAGGAGAAAGCTGCCCGATTTCCCGTTTCCCCATTAACCGCATTACCAGAAGCACCATAAAGTAAATCACAACCGTGCGGTAAAAGACAGCAAACACCCTGTTCACCTCACGCCGACCTCTTTGCAATATCCCTGTTTTTATGTTATCCTGACAGAGGTATCAATCCGCAGCAAGTATCCCTGCAAGTTACAAGGTTTCAGGGGAGTCGTTCACAACCAGCACTCAGAAGGCGTCTGACACTGATAGTTAAGCACTACGGCTTTAGGTCTTCTGATATAAGCAAATAACGATTATAAATGTCGGACTGAGTGCTGGTCGCCGCAGGGAATGAAAATGGTTGGCAGGCATTCGACATCGGCAGCATCAGGATAACCGTCCTCTGGCTCTACCTCACTGGCGCCGCGGTAGCTACCGGAACCGGTCTCCATTTCCTTCTAACCCACACGAAAACCGGCAAAGCCATCCGGGCCATTGCCGGCCCTGAACTGGCGCTCGTTCCCGGAATTAACAGCGGCCGTATCATCCTCGTCACCTGGTTCAGCGGCGCTGCCCTCGCAGGCATAGCCGGTGTCTTCCGGGCGGCCGACACCCAGCTTTCCCCGCTGCTGGGGTGGGATATCCTGCTTACGGTTTTCGCCGCCGTTATCCTGGGCGGCATCGGCAGTTTCTACGGCCTGATCGGGTCCGCTTTTATTTTGGGTCTGGCGGAAAACTTTGGCGTGGTTTTCCTCCAGGCGGTGGGACTTTCCACCGAGTACCGGATGGCCATCGCCTTTTTGGTGCTGATCCCGGTGCTGATTATCCGGCCAAAGGGCCTGGCGAAGTGAAGCTGTGGACCCGCTTTTTTACGTCGCAGACACGCTGATCTTCGTCGGCATCATTGCCCTGCTCACACTGAGCCTGAACTTGGAATACGGCTTCACGGGGCTCGCTAACTTAGGCACCGAAAGCCGCGGCGCTCATCCTGGAAAAGATAGCCGCCGTAAAACAAAAAGGAATCTTGGATTCTTCTGGTGGAACAAAACACTTTCCTTGCTCTAAAAGCTGCCGATTATGGATACGTGCTTAGCGAAGGCCGCTGTGTGATGGAAGGAGAAGGAAAGACACTCCTATCGGATGCTTCTCTGCGTGAACGCTTCCTGGGTCTGGAAAGGGGGGTGTGAACCGGAATATCAAAAGCAACAGGTGACCACCTGGGAGAAAGAGCTGTTACCAAAACGATCTTTCCCGAAAGGAGGCGGATTATCGGCGGGATGACTATTTCGCGGCGGTTCCTCCCAGTGGCTGCCCCACCCATCGGCTCAGCAGACATGCCGGGCAAACACATAAAAAAACCGGGAAATCCCGGTTTTTGCCTGGTGGAGGCGGGGGGAATCGAACCCCCGTCCGAAGGACCGACCACAAGAGATTCTCCGAGCGCAGGCTGCGATTTCATTTTCGCGCCGCGGGCGCCCACAGCCAGGCTCCCTTGGAGCTATCTCGATAGGTGTCCCCAAGGACCTCCGAGAATTGGTCCCCGAGCAAGCCCGCTAACATAACACCCTATCCGGCCACACGGGCCTTGGCCGGCAGGATGCTGGCCGCAATTAGGCGGCCAGGGCGTAAGATTCGTTCTTGGCGTTTATTGCCTTGCCACCGTTTTTACGGGCAGGTAGCCTCCCCGGCTCGCTCCTCCTGTCACCGCTTCCCCCGTCGAAACCTGTCGCCCCCGTTTTAAGCCCTTTAAGTTTGATAGTTCAAAGTTCGAAGCTAAGAAACCCGGCTTTAACTCCGTGGAACAAGTATTCAATTCTTTTGATCCGGACTTAAGACCTTCGACCGTCGACTTTCGACTTAGCCCGTAACTCACAACGCGTGATTCGCAACTCTTTAAACCGTCCGCTTGTGTCGCATCGCCCGTTCAATCTCCCGCTTTGCGTCGCGGGCCGCGAGATCCTCGCGCCGGTCGTAAAGCTTTTTCCCTTTGACCAGCGCTAACTCCACCTTCGCCCGGCCGTTCTTGAAGTAACACCTAAGCGGCACCAGACTCAAGCCCTTCTCCCGCGTCCGCCCCCAAAGCCGGACGATCTCGCTGCGGTGCATCAAGAGTTTTCGCGGCCGCTTCGGCTCGTGGTTAAAACGGTTTCCCTGTTCGTAAGGGCTGATGTGCATATCATAAAGCCAGAGCTCGCCCTTTTCCACCCGGGCGTAACTGTCCCTCAAGTTGCCGCGCCCGGCCCGCAGCGATTTTACTTCGGTTCCGGTGAGCGCCATCCCGGCCTCGAAGGTTTCGAGGATAAAATAATCATGCCGCGCCTTGCGGTTCTCACACACCACCTTCACCGGCACGGCTCTCACCCCTACCAAACCTTCATTTTCGCTCCCCGGACAACTCTCGCCACTTTCGCTGGCGTTCCTTGGGCCAGCGCGGACAGATTGCCGGCAGGCCCCTGGACACGCGCTCCTCGCATACATGATGGCACGTGGGGTCACATGTGACCACCGGTTCGCCGCGTTGCGCTTTCCGCACCCAGTCCCCGTCCGCAAGGATCACCCTGGCCAGGCCCACCAGGTCCGCCTTTTGTTCGGCCAGCACGCGGTCCGCGATCTGCGGCGTGGCCAGCCGCCCCGCGGCGATGACCGGCACCTGCGGCACGGCCCTCTTGACTGCGGCCGCCAAGTCCACCATGTAGGCTGGCTGCGCAGAGCGCTCCGCCACCTCCGGTAAAGCCATGGAATCGTAGCATCCGCCCATCACCGAGAGATAGGCCACGCCCTCGGCGGCCAGCATGCGGGCGAAAACCAGGGCCTCCTCGAGCTTGAAGCCATCCGGCAGCCACTCGTCGGCGTTGAACCGGTAACCCACCGGAAAGTCCGGTCCCACAGCCCGCTTCACGGCGCGCAGCACTTCCAGGCAAAAGCGGGCGCGGTTTTCCAGTGGCCCGCCGTATTCGTCCTCCCGACGGTTCGTGCGCGGTGACAGGAACTGCATTAGCAGGTAGGCCATACCGCCGTGGATTTCCACCAGGTCGAAGCCCGCCTCCCGTACCCTGCGTGCAGCCGCCGCGTAGGCTTCGACCACCTCCGGCAGTTCCTCTTTCGCCAGTTCCCGCACGGGCGGCCCCCCCGGGCCAGGTGGGCGGCAGGTCCGAGGCGCTGACCGGCGACGCCACCCCGGCGTAGCGTCCCAGGTGGTTGATCTGGGCCCCGGCCAGGGCCCCGCCTTCCTTGATCGCCCGCGCCACCCGGGCCAGTTCCGGCACGTACCGGTCGTGGTCGAGGCGTAGCATGCGCGGGCCCAAACCGTCGGCCCGCACCCCCACGTGCTCGGTAATCACCAGGGCTGCCCCCGAGGCGCCCAGCCCCCGGTAATGCTCCTCCAGCAGCGCGCTCACCGACCCTTCCGGGGTGGCATAGGCCAGATACATCGGCAGCGCCACCACCCGGTTGGCCAGCCGCAGTGGGCCGACCGCGAACGGTGTGAACAATAGCTCCACCACAGGTCTCCTCTTCTCCCCCGATTGCCTCAAAATTATATTTGCCGCCCGGCCGGCACTGCCCTCCCGCTACGGTTATATTATACACTTTCCCGCCTGGCAGCGTCAACTTCCGGCTTGAAATCACGCCGGTCCTGTCCGGGACACTTCCACAACGACATAAAATCACTCCCCGAAAAGCTCCTCCCGGTAAGTCACCCGCTCTAAACACAAACCCTGCGGCGGCGCCGTCGGTCCGAGCAATCCCCTGTTCCCGGTTTCAAACGCCCGGTTTATGATTCCTGGATCGAGACGGCCCCTGCCTATCTCGAAAAGCGTCCCTACAATTACCCGCACCATTTGGTAAAGGTATCCGTCCGCAGTAAACCTAAAGCGGATCAAAGGTCCATCCTCCTCAATATGTGCTCCGAAAACCGTTCGAACTGCGGACTTCACAGGCCGGCCGGTGTTCTGAAAAGCGCTGAAATCATGCGTCCCGATAAGAAGTGTGATCGCGTCGTGCATTCTTGATGTATCAAGCTCTTCCGGAAAATGAAGGGAATAGAGGCGCGAAAGCGGGCACCGTACTGCCCGCCGAAAAACCGTATACACGTAAGTTTTGCTGACCGCATCGTACCGGGGGTGAAAAGACGCCGGTACCTTCACGGCCGCCAACACAGCCATGTCCTCCGGCAACGCACCGTTGAGTACCTGGACCATGCGCTCTAAAGGAACAGGCCAGTAGTCCCCACAGAAGGACACCACCTGCCCCCGGGCATGCACTCCCGCATCTGTCCTTCCGGAACCTCTAACCGTGCAGGGAGCCCCACAAAAGCGCCCAAGGGTTTCTTCCAGCACCCCTTGCACGGTTCTCAACCCTGGCTGCTTCTGGAAACCGTGAAAGCCGGTCCCATCGTAAGCGATCTTTAGGGCAAAGTGGCGCTCGCCGATCACACCAGTTCCAGAATCACCATCTCGGCCGCGTCACCTCGCCGCTGTCCAACTTTTAAGATGCGTGTGTAACCGCCGGACCTGTCGGTATAGCGCGGCCCGATGTTAGTAAAAAGTTTCTTGACGACTTCCTCATCATAGATGTAGCGAAGCACCTGCCGGCGCGCCGACAGATCGCCTTTTTTGGCCAAAGTAACCATGCGCTCTGCGATCCCGCGGACTTCTTTGGCGCGCGGTTCGGTGGTGGTGATTTTCTCTTCCTTGAAAAGCGACGTCACCAGATTCCTGAGTAGGGCCTTCCGGTGCCCGGTGGTCACGCCAAGCTTTCGATACCCCACTTCCATACTCCTTTCTAAGAGCTAAAAGTAAGATGCCGGAGGTTGGATTAATTACTCTCATAAGTTTGGTAAACTGCGGCCACAGGCTTCCAATGTTGCCATAGCTTCAATGCCCGTCACCCGTCATTCAGCCGCTTTACGCAACGCGAGCCCGAGCTCCCCCAGCTTTTGTTTAACCTCTTCGAGCGACTTCTTCCCAAGGTTTCTGACCTTGATCATCTCTTCCTCGTCGCGCTGAACCAGCTCCTCCACAGTGTTTATCCCTGCCCGCTTGAGGCAGTTGTAAGAACGCACGGAGAGATCAAGATCCTCAATCGGCATCTCCAGCAGCCGGTTTTTCTTTTCCTCTTCTTTTTCAACCATGATCGGCATCTTGCTCACCGTTTCACTGAGGCCGGTGAAAAGATAGAAATGCTCATACAGGATGCGCGCCGCAAGACTCACGGCTTCATCCGCACGTATGCAACCGTTGGTCCACACATCAAGCAGCAGTTTATCATAATTTGTGGCCTCTGCGACCCTGGTGCTCTCGACGCTATAGCTTACCTTCTTCACCGGGGTAAAGTCGGCGTCAACCGGAATAACTCCTATAACATATTCGGAACGGTGGCGCTCGGCCGGGACGTAACCCCTACCCCGGGCAACGGTCATCTCCACGAACAGCCGGCCTTCAGGCGCAAGGCTGGCGATATAATAATCCGGATTAACGATTTCAACGTCAGCATCACCTATGATATCTGACGCATAAACCACTTTTTCGCCGGTAGCTTCGATCCGGAGAACCCTCTGTTCATCCGTATGCATCTTTATTTTGAGGCCTCTGAGGTTCAGGATGAGTTCGCTGACATCTTCCCGTACCCCCGGAATCGCGGTGAACTCGTGGAGTACCCCCTCGATCTTCACCGAAGTGACCGCCGCTCCCGGAATGGAAGACAGTAATACCCGCCGCAAAGAGTTGCCGAGTGTGGTGGCATAACCCCGCTCCAACGGTTCAACGACAAAGCGCCCGTAGTCTCCGGCAGGCGAAAACGTCTCGCAATGAATTCTCGGCTTCTCTATTTCAAGCATACAAAACCTCCTTCAGCCAGATTTACTCCCGGCTTAACGCGAGTAAAGCTCAACGATCAACTGCTCCTTCACCGGGGTATCGATCTGGTCTCTGGTCGGATAGGATAAGACCTCGCCCGTTACAGCATCCGCATCATAGCCGAGCCAAGCCGGCGGTGTGTTTTGCGCGGCCCGTTCGATCAGCTCCTTGATTCGCGGTGAATCCTTTGATTTATTCGCCACTGTAACCTTGTCTCCCACCCGGACCAGGTACGAAGGAATGCTTACTTTTCGACCGTTTACTTGAAAATGACCGTGTCGGATGAGTTGTCTTGCTTCGGTGCGGGAAGCCGCAAGTCCTAACCGATAAACTATGTTATCAAGCCGCCGTTCAAGCAGCCGGAGCAGGTTTTCGCCGGTTATCCCCCGCTGCCGCTCTGCCTTTTCGAAATAGTTACGGAATTGCGTTTCGAGAACTCCGTAAATCCGGCGCACTTTCTGTTTCTCCCGCAACTGTACCGCGTATTCGGTGACTTTCCGTCTTGTACGGCCGTGCTGTCCTGGCGGAACGTTCCGCCGGTCTATCGCACACCGGTTGCTATAACACCGGTCGCCCTTCAGGTAAAGCTTGAGACCTTCCCTGCGGCAAAGCCTGCAACGTGCTTCAGTGTATCTTGCCACTTCTTTTTCTACCTCCTATACCCGCCGGCGCTTTGGAGGCCGACAGCCGTTATGTGGCACGGGAGTAACGTCTTTTATAAGGTTTACCTGAAGGCCCGCCGCCTGCAGGGAACGGATTGCCGCTTCCCTCCCGGCACCCGGACCCTTTACAACGACGGAAACCTCTTTCATTCCGTGCTCCATCGCCTCGCGCGCCACTTTTTCCGCAGCCATCTGCGCAGCAAAAGGCGTGCTCTTCCGGCTTCCTTTAAAACCGACTGTACCGGCACTCGCCCATGCTACAGTATTCCCATTAACGTCTGTAATGGACACCAACGTATTGTTGAACGTAGACTTGATGTGCGCTACGCCCTGCTCGATATTCTTTCTTTCCTTTTTCTTGGTACGCGCACGCCGCGCCATTCATTACCCTCCTTACTTCTTTCTCCGTACTCCGACCGTCCGACGCGGGCCTTTACGAGTACGAGCATTGGTACGGGTACGCTGTCCCCGAACCGGCAAACCTCGGCGGTGGCGCAGTCCGCGGTAGCACCCAATTTCCATCAACCGCTTAATATTAAGGGACGTCTCCCGGCGGAGGTCCCCCTCCACCTTCAATTCCCGGTCAATCACTTCGCGCAGTCGGGTCACTTCTTCTTCTGTTAGGTTTTTCACCCTTGTGTCGGGATTAACACCGGTTTTTGCAAGAACCTTTTTCGCGGTTGACCGGCCTATGCCGTAAATGTAGGTAAGGGACACTTCCACCCGCTTGTCCTTGGGCAAATCAACCCCTGCGATACGTGCCAAGTCTAGCTACCCCCTAACCCTGTTTTTGCTTGTGCTTGGGATTGACGCATATCACCATTACCTTACCCTTACGCTTGATCACCTTGCACTTCTCACAAATCGCTTTAACCGACGGTCTCACTTTCAAAGCTAATAAGCCCCCTTTTAAATCAGTCGACGGCCCTCCGTCGCCAGCCGCCGGGATCAAGAGCATTTTTCAACCGGCAACTTTTACACTGTTAAAGCAGAAACTGAAGGAGCAACACCTTACAACAACCGGCCACTCCCTGGCTATAACGCCAAAGACAGAACCGTAAAAATTTTGAAAACGCTATCTATACCTGTAAACAATCCGGCCCCGGCTTAAATCATAAGGTGAAAGCTCTACCATTACTTTGTCGCCGGGTAGGATCCGGATAAAATGCATCCTTATTTTCCCGGATACGTGAGCCAATACCCTGTGCCCGTTAACCAGTTCAACCCGGAACATTGCGTTCGGCAGGTGCTCAATAACGGTACCCTCCACCTCTATGACATCCTGTTTCGTCATGAGGCCCCCCTCCGTAGACGGTTCTCGGTCACAACTAGCCGGTGTTCAAAGCCGGTATGCAGCATAGACTACTATATCACCCATCCTCATGCAGTTTATTCCCTTTACTTGTTAATTCCGTAACCGCGGACCTGATTTCCGCATTGGTAACCTTTTCACCGTGACTCAGTTTTGCCGCCACCCCCACCGCTATTGCAGGGTGGAACGAGAGGTGCTTAATGTTCTTTTGCTTTGGGTTATCCACCCGACGCACTATGCCGTCAACCACCTTAACCAGACGGTCCGATACCGCCTCGAAAATCAGGTAATACCGCCCGCGGTCCCTCCCAGCTTTGGAGCTTACCAGTTGACCCAAACGCGGCTTTCCCCTGTCACCTGCCGACATCATGTACCCCCGCTTCAGGAAACCTGAAAAACTCGCCTGCACAACATCTCACTTTTCAAATGGCTTCTCCGGCACTTAACCCGAGAAAACGGCAACCGCCGCGTAAGAATGTGATAATAGTGTTTTGTGAAACTCTCTTCACGGCCGCGTCAAAATCTCCGCCTTCCCGTCCCGGACAGCCACAGTATGCTCAAAGTGAGCCGACAGTTTACCGTCCTCTGTAACCACGGTCCAGTTATCCTGAAGAATTTTCACCGCGTAGGTACCGGCATTAACCATCGGTTCGATCGCCAAGGTCATACCGGTCTCGAGCCGCGGCCCGCGCCCCGGAGGGCCGAAGTTCGGCACCTGGGGATCCTCATGCATCTTGGTACCGATTCCGTGTCCCACGAAATCGCGTACCACGGAGAAACCATGATTTTCGACATGCTTCTGCACTGCATGAGAGATATCCGATAACCTGTTGCCGGCTACTGCTTTGTTGATACCTTTGTTTAACGCCTCCCTGGTTACTTGTAAGAGCCTCTTTGCCTCCTTATTGATTCTACCTACCGCAAAGGTGGCAGCGCCGTCGCCGTAATAACCGTTAATCACAGTACCTACATCTATGCTGATTATGTCCCCTTCTTCAAGTCTTCTCGGTCCCGGAATTCCATGCACCACCTGCTCATTTACAGATGCACAAATGCTGGCGGGAAACCCGTACAATCCTTTGAACGCCGGCTCCGCCCCCTGCCGCCGGACAAAGTCTTCAGCCAAGACATCGAGTTCCCCGGTGGTCACGCCGGGTCCGATCACCTTTTCAAGTTCCTGCAAGGTTAGGGCAACAATTCTCCCGGCATCGCGCATATAAGAAAGCTCGCGCTCCGACTTCCTGGAGATCATCGTATAACCTACTTTATGAACCCCTGATAGCTGCGCATCAGCAGGTGTGCCTCCAATTGTTTCATTGTCTCAAGGGCTACGCCGACCACAATCAAAAGGGCTGTACCGCCGAAGTAAATATGGGGAATCCTTGTCGCCACCAGTACAAAACTCGGCAAAACCGCGATTAATGCCAGGAAAATCGCTCCCGCCAAGGTAATCCGGCTCATTATCTTGCTTATATACTCGGCCGTCGGTCGCCCGGGCCTTATCCCGGGGACGAACCCACCGTACTTTTTGATGTTATCCGCCACATCCACCGGGTTCATAATTACCGCCGTGTAAAAGTAGGTAAACCCGATTATTAAAAGCGCGTAAATGATCGTATGCAGAGGGGAACCCCAGTGCAATACCCCCATATACCAGTCGGCCACAACGTTCCCTTTGAGCCACCCTGCCACCTGTTCCGGGAACATCAACAGAGAGGAGGCGAAGATTACCGGAATCACGCCCGCCGTGTTCACCCTTAAAGGCAGGTGGGTGCTCTGTCCGCCGTAAACCTTACGGCCCACCACCCGTTTGGTATACTGTACCGGTATTCGCCGCTGACCCTCGTTAACCGCAACAATTCCGGCGATAACCGCTACTGCGATGATCACCAGCGCCACGATGCTCAGAATGCTGATTGTCCCTGCCTGCAGATACTCCAGTATTCGGCTGCCGCCCGCAGGAATACGGGAAACGATTCCGGCAAAGATCAATAGGGATATCCCGTTGCCGATGCCCTTCTCGGTAATCTGCTCGCCCATCCACATCAAGAAAACGGTACCCGCCGTCAGGCTTATGGCCACAACCAGATAACTGAAGAAGCCCGGATGGATTAATGCCCCGCGTAAAAACGCCGTCATCCCTATCGCCTGCATGAATGCCAGAATCACCGTGCCGTAACGGGTATACTGGACTATCTTCTTGCGCCCTTCTTCCCCTTCTTTAGATAACTTTTCAAGGTACGGTATAACTACAGTTAAGAGCTGCATTATGATCGACGAGTTGATATACGGTGTAATACTCATCGCGAACACCGAAAAGTTCTTAAACGCCCCACCTGAAATAACGTCAAAGAACCCGAAAAGCGCGCCGCTCTTGATAAGCTCCGCAACCACCTGAGGATTGACCCCCGGTACAGGGATATGGGCTCCCAGGCGGAAGACAAGTATCAAACCCACCGTGAAGAACAGGCGCGTCCGCAGTTCCTGTATGTTTACCGCACTCTTGAGACCGGTAAGCACACTATATCACCTCGGCTTTGCCGCCCACCGCCTCTATCTTCCTGGCGGCCTCCTTGCTGAAGGCATGCGCCATGACGGTTAAGGCCTTCTTAAGTTCACCCGCACCCAATATCTTGATCGCTCCGGTCCTATTTGTTACGCCCTTTTCCCGCAAAACCTCAGGGGTAACCACCGCGCCGTCCTCAAAACGGTTGAGTTTGTCGAGGTTAACTATAACGTATTCCTTTTTGAAAATATTCGTAAAGCCGCGCTTAGGCATCCGGCGAACAAGCGGCATTTGACCGCCTTCAAAGCCAGGACGTACTCCGCCGCCGGAACGGGACTTTTGTCCTTTGTGTCCCCTGCCGGCCGTTTTCCCGAAACCCGAGCCGGTGCCCTGTCCCTTCCGGACTGGCTTGGTTCTCGCGCCGCGCGCAGGCCTTAAATCTGAAAGCTGCATAGCCCTTGAACCCACTCTCCTTACTTAAGCCCGCTCAACCCGCACCAGATGGCGGACTTTTGTTAACATGCCCCGTACCACCGGGGAATCCTTCTTAACAACCGTCTGGTTCAGCCGCCGAAACCCTAAAGCGGCAACCGTTCCACGCTGCCTTTCGTTAGAGCCGATGGTACTCCGTATGAGGGTAATTTTAAGTTCGGCCACTACACTTCCCTCCCAACGGCATAGTCCCTCACGTCAGTTCCACGCAGGCGGGATACTTCTTCCGGGTGTTTCAACCCTTTCAAGGCGTCAAACGTCGCTCGCGTCATATTATGCGGGTTGTTGGAACCCAGCGATTTGGTAAGGATGTCCTTCACTCCGGCCAACTCCAGCACAGCCCTAACCGCACCGCCGGCAATAATCCCGGTACCCGGCGCTGCCGGCTTCAGAAGAACTTTCCCCGCGCCAAAGTGCCCTACCGCCTCACACGGGATGGTTGAGCCGATCATCGGCACCTTAACTAAATTCTTCTTCGCATCCTCAATTCCTTTTCTAATCGCTTCCGGAACCTCGCCGGCTTTACCGAGCCCTGCACCGACGTGTCCCTGTCCGTCGCCCACGATAACGAGCACGGAAAAACTAAACCGCCGGCCGCCCTTGACCACCTTTGCACAGCGCCTGATAGAGACAACCTTTTCAGTAAGCTCAAGCTTGGAGGCGTCAATACGCTCCACTCTATTCCCTCCTTGGACTAAAATTCCAATCCGTTCGCCCGGGCCGCTTCAGCGAGGGCCTTTACCCGCCCGTGATACAGGTATCCCGCACGATCGAAAACGACGGCGGTGATACCCTTTTCTTTAGCCTTCTCGGCCACCAGCTTACCGACGGCAGTTGCGCCCTCGATATTACCGCCGCTTATCTTTCCCCGCAGTTCCGGCGAGAGAGAAGAGACCGTAATCAGGGTTTTCCCCTGATCATCATCAATAATCTGCGCGTAAATATGATTCAGGCTCCGAAAAACGTTCATACGCGGGCGCTCGGCCGTCCCGTAAACCTTTTTTCGCACCCTCAACCTGCGCCGTTCCCGCAGCTTTTTTCGGTCAACCTTTTTAAGCAAACCTTATTCCCCCTCGAGTTACTTCTTCCCTTTACCGCCGGCTTTACCGGCCTTGCGGCGAATGGTCTCGCCCTCGTACCTTATCCCTTTACCTTTATAAGGCTCCGGTTCCCGTATACTCCTTATGTAAGCAGCAAGCTGGCCCACTTTCTCTTTATCAATACCTTTGACCGTAATCTTGGTAGCCGCCGGAACTTCTATTTCCAACCCGGGAGGCGGCTCAACCTCTACGGGGTGTGAATAGCCAATGGTAAGCGCAAGCTTGCGCCCCTGTTTAACCGCCCGGTACCCGACACCTATAATTTCAAGAGACTTGGTAAAACCCTGAGTAACACCAATGACCATGTTATTTAAAAGTGTGCGGTACAATCCGTGCAATGCCCTGTCACGGGGCTGATCCGACCGCCGGTTTACTAAAAGTGAACCATTCTGTCTCTCAACAGTTACTCCCTTTGGTATCTCCCGTTCCAGGACGCCGAGAGGACCTTTCACAGTAACTTTGTCCCCCTCAAGGACAACTTCCACACCTTGCGGAACGGGAATCGGTTTCCTGCCGATACGCGACATACGTTACCCTCCCCCGCTACCAAATGTAGCAGATGACCTCACCGCCAAGCCCCAACTTACGCGCCTGCTTGTCGGTCATTATTCCTTTTGAAGTAGAAATTATTGCTAAGCCGAGCCCGCCAAGCACTTTGGGCACTTGGTCCTTGCGGGCATAAACCCGCAGCCCCGGCTTGGAAATACGTTTAAGCCCGGTAATCACCCGCTCCCGGTTGGCCCCGTACTTTAAATAGATCCTTAAAATCCCCTGCTTTCCGTCCTCTATGATCTCGTAGTCCTTGATGAAGCCTTCTTCTTTCAGAATCGATGCCAACGATTTCTTCAACCTGGAAGCCGGAATCTCAACCGTACTGTGATAAATCATATTTGCATTCCTTATGCGCGTCAGGAAGTCCGCAATAGGATCAGTCATAACCACGGTTAAAAATAACCTCCTTTACTACCAACTGGCTTTGCGAATGCCGGGAATCTCTCCCCGGTAGCAAAGCAGGCGGAAGCAGAGCCGGCATACTCCAAACTTTCGCATGTAAGCACGCGGACGTCCGCATAACTTACACCGGTGGTAATGCCGGACTTCGAACTTCTGCGGTCGCTCAGCCTTCACGATCAGCGACTTTTTGGCCATTCTATACCTCCCCTTAGCGGTAGTCTGCAATCGGTCGTCAGCCGTAGGATTCTTTCCAGGAGACCGCTGCAAAACTTCGCCGGGCTTTGTCACCCGGCCGGGTCCGGGTGCTCACGTACCTCCAAGTACGCTCCGCCCCGACCCCTCTCGGCTTCCGCGCCATGCTCGTTTTTCACGGTCTCCCCAGCACTCAGTTAAACACTTACCCGGCTAATTTCAACCGGCGCTCACCTAACAGAAGTTTCACGTCTATATGGAAAGGAACACCCCTGAGTGCTGGGCCAAAGCTTGCTATCCATAAATAGATAGAGCTTACTTTTGATTTGCAACACTCTCCAGGAAAATTGTGTCCCATGATTTCTATAAGGTTAACGGTCGTCGGTTATCAGTACCTCAGTAAATTCTGCGGCGATTTTCACAATTTGCACAAATATTATAACGGCAGCCGTTCGACGGAAACTTATTATGCCTGGAAAGGCATCCCCAATAAACGCAACAGCTCCCTGGCTTCTTCGTCGGTTTTTGCGGTTGTCACAAATGTTATATCCATCCCGCGAACCTTATCGACCTTATCGTAATCGATCTCCGGAAAGATAATCTGCTCTCTCATTCCGAGGGTGTAATTACCCCTGCCGTCGAAAGACTTCGGTGAAACCCCGCGAAAATCCCGAACCCGGGGCAATACAACGTTGACGACCTTGTCCACGAAGTCGTACATGCGCTGCCCGCGGAGGGTAACCTTTGCACCGATCTGCGTTCCGGCCCGGAGCTTAAACGCCGCGATGGACTTTTTGGCTCTCGTGACCACGGGCTTTTGCCCGGTGATAGCCTTCAGATCTTCAACCGCCGCATCAATAACCTTCGGGTTCTGAATCGCCTCACCGAGCCCCATGTTAACCGTCACTTTTTCAAGTCTGGGAACCTGCATCACGTTTTTATACCCGAATTTATCCATCAACGCCGGTACAACCTCTTTCCGGTATTTCTCCTTTAAACGCGACACCTTCTGACCGCTCCCTTCATGCTATCCTATCCCAGTACTTCACCGCATTTTTTGCAAAAACGTACTTTACTGCCGTCTTCCAAAATGCGGCGACCAGCCCGGGTAGGCTTGTGGCACTTCCCGCATACCAGCATCACGTTGGAGGCGTGGATCGGCGCCTCCTTTTCCATGATCCCTCCCTGGGGAATCCGCCGCGTCGGGCGTGCATGGCGCTTCACGACGTTAACCTTTTCAACGATTACCCGGCTCTCCTTAGGTAACACCGTCAATACCTTTCCTTTTTTGCCCGCGTCCTTACCCCGAAGAACAACAACTGTATCCCCTTTTTTTACGTGAACCTTGGACATTTTGCACCCCCCTGACCTGCGGAACATTACAGAACCTCAGGAGCAAGTGAAATTATCTTCATAAAATCCCGCTCACGAAGTTCCCGGGCCACCGGCCCGAAAATTCGCGTCCCGCGAGGACTCTTATCATCTTTGATTATAACCGCTGCATTTTCATCAAACTTAATGTAAGATCCGTCCGGACGCCGCGTCTCCTTTTTTGTCCTGACCACTACCGCCTTAACTACGTCACCCTTCTTCACCACGCCGCCGGGTGAAGCTTCTTTGACGGAGCACACAATGATATCTCCAATGCCCGCATAGCGCCGGAAGGCGCTGCCCAAGATCCGGATGCACATCAGCTTCTTAGCGCCGGTATTATCAGCGACGTTGAGCATTGTATGAACCTGGACCATTCCAATCCCTCCTTCCGCAAGAAGCCGGTTTACCAGGTCAAATCCCGACCGCCTGCCATTAAAAAAAGATCAGCTCTCAATCTCGCCGCTAATTTCGGAAACCTCGTCAAAACGCTTCCCGCGCTCGATAATCTCTACTACCCGCCAGCGTTTTTCTTTGGAAAGCGGCCGTACTTCCATAATTCTAACCTTATCCCCGACCTGGCAAGCGTTTTCAGCATCGTGTGCCTTCACTTTCTTTGTCCGCCGGACGGTTCGCTGGTACAAAGGGTGGCGAACCAGATTTTCGACTACCACCACCACCGTCTTGTCCATTTTATCGCTTACTACGCGTCCTACCCGCACCTTGCGCAGCCCGCGCTCCATTAAATTACCTCCCTATGGATCGAGTGCCTTTTCCAGGATTCAATCATGGTCTTCTTAACAAGCGCCTACCCGGTTGAACGGACCCGCCTTACAGCATCAGGCTCTCTTTATATTAAGTTCTCTTTCCCGGAGAATTGTTTTCAACCGGGCGATCCGATGTCTTACCTCTTTGATTTTCATCACGTTATCAAGCTGGCCGGTCGCCAACTGAAACCGCAAGCGAAACAGCTCGTCTTTGGAATCAGCGATCTTACGAACCAATTCTTCATCGGTGAGTTCCCTTATCTCCTTAGCCTTCACTTGCCTCACCTGCTTCCTCGCGCTTTACAAACTTGGTTTTCATGGGCAGCTTGTGCGCCGCCAACCGCATCGCCTCGCGGGCCACATCCTCGGATATCCCGCCGATTTCAAAAAGGATACGTCCCGGTTTAACAACCGCCACCCAGTACTCGGGTGATCCCTTGCCGCTGCCCATCCGCGTCTCAGCCGGTTTGGCCGTAACCGGCTTGTCGGGAAAAATCCTAATCCAGACCTTGCCGCCGCGCCGGATGTACCGAGTCATCGCGATCCGGGCAGCCTCTATCTGCCGCGCCGTTACCCAGGCAGGTTCTAAAGCCTGAAGGCCGTAATCACCAAAATGAATGGTTGTGCCGCCTTTAGCTTTACCGGTCATCCGGCCCCGGTGGTGCCTTCTGAACTTGACTCTTTTCGGCTGTAACATTTCCTTAGCTTACCTCCTCGTACCCGAAGCCCGTTCCGGCAAGACCTCGCCTTTATAAATCCAAACCTTGACCCCGATCTTCCCGTAAGTGGTGTTAGCCTCGGCGAAACCGTAATCGATATCCGCCCTTAAGGTGTGCAATGGTACTTTGCCTTCACTGTACCACTCCGTCCGGGCGATTTCGGCGCCCGCCAGACGCCCGCTCACAGATATCTTCATCCCTTTGGCACCCATCCGCATCGTACGCGATACCACTTGTTTCATTGCCCGGCGGAAGGATACGCGGCGTTCAAGCTGGAAGGCCACGTTTTCTGCCACCAACTGCGCGTCGAGCTCCGGAATTTTTATCTCCGCAATGTTTACGCTAACCTGCTTACCGGTTAATGCTTCCAATTCCTTCCGGAGATGTTCAACTTCGGTGCCGCCCCGCCCGATAACAATTCCCGGCTTGGCGGTGTGGACAGTAACCTTAAGACGGTTGGCCGTGCGCTCGATGTGAATGGTGGAAATTCCGGCCTGATGAAGTTTTTTCTTGATAAAGTTCCGGATCTTGACATCTTCCAGGAGGAATTCGGAAAAATGCTTTTTATCGGCGAACCACCTGGCGTTCCATTCACGGTTTATACCAAGCCTCAACACCCGGGGATCAACCTTTTGCCCCATCCTTTCCTTATCCCTCCTTTCTTTCGCCAACCACAACGGTAATGTGACTGGTACGACGCCGCATTATGTTTGCGCGGCCGTAAGCCCGTGCTTTGTACCGCTTCAGGGTTGGGCCCTGATCCACATATGCATTGAGCACAACCAATTCATCTGCCACCATATCATGGTTATGTTCCGCGTTCGCTACCGCGGAACGCACTACTTTCTCCACCAGTTTCGCCGCCTTTTGCGGCGTAAAGCGCAACACGCTCAGCGCCTCACCGATCTCTTTCCCGCGGATCAGGTCCACCACCTGGCGGGCTTTCCGCGGCGCAACACGGAGGTACTTTGCCGTTGCTTTCGACTCTTTGACCGACTTTTCATTCGCCATCCTGAACACTCCTTACTTCAGAGCGGTGGAGCGCTCTGTATGGGCACCGTGGCCCCTGAAGGTCCGCGTCGCCGCAAACTCGCCTAACTTATGCCCCACCATCTCCTCGGTAATGTAAACCGGTACATGCTTTCTTCCGTCGTAGACGGCGATCGTGTGTCCGATCATCTGGGGGAAGACGGTCGAACGGCGTGACCAGGTCTTAATCACCCGCTTTTCACCACGGGCATTCATGGCCTCGATCTTTGCCAACAGTTTAGGGTCGCAATAAGGCCCTTTTTTGAGTGAACGTCCCACTGCCAGCCCCCCTTCACTTCGACCGCCGTTTTATAATAAGCCGGTCGCTAGGCTTAGGTTTCCGGGTGCGCGCCCCCAGAGCCGGTTTACCCCACGGGGTCACCGGATTGCGCCCTATGGGTGATTTTCCTTCACCGCCGCCGTGCGGGTGATCCACCGGATTCATGACCACGCCTCTTACCGTAGGCCTGACACCCATCCAGCGCGCACGGCCCGCTTTGCCGATGGTGATGTTTTCGTGCTCGACATTTCCAACCTGACCGATGGTCGCACGGCAATCAAGGTGAATCAACCGTACTTCCCCCGAGGGCATACGTATATTGGCGTAATCACCTTCCTTGGCCATCAACTGCGCCGACGCTCCCGCGGAACGCACCAGTTTGGCACCCTCACCGGGATTAAGCTCCAGGTTATGAATTACCGTTCCCACGGGAATGTTGCGGAGAGGTAACGCATTCCCCGTCTTAATGTCGGCGTCCGGGCCGGACATAAGCACCTGACCCACCTCAAGTCCCGCAGGAGCAATAATATATCGCTTTTCTCCGTCCCGGTAGTGCAACAGCGCGATTCGCGCCGAGCGATTGGGATCGTACTCGATCGTTGCAACCTTTGCCGGAATTCCGTCCTTGTCACGCTTGAAATCAATCACACGGTAAAAGCGCTTGTGACCGCCACCCTGGTGGCGCACCGTAATCCGCCCCTGGTTGTTCCGCCCACCGCGCTTCTTGAGAGGTCTCAATAGCGAACGTTCGGGCTCAGTGGCGGTAACCTCCTCAAAAGTGGCTCCGGTCACAAACCGTCTGCCCGGTGACGTTGGCTTATACTTTTTAACCGGCATTCATAAACCCCTTTCTGCATAGACGTTAGAACCCGCTGCAAAACTATACCGCTGTATCGGAAGTCGGATGTCGGAAGTGTAACTTGTTGGAAATCGCTTTGCAATTTCCCTTCCGGCAAACAAGACCGACAATTGCTTTTCGCGGGCTCCGGGCGTCTCCGAATCTTACCGTCAGCCTACGAAGCAAACCTTCCTTTTGCGGCACTTGTTATACTTTAGCTTTAGAGACCCTCGAAAATCTCAATCTTATCCCCCGGCTGCAGAGTTACAATCGCCTTTTTCCGGTCAGGAGTCTTCCCCAGGGCACGGCGCACCCGTTTCACCTTGCCCTTAACCCGCATTGTGTTTACCTTCAAAACCTTGACCTTAAAGATGCTCTCCACAGCTTTCTTGATCTCAGTCTTTGTCGCTTTAGGGTCAACAATAAACGTGTACTTGTTTTCCGCCAAAAGCGCCATGCTTTTTTCTGTAACGACCGGGCGCCTTAATATATCATGCAGGTCGTTCATTTCAATGCCTCCTCCACCCTTGTCAGTGCTTCTTTGGTAATCATGAGCTTCGGGTAGCGCAGGAGGTCGTAAACGTTTAAGTTCGATACCGCCAGGAATTTGACACCCTTAATGTTAGCGACAGCCAACTTCATTTCGGCATCCGGTTCGGCTGCCACAAGGAGCGCACCATCCAAGGCACTGAAGCGAGACAAAAGCCCTAGTGCCTCTTTCGTTTTAGGTACCGGCAGCCGCAGCTCGTCCAGTACAACCAAATTGCCGTTCCGGACCTTATCCGCAAGCGCATACTTAAGAGCCAGCCGGCGCACCTTTTTGGGCACCGCGTAACCGTAATCACGGGGGTGGGAACCAAAGACTACCCCGCCGCCCCGCCATATCGGCGAACGTATACTGCCGTGGCGGGCACGTCCGGTACCCTTCTGCCGCCACGGCTTGCGACCGCCGCCGGCAACTTCCGCCCGAGTCTTAGTGTCGTGCGTTCCCCGGCGCCGGTTCGCAAGCTGCATCACCACCACCTCGTGTAACACCGCCGGGTTCGGCTTAACGCCAAAGATGTCATCCCGGAGTTCGATCTCTTCTACCCGGTCGCCTCCTGTATTAAAAACGCTTATCTTGGGCAAACCAATCTCCTCCCAATACCAGAAGTCAGGAGCCTGAAGTCAGAACATAGCAAGAGTATGTTACTTACATTCCGCGTTGACCCTGGCTACCAGACTTAACCATCGATTTTCCACAACCGGCCTTCCCCACGCCGTGCTCCTGCGGTCGCCGGCCCCTGCAATCGTTCGACTCCCACCTTCCGGAGCGTGGATTCTGACTGCTGACTTTTATTTCAACGCAGTCTTGACCGCTTCCTTGATTATCAACAGTCCGCCACGGGGACCGGGCACTGCACCCCGCACCAGCAAAATGTTGCGCTCAGGATCAACCTTAACCACTTCCAGGTTATGCACCGTTACCCGTTCGTTACCATAATGACCCGGCAACCGGCGACCTTTAAAAACACGGGCCGGACCTTTTGCTGCAAGGGAACCGGGGCGACGGTGGTACTTTGAACCGTGCCCCATAGGTCCGCGGTGAAAACCATGCCTCTTGATCCCGCCAGCGAAACCGCGACCCTTAGTTATTCCGGTAATATCGACCCTCTGTCCGGGAACGAAAATGTCTGCCTTAATCTCCTGCCCCAAGCTGTAGGAACCGGCATCGTCAACCCGAAACTCTTTGAGGTACCGGAGGGGTTTCACCCCTGCACGGGCGAAGTGCCCTTTAAGGGGCTTATTCGTCAACCGCTCCGGTTTAGGGTCGAATCCCACCTGAACAGCCTCGTATCCGTCCTCTTCCATCGTCTTCGTCTGGACTACGGTACACGGACCGGCCTCGATTACCGTAACCGGAACTGCCTCGCCGGTCTGGGTAAAATACTGCGTCATCCCAAGCTTTTTCCCGAGAATGCCCTTCATCTGTGCCACCTCCGCTGCTAAAGCTTGATTTCGATATCTACCCCAGCCGGGAGGTCCAGCCGCATAAGCGCATCAACGGTCTTCGGCGTCGGCTCAAGGATGTCAATAAGCCGCTTATGCGTACGGATCTCGAACTGCTCCCGCGAGTCCTTATCCTTATGGGGGGACCGTAGTATGGTATAAATATTCTTCTCTGTCGGAAGGGGTATCGGTCCGGCTACTACAGCCCCGGTTCTCTTAGCAGTATCCACGATTTTCTGGGCCGACTGGTCCAGCATATAGTGGTCAAAGGCCTTCAGCCGTATTCTAATCTTTTGACCTGCCATTCTGTTTAAAGTCCTCCTGAGAGATGTTACTCTTCAACCCCGGTAACCACTCCGGCACCGACCGTCCGACCGCCCTCCCGAATAGCAAACCGGAGGCCTTCCTCGATCGCTATCGGCGTAATGAGCTCAATACCCATCTTGATGTTGTCACCGGGCATTACCATTTCTACACCTTCGGGCAGCTTTGTAACTCCGGTCACGTCGGTTGTCCGGAAATAAAACTGTGGCCGGTACCCGTTAAAGAACGGCGTGTGGCGCCCGCCTTCCTCCTTGGTCAAAACATAGACCTCCGCAGAAAACTTGGTGTGGGGTTTAATACTTCCCGGCTTCGCAAGAACCATCCCGCGCTCGAGTTCATCCCGGTCCACACCGCGGAGCAAACAACCGATATTATCTCCTGCCACGCCCTCGTCGAGCGTCTTACGAAACATTTCCACACCCGTTACTACCGTCTTGCGTGGTTTATCAGAGAATCCCACGATCTCAACTTCGTCGCCTACTTTAACCCGGCCGCGCTCTACGCGTCCGGTACCCACAGTGCCGCGCCCGGTAATGGTGAAGACGTCCTCAATAGGCATTAGGAACGGCTTATCGATATCCCGCTGGGGTGTGGGAATATACTCGTCAACGGCATCCATCAACTTCCAAATCGAGCCGCAGTGTGGGCATTCCCGCTGTGCACAACCGCACTCCAACGCTTTCAGCGCAGAACCGGTAACAACCGGCGCTTCGTCCCCGGGGAACTCGTATGTCGTCAAGAGTTCACGTACTTCCATCTCTACGAGTTCCAGCAATTCCGGATCGTCCACCATGTCTGCCTTATTCAGGTAGACCACTATGTAGGGTACTCCCACCTGCCGCGCAAGCAGGATGTGTTCCCGTGTCTGCGGCATAGGACCGTCCGCCGCTGAAACGACCAGGATAGACCCGTCCATCTGCGCTGCACCAGTGATCATGTTCTTGATGTAGTCCGCGTGGCCGGGACAGTCAACGTGGGCGTAGTGCCGCTTTTCTGTTTCATATTCGACGTGTGCGGTATTAATGGTGATACCGCGTGCTTTCTCTTCCGGTGCGTTGTCGATCTCGTCGTACCTCTTGTACGAAGCCATCCCCTTCTTCGATAGACATAACGTGATCGCTGCGGTCAAAGTGGTCTTACCGTGGTCGACATGCCCGATCGTCCCGATGTTGACATGAGGTTTTGTCCGCACAAATTTCTGCTTCGCCATGAAATCCCTTCCTCCTTATTTTACATAATGTTATATTTTGGAATGATCTTTTCCTTAATAGTCCGTGGCACTTCAGCGTAATGGTCGAACTGCATTGTGTAAGTCCCGCGCCCTTGTGTCAATGAACGAAGCTGAGTAGCGTAACCGAACATCTCGGCCAGCGGTACGAAGGCGTGGATTAATCGGTTACTGTCCCTCACCTCTATGTCCTCGATGTGTGCCCGCCGCGAGTTGAGATCCCCGATTACGTCCCCGGTATACTCCTCCTGGGTAATGACCTCGACCTTCATCACCGGCTCTAACAGCACAGGAGCTGCTCGAGAAACGGCCTCACGAAACGCGATTGACCCGGCGATCTTAAAGGCCATTTCCGAGGAGTCGACCTCGTGGTAAGAGCCGTCAACCAGTGCCACGCGAATGTCAAGCAGAGGGTAGCCGGCAAGAACTCCGCTTTCCATCGCTTCGCGTACTCCGGCTTCTACCGCAGGAATAAACTCTTTGGGCACAGCGCCTCCGACAACCTTGTTCTCAAAAAGGAAGCCCTCTCCCTGCTTGCGGGGTTCGACTTCCAAGAGCACATGGCCGTACTGCCCCCTGCCGCCGCTCTGGCGTATGAACCTGCCCTCCGCTTTTGCCGGTCTGGTAATGGTTTCACGGTACGCTACCTGCGGCTTTCCTACGTTTGCCCCAACCTTGAACTCACGGAGCAACCGGTCGACAATGATCTCGAGGTGCAGTTCTCCCATCCCCGAGATTATCGTCTGCCCGGATTCCGGGTCAACCTGTACCCGGAAAGTCGGGTCTTCTTCCGCAAGGCGTGCAAGAGCCTGCCCCATTTTATCCTGATCCGCTTTCGTCTTGGGTTCAATGGCTACAGAAATAACCGGTTCTGGAAAATCCATTGCTTCAAGAATGATCGGGTGTTCCTCGTCACAAAGAGTATCGCCGGTGGTGGTGAACTTGAGCCCCACCGCCGCAACGATATCTCCGGCGTAGACTTCGGTAATCTCCTGCCGATGGTTGGCATGCATCTGCAAAAGTCGTCCTATCCGCTCCCGCCTTTGCTTAGTAGAGTTATAAACGTAAGACCCGGCCTTGAGCCAACCCGAATACACCCTAAAAAAGGAAAGCTTACCCACATATGGATCGGCCATAATCTTGAAAGCCAAAGCCGAAAAAGGTGCGTCGTCCTGGGCGTACCGCCGGTCCTGGAGCCCGGTTTCCGGGTCCACGCCGTTGACTGCGGGGACATCGGTTGGAGCCGGAAGATAATCCACAATCGCATCAAGCAGCGGCTGTACCCCTTTGTTCCGGTAGGAAGAACCACATAGAACGGGGATGGCTTTTACCGCCAAGGTAATTTTGCGCAGGCCGCGCTTAATCTCTTCCAGCGTAAAAGGTTTGTTCTCTAAGTACTTCAACATCAGTTCCTCATCCGCCTCGGCAACGGTTTCGATTAGCTTCTCCCGGTACTCTTTCACCAAGTCCTTCATTTCCTCCGGCACCGCCGTTTCTTCACTGACCGTTCCGAGGTCGTCCAGATAAATCAGTGCCTTTTCGCGAATGAGGTCAATAACCCCGCAAAACGAGTCTTCAGCGCCGATGGGAAGCTGAATGGCCACCGGGTTTGCACCAAGACGGTCCTTAATCATCTGCATGCTCCGGAAAAAGTCCGCACCGGTGCGATCCATCTTGTTGATGTATGCAATCCGGGGAACGCCGTATTTATCCGCCTGCCGCCAAACAGTTTCGCTCTGGGGCTCCACACCGCCGACAGAACAAAATATTGCCACTGCACCATCAAGCACACGCAGCGAGCGCTCTACCTCGACGGTAAAATCCACGTGGCCTGGTGTGTCGATAATGTTTATCCTGCAGTCACGCCAGTAACAGGTCGTAGCCGCTGAGGTGATGGTGATCCCGCGTTCCTGCTCCTGCACCATCCAGTCCATCGTAGCAGCCCCGTCGTCCACTTCGCCTATCCGGTGAACCTTGCCGGTGTAAAACAGGATGCGCTCGGTCGTGGTGGTCTTCCCGGCGTCAATATGGGCCATAATTCCTATATTTCTGGTTCTTTCGAGCGGAAACTCACGCGCCATACCCCAGCACCTCCTTTACCAGCGATAGTGTGCAAACGCCTTATTCGCCTCCGCCATTCTGTGGGTGTCTTCTCTCTTCTTGGCCGCGCCGCCCACACCCTGAGCGGCATCCATTATCTCGGCCGCCAACTTCTCTTCCATTGTCTTTCCCGCACGCTGGCGAGCATAATTCGTAATCCAGCGAATGGCTAAAGTCTGCCGCCGTGCAGGGCGTACTTCCACCGGTACCTGGTAGTTTGCACCGCCCACACGCCGCGCCCTGACCTCCAAAACCGGCATCACGTTTTTCATTGCCTGTTCAAATACCTCAAGCGGATCCTTACCGGTTTTTTCTCTTATAATCTCAAACGCACCGTAGCAAATCTTTTCCGCGATACTTTTCTTCCCCTGCAGCATTACCTGATTTATAAGTTTTGTGAGAAACCGGCTCTGGTACACCGGATCCGGTAATACTTCGCGCCGCGGAACAGGTCCTTTACGCGGCACATATTTCCCCCCTTTCGCCTACTTTTTGGGCCGTTTAGCCCCGTACTTCGAGCGGCCCTGGTTACGGTTTTGAACCCCCGCCGCGTCCAGGCTGCCTCTAATTATATGGTAGCGCACACCCGGGAGGTCCTTCACCCGTCCGCCACGCACCAGAACCACGGAGTGCTCCTGAAGGTTATGACCGATCCCGGGAATGTAAGCAGTAACCTCCATTCCGTTAGTCAGGCGCACACGGGCCACTTTTCTAAGCGCCGAATTCGGTTTTTTCGGCGTCGTGGTATAAACCCTGGTGCAAACGCCGCGTTTTTGGGGGCAACTGCGCAAGGCAGGCGATGCCGACTTCTTTCGCAACGTTTCCCTGCCGTGGCGAACAAGCTGGCTTATTGTTGGCAAACAATGCACCCCCTTATTTTAGCAGTCAGAGGCCGGAAGTCTGAGGTTGGAATAAACCACTTCTGTTCGGTTAACCCCGACACCGGGCTCCCGGCAAAAACTATTTGGGCTCGCCGCGACCTCTCCTGATAAGACTAACATGTCGCGGCGGTCTCCGCAAGAATCAAAAACCCTTGAATGTCATCCCAATAAGCTGCCCCCTGCTACTCCTGCAGGGGGCAAGCTGTTTACTCTTCAACTACGGCGGCCGACGCACAGTTCACGCTTATTCCGCAGGCTCGGCCTAGTTCCCTCATTGAAGGAACCTCCTCTACAGGGGTACCTCTCGCCTGACAGGCCCGAATAATGGGCTCGGTGATACGCCGTTCGGCATTTTTCGCCACATACACAATCTTCGCTTGCCCCCGCTCAACGGTCTTCAGGGTCTCTTTGGACCCCACCGCCTTTTTGCGGGCAGATCTAAGACGCTCGTAGGGCATAAAAGCATCCCCCCAAGCACCCACATACCTTATTAGATTAGCATCATTTTTCCTGGGTGTCAACAAAATTAACGCATCTGTCACAGAATTAATGCTGTTCCTGGAACTGTTCTTCCACCTCCCCGGCGTTAAGTATCACTTTAATATTCCTGTAGCGCGACAGGCCCGTGCCGGCCGGAATAAGCTTCCCGATTATGACATTCTCTTTTAGTCCGATAAGCGGATCTTCCTTGCCTTTAATGGCCGCATCGGTGAGCACCCTGGTTGTCTCCTGGAATGCCGCCGCCGAAAGGAATGATTCCGTAGCTAAGGAAGCCTTGGTGATCCCCAATAGTACAGGCCGGGCCACCGCAGGTTGACCGCCTTCGGCGAGAACTCGCTTATTTTCCTCCTCGAACTCATAGATCTCCACCAGGCCGCCCGGAAGGAGATCGGTATCTCCGGGATCTTCGATTTTAACCTTCCGGAACATCTGGCGGACAATTACTTCAATGTGTTTGTCGTTTATTTCAACCCCCTGGAGGCGGTAAACCCGCTGCACTTCTTTAAGAAGGTACAACTGGGTGGCAGTCACTCCCTTAATCTTCAATAGGTCGTGGGGATTAACCGAACCCTCGGTCAACTCATCGCCGGCGACCACTTGATCGCCGTCCTGAACCCTCAACCTCGCTCCAAACGGCACTGGATATACGGCATGGTCCCCGTTTGGGCTTACCAGCTCGATTTCCCGGCGTCCCTTAGTCTCATGAATATACACTATGCCGTCCATTTCAGCAATGACTGCCTGGCCCTTCGGGCGCCTGGCCTCAAACAGCTCTTCCACACGGGGCAGACCCTGGGTAATATCCTCCCCGGCCACACCGCCGGTGTGGAAGGTGCGCATCGTCAACTGCGTCCCCGGCTCACCGATGGACTGTGCCGCTATTATGCCTACCGCCTCCCCGATATCCACAGGAAAACCGGTAGTCAGGTTTCGCCCGTAGCAGCGCGTACAAATACCGTAACGGGATTTACAGGTCAAGATTGAACGGATTTTTACACGCTTTATACCCGCGGAATTTATCCTCTCGACAGCTTCCTCGTTGATCTCTTCTTCCCTTTTTACAATCACTTCCCCGGTGTTCGGATCAATAACGTCCGCCGCGGCGATGCGTCCCAAAATACGGTCCGACAGTTTCTCAATGACCTCGTTTCCGTCCTTGACTTCCTCAACTTCAACACAATCCTCCGTCCCGCAGTCCTGCTCGCGGACGATTACTTCCTGAGCCACATCAACCAAACGGCGGGTAAGATAACCCGAGTCCGCCGTCCGTAAAGCTGTATCGGCCAGGCCCTTGCGCGCCCCGTGGGTGGAGATAAAGTATTCAAGCACCGTCAGCCCCTCCCTGAAGTTCGCCTTGATGGGCAGGTCGATGATCCGGCCGGAGGGGTCAGCCATTAAGCCGCGCATTCCTGCAAGCTGCCTTATCTGTTGAATGTTCCCGCGGGCCCCTGAAACGGCCATCATGTATACCGGGTTAAACCTGTCGAGCTTCTCCAACAGCACGTTCTTGATCTGTTCCGTCGCCTGATTCCAGATGCCGATGACTTTGCGGTAACGCTCGTCTTTGGTTATCAGGCCCCTCCGGTACTGGCGCTCAACCTCTTCAACCTGACGTTCCGCGTCGGCGAGAATCTCCGGTTTTTCTTCGGGAACCATTATATCCTCGCTGCCGATTGTAAGCCCCGCGCGGGTACAAAAAGTAAAACCGATAGTCTTGATGTCATCCAAGAGCGCTGCGGTCCGGGCATAACCCAACTTACGGTAACAGGTATCAACAATATAACTCAGTACCTTCTTATCGCTGACACCTCCCAAGATCTTCTCGCCAAGCCTTCCCAAACGCTGCGTGCCGTTCTGGTCAGCCACCTGAGTAAGTTCAGAAGGGATAACTTGGTAGAATATCAGGCGTCCCGCCGTTGTCTCAACAAGGCCGCCGGTCTCCACTCCCGGAAGGCGAACCCGGATTCGGGCGTGAAGCGGCAAGACACCGCATTCGTAAGCCCGCACTGCCGTGTCCGGGTCGGGAAAAGCGGTATTCTGGAACTTAGAATCAACCTTTTCCAGAGTCAGGTAATAAATTCCGAGGACCATGTCTTGGGTCGGAATTGTCACCGGCTGGCCGTCCTTCGGATTCAGGATGTTATTCGTTGACAGCATGAGCAGCCGGGCCTCGGCTTGCGCCTCGGCGGATAGCGGCACGTGAACGGCCATCTGGTCGCCGTCGAAGTCGGCATTATAAGCAGTACAGACCATCGGGTGTATCTGAATGGCCCGGCCTTCTACAAGTACCGGCTCAAAAGCCTGTATGCCGAGGCGGTGCAGGGTCGGCGCGCGGTTTAAGAGCACCGGATGATCCTTAATAACTTCTTCCAAAACCGCCCAGACCTCCGGCTTCATCCTCTCGACCATCCGTTTGGCACTTTTAATGTTATGTGCAAATCCCTCATTGACCAGTTTCTTCATCACGAACGGTTTAAACAGCTCAAGCGCCATTTCACGCGGCAGGCCGCACTGATGCAACTGTAAATTCGGCCCCACAACGATAACCGAGCGGCCGGAATAATCAACGCGCTTACCCAGCAGATTCTGCCGGAAACGCCCCTGTTTGCCCTTCAACATATCGCTCAGCGACTTCAAGGGTCGGTTTCCGGGTCCCGTAACAGGCCTGCCCCGCCGTCCGTTGTCAATAAGTGCATCCACGGCTTCCTGGAGCATCCTTTTTTCGTTACGTACGATAATATCCGGAGCACCGAGTTCAAGGAGCCGCTTGAGACGGTTATTGCGGTTAATCACGCGCCGGTAAAGATCGTTCAGGTCCGACGTCGCAAACCTGCCGCCGTCCAACTGGACCATCGGCCTCAGTTCCGGCGGTATTACCGGAATTACGTCGAGAATCATCCATTCCGGTCGGTTCCCTGACTTGCGAAAAGCCTCAACCACCTCAAGCCGGCGGATAGCCCTCACCCGGCGCTGTCCCGTGGTTTCCCTGATCTCGCGGCGGAGTTCTTGTGCAAACTCGTCAAGGTCAATCTCCTGGAGTAGCTCCTTAATGACCCCTGCTCCCATCCCCGCCTTAAAAGCATCTCCGTACTTCTCGCGGTACTCCCGGTACTCACTGTCTGTCAAAAGCTGTTTTTTTACCAGCGGGGTGTCGCCCGGGTCCGTCACCAGGTAAGACACAAAGTACAGCACCTTTTCAAGAGCGCGCGGCGACATGTCCAGCAGAAGGCCCATGCGGCTAGGGATGCCCTTGAAGTACCAAATATGCGATACCGGAGCCGCAAGCTCGATGTGACCGAGGCGCTCCCGGCGCACTTTAGCCCGGGTGACTTCAACACCGCACCGGTCGCACACAACTCCCTTGTAACGTACCCGTTTGTACTTGCCGCAATAACACTCCCAATCGCGCGTCGGTCCGAAAATTCGTTCGCAAAAGAGACCGTCCCGCTCCGGTTTTAACGTCCTGTAATTGATGGTTTCTGGTTTCTTAACTTCCCCGTGAGACCAAGCACGGATCTGTTCCGGTGAAGCTAACCCGATTTGGATACGATCAAAGGCATTCAGTTCCAGCACGAGGTTCTCACTCCTCTGAAAATAGTACTTCTTTCGGTGGGCGCGGCGATGAGCTTCACCCTGCTTCGTCAGGCTCGCCGGCCGAATCCTCACGTACTTCTACGTACGTTCCGGTTCGGCCGGCTTCGCCTTCCGCGCTCTGCTCGCTTCTCACCGCGTTTCGTTTATATTACACTACTGCATTTAAGTAACACGCTTGCGGGTCCCTATTTTCATTCCTGGTTGCGACGTTTTATCGTCGTGAACGACTCCTCCAAGAATGCGTTCTTCTTCCGTGGGGCGGCGATGAGCCGCGTTCCGTTTATGTTACTCTTCTGCATCTAAGTAACCGGCTTACAGGTCTATTCGCCCCGTTTTCATCCTTCGTGATACCGCTTGACAGTAACATGGAAGACTCCCTTATAAACACTTCGTGTGGCCGAGATTCTCGAAAAACTTTAGGCCTCTTCAACGTCTTCTTCCACCGAAAATTCTTCTGAAAACGCTTCGTCTTCTTCTTTGTCTTCGTCATCGTCCAGCATGCCGCCGCCGGCTTTTACCGGCGTAACCGGCGGCATGTACTTCATATCGAAGTCCAATTCACGAGCGGTTTCGCTGATGTCCTCCTCGGTTTCCTTAATTTCTATCTCCTTGCTGTCTTCAGCCAAGACCTTAACATCCAGCCCAAGACTCTGCAGTTCCTTTATTAAAACCTTGAAGGACTCCGGCACTCCGGGTTCGGGGACGTTTTCCCCTTTTACTACAGCCTCATAAGTCTTAACCCGTCCCACAACATCGTCCGATTTGACAGTAAGCATCTCCTGGAGGGTATAGGATGCACCGTAAGCCTCAAGCGCCCAAACCTCCATTTCACCAAACCGCTGACCACCGAACTGCGCCTTTCCCCCGAGCGGCTGCTGCGTGACGAGCGAGTACGGCCCGGTGGAACGCGCGTGAATCTTGTCGTCTACGAGGTGGGCAAGCTTCAGCATGTAGATGTACCCGACCGTCACCGGGTTGTCAAAAGGTTCGCCGGTCCTGCCGTCAAAAAGTATTGCCTTGCCGTTCTCTGGCAGGCCGGCCTTCCGGAGCGTTTCGAGAATATCTTGTTCCGTGGCACCGTTAAAGATAGGGCTGGTCACTTTCACACCCAGCGCTTTTGCAGCCCAGCCGAGATGTGTTTCAAATACCTGTCCGAGATTCATCCGCGAAGGTACTCCAAGTGGGTTTAAGACGATTTCCACCGGTGTACCGTCAGACATGAAAGGCATGTCTTCCTCCGGCAGGATGCGGGCGATAACCCCCTTATTGCCGTGGCGGCCGGCCATCTTATCTCCCACCGAAATCTTGCGTTTCTGAGCCACATAAACCCGCACAAGCTGATTCACCCCGGGAGGCAGCTCGTCACCTCTTTCGCGCGCAAAGACCTTTACATCCACCACCTTGCCCGACTCGCCGTGCGGGACGCGGAGCGAGGTATCACGGACCTCACGGGCCTTTTCGCCGAAAATCGCCCGGAGCAACCGCTCTTCGGCCGTCAACTCGGTTTCCCCCTTCGGTGTAACCTTGCCGACAAGAATATCGCCTGTGCGCACCTCAGCCCCGATACGAACGATCCCCCGGTCATCCAGATCCTTTAACACATCCTCACCCACGTTCGGGATGTCTCTGGTAATCTCTTCAGGGCCGAGTTTGGTATCACGCGCTTCGCACTCGTACTCCTCGATGTGGATGGAAGTGAAATAGTCTTTCTTCACCAGCTTCTCGCTAACCAGGATGGCGTCTTCGTAGTTGCACCCCTCCCAGGACATAAACGCGACCAAGACATTCCTCCCCAGGCTCAGTTCTCCGTGATCGGTGCTCGGACCGTCAGCGAGAACGTCTCCTTCCTGCACCCTGTCGCCGAGATTGACTATCGGCCGCTGGTTAATGCAGGTGCCCTGGTTTGAACGGTTGAACTTCACCAACGTGTACCGGTCGGTGGTACCATCATCGCAAGCGATAACGATCTCGGTAGCCGTGACTTTTTTTACCTTACCGTTCTTTCTCGCAAGAATCACCGACCCTGTGTCGCGAGCCGCCTTGGCTTCGATCCCCGTACCGACGAGCGGTGATTCCGCCCTTATGAGCGGCACGGCCTGGCGCTGCATGTTTGCACCCATCAAGGCACGGTTGGCGTCATCGTGCTCCAAAAACGGTATTAGCGAAGTGGCTACACTGAAGACCTGTTTGGGGGAAACATCGACAAACTGAACCTCTTCCACCGGGACAACAAGGATCTCGCCCCTGTAACGAACGTTAACACGCTTCTCGAGAAAGTAACCGTGCTCGTCCAGAGCGACATTGGCCTGAGCAATAACATAGTGCTCTTCCTCATCGGCAGCCATGTATACGATTTCCTCAGTGACGCGTTTTTTCTCCCTGTCAACCCTGCGGTAAGGCGTCTCAATAAAGCCGAACTCATTCACCCTCGCATAAGTGGTAAGTGAGCCTATCAGACCAATGTTTGGACCTTCAGGCGTCTCAATAGGGCATATGCGACCATAGTGCGAGTGGTGCACGTCGCGCACCTCGAACCCGGCCCGTTCGCGGCTTAACCCCCCGGGTCCCAAAGCGGAAAGCCGACGCTTGTGGGTGAGTTCAGCAAGAGGGTTGGTCTGGTCCATAAACTGAGAAAGCTGGCTCGAACCCAAAAACTCCTTTATCGCTGCCACCACCGGTCGTATGTTGATGAGGACTTGAGGCGTAATCACCTCGACGTCCTGAATAGTCATTCGCTCCTTGACCACCCGCTCCATTCTTGCCAGGCCGATGCGGAACTGGTTCTGCAAAAGCTCGCCGACGGAACGCAAACGCCGGTTACCCAGGTGGTCAATATCGTCTACCCTGCCCTCACCCCGCATCACCTTTAAAAGGTAGCGAACAGTTGCTACGACGTCTTCCGGTGTCAATTCCCGGATAAACTCGCGGTCCTTGGGTACCATTTTCTTCAGGTAAGGGTCGTATTCTTCGGGTTCGCCGCCCTTAAAGCGGTAGAGCACCCCGTGCTCGAGCTTTTTATTCAGTTTATAACGCCCGACATTGCCTAAATCATATCGCTTGGGGTCAAAGAAAAGGCTCTCCAATAACGCTCGCGCGCTGTCGACAGTTGGAGGTTCTCCGGGACGCAACCGCTTATAAATCTCGATCAGAGCCTCCTCTTCCGTGGTCGCAGTATCCTTACTCAATGTGTCCAAAATATACTGGTCGTTGCCGAAAAGCTCCGCAATCCGAGCGTCGGTGGCGTAGCCCAGGGCACGGATCAGCGCAGTGGCAGGTAACTTCCTTGTCCGGTCCACGCGTACCCAGAGGAGATCGTTCACGTCCGTTTCGAACTCCAGCCAGGCACCCCTGTTAGGAATAATGGTTGCGGTGTATATTTTTTTTCCGCTGATATCCTGCTGCTCGCCGAAGTAAACCCCTGGGGAGCGAACAAGCTGGCTGACGACGACACGCTCGGCACCGTTAATAATAAAAGTGCCCCTTTCCGTCATCAGGGGGAAATCGCCCATAAAAACCTCTTGTTCCTTTATCTCCCCGGTCTCCTTGTTGATAAGGCGGACTTTTACCCGTAAAGGGGCCGCATACGTGACATCCCGGTCCTTGCACTCCTGTACAGAATACTTTGGCTCCCCAATGACATAATCAAGAAACTCAAGAACAAGATTGCCGGTAAAATCCTTAATAGGCGAAATGTCGGCCAATGCCTCGCGCAGACCTTTTTCCAGAAACCAGCGGTACGATTTCCGCTGCACCTCGATAAGATTAGGGATCTCTAAAACTTCTTTCAGCTTCCCGTAATTGACCCGCTGACCGTTCCCCGTTGTAAGTGCCGGTATTGCCATCCCATAACCCCCTGATCTCTGAGTATTATTTACTGTATCGAACTTCGATTGGAATTTTCGTGAACCCCGGGCAAGCTTCAGCGATCTTCCTTGATGCAACCTGCGGAACTTCCTTAACTACACACTGGCGGCCAAAAACTGATAACGTTGGTATAACTTGAAAGTTTGATAACTTGAAAATTTGTAAAAAAGCAAAAACAAACCCTTGCCTCCCTTTCCCAAAGAAAGGCCGCGTTTTTAAAGAATAATTTTAATTCAGCTTTTCCCTACGGGTAATACCTCCCGCCGGTAAGCTTTCACTAAACAATGCCGAAATATATTAACACGCTTTTAATTACTTGTCAAGATTATTATCGGACGCTGTTATCGGACTGTGATATTGTCACCCTATAAGCGGTCTGAGAAAATGTCACCCATGAGGAAAGGAAACATTTTCTTGAGTACCAAAGAAGCCAGAAGGGTGTACATCATGGAACAGGTCCTGGGTGGCAAGCTAACAATCCGGCAGGCAGCAGAGCTTCTGGATCTGAGCAAACGCCAGGTGAAACGCCTCAAAGGAGGTATGAAGAAAGAAGGTGTCGCGTTCCTGGCTCACAAGAACAGAGGCCGTAAGCCCGAACATGCACTGCCCCAAGAGATCCGTGACCAGATAATCGCCCTGGCCTTAGGCGATTATCATGATGCCAGTTGCGCCCATATGGCGGAGCTATTGGCTGAATATCAGGAAATCACCGTTTCACCCAGGACAATTCAAAGGATCTTCACCCAGGCCGGCATCCCCAAACGCCATGCTCCTAAAACCCGCCGCATAAAACCGGCACTTGACCCGGCAGAACGTTATCTCGAAGCTAAGCTTAAGCGTCAGTTCTGGGAGGAGGTGTATAGCCAGCGATAGTTTAACCCGGCCAAGTAACGTTTCCCCTAATATGTTCCCAAGGCAGAGCCCCGGGGCTTTGAGGGCGGCGCCCAGCACTCAGATATTTGAGTGCTGGGTTGCCTTGACGGCCGGGGTCCCCGCACGTGGTAAAATGATTTGCCCGACAGGCGCACCAAAGGCCTTTGTAATATGTCCCCCGGAGCCGCCCCGTCGATTTCACCACACCACGTGCGGGGTGGCGGTCAAGGCCGCCGCCTATTTTGAATCTAAATTAAATAGGGGTGGCATTTTCATAGTCGCAATTAAGCATTTTTCGGTTGGGCGCGAGAGGTCGTCCCGTGCATCTGGTGGCCGGTTTTCTTCCCCGTGAGTGGGTGCGGGTCATAACCGTTTACGTTCCGGATCCAATGAAGCGGGAATCCGATTGGAAAACGCGAAAGAAAGGGTGAGAGTAGTGAAGCACAAATACGCGAATTGCTCTTTCTGCGGCGGTTCCGTGGAAGAGCGGATTGTTAACGTGGATTACCGGACGAAAGCAGGTCTGGTGATCATCGAAAACGTGCCCGCCGGGGTGTGCCGCCAATGCAGGGAACAATACTACACCGCTCAAGTAGCAAAAGCTATGGAAAAGCTGGCGGCAGTGGAGGTTCCAATTTCAAGGACGGTAACCGTTCCGGTTCGCGAGTTTTCTGAGAAGGTAGTGGTGTAGTGTAACATCCACCCGAATAGTTTAGGTTTTTGGAGCACCAGAAAATCCTGGTACTTTGCTTGTTTACCCGGCATATCTGCTGAGACGATGGGTTGAAAGAAACCCTGTCGGAAGCCCTACATCATCCTATGTACACAGGTAGACTCGAACAGGCGGAAACGCAAGGGAGAGGTAACGTGGTGTAGGGTGGCAGACGAGCCCGGAGTAGTAATGAACCCTCAGCCGATGAAGGCTGGTAACGGACTGGAGAGCAAACTGAGGGGACGCTGTACAGAGTTGCAGCGGGGCATGGAGAGCCAAAAGCCTCTGTGCCTGCAAAGGGGCGAAGGTAAACCGAAGCATGCAGCCGAAGACCCAACCGATGGAAAAGAGAAGGTAACCAAATGCTTTGACCGGCTGGCCCACGAGTTGATCCTGGAAGGGGTAAACCGAGAGTCAGTGACGGCACTGTGCTGAAGCTGATTAAGAAGTTCCTGGAAGCTGGGGTTATAAAAGACGGGGCCTGACATGGCCTTACCGAACAGTTGGTTTGATGAGATGGGTCTTGTTGATCTGGGTTCGTATAATGTCGGGATTTTGCATCACATCTGGGAGAAGTGACTGAGGTTTATCAGGAGCCGTGTACGAGGCCCGTACGCACGGTTCTGTGAGAGGGTGACGCTGCGCTTGACCAACGCAGCGTCACCCTACTCGATTCGATTAAGGAATCGGCTTAGGTGGACAGACATGAGGAGGCTCCGTTATTACAGGAGGATCCGCTTTATAATTTGAACCAGGGAGATCGGTTTCGATGAAGATTAACTGGCCGCCCGGGTAAACACCGTTGTTCGTAACCTTATAATCATCATGGTTGTGAGCTATATAGAACTGCGGGAAGAAGAAGTTATCGGCGACATCAGAACCGTAGTTCCATGGCGCCCAGTTGTAAGGCGGAATGAAATTACCCTGGCCCAAACTGCTTTGCAGGATAATATTGGCCCACAGGTCGGTTGCGCCGGGGAACGGTTCAATAAAGGTCCCCGCCGCCTTAGCCTGCGCCGTAGCGGTGGCAACCTGCTCTTTCAGGGATGGGAAGCCGGCTTTGCCGCAAAAAATGTAATCGGCGTAAATGGGGCGTTTATCATCAGCGCTGTAGAGGACATCATAGGTTTCGCCAGAACCGACCAGGGTGGTGAAATTCATTTCGTGAGCCGGATTTTTCACATCGGCCACCCTTGGGTGTGTATCCTTGCCTACTACCAGTCCCATCCACCCATGCGTGTGGAAGGGAACTGGCTGGTAGCTAACGTTGATTAAACGGAACAGGAATTTGTCCGGAAATTTAAGTCTTGCCACGCTTCCGGTAGAAACCTTTACGTAAGCTTCGTATCCTGCAGGGATATTGTAACCGAAATCAGGTACAAGGGATGCAGGCAGGGTGGTCGGCAGTAAAGTGTCCGGAAACGCGCGACCATTGATCAGCCACCAATCAGGTTTATAATTCACCGGGTTGAAATCGGTTTGCTCAAACACCGCCCTGTGCCACGTAGAATCGATATCTGATAACAGTATAACCCAATCGCTGTTAAAGAAAGTATTTATATCGTTATAGGCGAAATTACGGTTGGTGGCTGTTCGGGGGATTCTTATTTGCGGCACCCCTTTAAAGAACCAGCGGCCGGTGTTGGGGTCCTGCGTAATTCCTGCAGCGGCAAGGCTCTTGATTGACGGGTAAACAATCAACGCGCCGTACATGCCCATTTGCACGTGTTCGGACGCCTCCTGGTGGCAGTGATAGAAATAAGTACCGGGGTGGTCCGGTTTAAAGAAATGAGTAATTGAGATGGCAGGCGAGCCCGGCGGTGTCACCGGTACGCCGAATGATGTTTCCGGAACGCCGTCCATTTGTGTTGCTATGTGGGCGCCGTGAATGTGCACAGTATGGACGTCGAGTATCGGTGGATTAGTCAGAAATAATCCGAGGTTGGTAAGCGTGATGTAAAGCTCGTCACCTAAGTCCATGTCTATCCTCGGTGAGGGGATTACCCGGTTCCTCTCAGCGCGTCTAGGTTGGCGATTACTGATGTGTCAAACGCCGGGTTGACAATAACCTCAGGCCCTATGGGAATGCCGGCGTCGTTTATCGGCTGGGTTTTAAAGAGTCCGCCGACAAAACCGAAAACGTACACTTTCTCACGGGGTAAGGTTCCCGTGGGATCGGTCGGCAGGCTAATGAAACCGTCTGTGGCGAATAGATTATAGAAAAGTCTTTGTGGCACCAGGTTTCACCTCACAATCAATTATTTATTACTAATTTATGTTAATAGGCACATTATGTTACAATATGGATATAACCGGTACCCCAAAAGTTTACGATCGGTAAAGAAAATGCTTTCGGTGGGATAATTTAGCATTCAGCCGGTTCCAGCCGGGATGGTATAATGAAGGATAGATTCAATGCTGCGGAGGGAAATCTATGCAGCCCCATGATGTCCGGCGCTGGGCGGAAGGCCAACAGCGCGCAGAAAAAATAATCGCGGAAGAACGGCGGTGCTGGCTGTTGCAGCTCGACCAGGAAACCGCGCTCCGGATATATCTCGGTCTTGCTTCCTGGCCGGTCGCGTGGCCCGATCAGGACCAACCATCATCGGTTTTATTGGCTATGCGTCAGGCCGTATCCCGCCTTGCGGAGAAGCAAAAAAGATGACAGAACAGGTGCATCCTGCATTATTAACGGCTGTCCCATAGACATATCTCTGGGTATCCCCGGTTACGAATCGGAGGTTATGGCGCGGGCCGTAACGGTGAAATGGCCGGGTAGTAGAACCGTGCGTTTAATAAGCTGCGAGGACTTAATCATTCATAAATGCGTGGCGGGACGCCGCGAGACCTCGAAGATGTGGAACGTATTCTCATACGGCAGCAAGGCCGGATAGACCTCAAATATATCCGCCGCTGGCTGCGGCAATTTGCGGCTGCCTTACCGGAACGCCACATTTTAAGCCGCTTCGAGACCGCCCTCAGGCGGGCACGCCGGCAGCGCTAAAAACTCGCAGAAAGAGAGCAACCATGCGAAACGGCAGAAAAATCAGCATCTCGCTCACCCTTGTTTTACTGATAGGCTTGTTCGCCGGCCTCCTTTACCTGTCTTCCCCCTCCCCCTCCCCCACGCCCGAACTGGCGATCCGGAAGTATGTTTTTTTTAAGGGGAAATCGCCAATCGAAGCCTTTAATTTGCAGATAACCCCGACCGACTACGTGGACCGCAATTACGGGCAACAGTTCATCGTAGAGGGTTTCCGGGATAATGCAACAGGTATGATACCAAGGTTCTTTTACCTCAAAAAGACGGCTGCGGGCTGGTCCGTCGTCTCGGCCGGCACCGGCCCGTAGGAATGCATATGTATTGTCAAAGATAAAAAGCCGAGGAAGAGGTGAAAACTGTGTTGAAACTTAACACGACGCTGCTGACTCAAATTCTTCACTTTATTTTACTGGTACTTGTTTTTGGTTTTGCCGTTTATCTTATCGCCAAATCTTTAAGCAGGGGCCGTGAATGGCGGCTCAGGGAGCACTCGCCGGTCGTGGCGCAAAGCGCACCGGGAAGCAGCTCCTGCCTTCGTTGTTCGCGCGGCCTGGAGCTTATGGGCGTGGAAAAGTTCCGCTGCGGCGGCACCAGCGGCGGTTGGAAGCTGATCTTCGGCGAATGGGCGGAACTCGGCGAAGAGATGATCCAGCTGGAGGTCTGGGCCTGCCCCAACTGCCGCACCGTAGAATTCCGGGTTCCGGCGGAGAAGTGAACCGTGTGACTACTTCACCAGCTATCGAGTAGGGTTCGCTGTCTGTCCAAACTACCATAAAGCTATAACCGCTTTTCGACACTTTAAAGTTGGCCAAACCTAAAGTGCCACTGTACGGCATCCATGTAGGGAGATAGACCGGGATTTCTCAAGCAGGTGAGGTTGCAACTGCTAAAGACAGAGCAATAATCAAGTAAAACAAGCCCTCCGCGTCTTCGTTTTTTTGGGGATTAATCCGTGCTGTAGCGCGCAATCTAACGCCAAGGAGGGTCATAGACCCCACACCTAAAGGCGGGGGCTTGTGGGGCAACTCCCGGCTGGTCTCCACTTCAGGCGGAAAGCTGCTCTTCAGGGCGGCGCTATGACCACCCTCAGCGTCCGAGCCGAAGGACAAGGCGATGAAGGCGCTACGTTATCCCGGCCAACACGTCCGGGATGCTCCTCCAGTCTCCGATCGGCGTTGCCGCGCGGTTAAACAGCGAGCAGTGCCTTCGGCGAAAAAAGCCGGGATAACATTGGGGAGGAGGGTGCCGGGGAGAGTCCGCCCCGGCGCGTCACAAGCCCTTTACGGAGTCTCAGAAAGGAGAGAGAATTTTTATGGTTTTCGTCCTGGACAAACATAAGAAGCCTTTAATGCCTTACACCGAAAAACATGCCCGTCAATTGCTTGAGCGCGGCCGCGCCGTGGTGCATAAAATCTCGGCACCGACCGCGTTTCGAACCTGACCTTATCCTGCAAGAAATGCAACGACGACAAGAGCAACAGGCAGCCCGAGGAGTAGCTGGAAGACCTCCTGCGCTTCGGGAATCCGAGGGACAAACTCCGTGCTAAAAACCTGAGGGGGGTAATGGAGAAGCGGAACCAGCCTCTCTGGGGCGGCGGCCGCCCTGATGAACACCACCCGGTGGGCGCTGTACGAAAGGCTGAAAAGCACCGGCCTTCCCGAGGAGTGCGGCACCGGGGCGCACACCAAGTACAACCACCTCAAAATGGGTTGCCCAAAACGCACTATTACGACGCCTGCTGCGTGGGCGAGAGCCCCCTGGAAATATCGTCAACCAGTAGCACGTCCAGGTCTGGACTGCCTTCGGCCGCGGCACCAGAAAAATGTGCAACACCGATAGGCACGTCCCGGTAAGCCACCGGGCCAGGAAGAAGACGCACTTTAGCTTCATGACCGGCGACCTGGTGCTGGCCGACGTTCCTAAAGGCAAGTACGCTGGCCGCTGGGTGGGCCGGGTGGCCGTCCGCGCCAGCGGGTACTTCGACGTCAAGGACGCGCTCCGGCCGCCGCGTCTATCAAGGCATATCGCACAAATACATTAAGCTCCTGCAGCGGGCCGACGGCTGGCAGTGCGAAAAACTCCAGATAAAGAAGGGGGGCTGTGGCGCTTCCTCCCCAGGCGTAAACGCCGGGGCTTCCGGCGCCGCGTGATTTAGTGAAACAGGTGGCGAAGCAATTGCTCGGAAAAGTGCCGCTAAAGTCGCTCAAAAGGGTTTCGTTGAACGGCGTCGAATACAAAGTAACAGAAGAAGCGGGGTGCGTCCGGCTGGAAAGAAAAGACCCCGCGGGCTTCACGGTGGTAAACGTTTTTAAGGACCGCCCTGACTCCGGGGAGCGGCTGGAGGCGTTTAAAAAACAGGCGGCGGATCTTGTGGCGAAAACAACCGGACAGCAAGAGGTGTAATTCATGGTTCGGGTAGCTGCACTTTACAGAGTCTCGACGAAGAAGCAGAGTAGGAAGCAGAAGCTGATCGTCAAGAGTGAAGAGGACATCCCTGTACAGGCGGCGATCATAAAAGAGTTCGTCGCCAAGCACCCGGACTGGACGCTGGTGCGCGAGTACGCGGAGAAGATCTCCGCCTTCAAATATTCGAAAGACCAGCGCGACATCATCCAGCACATCCTGAAAGACGCCTTCAACAGGGAGTTCGACATCCTTCTGGTTTTCAAGTCCGACCGGCTTTCCCGCGTCGCTTTTGAATACCCCATAATTCTGTGGAACTTCCAGAAGGCCGGGGTGACAGTCATCTCCGTTGCCGACGGCGGTAAGGTCCTCGACATAAAAGAGCAGACCGACAAACTGGTGCGCTTCGTTGAGGGCTGGCAGGGCGAGACCGAGAGCGTCAACACCAGCATCAGAGTGAAAGAGGCGATGAAGAAGTGCGGCGAGATGGGGATTTGGACCGGCGGGCACCCTCCGTACGGTTTCAAGCTTTCCGATAAAAAAGGGGGCTTGGCCCTGGAAATAAACGATAGCGAGGCCGCCGTGCTCCGCGAGATGGTCGCTTTGTACCTTAATGAAGGCTTAGGCAGCAAACGCATCGCCGGGGTTCTAAACGAAAAGGGTTTCCGCACGAGGGAAGGCCGGCCTTGGAGCGACACCCGGGTGCGGCAGGTTCTGCAGAACCCGATAATCGCCGGCCTGCCCGCTTACGGGCGGACGCGCCCGGGCGGCACGCCCAACAGCCGCATAAGAATCCAGGGTTATACCGATCTTTCCAAGTTCATCGTCCCCAGGGACGAAAACGGCAACCCGAAGCCGATCCCGGAGTACCAAATCATCCCGTTGGAAGAGTGGCTGCGGCTGGTGGACCTGATGAAAAAGAACAACCCTCATAGAATGCCCCACGCCGTCCAGGTCGGTTCTTCGGCTCTCCTCACCGGCTTCCTGAAGTGCGGTTACTGCGGCCGGGGCTTCATCAGCAGCAGTAAAACCGTAAAGAACGCCAAAGGGGAAGCGGTCAAAAAGCGGAAAAGCTACCGGTGCATAACCCACGCGCGCGTCGGCGGCGGCGGTAAAATCTGCGCCGGCCAAGGAGCATACACCCAGGAGAAAATAGACGGCATCTTCATCAAAGAGATCGGGGGCTTTCTTGCCAGGATAAAGCCGGACGACCTGCTCAAGTATGTCGAAGACAAAACCGCGGAGAACGCCGCCCGTCTGTTTAACGACCAGAGGAAACTGGAGGCGGAGCAGCAGAAGGCCTGCAAAGTACTTGACGCCTGGGTGAAGCGCCTTGAGGACTACTTCGCTGCTCCGGAGAACAGTCTTTACTCGGAAGACCTCCTTGCTTCCAAGGTTAAGGAGTCGCAGGCCAGGGTGCGCCGGCTTGAAGCGGAACTCGACCGCCTTCGCAAGCAGTCGCAGGCCAAAGCCCGACGGAAGTGGGACCTGGAGCTCTTCGCGAAGCAAGCTTCCCGCTGGTTCAATCTCTTTCTGGAAGCGCCCGTCCCGGTCAAGAAGAAGATGCTGGCCCAGGTAATAGAAAGGGTCGTCCTATACCGGGATAAGATCGAGATCCACTACTGCGTTGATCTCAATGAATTCCTGGAGCGGAAAGACGGCGAAAAAACCGTCCGCTTCAAGGTACTTGCCGCGCTTTAGCCAAAAATCCCCGAATATCAAAAAGAGGTGCGACTTAGGTAGCATCGGTGTACCGGTGGCGGTTTCGGCCTGGCACTCGTTCATTACCGAAACAGCAAGCATGACCATTCATCCGATACGGCTTACCGGCCTTGTAATCGGCGTCCCGCAGACCTGGGAGTACCTCGAGAAGATGCAGGATAGAGTGATACGCTTTGTCGTCCGCCACTCCCGGATCGAGGAATGGCGCCTGCGGGAGATGATGTTCCGCAGCGGGGAGCTTGCGCGGGACATCGGCACCGTGCTCATCGGCAGAGAGGCGGTGGAATGCGGGCTGATTGACGGGGTGGGCGGCATCGGCCATGCGCTTGCCAAGCTCCGGGAGATGGTGGAGGAGCGCCGACTAAATAAGAGTCGGCTGCAGTAGAGGAGGGGTGAGGATGGTTTTGTACACGCCGCTTCCGCCAGAGTTGGTGCTGGAGGGATTGGAACCAAAGCGGCATTTCAAAGAAGCTGTTATCGGCGGTATTCCCGCCGTGGTCGAGGAGGTTTCCACCGGGAGGGGCCGCCTGGTGCGGCTACTGAGCACGGACCCTTTTGATTACCTGAACCCTTCTCTCAGCCCCGGCAAAATGGTAATTATTTGCTGAGAACGCCCCCAAATGCAATTTCCTGAAGCAGTTTGCAAATGTGTTTTGAGGTGCTTTCTGAACGTTTTGGTCTGGTTTGCTAAAAAATTTTTTGAAATTTCCAGAGAAAAGCTGAGAATACACTTTTTATTCGACTTTTGGACAAGTTTGTATTCAAAGTTTTACATTTTTAGGTTATTTATTGATCAACTGGGTGGACAAGGAAAACCTCTTATATTACAATTAAAATAAGAAAACATTCATACATGAACAGGCTTCCATTTAATTTAACAATAAGGAGGTGTTTTAGATGTTGCTTTTCCTGTTGGGCATCATATCCGGTTTACTGGGCCCCATTTTATGCCTGCTCGGTATCTGTTAACTTGTGTACAATTGCGAATATCTAGGGTTGAGCTTGAGTTTGGTGGGTTATAAAATTTAAGGAGGCTTTCCGGCTACACCGTCAACCAACCATTTACCTGCTTGGGGGAGTGTAACGGGAATCCTCCTTATTCATTGGTATCTGATACAAGGCAAACGAAACGTACGATTCGTTGCGAATGCAACCCCAACTTCCCCTGGCTCCGCCCAAATGCCGTCTTGGTAGCCATCTTTGAAACCTAAACTAAGCGTTTTGCGGAATCCCTCCAAGCGTCTGCTAACACAGTATATAATATTTTGTGCCGGTTCGGCTTTGGCGGTATCAGTTTTACCTTATGGGGTATCCGCTAATTTGGCAGGACGTTAATCGGCCGGATACCGGAAATGGTGCGTAATCTTGCTGGGCCATCGTAGTAAGTAGTCGCCCTCACTCGCCCGCGGGCCGGCGTTATGAATCAATAGCGGTACGCCGTCAGCGCGGCGCTGGTCAGAAATGATTCCAATGTGTTCCCATGGCGGGCCGAAAACCACGATGTCGCCCGGCTGCCAGTTGGTAAGGTTTTTTATGTTGCCGGGTTTTACCTCGGTGGTGAGTTTCCGTCCATGTCGTTGAAAGAAGACCACAAGGTTAGAAACCCGGCGGAAGTCGATGTTCGGGTCGGGACGTGACCCTGTGGTACCGTAAGCTTCAGGCGCCTCCCTGATGTCTTCGTCCACCATTTTCTTCAGGTCATATCCGGCTTCACGGAACGCCCGCCAGATGACGTCGGTGCAGGCGCCTCGCCCCTCCGGGGGATAGCCGCCGGAACGGTAGCTTGCATCGTAGCGGGTGCGGCGCTCTGCTTCCCGGCGCGCCCCGGCTACGAAGTCCAAGGCGTCGGATACGCCGTTGCGGTTTTCGTCATGCTCTGCAACCGTCAGCGGGATTTCTAACCCCGGTTTAAGCAGGATTTCCGGCGACAGCACGCAAAGACCCTGCCGGTCGAGAACGTGGCTCCTTAACACTGTGACCCCGGTTAGAAAAATTGCCGCTGTTATCAAAGTTATTAAAATAAAGTGAATGCGGCGGTAAACGGAGGGCAAGGCCCGGACCTCCCGGCGAACATTCAATAAATCCGCCAATTTTAACTATTATATCATTTTACTTTTATTAAGATCTGGGCATGGGTTAAGAAAAAGGCTTGTTCGACCGTGTGCAGCTAAAAACGGCCTGCAGCCGCCTGCCCAATTCAAGAACAGCCCCTATATTGCAGGGAAATCGTTTCTGAAAACTCCAAAACCATGTATGACAACTGTAAAATCATGTCTTGAGAAATGTTGAGCTCCTGTAGTAAGGTCTTCAGTGTTTAGAACAAAAAAGCAGCCTTGCAACTGCTTAGAACCTAATTACCAAAAACTGCGGCAGATTACGTCATACCGAAATCGAGTCGCTCGTTTCCGCGTTGGCCGCCGGGTCGTAGGTGTAGCCGGAAAGGTTTACGTTGTCCACGGTGAAGGTGAACGTTCCTGAAGAGTTAGGTACCCAGTCAGACATCACATTCACCTGGCCCGAAGTGTTGGTGACACGCGTATCTGAGCCGGTAGTGAGACCGCTCCAGTGGCCGGATACCGTGGCTCCGCTGACCGGTTTGCCGTCCCGGTCCACTACCGTTACGAGTGCTTTGGCGTATCTATAGTTAATCCCTTTATACTGGTAGTTATAGGCACTCATCGTGATGCTTGCAATGTGCATGCTGTTCGCCGGTGCCGGGGGTGTGGTGAATGAACAGGAGAGCCCGCCGTTCGGCGCCGCCTCGCCGGCGTCAACGAGTCCGTAGCCGTAGTAACGGTCAAATCCCGCAATGCCCAAGTCATCGGCCGTATTGCGCAGAAGCGACCTTATCTGCTCGTTAGTGTAGCCGGGGTAGGCCGCCATGGCCAGGGCGGCCGTACCGGCAACGTGCGGGCAGGCCGCCGAGGTACCGCTCAACCTGCCGTAATTCAGACCGCACTCAGAAGTAAGCGTCACCGGATAGGTCGGCAGGGTCGAGTAGACGGAGACACCGGGAGCCGCGAGTTCCACTTCCGGTCCAGCGCTGCTGAAGCCGGCGATAACGTCGTTGGTATCGGTGGCTGAAACCGCGATTACTGAAGCATACCGGGCGGGGTAGTTTACGGTCGTATTTTTGCCCTTCGGCGGCCCTGCGTTGCCCGCTGCTGCCACCAGGAGCAACCCGGCCGCATAGGCGTTGTTGCATGCCGCCTCAAGCGTGCGGCTCGGGAGCCTTGCTTCGAGGCTCATTGAAACGATATCCATTCCGTTGGCGACCGCCCAGTCAATCCCGGCCACCACATCGCTAAGCAGCCCGTTGCCCGAGGCGTCCAGGGCCTTTACGGCATAAAGGTGGGCCTCGGGTGCCACGCCTACGATGCCCGCGCCGTTAGCCTCCGCGGCGATGATTCCGGCGCAATGGGTGCCGTGTCCGTTGTCGTCCAGGGGATCCAGGTCGTCGTTCACGTAATCGATGCCGCCTTTATAGTTGTCGTCGAGATCCCGGTGGGTGTAATCAACGCCGGTATCGATTATACAGACCTTGATTCCGGTCCCTTTGTTATACGGGTGCACCATTTCTGCGTCAATCCGGTCAACACCCCACGGAACCTTGTCGGCAACGGCGTTAACGGTAATATCGGGTTCGATGTAGGCCACGCCGGGGTTTTTAGTTAGCACCGCCAGAGCGGCTTTTGGAACCTCGGCTGCTACCGCATTGACGACACGGTACCTGTGCTTTAGCCTGCCGCCCCCTTTTTCGACAAGCTGCCTGTCGGCTTTTGCTTTGAAGCCGATGAGAACCTTTACTTTCCCTACCGGCGCTGCGTCTGCCGCCGGAAATGAGGGAACCAGAAGCAAGGTGATCAGCAAGAAAGCTAAAAACTTACGGAGATTTTTCATTTTCCCACTCCCTCGCAAATAGACGTTTAACCTTATACTGACAGACCTTTCGGGTCCGTTCAACATTCAACGTTCAACGTTCAACGTTTATAAAGGGCCGAAGCCCTAACAATTGAATCATTTTCAGTCCTGGTGGCGACGATTAATCGTCATGTATGACTCCCTTGAAGAATACAAGTTCGTTTTGGACCACCCGCGTACTTCTGTAGAGCCCTTTTTCTCCACGTCGACATTATATTTCCATTCGCCGGAGCCAAGGGGAAATCCTGCTTTAGAAAATAGTGACGGTTAATTCGGGTTGAACTGTTTCCGCCTATCTGCTAAAATAAAAGCAACTGCCGGAGTGGCGGAATGGCAGACGCACGGGACTTAAAATCCCGGGGGAGCACGCTCCCGTGTGGGTTCAACTCCCACCTCCGGCACCAGGAGTTAGGGTTTTTACGGGCGATGCAAAAGTTGCCCGTTTTTGTTTTTCGGTCTCGAGAAAAGCATTAGTGTTTTTTGGGTGCCGCCAAGTAGTTCGGTAAGGAAAATTGTCGGGGCAGGTTTTATCGTAAGGTGCCTCAGGGCATTTATTTGTGCATAAGGCCTGCGGCTTGCATGGGCATCCATTATTCCGGGAATCTCCCGCTTGTAAGGTTCCCGGTTTCTATTTTGACAGAAGCGGATTTCTGTAAACAAATTTGTAGACATCGAGTACAACTGCTTGGATGCGATGGTTGCCTTCGTTAAGCGGGATGTCAGGGAAATCGGGGTTGGCGGCCCGGAGCAGCCAAACACCGTTCTCGTAAGCAAGTCTTTTACAGGTGGCTTGGTCATCTGTTACAGCAACCACCAGAGTACCGGGGGCAATAAAATCGTCGTATACATACTTACAAATGGCGATAGCGCCATCGTGGATACCTATACCGGAGAGGCTTTCCCCTTTTATAATGAGGCCAAAATCTGCACCGTACGCTGTCGGAACGTTTAGATACCCCTCCAAGTCTTTTACGGCTAAAGAAATGCGCCCCCCTCGGACTACACCGGTAACCGGAAGGGGTTCAAGCGGGAAAAGCGATCTGGCTTTGTCCGGATCTTCCTCAGGTAACAGGGGTCGAGTCCTGTAGCGGAGAAATACATAGTCCTCGCGGGGCTCCCGTATAAAACCGTGCCTTTCTTCCGTTCTGCCGAGGAGGTAATCAACAGAAACGTCAAAAAAGGAGGCTATTCTTTCGAGGGTAGCGTAAGGCGGCTGCCGTTCCCCTGCTTCATACATACCGATAGCGCTAACAGATAGGCTTAGATTCTTAGCCAATTTCTCCTGGGTCAACCCTTTTTCTTCCCGAAGCAGTTTCAGGCGTTCCTTTAAACTCAACTTCATATCACCCGCTCCTTATATTACCACGATACGTGACCGGCTTAAAGTTAATATCACGTATTGTGACAATTTTTGATTTTCGGGGTTGACACCCCACGACTTGTGGGGTATAATCTGGTCGGCGCTACCACATATCGTGAAAAGGGGCGGTGGCAGTGATTAAGTTAGCAGAACTCCGAGCACAAAGAAAACTGACGCAAAAAGGACTTGCATCTGCGCTCGGTCTGTCTAAAAGCGCCATCGGCATGTATGAATCCGGGAGAAGAACCCCCCGGCTGCCCATTGCCAAGAAGATCGCACGTTATTTTGGTGTTCCGGTGGAGACGATCAGCTTCGGTGACAAACGCACGGGAGCTGGTCCCTGAAAGCTTGGCCGGTCTTAACTAAAAAGGGACGGCAACATGTTGAAGCCGCTTAGGAGAGTGTTGCAAAACTCTAATTTTCGAAAGCGGCCCATCTATCCGCAGATGGCAGGTCTTAGGACTTGTAATAGGGCTTACACTTTTTGCAGAGTTGTTCGATCATTAGCAAGGCATGGTCCACGAACAGGCCTCTTGCTCGCAACCGCCTTCGATGCAAGGTACAGGTGCGCAGAATTTTATCCGGGAAGCGGTTCCACGAGGGGCAATAATAATTAAACCTTTCGGACCGGTAGCGGACAACCCTGGATTGAAAAAGCGGGGTGAGAAAATGTTTGTCCAAATCTGCCCGGCCTGCGGCGCAGAAAATTATAGCGCTTACGACAAGGGGAAGTGTTATAAGTGCGGTTACAGCCTTGAGAAGGTTCCGGCACGGCCGGCAGGATGCAACGGGAGCCGACAGGTGTTGATTTACGGTTTTCGTAGTGGGCGGAATAACGCACAAAAACAAACGGCCAAGGAGTTCGAAGAACCGAACGAATTCGAGATTGGAACGGTTACTTACCTGATGCAAAAACAATTAAGTTAAGGGTTTTCCTCATGGGTGACATTTTCTCAGACCGCTTATAGGGTGACAATATCACAGTCCGATAACACTGATCGAGAAGCTATGGAAAGAAGACGGGGTTAAGCCGGTGATAGATATCCGGAACTGTTGGCGGGACGGCGAAGAAGCTATGCTGGTTGATGGGCAGGAAAACATAGTTTATGACTTTAAGGGTCAAGTATATTGCCATTGTCCGCGGACGGATAAGCGGCGGGAAATGGCCTATGGCGGGTTTGAAAAGGACCGGGAAACACTAAAGTACCGGTGTCCGGCACGGCATTACGGTCTGGAGTGTAGCGGAATAGAAGCGTGTCCGGTCAAAAGCGGGGTTCGCGTACCGCTTGCGGAGGACCGAAGGGTTTTTACACCTTTGGCCCGCTCAAGTTATCGGTGGAAAAGCCTTTATAAAAAAAAGCGTACCGCGGTGGAGCGGGTAAACAGCCGCTTGGACCGGGTTTTCGGGTTTGAGCAGCATTACATTCGGGGTCTGTCCAAGATGCGGCTCAAGTGTACGTTAGCCCTGACAGTCATGCTCACCATGGCGCTGGGGCGGGTCAAAGAGAAGAAGGGAGAAAACTTACGGAGCCTGATTAGGGCAGCCTAAGAAACTTCCTCCGGTAGACAGCAATAGGGCGTCTTGACAAGGCGAATGGTTCTTCTTTGTCTATTTTAAGGAATCCGGTCGTGCCTTTTGGTTCTGCTGACCCTAAATGCGTAATGACCCCCATAAGTCAAGACAAAACCAGCCGGTTTGAAGGGAGTCTTTTTAATTTTGGTAACGGGAACTGAACACCACTTGAGCCATTATCTATCTCGCCCGGCTGCTGTCAAGGGCAAGGGCTTGCGCCGCCGCTGCGCGGCCCCTTGACCGCCGCCGGGCTGCGATAGGAGTTGCACCCAAGAGGTGTTCAGGATGAATTATGGGCTCAGCACCCCCTTTCTCAAGCGGCAGTCTGTTGAGCCAGGTAGGCCCGGTATTCAGCCGGTGAGCGGTAACCAAGGGCCGAATGCAACCTTTCGGTGTTGTAGAAACGGATATACCGCTCGATGTCCTGCCTGGCTTCGTCAAAGTCCCGGTATTCGGTGAGCCAAACGGCTTCTTCTTTCAGCGTGCGGAACCACCTCTCAATAAAGGCATTAGCGTCTGGGTTGTTGTAACCTGTCCGTTCGTGGGTTATGCCGCAGTCGCGCAGCACCTTGACAAAACGTTTGCTGGTCATCTGACAGCCGTTATCCGACCTGATGGTAAGGTTCTGATCCCGGGTGCCGTGGGGGAACCGGTAGTTGAGTGCCATATCTACGGCCTCCAGCAAGATATCGGTGGTGCAGCGCTGGGAAAAGGCCCAGCCGATGATCTCCCGGTCAAAGGCGTCAATGACCGCAAATAAATACCCCCAGCCGTCGGTGCCGCACCAGACCTTGGTCATATCGACCTGGAAGTGCTCGTTCGAGCGGGTCA
>JBFLYP010000016.1:0-60592 GCA_040756575.1 Bacillota bacterium | reverse complement strand
TCAAAAAGAGGAGAAAACAGCAAATGGATTGCTGAAGGGTTTTACCTTACGTGAGTTTTGGCTGAAGAATCGACCTTGGAGCCTCTGAAGGAGAAAAACAAGCGGCTTTTGCAGCATTCTCCTAGAGCCTCTACCTCAGCAATTTCTTTCAATAAAGCCCGCCCAAAAGGCTCGCCAGCAGCTAATTCACCGATCCAACCGTTGGTCTTTCTCGCGTCGGCATCGCGGCCCATCTGATACTCAATAAAAGCTTTAATCTCCAGCGGTGTCGCAGCCATTTGGGCCAGCGCCACCAGGTTTCGAATCTGCTTGTAACCGATGCCGTCAGGCTTGCGCCGGTCTTCCGCTAAAAAACTGGCGGCCTTTCGGGCTAAATCCTCTTTAAGATCGTCAAGCGCTTTCTTCATCGCTTGCTCGAGCTCAAAATCTACCGCTCGCGTTTCATTTATGCTCACCAGTCATCCCTCCCGTACTAAGGTGAAATTCGTCGCAGACGCACGCCGCCCCGTAGCCGTCTTCAGTCCTTGCCCCCACGCCCTGCTCCTCTAAAAGCCGGAGCGCCTGGAGTAACCCATCGTTTAACGCGCCAGGCACCCGGTAAAGGAAAACGCTCCCAGCTGCGATATGCAGTGTTGCTTCCCGGCGCCCATTACCCCGCTCCGCCGTACAGTAGCCGCCGTAAACCCGGAAATCAGCAATAACCCTAACCGCATCTAGATCACGCGTTGAAAGAGGCGACTCGGGCGGAAATAAGGCCGCTGCCAGCTCTTGCCGCAAGATCGCCGTCGGAACCCGCTCGACCTTTGCCGTTAGCGCCGCCGCCGGTAGAGCATCGGCAAGTAAGGTGACGGAAAAGTAGCTATACTCTCCCGTCTCCTTCTCCCCGCGCCGCTCAAGCCACTCCCGGGCACCTTCCTGAAACCGGGTCAGCCGCTCTAACAGGTCGGCAGAACCAGACCCCTCTAATCTTTCCAGATAGAGGGTAGCTTGTCCCAAACCTACAGTAGTTTTCGCCCCCAGACGCAATGTAAAATCTTGAGGGATTTCTACTACTTCATCTGGAATATCAAGCCGGCCCCGGAACGTTTGCCCTTCGTTTAGAACCCGCAGCGCAAAAAGCTGCCGGTCTCGGGCCACACCACGGTACGGGTCGACCCCTAAACGCATTATCAGCCGCCGGTGAACCGGTACTGTCTGCCCGTGATCATCGATATACCCGCCAGCACGCTCGGCGCGATCATTGCACTCGGGGCAGCGAGGGTTTCCTAAACCGAACAAGGTATCAAAAACCGGGTGGTTCTTATTAAACTTGCAGCGGTAAGCCGTAAGCGGTGCCACCCGCGCTCCTTCTACATACAAATGGCTGATTCGCAAAGAGTCAAAGGAAGTGCAGAGCCCGCGCCAGCGGCAACCCTCGCAATCAGGCTTATTAGCAAACCGCACCCAGTGCAGCCGCGCTTGGCTGTAATACGGGCAGCCCTCAGTAATTACCCGGGCCAAAGCGGCCCGCAGCACCGCACCAGGGATGAAGTCGCGCGAAGGCAGGAAGTAAGCCGACGGTTCGCGCCTGTCGCCGACTAAGGCCGGGCTTTTAAGGGTAATGGTTACGGTGTACCGCATTCTTCCGCCTCCTCTAGTACCTTTGCCCGAAACCAACCCAGCCCCCGGCTCTTGCCGAAGCCGAGCGCGTAGTTAAAGGCGAAGGCGTCTTTCAGCGCCGTGATGACCGCCGCTCGTTTTTCTTCTGGCACAAACCCGGTAATCCGGCCTTCAAAAACGATATCTTCACCGCCAACCGTTTCCACGGTATAAAGTGCGCCGTCACGGGCTACTCGCCGGTAGCGGTCCATGCTGATACCGGCCCGCACACCGACCCAGCGCTTTATATCACCGCCAACACTCCGGGCATCTTCAAAATACAGCGAGCCCCTTGCCCAATCAGCACGGCCAAAAATGAGGCAAGCAAGACAGGTGCAATCGTCGCTTCCCCGGCAAACTTCCGCCGGGCCGTAAACCCCGGCCTGCGCCAGGGTAGCTACCGCCGCCCGCAGGCGCCCCTTGACGGTCGAACCAGGAATAACCGGGGCACCTCCTTGCCGGTAAACATATTTATCAAGGAACCCACCACCGCCGGTACCCGTTCCTACATGCACCGGAGTGATAAACTTCAGCCGGTAAGTAACGCATATCTTTGCCATGTTCAACGGGTTTCACCTCCTGCACCGACGTAGTCCCACAGTTCCACTACGTCCAGCCAAGGACAATAGCGCAAGCCGTCCCGCTCATAAAACATTCCGGGGTCACCAGATTGTCCTGTTAGGAGTTGCCAGTACTTTTTCAGGGTCTCGCGCTGATTATCGGTCAACCGGGCGTACTGGTAATTGAAGAAAAGCTCCGCCACCTGCTGACCGTAATGCTCTACCGCTTGGCGCAACCCGTAGAACCAGCTCCGGCCGGGCGCTTGGGAAGCGGTTTGCAGCCGGCGCACCGCTTCTATGAAGCGCCGGGCTTCGGAAAAGGTATAGGGGCGTAAAGTCAACTTAGCGCCGTTTTTACAAAGGGTTTTCCCTCGGTAGGTAGCGATATTGTCCGCGTAGGCAGCGTAAGATACTAAAACGGCTACGTCCAGGGCTCCTTCTAAGCTCTCTCTTGCCGCGTAAACCCGCTTCTTGGCCTCCTTAAGAAGCGCCTGTGCCAATTCGAAAAGATACCGCACTGAGGTCTTCGCCCCAGCAATGACCACACCCAGGGAGAGCGTAGGGTTAGCTGTAGCGTCCGTAAGGTTCTTAAATAACCGGTCAAAATGCTCGCCGATGGCGATAGCCTCAGGTAACGCAGCCTGTGCCGGAACAAGCAGAAAGATATCGTCGCCGCCTAAAGCAATGATTTCTACCGCCCGTTTTTCGAAAAACGCTTGATTTTCTTTTAGGGCCGTAAAAACCGCCGCATAAGCCGCATTCTCGCAAAACTGGCTTAGGAAGCGCAGCTCAGCCAGGGATTTGCACTGACCGAACAGGGGGCCGAAGTTGTTGCCGTCGGCGTATACCACTGCAATCTCATTATTGTCGTCGGCGATCTCCTCGATTTCCCGAGCCGCACGGAGGTCAGCACGCTCATCCCGCGCCTGCCAGAAGCGCCGGTATTCCCTGGCAAAGACGGTTTCCTTCGCTTCTTGTCCGACAAGCTGCTTGCGCAGACAAGAAGCACATAACGGTCGGTCTTCGTCCTCATACGACCATACCCGGACTGCAGAACGGATACCGCAGGATCCGCAACATTCCCTTGGCTTGGCCAGCCGTAGAGGAATACTCTTACCCAGTGAGAACCCTTCGTGATAAAGGTCGATTGCCCCCTCAGCGGTATCCCATGCCGGGATTAGTACGCTGCGGCGCTCAACCAATTCTTCCGTTAAACGACTGCGCAACTTACCGAAGTTGGCCAGTTCCGAAGCACTTGTCCCGCGCGCCACTCCCACTGCCCGGGCGGTAAGGCAAACCTCCCGGTGCAGCCGCTCAATCTCCTCCGCAACCTTCTCGCCCTCACCGGCCGGTACCACCGCCATAAGGTGGCCACCGCCAGCGTAGACAATCGATTCCGGAGTTAGCCCGAGTTCGCGAAACATTTGGATGTAACGGTAGCGGTTGATGTCGTTTAAGAGCACGCTAGCGCCACGGATTTCGCCGATGCGGTTTGTTTCAAGGTAATACTCCTTAACCTTGAAAACGCCGCCCTCAACCACCTCTACCGTTCCTGACACCCGTTCTGCCCCAGCCGCGTCGGGATAACCGGCCAGGAAAGACGCCGTCTCGTAAGCTTCGCGCAGTTCTTCCGGGATCGGTACCAAACCGCTCAGACCCTCCTGCAATCCAAAAACACCGCTACCGTCCAGAAGGGATGTCAAGCGAAGGAACGGCCATTCCTGTGGTGGAACATGGTTAGCTGCCAGCGCAAAGAATAAACCCGTTCGCAGAAGCAAGAAGTCAGCCAGCCGCACGCACGGTTTATTTTCGCCGCGCAGCCAACCAGATAGGCTTAATTTTTTATCTTCTCCGGAAGCAACTTGTCCGGGATAAGGCAGTTCAGACCAGAGTACCGCCAACGGGATGAACCCGCAAATCCCCTCTATCCCCACTTTCTGGTCTCCGAAGTTAAGACCCTTTTCCTCAAGGTAGAGCTTTCGGCTAAAGATATCCCGCTTAGCTAAAAAATCTGCCAGGTAATCGGTAGCAGTAGCGAGATCATAATTTCGCCGCAAAGCCTCTACCCAAGCCAACCCGCAACGGGTAATCTCCGTAGCCTTATTTATTTCGAGGAAATAACGGGTTCCCGTAACCGGATGCACCCAAAGAATCGCGTTTGAAGGCGGGTGGTCTTCTTTTACCGGATTACCCAAAGGGTTACAGATATCTATCAGCCAGTTAACAAACGCCAAGTTTCTTTCACCTCCCCATATTTTCCGCAACATCAGTCCGCCCTTCCTTCAGCCTACCTTTTCCCTCTCGCCCGTTCGCGGATCGCCTGCAGGTTGAGGATCTCGGCCACTTCGAAGCGGGGGACCAGGCTGCCGGGCACAGGGCGCAGGCGCAGCACCGGCGGGAAGTGGCCCATGCGCCCGTGAAGCTGGGCCAAAAGGCAAGCGGCGCTGTAGTTCAGCGCGGGCAGGTTAATGATCAGCGGCGCCGTCTGCCACTCACTCGCCGTCAAGCCGAGCCCGTCTAAGAGCGCCTCGATCTGAGGCGCCAGGGGCTGGTGGGGGTCGATCTGTGACGGAACGTCTTTCACCTCCTCCACTTTAACGCCGGTCAGGGCCTCGATCTGCCCAAGGTTCTCTGCCGTCAGCGGGTGGGAGAAGTTGATAATCCGCACTTTATTTCTCTTCCTCCATCAGGCTAAAGTAAGGAGCAAACTCGGCGATTAAAACGTTGCGGTCCACGTTCTGCTCCGGGTAGTCAAGCCATTCCCTCAGCTTTTCGTAAACGCTGCGGAGTTGGTTTGCCACGGTCTGCTCGCTTTTATGTAACGTTTTAGCGATACCGGCGTTGTCAAGACCCCGGCACGCCAATCTGACCACATCACGCTCGGCCTTGCTCAGCCAGTGACGGATAAACTCTCCTTTCCGCTTTATCTGTGCATTACGGCTCAACCGTTCATGCCAGGCCACCACCTCTGCCGGATCGTTAAGCTCAGCCACTGTTCGCAGCAAGGTGCCGGCTTCGGTCCAACGCAACACCGGCACGGGTACCAGCCACACCCGCTCTGCTGGGGAAAGATGTAACCGGCGCACCGCCCCGGGATGCCAGCCTTCGGTCAACAAGTGCCAGACTGTGTCTTCGGGGCCGAAGAGGAGCTGTGCCACTACCATGCCGATAATGCCCATAACCTTGCGGCCGCCCGAGACGCACAAGTGCACCGCGCCTCCGCCTTGCCGGGCACGACGGATCTCCGAATAAAGGGTGCGCAGAAGCCCATACAAGTCTTCCTCGGTGCAGAAGTCGTCTACCGGCCCCCGTGAAGAAACGACCGGTGCACGCCGCAACTGTACATCCGGATAAACGCCTTTGGCGAATTCGGCTTCAATCGCCGCCAGCGCCTTCCGAACGCCGGAACCGGCTGTATAGATCACTGTAACTTCGCCGACATGCCGCCTTCCGGCCAGCAGGCGGTCCAGGGTAATTGTAACAACCTGGGGCTCCACCCCCAAGGTAGCGATCAAAACCTCAGGACTCTTGCTAATCCTTGTAGCATTACCTGCCATACCTATCCTCTCCCGACTCGATTCAGCCGGCCAAGACTCTCAGTTAATATCTTTATTAGTAGTTTAATACCAGAAAGCTCTCTAACCATTATGCGGAATGCAACCCTTAGCCGCAAAAAATTAAAAGATTGTACCTGCTGCTTACGGAGTAAAACGGGTATTGCGAAATGCCTGAGGAGAGTTTATTAATCTGCTTTAGTAAATTGGCCGCACGTACAAGGCAGTTGCGATTAGCAGCAGGATAACGTCTTTTAAAAGCACGTTTATACTCTTGTAAAGTTTTGTTCCGTCCTATGAAGGTGCTTTACTATTTTTCGACGTTTTAACAAGGATTTCCTGCCAAGTGTAAACACAAAAAGAAAATTACAGTAATTTGTCTTAAGGTTTCCTTAACCAAAAACTGATGGGGTAAATTATATAAGGAAATGAAAGGCAGCGGAGTGAGTAAAATAAAAGTATCTTCAGAGGTTCTGGAACTCAATGGTCTAAAAATACGCGTCAGCAACCGCTGCGTAGGCAGTGTCAATGGAACCCTGGCATTCCGAAGAATACATCATGACCAACCGGTTTTCACCGCTTCTAACAACCGCTTCCCTGTGCAAAAAAAATACCGGTCGTTGGTGCTAAATAATGTCGCCGCCCGTCATCTTTCCGAGCGGCTTGTCTCACCGGCGGGGTGACTTTTCTTTACCTAAAACGAGGCGTAGAATGGTCAAGCTCCACCACGATTACCTCCGAGCCTATTTTTCTTACCGCTTCCCACGGGATCACCATTTGCTGCCGCTCGGCCCAGATATTCAGCAAATTTGTACGGCGGGGCAGGATTATGCTGTGCACCTGACCCGACTCTGCATCGATGGTTAGATCGGAGTCTCCGACTACGCCCAGCCGGGCGCCGTCGTACAGGTTAACGATCTCTTTTCCTATAAGTTCAGCCAACCGCATTTTGTTCCCCCCTCGGCCTCACCCCGGGAGACCGCTGTGAAACTTCAATCGGCAAATGGAAAGTGTGAGGTCGCCTGCGCCATAATTAAGGCTGAGTTTATTTACGATAGCTTCAAACCCTTACAAAGCAGTGCTTGAGTTATCGCGCGGAAATACCGTTATGGCGGCGAATGCACTGGTATAACCGGAGCAAGAACGGCTGAAGGAGCGCCAGCGCGATGGCAAGAGCAGCGAGAGGTTCAAGCTCCATGCCCCAGAAGCTGACCCGGGCTGGCACCTTTAATTCCAAAAAATCAACAACGAGGGACAGCGAGAGATAAATGCCGCCTGCCACCCCCACCAGGTAAGCCAGAGCGCTCCCGAGGGGTGACGTACGTGACGCGCCGTTTGGAATTTTGGCCTGTGCGGAAAGTTGCCGGGTCTTTTCCATCGTTGAAAGCGCCACCAGGATAAGAACCACCAAGAAAAAGAGCAGTGTTACGGCCATGTTGTCCACCTCCGGTCTATGCTTATGCGCGGACAAGCCGGGTTATTACTGAAAGCGCCGTTTAGCTTAACTTAAAAAACATACGTCTTAATACAAAACCCCTCTCCCGGAAGAGAAGGGTTCTGGTGGTCAAGGCCGGAAGGAAACCTTTCCGAAACACCTTGTTACCGTTAGAACCAAGACTCAAACGTCGCGTAAGTGGAAGAAATGTCGGTTTTAGAAAAACCTTATCACCATAGAATCCGGTTAATCTCCTTCAGGGTATTGAGGTCATTGGCCTTTACCATCCGCTCTGAAACGGAGTAAAAGACGTTTTCGATATAAAGGCAGCGTTTGACCGGGCAGTCGTAATCCGGAAAATCCGGATGGTTATCCGGGCCGTGTTTGACGGTGCCCCTTAGATGTATTCCTTTCGGGGAGATGTCGAAAACGTACGCCCCCTGCCATTGGCGGTATAACGGCATTCCATCCGTTTCACGGTAAACCGGTTGAAAGGAAACCGGGAATGCCAAAAGGTTTTTCGGTTTGCTGAAAAGTATTGCCTTGTGGTCATGCAGGGCCGGCGAGTCAACGCTCCACCCTTCGATAACGTACTTCGCCGTCTCCTTCGGCCGGGTGGGATCGGTCACATCAAAAAGCGCCACTTTGATCCCCATCTCCCGTGTCGGCGGGATCACCCGTACCGGCGGTCCCACCGTCCCTCCGGGACCGGCCACCCCTGCGCCACCAGCAGCTTGGTCAGCCCGCATCGGGACCGGCGCTCCTACTGTCCTCCCGGGCACGACTGCCGGCAAGGGCACCGGCTCTGCCACGACCTCTTTGCCGATGCCGATCAGGTGATGATCATCGTAAGGGTGCAGGTAGTTTGAGTAGCCCGGTATCTTGAGTTCTCCGAGTAACTTTGGCTCCCGGGGGTCTTCCAGGTCAATAACCAAGAGCGGGTCTACCTGCCGGAATGTCACCAAATAGCAGCGCTTTCCCATAAACCTTGCGGCATAGATGCGCTCTCCAGCCGCAAGGCCCTCGAGCCTGCCGGTGATCCGCATATTTTCGTCAAGCACGTAAACGTTGTTCCGTGTCACCCACGGGCCGGAAAAAGAAAACCCTTCAGCGGTGGTCGCGATCCGGAAAAACCCCTGGTGTTCGTCCATGGAAAACTGGTTCAACACCTGGCCCGGCACCTCTCCCTTGCAGAGGTACGTAACCGAACCACCGGCCACGGCAAGCTTATGAATAACAGTCCTATCGTGCTCCCGGGCCAGGTCCTGCTGCCATTTTTCGTAAGAAACCGTGATACGGTTAATCAGCGCAGGCGCGGCACCGGGGTCAAGTTTGTTGAGGTACTCATCAACCGCGGATTCAGCCCTGCTTAACTTGGTGGCAAAGTCGGCCTTAGAGTCGCGGATAGGAATCATCGCATCACGCAGGCCGGCGGGCAGGGCAGGCAACAGCCTTTGAAAGAACCCGTCGCTCTGCCTTTCAAGATCCGGCATCTTCCTTGCGGTAAGGTAGATGTGTTCTTGCGACGCAAAAACGTTTTGCGAAACACCCGTCAGAAACGTCTTCTCGGTTACCGGCTTGTTCTCGTCCTGGAGGTTCACGGACAGAATGACAGTGTACTGGAAGTCGTAGTCAGGGACGTCGAAGTAATGGACGCGGGTCGGGGAGACAGTCCGCTCTCGTCCGTTCACCTTGATTTTCGGCAGGACTACCTGGTTCGTGCCCGATTTGTCGGTGCCGTAGACAGGGGCGTTGACGATTACGTAAGCATAGTCGCCGATCAGGCGGGAGGTAACGCAGCGTCCGGGTGAGGTGAGCTCCTTCTTAAGCACAGGCTTTTCCTTATCGCTTACATCGTAAACGCGAATCAGGAGGTCGCCCGTTTCCGCTTTTGTGCCGAGCACCATCAACCTGTTCCGGGCGATAAACGCCTCCGCAGGCGCGCCCGGGAAGTCGATCCTGCTGAGAACGCGGGCGCTTTCAGGCGGATACGCTTTCAGGATAACCACTTCGTTGCCGGATAACACATAAAGGTGATTCCCGTCGGTCTTGACCACGTCGGCCTCATCCACGCCCGCGACCTGCACGTTCGTCGCCGAGTAGTCGCGAGGCATTTCCGGTGTAGCTTGCATCGCCGGCGATCCCTCGGCCGCTTTCATCGCCATCGATTCCCCGGCCGCGATCCGGTCAGCGGCTACCCACTCGCCGGCCAGAGGCAGGATACCGTGCCAACCTAACCGGCGCGCTGACGCGGTGTGCTGTTTAATGTAGCTGACCAGTTCTGAATAAGAGGCGAAGGTTTTTGGTTCTGCTGCGGCGGGTCTCGGGAGACGCTGGGCCACAGATGCAGCAGGGAGCACCGGCAGGGCGGCGACCGCAACCGCGGCAAGGAACACAGCAACAATGAGACCGAGCAGGATGCGCTTGTTCATGCTGGACACCCCTTCTTCTGACAGTTTTCATTTTAGTGAACCCCGCAAACCGGAATTTTGTGACAGTTGGTAAACGCACCGTAGATGATAATTAATGCCCGGCTCTGGGGAACCCAGTGTTCAGTTTGTAAGGTTCGATGACACGGCGAACGGAGCGCTTAAAAGCTGAATCTACTTTATACGGCATGTTACCCACTGAGTGCCGGGGGGCTGCCGGACGAATGAAAACGGCGTTAATGTGCGGATTGTACCGGCTTATTGGGAAGCGAAAAGCAGGCTCTGTCACCTTCCCTTGATAAAGAAACCAATACCTGCCAAATTCTCAATTTTGTCAAAAACTTAAGGTTGAATGTCTACACTCTGCAAGTACAAGACGCTGTTGTCCGGAGATTGGAAATCATAGGTCCCCACCAGTGTTAAAAATAAGTTTGTTAAGAGAAGGCCCCACGATTGCCTCAGCGAAAACATAGGTTTTAGTTCTTTTTCCGGTATTTCTTAGAACGAGACTATACTCTCCAAGGCGATGTTTGTTAATATCCGGTATTCTGCCTTGGTATTGGTCGTACTGAATAGGGAGAATGAAGTTCGGGAGTGAAGTAAACTCTTACTTTAGCTTCTTCGACTTTTAATGTCTCTACAGGATTATATTTTTCTTACTCTATTTTAGTTTCCCGGTTAGCAGAATTCTACCTGAAAATTCAATTCCCAGCTCCTCCGGCGGTTTTCGCTTATCTTTTTACCTCCCCTTGGCAAGGAGTCCAATAGCTGCCAGACTATGCAGCTATTTTACACAAAAAAACGAAGTTAAGGGGTCAGGGGAAAAATTTTTTCCCTTAATCGAACGCAACTTGTAAGCTCAGGCTGCGGGGCAAATCTGTAACGACACAACTTCGCAGATGCACTCCCCTCTGTCGACAGGCATCACGCACCAGCCTCGCGGCGTACTAAGGTGCAAGGTGCGAAGTCTGCCCAAAAGCGGTTTATCTGTTGTTCCGTTTGTTAAGCGCTGGTATACTGGAGGCAGAGGATAGAAAACGGGAGGCGGGCGGTCTAAAGCATTATTGCAGTACGGAAATTGCAGAGATCAGTTAGGGGTGAAGGGGTGCACCACTATATCGATCGCAGTTTGAAAGCTTTGGCGCGGCGTTACCCGGCCGATTTCATCCGGGTGGTCCTGGGGTCATATCCTGCGGTTACCTGCCGGACGATTGATAACCCGGAGATTAACCTGCCGGAGCGCCGGTTAGACTTTGTATACGAGGTGGAGGACGGTGAAGGCACGATCCTTTTACATTTAGAATTCCAACTGCGCCACGAGCCGGACCTGCCCCGCCGGATCTTTGAGTATAACGCGCTCCTGACGGCGGCCCACGGCACACCGGCGGTTTCCGCGGTGCTTTCTTAGAGCGCAGGGAGTATAAGACGCTGCCGTCGGCATACACGGTGGAGCTTACTGAGAAAAGATTGCACACCTTTACCTATCCGGTAATCCGGCTTTGGGACTATCAAGAGGCGATTCTGAAGGGTGAATTGCGGGGCCTAGCGCCGCTGTTGCCCTTGCTGTCGGCGGAGAAGGACGAGACGGTGTTGGCTCATACAAGGAAACTGATTCTCACGGCGCCCGATGACCGGTGGCGGCCGGAGGCGCTGTCGGTGGCGGTGACGGTGGCGGAACGTTATTTCGACCGGGATTTTCTGTTACGCTTTTTCAAGGAGGAGATTGCCATGTTGCGGGAAGCAAGTATTGTCCAGGACTGGATTAGGGAAGGCATGGAAAAGGGCATGGAAAAGGGACGGCGGGATAGCTTGCGGGAAGCCATTCTTGACGTCCTGAGCGAACGCTTCGACGTGATAGGGCCGGAGGTGGCCAGGAAGATAGAGGCAGTAAAGGAGGTAGCGGTGTTAATGTCCTTGCACAGGCGCAGCCTCAAGGTATCCAGCCTGGCGGAGTTCAGCGCCTTGCTCGATGAGGTGAAGGATCAAGGTTAAGGCTTGGACCTTAACGGAATGAACCTTGGGAGGACGGTTTCACGGTTCGGACTCAGAGTGATTGAACTTGAATAGTTCGCTTGTTAAAGGTTTAGGCTTAAAGGTATTCACGGCATTATTCACCTGCCACACAAAGTGACGGTCTGAATTCCCGATACCCACGACAAATCCGTTGCCGGCAATGGTGCTGGGCAGATTCGCCTTTTTCCATTGGTATGGATTGCCCGTCGCCGGCGCACCAGTTTGGTTGGGAAGGAAGCGAGGTTATCACGACGCGGGTTTCGGCGGTTACTGTATGTTTTGCTTTCCCGGTCTCAAAGGTTGCGGTCTCCCCTTGGCAAAAAGTCCACCACCTTCCAGACTATGTTATTAATTTTACACAATAACAAAATGGGTCAAGCGGTCAGACAAAACTTTGTTAACCGGCGACAATATACAGAAGCACTGGGAGCAAGAAGGCCTTATTTTTTGCGCTACATCACATGGAGGATTACAGCTGCGGGCGGTACTGGTAAGGGCAAGGACCGAGGGGGAAGTCACAGAGGAGTGATGGGGAGGCTTGAAGAACAAAGCAGGCGCCGGTCAGAAAATAAGGGTTTTTAGTTTCCAAAAGGATTTTCCTCTGGAACGTATGTGGGCAACCCCAAAAACGCCGAAGAAATAGGGTTTAGGAGATTGAAACGTATTCCCGGGCGCAAGGGAAGCGTGAGACGCGGAGCAGTCCGGCGGAACCCTTAGCCTGTGTGCCCGAAGCCGCCGTCGCCCCGCGGGGTGGAATTGAGGCTGTCAGTTTCCCGCCATTTGACCTTAGTTACGGGCTTCACTACAAGCTGGGCGATACGGTCGCCGCGTTCGACTTTAAACGTCTCCCCGCCGAGGTTTATCATGATGACCTTAATTTCACCACGGTAGTCGGCGTCGACGGTCCCGGGAGTGTTTAAGAGGGTGATGCCGTACTTAAGGGCTAAACCGCTGCGGGGTCTCACCTGTGCCTCGTACCCCTCCGGCAGCGCGATAGCAATACCGGTCGGAATCAAACGTCGCTCACCCGGAGGGAGCTCTACGGCTTCGGGCAGCGCCGCGTAAAGGTCAAGCCCGGCGGCTTCAGCGGTGGCGTATTCCGGCAGCGGCAAATCTTCCGCGCCGGGCAGGCGCTGGATTGAAACCTCAACCGTACCCTTCTCCGGCATCAGGAAAGCCTCCCGAGAGCCTTAGCCCAGGCGGCGCCATCTTCCCAGGGACCGATGGAAGCGAAGGTGAAGTTCTCCGGCCTGAAAACTCTGTTTGCTAAATCATAAACGTCTTTCAAGGTAACGCTTTCAATCCGCGCAACCACTTCTTCCGGTGTCAGCACTTTACCGAGATAAAGCTGCGACTTCCCCATCCGGCTCATCCTGGTAGTCACACTCTCCAGGCTCAGCAGGAAACTGCCCTTAAGCTGGTTTTTAGCGCGCGTCAGCTCCTCTTCGGTAACGCCCCGGCCGCGGACGGCGGCAACCTCTGCTGCCACCATGTCAAGTGTTTGGGCCACGTTCGACGGGGCCAAACCTGCATATATGCAAAACAGCCCTGTGTCATGGTAAGCGCTGTGATAAGAATAAACCGAATAAACGAGCCCGCTCTCCTCACGTATCCGCTGGAAGAGCCGGGAACTCATCCCGCCGCCCAGGGCCGTGTTAAGCACCTGAAATACGTATGAGGCGTCGTCTCCCAATGCAACTCCCGGCGTACCGAGACACAGGTGCACCTGCTCGGTATCGCGGGGGCGGTGGCATATCTCGGCCCTTGGTTCCGGCCGGACCCTTGCCCGCGCCTCTTTATTCCCGTTTACTTTGCCAAAAGCCGTTTCAAGCGCTGTCACCGCTCTTTCATGCCCGATGTTGCCGGCAACCGCAACCACCATCCTCCCCCGGAGGTAATAACGCTCATAAAAACGCAGCAAATCATCCCGGGAAAGGTTCCTGATCACTTGTTCAGTACCGATCACCGGGCGCCCCAAAGCGTGTCCCTGCCAGATGGTGCTGGTAAACACATCGTGCACCAGCTCATCGGGGGTATCTTCATACATCTTAATCTCTTCGAGAATCACATTCTTTTCCCGTTCCAGGTCTTCCATGTTGAAACGGGAATTGAAAAGCATATCCGTCAGAACATCAACAGCTAAGGGAAAATGCTCGTCAAGCACCTTCGCGTAAAAACACGTGTATTCCTTCGCCGTGAAGGCGTTAAGCTGGCCGCCGACAGCGTCAAGCTCTTCCGCGATCCTCTTTGCAGAACGGTTGGCTGTCCCCTTGAAAAGAGCGTGTTCAATAAAATGAGAAATGCCGTTTTGCTCCGGCGTCTCATCCCTTGACCCTACATCCACCCAGATTCCGACCGCTACCGATCGGACATGGGGGATTTCTTCAGTTAAAATTGTAACGCCGTTGGGAAGTTCTGCTACCTGTACCAAAACCACACCTTCTTTACGCTAATCCTGTTAAGATTTCTACAAGGAACGTTGTAATCCTCCTTAAAGTAAATTTCCCTTTATCGGATTTGATAATCCTATCTGCCGGCCGGCAATAAAAATATTCTGATGCGTGCCTTGCCCCGCCCCATCAAACTTACTCTTCGCCTAAGGGGGAAACCGCTGCAAAACTTCTTCGCCCGGGCAATACCCGGCGCTTACAGTCCGGTATTTCAGTACTGCCAGGTACGTTCCGGGTCATCCGCCGGTTTAGGGTTTTGTAACATCCCCCAAAAGAGCGGACACACTTACAAATTCAAAGCCGCGCCCGGAAAGCTCACGAATTATTACCGGGAGCGCCTCTGCTGTGGGCGCGGTGGGGTGCAGGAGGACAATTGCGCCGTTGTGCGCCCGGCTGATAACCTTGCCGCTGATTTGAGCCGCCGCAGGTCTTCTCCAGTCGACCGTATCGACGCTCCACAGGATAACCCGGTACCCGGCCGCATCCGCCGCCTGGAGGATGGAAGGACCGCACTCCCCGTACGGCGGAGCAAACAGGCGCGGCTGCTTTTTGGTGATGCGCCGGATGGCGGCCTCCGCTTTTTTCAGGTCCGCAAGGTTTTCCGTAACCGAAAGCCGGTCGGGGTGCCGGTGGTAATAGCCATGGCTGCCCACTTCGAAATCGCGTCCGATTTCCTGGGCCAGTTCCGGGAATTTCTCCACCCACTCTCCGCCAAGGAAAAAGGTAGCCCCGACCTTGTTATCGCGGAGGATCTTCATTATCTGCGGCAGATATTCTTCACCCCAGCAAACGTTAAAGGTAAGCGCGATGCGGCGCCTATCGTCGGGACCTTGGTAAACGGGCCCAGGCGCGCCGGTCGTAACGGGTTTGTCTTCAAGAGAGATTAAATATCCCGTCAGGGATGGGATACCGAGGCCGAGAAGCAAGAGCACCAGATAACGCACCGTCCAGCGCAATCTCAAAATGAAAAAGGCCATAAGGACAACCTCCCGCAAAAAAGCGAAATCCCCTCAAAGGGGATCCGGCAGTTTTTAAAATGTTTATGCGCGAAGCTTTTCAGGAATGCATTTTAATCCGCGGCGGGCGTCTTTCGTGCCGTTTCCTCTCGCGGTGCTCCGTCGCCCGCATGGCTTCTTTCTTCGACAGCTTGATTCTGCCCTGGTTATCGTAGCCGATGACCTTAACCAGAACCTGGTCACCCTCTTTTACTACGTCCTCCACCCTCTCCACACGCTGCGGCGCAAGCTGCGAAATGTGGACGAGGCCCTCTTTGCCGGGCAGGCCTAGCACCCCCGGTATTATTTCTACAAAGCACCCGAAGTCTGCAACCCGGGTGACCCTACCAAGGTAAACCTTGCCGACCGTGACCTCGGCCGTGATATTCTGGATGATTTCCATGGCCTGCTGTCCTGCATCCTGCGTCGGCGCGGTAATGAAGACCCGGCCGTCATCTTCGACGTCGATCTCGGCTCCGGTAATTTCGATAATCTTACGGATAATTTTTCCGCCCGGACCGATCACATCCCGGATCTTATCGGGATCAATAACTAAATGCAAAACGCGCGGCGCATAAGGTGAGAGCTCGGGCCGCGGCTCCGCGATCGTTTGCTTGATCGCGTCCAAGATATGTAAACGCGCCTCCCGTGCCTGCGCCAGCGCCTGACTCAAGATCTCACGCGTAACCCCGGGTATCTTTATATCCATCTGGAGCGCCGTAATCCCTTCGGAGGTCCCGGCAACCTTAAAGTCCATATCACCTAAGTGATCCTCAATGCCCTGAATATCGGTTAGGATGTTGACCTCATCGCCGTCTTTGATCAGGCCCATAGCAATTCCGGCTACCGGAGCTTTAATCGGAACCCCGGCATCCATCAATGCGAGCGTGGAAGCGCAAACACTGCCCATTGAAGTGGAGCCGTTGGATTCCAGGACCTCCGAGACGATCCGGATGGTATAGGGGAAAACACCCTCGGGCGGAATAACCGCCTCCAACGCCCGCTCGGCAAGTGCTCCGTGCCCGATTTCCCGCCTGCCCGGGGAACGCATCGGGCGGACCTCACCGGTACTGTAAGGCGGAAAGTTGTAATGGTGCATGAACCGCTTGGTCTCCTCAATGCCAAGCCCGTCCAGGATCTGCTCATCACCGATCGCGCCTAAGGTTACCACAGATAACACCTGTGTCTGACCCCGGGTGAAGAGGCCGGAACCGTGGGTTCGAGGGAGAAATCCGACTTCCGTGCTGAGCTCCCGGATCTCGTTGGTACCCCGGCCGTCGATCCGCACTTTTTTAGTACGGATAAATTCCCGAACGACGGTTTTTTCAACGATTTCGACCTGCTCCCGCACCGCCTCTTCTTCGTCCGGGTATTTTCCCAAAAAAGCGGCTATGAGGTCATTCCTGACACCCTCCAACAACTCTTCCCGTGCTTTTTTCCCCAGTCGCTCGTCGATGCAGCGTTGCACCGCCTTACGAAAGATCGCTGTTGCTGTATCCGTTATCTCATTTATCAGGCCGGCATCCGGCTCCGGGAATTGCAACTCCATTTTGGGAGAAGCTAATCCCAGGGTTAAAGCCTCTTCCCGGAACGCTGCGATGAAGTCCACGATCTCCTGTATGACCCGGTGTCCCAAGTCTATAGCCTCGAGAATCGTATCCTCGGGTACTTCTTTCGCCCCGCATTCGACCATCATGATCGCTTCCCGGGTGCCGGCAACAACCAAATGGAGTCTGTTTTGCTCTTCCTGTGCAATCGTTGGGTTTATTACCAGTTCACCGTCTATTAACCCCACCATAACGCCGCCGATCGGCCCTGCAAACGGAATCTCGGAAAGCGTAAGAGCCGCCGAAGCTCCGATCATTGCCGCGATCTCGGGGGCACAATCCTGGTCAACGGACATTATAGTCGCCACTACGTGCACGTCGCGCCGCATCTTTTGGGGAAAAAGGGGGCGAATCGAACGGTCAATGAGGCGTGCCGACAGGACGGCCTTCTCCCCCGGTCTTCCCTCCCGGCGGAGAAAACCGCCGGGTATTTTGCCTACAGCATAATGACGTTCTTCGTAATCAACGAGCAGCGGGAAAAAATCGATACCCTCCCGCGGCTCTGAAGCCATGGTAGTAGTCACTAAAACCGTCGTATCGCCATAGCGTGCGATCACCGCTGCGGATGCCTGCCGGGCAACGTGCCCCACTTCCAGGGCCAGTTGCCGTCCGCCGACAGACATCTCTCTTCTAAGCATCTTTCTATCCAACATGAAAACCTTTGCCTCCTAAAAGAATGTTGCAGCAAACTCTAACTTGTTGAAAAAGGTAAGCTCATTAAATTCACGCTTACAAGAATTCCCAGTAAATAGCCCGGAGCTCCCACCTCATACTTCCCATTTGCCAGGCGAAGTCTTGCAGCGGTCTTCTAAAAAAAACGGGGTTATACCCCGCTACTACTTTCTCAAACCTAATTTTTGAATCAATTGTTGGTAGCGTTCAAAGCTGTAATCCCGCAAGTAATTCAGAAGTGCCCGCCTCTGACCGACCAGTTTCAAGAGACCCCGCCGCGAGTGAAAATCTTTTTTATGTACCTTAAGATGCTCGCTTAACAGGTTGATTCTTTCGGTCATGATGGCGATCTGAACTTCCGGAGAACCGGTGTCGTTTTCGTGCACCCTGAAAGACTCAATGATCGATTGCTTCCTCTCCGTTGTCAGCGCCACCACCTTCACCTCCCTCCGTAATTGCCGTAAGCCCAGACAAGCGTACGGACTCGACTTGTCCGCGCCCGCGGTTCATTTCCCTATGACCGTGATGACCAGGCGCCCTTCACTTATGTCTTTGATAACAATATCAAAAAACCGGTTCGACCGCGAAGTGAAACCGCGGAAACGAGTGGCTGAAACGACCATTCCCGGTATTGACTCGGCGGCTTCAATAATATCTCCTACGGTTATATCCTCCTGGCGCGGCTCACGAAGCCTTCTCATAGCATGCTCCGTAATAATCACCCGCATAAAAAGGCCTTCCTCAGACTCAAGACGTTGCCACAGTGTCTTCACACTCAGTTAAAAAGGCATAAAGTGCATCTGCAAACGCTTTCACACCCGCCTTAGAAGGATCGGCTTCTCTGTAAAACGATTCCAATTCGGCCTTAAGCCGCTGAAAATCTTCGCTCAAGCAAATTATTGCAATCTGGTTGAGCCAGACCTGGAAATCGGTAAGTTTGGGAGCCAAGTCCGAGCAAACCACAGCACGCGCCACCTTTCACCGTTCTACAGCGCTCAAGTGAGATTTTAGCACAAACACGAGACGCTGTAAATGACTTGCCGTTCCCGAACCAGTTATTATTGTACGGAGGCAGAAGTACCTTTATGAAAGCCCGTAAGGGGTCGGTAAACCTATAAAATTATTACTCAGCAAGCGCCCTGGCAGCCGCAACATCGCACCGTATTTGCTCCGCAAGCTCGGCAGCCGATTTAAACCGCCGTTCCTCACGCAGGCGTTTCGTAAACGAAACCTCTATACGCTTACCGTAAAGATCGCCGTAAAAGTCGAAAACATAAACCTCTATCCGCCGCTTCCGGGGCAAACCGCTTGCAAATGTCGGACACACACCGATATTCGCCACTCCGAGGAAGATTTCTCCCTCAACCCTCACCTTTACGGCGTAGACGCCGTTGGCCGGCACCACCATACGATCATCTACCTCTAAGTTGGCCGTTGGAAAACCCAAATCGGTCCCTCTATGTTCACCGGATACCACAGTGCCGGCAAATACCGGATAGTAGCCGAGATAGGCCCGCGCTTCGCCCACTTTACCCTCCATAACGAGATGGCGGATCAGTGTGGAAGAGACCGGTTTGCCGTCCACCGTCACCGGCGGAACCACGTTGACCTCAAAGCCATACCGTAACCCGAGACTGACCAGGGTCTCAGGTTTACCCACCCCCCGGTGCCCGAATGTATAATTATAACCAACAAAAACCGATTTCACTCCTATTTCGTCACATAACACTTCTTTAACAAACTCTTCCGGGGCAAGCTTTGCAAACTCCCGGGTGAAAGGGACGGCTAACAGGAGGTCAACGCCGAAACCCGCAATGATGCGGTGTTTAAGCTCGGGTGCCAGTAAAAGGGGCGGTGCGGTCTCCGGCTTTAAAACCATGGCAGGATGCGGCTCAAACGTAAAGACTACGGCGGTTCCACCGACCTTCCGGGCAAATCCTACAAGCTGGTTTATCAAGTGTTGGTGACCGAGATGAACACCGTCAAAGTTTCCCAAGCCGATACATATTTGCTTGTACCTGTGCCGCAAGCCGTGATAGTCAGTAAGAATCTTCAACCGTGAAACCTCCAGTTTAGTATGATATTGACAATTCTATCCGTTTACCCATACAGGCCTCAGTACTGCCCGGCCGTCGGCCGAACGTTCCACCCGTGCGACCGCTAACAGTTCCCGGCCGGAAACCAGTCTTGCAAGGGCTCCCGCCGGAAGCAGTCCGATATCGGTCGTTGACCCTGACGGGTAAAGCCTGCCCCCGTTTTGCACTGATTTAATCGCCGAAGGCTTAACCTCAACCGGCGGAAGATACCCAAGAGCGTCTGCTACCGGGATAATCGCCCTCTCGAGGCACCCTGTGGCCTGTAGCGCGGCCATTTCTTCCAAGGTATACGCCGTTTCTGTTGCAAACCTGCCCACGCGTATACGCAGCAAAAAGCCTACACAGGCACCCGTTCCTAACACTTTCCCGATATCGGATATAAGCGTCCTGACATAAGTTCCTTTGGAGCATGCAATATCAAAAAGCAGCCGGGGGTTTTTACCTCCCCATTCACCCCGTAAAAGCCGCAGATAACGAATCTCGACCGTCCGCGGCGACGCCTCCACAATACATCCCGCGCGGGCCAATTGATAAAGCCTCTTGCCCTGGTAGTGAACGGCAGACACAGGCGGCGGAACCTGGCTTAACCTGCCGGTAAAACGCGGCAGCACATTCAACACGTCTTCGGCAGTCACCCAAGAAGCGTCCGCACTCTTGACTACCCTGCCGGAAGAGTCCTGGGTGTCGGTTTCTATCCCTAAAATGGCCTCCGCCCGGTACTCTTTGTCCTCCTGAGTAATAAACTGTGCTATCCTGGTCGCCTTGCCAACCAAAACTACCAAAACGCCGCTGGCTTCCGGATCAAGAGTGCCGGCATGACCCACCTTCTTGACCCCCGAAAGCCTCCGTATCCAGTCCACAACATCATGCGAGGTCATTCCCGGCGGCTTCAGGATGTTGATAACTCCCTGCATCTTTCAACTCTCGAACTCCCGCGCATCACTGTTTAAAGCGGCAAGACTTGCCCTGACTACGGCCTGCCGTACCTGGTCGACATTCCCTTCGACCAATGCCCCTGCCGCCCGGGAATGGCCGCCCCCCCCGAACTGCATGGCGAGCCGGCTCACGTCGACATAATTCTTCGAACGGAAACTGACTTTAACGCGTCCCGCCTCGACCTCACGAAAAAAAAGAGCCACCTCAACCCCCTTGATTGAACGGCCGTAATTCACCACTCCATCGGTATGCTCGTCCTCAAGTTCCAGTTGCTTAGCAACATTCAGGTCCATGGTCATCCAGGCCACCCTTCCGCATGGGCTTAACTCTAATGTGTTTAGCGCCGCCTTCACCGCTGATATGCTTTTTAAAGGCTTCTCCTCAAAAATCCTCAGGCTGATTTCCCGTACGTTAACTCCTGCTTCAATAAATTCCGCAACCCTCCGATGGGTTGCTGCGGTAGTGGTTTCAAAGCGGAAACCTCCTGTATCGGTGGCAACGGTAACGTAAAGGCAGTCTGCAATATCCTTGTCTATCTCCCAACCGAGACTTTTTAATAAATCATGGACAATTTCCCCTACCGCCGCCGCACCGGGATCGATGTAATTAAAATCTGCGTAAGGAACGGCGGACACGTGGTGGTCGATAAGTACGGTCGTAGAGCCGGCCTGGCGCAGCTTTTGTACCACACCGCCGAGCTCACCCAGCCGTTCCGGAACGGAAGTATCCATAATGAGCACCAGATCGAAACCGGCTTCAGTACAAAGCTGTGCCGGCGGCGGGTTGACCTTGATCCTGTCGACGCCGGGTAGAAAGTAATATATTCTGGGAACAGGACTCGGCAGGGCGAAGCTGACCTCCCTGCCTTGCCGCTCAAGTGCCAAACCAATGGCGAGCATGGATCCCACGCAGTCTCCGTCAGGCATGATGTGTCCGGTTACCAAAAACCGTTGACCTTCGGTTAATTTCCGGGCTACGTCGCTAATATTGTTTACCACCGGCGTCTTCCCTCTTTAACTCATCAAGTATGCGCGTTACCTTTACCCCATAATCTATTGAAGGGTCGATCTTAAAAGTGATCTCCGGAATGTGGCGGAGGCGAATCCGCCGTCCCAAAACACTCCGGATAAATCCCTGCGCACGTTGCAAAACAGCGAGTGTGGCATCCGCTTCTTCGGATGACCCAAAGACGCTGTAATAGACCTTCGCATACCGCATATCTGAAGAAACCTCAACCCTGGTAATCGTAACGAAACCGAGGCGCGGGTCCTTTAACTCATTCTGGAGGATGTCGGCCATTTCTTCTTTTATCGCCGCAGCCAATCGCGCCGCACGGTGAGTCATGGCGGCCACCTCCCGGTTTACTCAAGTTGGCGTTTTACGGCCTCCAGTGAGAAAAACTCCAGTTCGTCTCCCTCCTGGATGTCATCGTAATCTTCGATCATCAGGCCGCATTCGAACCCCTGCGCAACTTCCCTGACATCGTCCTTGAAGCGCTTAAGCGATGCAACCTTACCGGTATGAACCACCACGCCGTCACGAATTACCCTGACATTGGCGTCCCGGCTGATCTTGCCATCGGTCACGTAGCAGCCCGCTATTGTGCCCAGCCTGGACGCATGGAAAACCTTACGTACCTCCACATGCCCCAGCAGAACCTCCCGGTACTCCGGCTCAAGGAGGCCGGACAGCGCAGCTTTAACGTCGTTAATGGCATCGTAAATTACCTGGTAAAGCCTGATATCGACCTTCTCCCGTTCCTGGGCCTTGCGCGCGTTAATGTCGGGGCGTACGTTGAAACCAAGAATAATCGCCCCGGAAGCCGCAGCCAGCATGATGTCCGTTTCGGAAATCGCTCCGACGCCGGTATGGATGAGGTTGACCCGTACCTCTTCGGTGCCGAGACGCTGGAGAGCCTTGCTTAAAGCTTCTGCCGAACCCTGGACGTCAGCCTTTACAATCAGCGGCAGCTCTTTGATCTGCCCCTCCTGGATATGTTTGTAAACATCCTCCAGAGCGATCTTCGCGCGCGCCCGCACCTCTTCTTCCCGCTTTTTCGCCAGCCGCTTTTGGACTATCTGGCGGGCAAGGCGTTCCTCAACGACAAAAAAGGCTTCTCCTGCCTCCGGCACTTCCGAAAAACCAAGAACCTCTACCGGTGTGGAAGGCCCTACCTGGTTCACCCTTTTACCCTTGTCATCGATCATCGCTCGGACGCGGGCGAACTGGCCGCCGGCGACAAGGGTATCTCCCACGTTGAGGGTGCCGTTCGCTACCAGAACGGTGGCCACGGGCCCCCGTCCCTTATCAAGTTTGGATTCAATAATGGTCCCCCTTGCCGGACGCTCGGGGTTCGCCTTCAGATCCAAAACGTCGGCCACCAACAGGATCATCTCCAGCAGGTCTTCGATACCCTGCTTCTTCAAAGCAGAAACCGGGACGCAAATCGTGTCGCCCCCCCACTCCTCGGCTACCAGACCCTGATCAGCCAGCTCCTTCTTCACTCGGTCGGGGTTAGCGTTCGGCTTATCAATTTTGTTAAGCGCAACCACAATCGGAACGTTTGCCGCTTTGGCGTGGTTGATGGCTTCGATGGTCTGAGGCATTACGCCGTCATCTGCGGCCACCACCAGTACCGCAACATCGGTGACCTTTGCCCCGCGGGCGCGCATGGCAGTGAAAGCCTCGTGACCGGGAGTATCAATAAACGTGATCTTCCTGTTATTCTTCTCCACCTGATACGCGCCGATGTGCTGGGTTATACCTCCCGCCTCAGTTGCCGTCACATTTGTCTTCCGGATGGCATCTAAAAGTGACGTCTTCCCGTGGTCAACATGGCCCATGACCGTAAGGATCGGTGGGCGGGGTTTCAGCTTCGACGGATCGGTTTCCGGTTCCTCAACCAAAAGCGACTCGATATCGAATTCCGGTTTTACCTCAACCTCATACCCGAACTCTTGCGCCAGGATTACCGCGGTATCGGCGTCGATCTCCTGATTTATGGTTACCATCATACCGAGCATCATTAATCTCTTAATCAGGTCGGCTGCCTTTCGCTGCATCTTCTCGGCCAATTCCTTAATAGTAACGGTTTCGCCGATCTGGATCGGCTTCTTCTCAACAAGTCTTACAGCCGGCTGTGCCTGGGGCTCCTTCCGCCGCTTGATCAACTTGCTCTTGAGCTTTTCGCCCTCTTCCTCCCACTGGGGTATCAGACGGTCAGCCGGCCGCTCTTTAACCCTTCTGTCGGTTTTATGCCGTTCCTGTTTTTGAGGCACCTTGCCTTTTTCCTGTGGCGGTGGGGGGATTGGAGCAAGTTTTGCCGGGCGCTGTCCCTTTTTCTCCACCGGTCCACCGACTTGCCCTGTTTGTAGGCGAGGATCCTCACGTAGGGACCAGATCCCATTTTGTCGTGGCTGCTGAGCCACCGGTCTCTGTCCCTCCGGTTTCCCTCCCGGTCGATGCTCGCGCCGCGGTACCGGTGCCCTTCCGGGCTGTGCCTTGGGTTCTGATTTCTTAACCTCCGGCAAGCTGACTAAAGTTGTTTGCGGACTCGTTTGAGGCCGCGCCTGCGCCGCGTCTCTCGGCACAGCAGCCTCTTTTTGCGCACCTGTCTTTGCCGCAGGCGAAGGAACTACCGGACGCTCTACCGTCTCGGGGCCTACCGGAGCCGGTTTGGTTAATGGAGAAGGTTTCGCTTCAGGCTGAAGCGGCCGCGCGGTGACCCCGGAAAGGATGCCGCGACCTGTCTTCTTCTCGAAGGAAAGCGGCCGTTCCGCAAATCTCCTGTCGGGTGGGCGCTGAGGAACTTTATCCACTAACCCCGGCCCGTACTTTGAAATTGACTGGGGTTTTTCTGGCGGCCTTTCACCTTTTGGTACCGGCCTTCTCTCAGCACCAGCCGGCTCGGCCTGCTTTTGCACGCCCTGTTTCGGATGAGTGTCGTATTTTTCCGCCGGTTTTTGGGGAAGAACATCTTTCCCTGCCGACGGCTTGTCGGCCCCAACAGGACCACCGGACTCCGTACCGCTCGCAACTGAGCCCGGAGCAGCCGGGGAAAGCGCCATGCGTACCCGCTCGATTTCTTCATCGGACAAAGCAGAAAAATTGCATTTAACTTGGATACCCAAATCTGTCAGCTTTTTGATAAGCTCCCTACTCTCTATTTTCAACTCTTTAGCAACTTCATGCACCCTCTTTTTCGCCATCCAATCACCTCCGTACTTAAGAAACCTAGCGCTGCACCTCGCCCCCTTCTATGATTTTTAAAATCCTTTCTGCCAAACGTTCATCCAGGACTGCTACCACCGCTCGCGGGGGCCGGCCCAAAGCGGCTCCAAGTTGGGTCTTTGTACCGTAGATGACAACGGGTATTCCGGTCCCCTTGGTAAAACGCTGAAAGTCACGGATCGTTTGCTTGGCGGCATCGGCAGCAAGGATAACCAGGCATGCTTCCCTTTTTCGAATTTTAACCCGAACCACGAAATCTCCTGAAACAACCTGCCCGGCCCGTTGGCCTAACCCTAAGTACTGCCTTACATCTTTTTGGGACACCGCCCTATCAACTCCTCTCGGATAGCTTCCAAAACCCCTTCAGGCACAGGATGCTCCAGCGCCCGTTGAAGTCTTTTCCCCTTAACCGCACCGGCCAAACAGTCCACGGACGGGCAGATGTACGCCCCGCGGCCGGACTTTTTGCCGGTCGGATCCACAGTAATTTGCCCGTCCGGGCTCCGTACCACACGGATCAGTTCTTTTTTCGGTTTCATTTCCCGGCAGCCGACACACTGGCGCTGGGGGACTCTTTTGGGTCTGGGCAAAAACCTGCACCTCCTGAAAAAACGTTCAGCGAACCTGGACCTGAATTAGAAACCCTGATTTCGACAAGACTAAGCAAACCCTTCCCAGGCCTTTCATGTCAACTGCAAAACAGCAGCCTTAAGCCTCGCTGAAGTCAACCTCAGAGCCCTCCACGTATTCGTCTTCCTCTTTTCCATACATGGTTGCATATTCCTGGGCGTAAATTTCTTCCATCTGCGATTCGCTCTTGATGTCAATTTTCCAACCCGTGAGCTTCGCAACGAGACGGGCGTTTTGGCCCTCCCGCCCAATTGCGAGAGAAAGCTGGGTGTCCGGGACGATCACGCGGGCGATTTTTTCTTCATCCCAGGTCTCCACCGCTACCGCTTTCGCGGGGCTCAACGCCTCAGCCACGAACCGTGAAGGATCCGGGTCCCAGCGGATAATATCAATCTTTTCGTTCCGCAACTCATTGACTACAGCCTGTACCCTGGTTCCTTTCGGCCCGACACAAGCTCCGACAGGATCGACGTTGGGGTCCCGCGAGTACACCGCTATCTTTGAACGAAATCCCGCCTCACGCGCCACTGCTTTCAATTCCACGATCCCATTATGGAGCTCGGGTACCTCAAGCTCAAAAAGCCGGCGTAAAAAGCCAGGGTGTGTCCGCGACACGATGATTTGGGGTCCCTTGGTTGTTTTACGGACCTCCAAAATACAAGCCCGAATCCGGTCACCTTGCCGGTAACGCTCCCCGGGCATCTGTTCTGACGGCGGAAGCACCGCCTCCGTTTTGCCGAGTTCGATATAAACGTGCCGCTGTTCGATCCGCTGGATAATACCTGTGATAATATCCCCTTCGCGACTGGCGAAAGCTTCGTAAATCATATTGCGCTCCGCCTCGCGGATGCGTTGAACCACCACCTGCTTCGCGGTCTGCGCAGCGATTCTGCCGAAATCCCGGGGGGTTACCTCCAATTCTACCGTATCACCCACCTGATAGCGCGGATCAATCTTTCTGGCTTCTTCAAGCGAAAGCTCCTCCCGGGGGTCAGATACAACCTCAACCACGGAACGCTGCGCAAAAACCCTGCATTCACCGGTCTCCCGATCGATATCCACTCGTGCGTTTTGTGACGAACCGAAATTGCGTTTATAAGCGGAAAGAAGCGCTGCCTCAATCGCAGAAAGCAACAGTTCGATCGAAATGCCTCTTTCTTTCTCCAGGTCACGAAGTGCTCTCAGGAACTCCGTATTCAAAACTGTACACCCCCCCAATTACCAACGAAATACCAGCCTGGCCTTGGAAATGACTCCATAAGGAATTTCGACTTCTGATCCATCGACCGCAAGCCGGACTAAACCCTCTTCAGCAGCGACAATTGTTCCGGTAAACTTCCGCCTCCCGTTAACGGGGGTTGTCGTGAGGACCTGTGCATCCCGGCCGGTGAAACGCACATAATCGGCAGGTTTCTTAAGCGGCCGTTCAACCCCCGGAGAGGAAACCTCAAAAAAGTATGCGTGCGGGATAAGGTTTTTCTCATCCAGCATCCGGCTAAGTCTTTCTGATAGAACCTCGCAGTCTTGAAGGCCTACACCCCCGGGCTTATCGATATAAACCCGGAGGAACCAGCGACCTCCCTCTTTCCGGTAATCAACGTCCACAAGCTCCAGGCCGAGTGCTTCAGCCACCGGCGTTGCATCCGTTACCACCGCATCAACTATCTTTTTTGCTGCCGGCAACCTGATTCCCTCCAGACAATAATTGTCACTGTCACCGCAAACGTTTTTTCCGTTCTTTAATTAAGACTTTAAATTAAGACGAAAGAGTGGGAACTACCCACTCTTTGCCAAGAATAACTCCGCCGGAACGATATACCGAAAGTAGTATAGCACAAAACCATACGGTATGCAACTTAAATAGTTTGCCTGCCCCCAACGAATCCCGGTAGCGCACAAGGCATTAAGTCTCTTTTATACAAGGCCGCGGGTGTGACCCTCCTTCAATCCATTAACTGCATAGAGGTCTCAATCAATGCCGAGAATGCGGTTAAGCTTCTGAGTTACAGAGTCCTTGGGGGTGTACCCCACCTCCTGAGCAACCACTTTTCCGTTTTGGAAAAAGAGGAGGGTTGGGATACCCTTTATCCCGTACCGCTGTGTCAAGGATTGGTTTTCGTCAACGTTTAGTTTAGCCACCTTAACACGGCCCGCAAACTCATCGGCCACCTGCTCCACTACCGGCGACATACTACGGCAAGGGCCGCACCATGCCGCCCAGAAGTCCACCATCACCGGAACGCTGCTTTGCAATACCTCTTTTTCAAAATTCCGCTCGTTTACCTCTAAAATCACTTCCACTTCACCCCCCACGGGTCAAAACTGAGTGGGCCTCCAACCCATCAACCTTATATACTTCACCCGGCTTTGGCCGCCGGCTGGCAACCGCCACCGCCGTAATCCTTACTGCGTGCACTGAAAACACTCCATACCTGTTTCAAATTGCTGCTCCGGCACCGCGGGCACCGGACCTTTTCCCGTTCCGCCCAAGCAACAAGAATGGTAAACCGGTAAGAACAGTCCAGGCATTCAAACTCGTACTGAGGCAAAAACCCCACCCCTTAAATTCTTTGAATTAAAGCAAATCTAAATCTAAAACATAGTATAGTATAATGCCACCCCTTCTTCAATTATCAATCGGCTTCTCGGACGCTTCCATAAAATAAGAGGTATAATACTTTATTTTAACTGTTCGGCGTTAAAAGATGAAGTAGTATTTTCTAAAGAAAGAATTCTTTCGGCGATCTCCTTGAAGACAGGGGCTGCATCCCCCGCCCCGCTTCGGCCGCCTTCAACCATAACCACGATTACATAACGCGGACGGTCAAGGGGTGCGTATCCGGCGAACCACGCATAGGTCCGTTCGCCGTCAACTTCCGCCGTACCGGTCTTCCCCGCGCTTCCGTAGCCCTCAAGAAAACCCTTCGAACCCGTTCCCCCGGCAGTTGAGAGGGCCATCATTTCCCTGACCACGCGCGCCGTTTCAGCAGAAATAACGCGTTTTCCGCCATCCTGCGGCAATTCTGTAACTTCAGCCTGCCGCCGAAAACCCTTTACGAGACGCGGCCGGACATAGACCCCGTCGTTTACCATTGTATTTACCAAGGCAGCAACCTGAACCGGCGTTACCAGAAGCGGCCCCTGGCCTACGCTGATATTCACCAGGTTGTAAGGTTTAAGGTAGGTAGCAGGGTCCTGCCTGGAATCGGAAGGCAGCGGGTAGCCGACCACGCTTCTGTCCGCCAGCCTGAACGCCTTACAGTACTCAACCAAACGTTTTTTGCCTAATTTCAGCCCTACCCGGGCAAAGGTCGGGTTGCATGAGGATGCAAACGCCTGTGCAAAATCTACCTCTTTGTGCCCCTCCCGGTTCCAGCATGGAACAAGCGTATCGGAAGCACCCCGGCAGTAATACTTGGTGCGGGGTGTAACTATCCCTTCTTCCAAGGCTGCTGCCGCAACCGCAATCTTAAAAACAGAACCCGGTGGATAGGGAGAAAACGCGCGGTCCAAAAAGACCTCCCCTTGAACACTTCTTTTTATCACCCCGGGACTTACCGGAATAAAAGCTGGCCGGCTCCCGACAGCTAATATGTCCCCGGTGCCCGCCTTCAGAACCACGACCGCTCCGCACGGAACATGCAAATCCATTACGTCTTCGACCACCGTCTGCAGGCGAGCGTCGAGAGTTGAAACCACATCGGCCCTTGATGCGTCAGCTTGTTTGCGGATTTCCAAGCCAAGACCGTTAAGGGTTCTCCCTTGCGCATCGCGATACGAACCTGCCATTGAACAGGGAACCGTACCCTTCAACAGGTGCTCGTAATAGTACTCGAGACCGGCCTTTCCAACATAATCGCCGAAATTATAACGCTTGATCCCCTTGTTAAGTCTTCGCCACTCGGAAGGAGAATCGATCTTTCCCAAATAGCCGACCACGTGCACAGCAAGCGGTCTTGGCCCGTAACGCTCCTTAACCGGAACCACTGCGATTCCGGGCCAGCCCGCCCGCTTAACCGCCGTTGCCTGCTCCTCGCTTAACGGGAAAGGAAGCAAGTTTGTTTTTCCTTCAATCATTTCCTTTATCCTTTGCTCCGGCGCGTTTAAAACGGCAGCCAGATGCCGAGCCGCAGAATCCGTGTCTTTCAACAGTTCCGTAAAGACGGCTACCCTTTTCGTGAAACGTTCACCAGTTAAAGACACCCCGGTTCTATCCAGAATGCTTCCTCTGGGGCACTCTTCTAAGGACAAGGCCGCTGCCTGCTGCCTGAAAGCTGAACAGGAATATCCCGGTCCCTCAACCAGTTGGATGAATGCGAGTCGCAGCAGCAATCCCCCGAATAGCAGGGACGCGCCGAACAGAAACCAGACCAAGCGTCTTTTGCAAAGGTACATGCTTTCCTCACGATTCCCTCACGGAAAGCTTAACCCGTCCGGAAGCCGGTTATACGGCGCTGCGGAAATAATTGCGCGCCCGGGTCGGTCGGAAAACCGTGTCAAAAAGCTAAGCCTGGTGGTAAAATCATATATGAGCAGCTAAATCAGGCATTTACCCATAACGCCGGGCGGAAGGTTTTAGGGGAACCCGCCCGGTGAACCGGTTTGTCAAGTCAAGGGAACGATAAGTTATGCACGCAAGCGCTTTTGGGCTGACCGCGAGCGGCTCTCTTTAGAGTTAATGCCGCAGCCCGGCATTGCTGCAACATAAGGAGGATACTTAACCTGTGATCGAAAAAGTGGTGGATAATTTTTATTTCATCGAACGCGGCTGGCTAAACGGAAACCAATTCGTTTTCAACGGAAAAGCCAAAGTTCTTATCGACACGGGGTACAAAAGGGACCTCCAGCGGACATTGCATCTTATCCAGCAAACCGGTGTTGACATACGGCAAGTAGAGCTGATCATTTCAACGCACTGCCACTGTGACCACATCGGCGCAAACCGGTACATCCAGGAGCTTTCCGGTTGCGAAATCGGGATGCACCTCATAGACCGTAACTTTATTCAAACAAAAAATGACTGGTACACATGGTGGCGCTACTATGACCAGGAGGCAGACTTCTTCACGGTAAACAGGAGCTTTACAGAAGGTGACGTCATAAGGCTGGACGACCTTGAACTGGTCGTACTGCATACACCGGGACACGCCTCCGGGCAGATTGCACTTTACTCGCCGCAACACCGGTTCCTCCTTTCCGCCGATGCCGTTTGGGACGGCGACTTCGGCGTTCTCACAACCCGCATCGAAGGGAACATCAGCCCGTTTTTGCACCAGCAGTCACTCGAAAAATTGTCTTCTCTGGATCTTTCGGTGATCTACCCCGGCCACGGGAGCCCGATTTATGACCCTAAAGGTGCAATCGACCGCTGTCGTAGAAGATTAGAATCCTTTATAAACGAGCCCGAAAGATTGGGGCGCGACCAGATGAAAAAGATAATCCTCTACACCTTGTTAGCCAAATCAGGACTCCAGGAGGAAGGCTTTTTCGAATACCTGAACAGGACCCACTGGTTCCGGGAAGCGGTCGATCTTTTCTTTAACGGTCAGTACCGGCCCGTCTACGAAGACGTGCTGTCCGAATTAATCAGCAGAAAACTGGTGAGGCGGGAAAACGGCCGGCTGGTTGCCTTGTTGGAGGCTTAAGGGATTTTGGATTACCTCTTAAGGGGCCGCAAGTATACTTACAGCTACGGAGCACCCTGATAGCATCTTTTGTTTGCATTGTGTTCGGAAAGTGTTCGGGAAAAAGCATGGCTCCCGTCCGGCTTAGCCACGTAGTACAGGTAGTCGGTTTCCGCCGGACGGATTACCGCTAACAACGAAGCGCGTCCGGGAGCCGCGATCGGCCCGGGCGGAAGCCCGGTAACGCGGTAAGTGTTGTAGGGGGAGTCAACCGTCAGATCTTTGTACAGGATGCGCTCCCGGTGTACACCAAGGGCGTATTGTACAGTGGCGTCCACCTGCAGCGGCATCCCCTTGCGAAGACGGTTGTACAGCACCCCTGCTATGAGTGCCCGCTCCTCGCTGCGTTTTGCTTCCCGCTCTACAAGAGATGCGAGGGTAACCGCCTGGTGAACGGTTAAACCGTGTCTGGCCGCTTCGGCAGGCAGGTTTAGTTCTTCAGACACCGCAGCAAAGCGGCGAAGCATAAGCTCAATGACCGCATGGGCTGAAACGTCCGAGAAAACCTGATATGTATCAGGGAAAAGATACCCTTCAAACCTTGCCAGACCGGCCAGGCCACCGGGCAAAAATGCATGATCGAACTTCCCGGTCTGCAGTTCCTTAAGAAAAGCTTCTGCGTTAACAACGTTTTGCTGTTCCAGACGCGCAGCGATCTCCTTGACCGTCAGCCCTTCAGGAAGGGTAAACCTTTTAGTTACCTGCCCGCCACCGGTTAACAGCCTGAGTAACTCCGGTACCGAAAGCCCGGACGAAACCTTGTAGGTTCCCGCCGCAATTCGTTTGTCAAGGTCGTGCGTGCGGGCATATAAACGAAAAAGGGCCGGGTTCCTGATTATTCCGTTCCGATAAAGACTTTCCGCCACCCAACCCGTTGTAGCTCCTTCCGGTATCACAAACTCGATACACTTCCCGCCCCCCCGTGGTTGCAATCCCACGGAAACATACGCAATAGCTGCCGCTGCGAAGAAAACCGGGACCGCCAAAAGCATAAATGCTAAGGCAGGAGTACACCTTCCTCTAATAGCCCCCAGCGTTCCAGAAACCCATCTATTGAACTTGTTCCAATAACCAGGTATCAAGTCTCTGATTAAAGCCTTCATAAACGTCACCGGCGGTTGATTCTCTCGGTTCCTCGCGGCTTGGCTGAGGGGCGCTGCCGGTTCTTTCACCGGGCAACTCTTGTGGCATAGACGTTTCAGGTTCCCCGGGCTTTTGCGGTGAAACCACGGACGGTATAACCTTGGTTCCCACAGCTATAATCTCATTGAGGGGATGATAAGAACTCGACGGCAGTTGTTCCCTCAGCACCCTTTTACCATCCCAGATAAGGCGCTCCGCCTTAGCCTGATAACCGCAGATGCCCTTCTGTTTAACCACGATTTTTCCGGCTTCGAGGTTCGGGTCCTCGCGCCTGATAACCTTCGGTTCGAGAACCTTGGTGATCCAACTGCGGACTTCCACGCGGCGTTTAAAATTGCTGTTACCGTAGATTTTAACAGTAAGGTGGTTCCGGCTCACCGAGGTGCGGAGGTAAAGGTATCTGCCGGTGTTGTTTAAAAACTTGAAGTCCGAGCCTCCGTAAACCACCGTTGCGTCCCGCCCTGCCGGTACATAGTTTACCGGTAACGAGTGGTTGCGCCTCTCGACGGTTTCAAGCCCGGCTAACAACACCGCGTTATACAGTGTTGTCGCGACCTGGCAGACCCCACCACCTACAGCGTCGACAAATTCATTATTCAATATCACCGGCGCCGTTTTGTAACCCGTCTCGGTGCTACGGGGACCGACGATTTCATTAAATGAAACCACCTCCCTTGGCTTTACCAACAATCCGTTGAGTGCGCCGGCGGCAACGCTGATGTTATAGACCCGGTTTGCCTTGGTGGGGTCGAAGGTGGTCGTAAACTCACTGAGAAGGCAATTGAGACCCATGGAAAGGATTTCACCGGTCGTATGGTTGGGCGGTATTTCCTTAAGCCAGACCCGTACTACCGGTTTGCCGCCCTTGTTCAGAATTGCAAGCAGCTGGCTGTAAGCAGCCTCTGCGTCTGCACACCGCCCGTCCCGGCTGGGAACCACGGTGATGGTGTCATCGGGAAGCACCTTGAAACCGGCATCCTGAGGCAACACCGTTAATTCTCTGGTTAACTCCGCGACGAGAGAGGTAAGCTTTTCCCGGTCAACCCTTACTTTGATCGGAAAATCAACACCGTCCCGCGAAACCCGCCGCCTTTCAAGATAGCGCTTTACGAGCCAACCCCGACGGCCTACAGCCAACGCTTTTTCCAAGACTTCGGTGTCAATACGAACACCGGCTCTTTCAAGTGGTAAAGGCCAAGTACGCCCGGCACACTCCAACCTTACCGGCCGGGACAGCATTTGCGCCTCGCATGCCCTCAGCTTAGCCATAGCCTCCGCGGCGGTCAGCCCTCCAAAAGGAATTCCGCCTATTCTCACTCCGTCAACAATAATGTCGGGACGGACGTTAGTCTTTTCTACCGTCCAAAGCGCAAACGCACTGGTTGCAAACCCAAAAACCAGGACGATAGCCGCAACCAAGACAACCGTGCGGCGCAAACGAACGCCCTCCTCCATAAATGCAAGGTTTCTGCCTCGGCGACCTTAGGCAGACCGGCGCGCGCCGGATTCCCGCGCTGACCCGTCTTGGCGCTCGTCGCCGGCTCTCCGTACGGCACCGCGCAAACTCGGCGTCCCTCGGTTGCGCTTGCCGGCATCCCTACCGGCATCCGGATCCCGAGCCGTTGCACCGGCTCAAGTGCGGTTCGCAGCTCGTCATACGGCGCGGCTCCGGTCTTGCCGCAGGTCCCACGTACATTTTTATTCCTCGTTGTGCCGCAACGCGGCATGCGGCCCTCTTTCGAAAATGCGTTCTTCTTCCATTGGGCGCGGCGATGAGCCGCGTTCCGTTTATGTTACTCTTCTGCATCTAAAGTAACCAGCTTCCAGGTCTATTCGCCCGATTTTCATCCTTCTTAGTGCCGCTTGATAGCGGCATGGGGGACTCCCTTTAGTTATCTTTGTCGCCCTGAAAGCGAGTTTCCTCCCAAAAATCTGCCACTTTTTCCCACTCATCATCTTCCGGGTCAACTAAAATTTCGTTTCCTTCTTCATCCTGGCTGAACTTTAGGATGATGGCTTCAGCAGCCTCTTCGTCCTGTCCGACAGGTACAAGAATAGCGTATTCCGAACCGTCAACTTCCAGAATATCTAAAACTTCAAAGTCGTGTTCCTCGCCGTCTTCATCTATGAGGGTGATGACTTCGAGTTCATCCGCCATTATATCACCTTTCCCTATTTCAAGATAATGGGATTATATACCTGGAATACGATGGCGTCAAGCCCTGCCTGCTCCGGGCGCGCGCCGGCTGTCAAGATAGCTCTGGAGGATGAGAACCGCTGCCGTTTTATCGATCACTCGCCGCCGTTTTTCCCTGCTGACATCGGCCTCAATCAGGTATCGTTCTGCGGCGCTGGTGGTGAACCGTTCATCCCAAAACTTCACCTTAATACCCTTTTTTTCAAGAAGTGATGCAAATTCGGCAACCTTTTGCGCTTGGGGCCCCATGCCACCATCGAGCGCACGCGGTAAGCCGACTACGATCTCTTCAATCTCGTACTTCCTGACAAGCGCTTGGAGTTGTTCAACATCTTCATTTAATTTTCCCCTATTCAAAACTCCTAACCCCTGCGCAGTTATTCCAAGCGGGTCACTGACCGCCAGCCCAATTCTTCGTTCGCCTACGTCGAGTCCAAGAACTCTCATTCCATCACCCTTGCCGCCTCTAAAATAATACCAGAGACGAAAGCCTCTGGCAGGTAAGACTGCTGGACGGAATTCCACATCAATAATCTTGGTACCTTATGCCTTCCTTTTTGAGATAAGCCCTGACGAACTCCTCCATGAGTTCGTCCCGTTCCAGGCGGCGGATCAGGTTGCGGGCGTTCCGGTAACTTGTTATATAAGCCGGATCTCCGGAAAGCAGATATCCTACGAGCTGGTTTATTGGGTTATATCCCTTTTCCTTGAGCGCCGTAACCACTACGGAAACGATGTCGCGGATAGTCTGCGGCTCTTCTTTCTTGACCTGAAACATCACGGTCTTTTCTCCAGTCTTGGTATCTTCCACATAAACCCCCCCGCAACCCTTTTGCAAGACACTGCTGCAAAACTTCACCTGGCAAAGCCAGATGTCGGATGCCGGACATCAGAAGTCGGACTCGCTTGAAATCACTTGCCCCAGGCATACATAGGTTTACTTCCTGCAAGTGTGGGTTTTGCAGCACGCTCCTGGTGTTGATACCTTAAGATATACTTCACTTCCCCGGCCGACTTTCCTCTCTATATGGAAAAGATTTTATCCTAAATTTTTTAATGCGGGGGAAGGGAGAGCCTTTCTTTTATTATCATCTTTCCGGTTTGTAATGCATTGTCAAGCTGCGCCGGGTTTCTACCCCCCGCCTGCGCAAGGTCCGGTCGCCCCCCGCCGCCGCCGTTAACGACCCGTGCAACCTCTTTTACCAAGGAACCGGCGTTCAGTCCCCGTGGGATCAGATCCTCAGTTACCGCAGCAATAAGGTTAACCTTTTCATCCACCACGCTTCCGAGGATGACCACTCCCGAACCCAGCCGCTCCCGTAAAATGTCTGTCAAGCTGCGCAGCCTCGCCATGTCGGAAGTACTGACCTTCGTGACCAGCACTTTAACACCTTCAACAACCTGAACCTGGTTCAAAAGCTCCATCACTTCACCGGCAGCAAGTTTGTCCTTAAGCGCCTCGTTTTCCCGTGTCAGCTCCCTGAGCTGGCCCGTCAGCGCCCTTACAAGTGAAGACAGATTGCGCGGCGGCGCTTTTAAAACCGCGGCCGCTTGTTGATAATCGTCGATTATTGCGTTTACAAAGGCCAGCGCAGCCTCTCCGGTCACCGCTTCAATGCGCCTTATTCCAGAAGCTACGCTACCCTCAGACACGATCTTAAACAAGCCTGTTTCGGCAGTGTTCCGTAAATGCGTTCCACCGCAAAGTTCCATGCTGAAGTCTCCTATTTTGACAACACGTACCCTGTCTCCGTACTTCTCACCGAAAAGCGCAATTGCTCCCCTTTCTTTAGCTTCTTGAAAGGTTGTTTCAAACGCCTCCACCGGCATACCGTCAAGAACGGCCTGGTTGACCATTCGCTCCACCCGCTCCAGTTCTCCGGCAGTGAGCGCCTGATAGTGGGTAAAATCAAAACGCAACCGGTCCGGAGCTACCAGCGAGCCGGCCTGGTTAACGTGCGGCCCCAGAATAATCCTCAATGATTGGTGTAAAAGATGGGTTGCGGTATGGTTACGGGTTATCTGCCGGCGGCGGGCCGCGTCCACCGAAGCCGTGAGACCGGCGCTCCCGTTCAAAGTGCCTTGTAAGATCTTTATTCGATGCACAATGACATCTTCAACAGGACGGTCGACGTGCAGGACTTCCGCCTGAAAATCCGCCGACGTAAACATACCGGTATCACTTACCTGTCCGCCCGCCTCGGCGTAAAAGGGAGTGGAATCAAGAACCACCTCAACCGTTTCGCCCGCTCCGGCGCTTTCAACCTTTTTGCCCTCCTTCGCGAGAAACAGCACTTTAGCCCGCCCCTGCAAAGTATGGTAACCGATAAACCGGGATTTTTCCCCGCTCTCCCTGATTCCGCGGTACAGCCGTTCCCGCTCCCCAAGGTATTCGGTGGTCTCACGGGCCTGCCTTGCACGCTCGCGCTGGAATTCCATCGCTGCCGAGAACCCTTCCCGGTCCACGCTGAAGCCGTGTTCGGCACAGATCTCCTCCGTTAGCTCCAGGGGGAATCCGTATGTGTCGTAAAGCTTAAAAGCCGCCTCCCCGGAAAGCGTTTTACTCTTTGCCCCTGCAGCCTCCGCAATCATCCGGTTAAGGATTTCAGTACCCTGGGCGAGCGTCTCGAGAAAGCGTTCTTCCTCTGCCTTGATCACGCGCAGGATGTGCCTCCGGTTCCGTACAAGCTCCGGGTATACGTCGCCCATCTTGTCGACTACCCCGCTTGCCATCCCGCTGAGGAACGGTTCCACGGCTCCGAAAAGCATCCCGAAGCGGACCGCCCGCCTCAGCAGACGCCGGATAACGTAACCCCGGCCCTCATTTGAGGGCAGGGCACCGTCAGCGACTGCAAAGGTTACCGCCCTTATATGATCGGCGATCACTCTTACGGCCATTTCCGCTCTCTTATCGGAACCGGGATTAATCTTAAGCAATTCGGCGATCTCTCCGGTCAAATCGCTGAAAAGATCGGTTTCGAAGCCCGATTTTACCCCCTGCAGCACCGCTGCTATTCTTTCCAGCCCCATACCGGTATCAATGCCCTTGTTTTCAAGGGGGGTATAGCCGCCCGCCTCATCCCGGTAAAACTGGATGAAGACCAGGTTCCAAACCTCTAAAAAGCGGTCGCAGTCGCACCCGACCGCACATTCAGGCCCGCACGAGTATTCCGGACCATAGTCGAAGTGGATCTCCGAACACGGGCCGCACGGGCCGGCCCCTATTTCCCAAAAATTAGTATCTTTCCCCAACCGCACAATACGGTTTTCCGGCACACCGACTTTACGCCAGAGCGAGTAGGCCTCGTCATCATCAAGGTAAACCGAGATCCACAGCCGCGCCGGGTCGATGCCGAAATCCCTGGTTATCAAATCCCACGCCCACGGAATGGCCGCTTCTTTAAAGTAGTCGCCGAAAGAAAAATTACCCAACATTTCAAAGAAGGTAAGGTGGCGGGAAGTCCTGCCGACCGACTCGATGTCGAGGGTCCGTAAACATTTCTGGCAGGTGGCGACGCGGCGGTGCTCCGGGGTCGCCGTACCGGTAAAGTAAGGTTTGAACGGAACCATTCCCGCCGCCGTCCAGAGCAAGCTCGGGTCACTCGCGGGTATCAGCGAAGCGCTCGGCATGACAACGTGCCTGTTCTTTTCAAAATACTGAAGGAACCGCTGGCGAATCTCTTTGCCCTGCATTAGCGAAATACCCCCGCGCAATAGATGTTACCTTTGATCTTATACGTTTAAAGAGAGCTATCTTATTAATAAGATCGGGCTTCAGGCCCACTGTTTATCGTCTTTTGTCGCTTCATTATATAGTAAATTTTGCAGAAGGGTCAAGCATCCAGCCCTGTGCCGGGGTTAGATAAACCGTTAACCTGAAACAGGGTCCTTGGAGACCGCTGCAAAACTTCGCCTGGCTTTGTCAGCCGGTCGGGTCCGGGTGCTCACGTACCTCCAAGTACGCTCCGCCCCGTCCCCTCCCGGCTTCCGCGCCATGCTCGTTTTTCGCGGCCTCCAGGTCATTCCCGAATTCAGCCACCCAAAAGCAGGCGAAGTCATTTTTGAGCGGTTAAGTTGTCTTGCAACACTCTCCTTGCAGGAAACCAAAGCGGTTTTCCGAATATTATACTCAACCCGCAAACCCGGGACGGAACAACTGTGCTGTATAACAAATGACGAATCCATGCCGCCGGAAACGGTTTCCCTGTGTGTGAAGGGGAGTGAGACAGTGTTTACGATTAAGGTTCGAAAAAGGGGAGAGAAGGAAGATTTTACTTACGAAAAAGTATCAAAAGAGGCCCGTGTCTTCCATGAGGACTGCGGCGGAGCCGAAGTCAATTGGGACCTCCCCGATTGCGGTTGTCCGTGGATCTTCCGCTGTTTAACGTGCGGTGCGCAAACGGAGGTGCCCTCCATCCTGGATGCTAAACTAAAGATCGTGGAAACGGCAATGGACGGCAGCGAAAGAGAAGTCTGCGAAAACATCAGGGTCACCGGGTCGAGTGAACCTGAAGAATGATACCGGCTGCTTTTAAAGGTTGGAGGCCCGATAGTTGAAAAAGAGGAATTCGCTGAGCGAATTCCTCCTCGTAGTCTGACCTTAAAAACGGCCATCCGAAGTTGTAGAGCGGCTCCTTGCAGCCTCAGTTTCAGTGGGTGTGTTCGTGCTCCTCGCCGTGGTGCTCGTGGTCGATGTGTACACCAACATGCTCACTACCGGTGTGCGTATGTTCGTGGCTGTGTGTTACCGGTTCGTGGGTGTGTTCGTGCTCATGGACCAGATCACCGTGCCGGTGCGGGTGTGAGTGCGTATACCCGGGGTGAGTGTGCTCGTGATCATGACTCTTTTTTCCCGTCCTGCAGTTGCAATGCGGCATACATTTCTGCCTCCTTTTAGGAAGTTCTACCGCCGTCCGTCGGCGATACTCCTCTGTAACTTAGTTTAATATACAAGAATCAGAAACCTAAGGCAATCCCTTGAAACAGCACCGGGCAGGCGGCTGTTAAGAATCGCTGTCAGTTGCGAGCGATAACAAGATAAACTGGGGGGAGTAAACACCGCCGCGGTTTTACTCCCCTCATACCGGGACAAATCCTGCCGATTGCCTAAGAGGATACCCATATGGTCGCTCCCTGAGCGCCTCCCCCCGGCCCGGGTTCCCAGGTGATGTTTTTGTGCATGCTGCGAACCTGTGTATTTGTTCCCAATAAATAGGCGGCACCGTTACGCACTTCCGCCCAGCCGAGATAGTCACCCGCTTTATTCTTTATCGGGACCAGTACACCGCTATTGCCGGCATCCCCGCAAGCGTGCTTATGGCATCCGGCACATGCCTGTGCCCCCTGCTTGCTCAAGCTCAGGTGCGTTGTTGAGCCGGTGTTGATTGTAAACATGAGCGCCATGCTCACGGGCTCAGATTTGATGTTGGCTGCTGAAGGCGCCTTCATATGGGCTGCGCCGCCCTTATGACAATCACCGCAACCTTTCCCTGCTACAGGCGATGTAACCCCGGGGTGGCACGCACTGCACGAAGCAGGTACAGCAGGCGCCGGCTTTTTCGCCGTGAGCGCCGGTTTTGGCTTTGCGGGTTCCGGCGCCGGTTTAGACGCGGCCGGCTTAGACGGTGCCGGTTTCGGCGCCGGTTTGGCCGGCGGCGGAGCTTTGCTGCCGTGGCACCCGGCGCAGTTGCTCCCCAGGTTTGGATAAGCATCCACCCGCTCGCTGCCCCAGTTCGTTAACCCAACCAGTAACAGCAAACCAAAAACGAATGCTGTCAAAAGATAACACCTTTTCATTTCCCTGCCAGGCCTCCTTTCAAAAACTGCTTTCGGCAGAACTCCTCCGAGAATGCGTTCTTCTTCCGTGGGGCGCGGCGATGAGCTTCGCATTACTGCGTCAGGCTCGCCCAGTATTTAAGAGGTGGGATGTGGGAGGTTAGAGGTGAGATTTCTTTAAGGTAGAAATTCGCTGCGCGAATTTCTTCATAGCTCGCACTTCCCACTTCCCACTTCCCAATCAGGCCCGTCCGGCTGCGCCTTCCTTGTACTGCTCGCTCCTCGTCGCGTTCCGTTTATGTACTCTTCTGCATCTAATAAGTAACCAGCTTACGGGTCTATTCGCCCCATTTTCATTCTTATAACCATGCCTTTCGCTGCGCTCAGGCACAAAACGTTATGAAAATCTTTTTCAGATTTCGTGGTGCCGTTTGACAGCGGCATGGGGGACTCCTTTGTCAAAGCTCCTTTGTTAAAGCCCGTCTCCTGATCCCGTTATCAATCCTGCAAAAGAGGATGTTTGCCCCCTTCGGCCAAGGCTGTTAGGTTGCCCCCATCTACAGCCGGATTATGGTAACCCTCACGGAGCAGGAGCAAATCTATGAACGACGTGCGGATGTTTTCCAACAAGAGGTTGTCCGGCTGCCGCAACTTCGCGTCAACAGTCTTGAGGTAGCCGCGGCATGCATCGCAAACGTAGATCCGGTACTCCGGATGTCCCTCCAGGACAAATAAGGTTTGCTCCCCGTGGCTGAATTCACAAAAAGGACAACCTATCCGGGAAAAACGCCAGTTTGTCCCGCAGAGATCACAATAAAGGTATCGTGTCCGTTCCTCATCCCGCAAAAGGGAGAAACTCGGATAATTCCCGCACACCGGGCAAATTCCTCTTTGCCAGTCCGCAACTGAGCACCATCCCGCGGCCTCCTTGCCATACTCCCACATGAACAGCTTCAAAGCCGCACCAGCTAAGAAACCCTGAAGCTCAGGAGAAACGGTACCAGAAAAACCGGTCCTTTGGGTGTTCCCGTGGGTGTTCCCGTCATGTTTTAAAACCCTTTCTCGGAGACGATTGAAAGCCTCCTGCACCGGAGTACCCCCGTTTAAGGAGTCGGACGCCCGTGAAAGGTCCGGCGACAATTCCGGGAAAACCTTCTTCGCCGTTGCGGTAACGCAATCAATCAACAGGGAAAAGGATTCCTCGCTTGTCTCTGGAGGGACAAGCGCCAGCCATGGCATGCCGGACCTCCACCTTCGCCTTTCATCTTCGGTAGGAACCCTGTGCACCAGCTGGTCACCTACTTCGCAGCGAACCAAGGCCCGCCATAAAGCAACCATCTTGTTTAGGATTTGTTCCAGCTCTTGCCCGTTTACTTTTACCGTCATCGGAAAGCCTGCCTTTCAGGAGCTCCGGGTTGCCGGGCTATCCCGTTAGCTTTTTTAACAGGCCGGCAATACCCGAACCGGATACAAACCCCAGCTCTGCGAAAGGTACATCTGAGATGTAGAGCCAGGAGGTGCCGCCTTGGTCCTTTTCACCGTAAATGTATTGAACGTAATTCGGGTTGGTGCTCAGACGGCCTTTTGCCTCCGCGATTAATGCGTCCCGGTCACCGAACTTAAGCGCCCCCGTGGTACACGCCTGAACGCATGCCGGTATTAAACCGTGCCCCAGGCGGTCGTACTCCCCGGCGGGGTCGTAGCAGAAGCGGCACTTCCGGACCTGGGGAACTCCTTTCTTCCACGCGTACCGCGGTACCCCGAAGGGACAGGCGACCTGACAGTAGTAGCACCCGATGCACTTATCCGACGTGACCACCACAGGCCCTTCCGGTGTTTTCTTAAGCACCTTCATGAAGCAGGCGTCCACGCACGCCGGTTCAAGACAATGCATACACTGGCGCTTTACAAAGCGATACTTGATCCTATTCCCGTATTCGACCAGTTTATGCTCCACCCTGGTCCAGGTGGACGGTCCCAAGGCCGGCGGGTTGTCCCGCGTGTTGGTAAACGCAGTGGCCGTCGCGGGCAGGTTGTTCCACTGCTTACACGCCACCTGGCAGCTCCGGCAGCCGATGCACTTTGTCAGGTCCACGAGTACTGCTTTGGGCATTCCACACCATCCTTTCTATATGGGATCAGGCGGCTAAGCCTTACGGATATTGCAGGTGAACGCCTTATACTCCGGAATCTGGGTATTTGGATCGCCAATATACGGAGTGATGCTGTTGGCGCTCGCGCCCGATCCGAGCCCCTGGTAGCCCCAGTGCCACGGCATGGCTACGATCTCGACGTCTCTGCCGTTTATCTTGAGCGGCTTGAGGATGGGCAAAACGTTGGCCTTGCATACGATCTCTCCGCGTTCGGTCGAAACAACCACTTTGTCGCCCGGATTGATGCCAAGCCTGCCCGCCAAATTTTCCGAGATCGATACAAACATTTCCGGCATCAACTCAACCATCCAGGGACAGTTCCTGGTGACTGCACCGCTCTGGTAGTGCTCGATAAGCCTGTGAGTGGTAAGCACATACGGGAACCTGGGGTTGGCAGCAGCGCTCAGCCCGCCGAACTCCGGCTTGCGCGGCCTGACCAGCGGATTGTTCTGCTGGCTGGACATGATGTTCCTCACCGGGCTCTCCATCGGTTCGTAGTGCTCCGGAAGCGGGCCGTCTTTCAATCCCGCGGCGAACAGCCGTCCTACTCCCTCGGGCTGCATGATGAAAGGCGTCGCGGCCGACGTCTCCGGTGGCACCGATGCGTTAAAGTCCGGCACATCATTGAGAACCCACTTGGCACCGTCCCAGGCCGCCACCGGAATTGCCGGATTCCAGGGGTTCCCCTTCGGATCGGCCGAACACCGGTTGTAAATGATCCGGCGGTTCAGCGGCCAGGCAAAAGACCAGTTGAGGTTCGTGCCGATCCCGGAAGTTTCCCGCTGCCGCTTTTTGCAGGCTACCTTCAACGGGTCCAGATCCGCCCAGTACCCGGTGTAAATCCACATGCCGCAAGCAGTAGAGCCGTCATCCTTCAGCTTGCCGAAAGTAGAAAGCGGTGCACCGTCTGCCACTGAGAAACCGTTTATTTCGAGGGCCACCTTGGCAATATCCGGTTCCTCATTACCGGGAGTATCGTAGTTCCACACCATGTTTACAATCGGATCCGGGAAGGTTCCGCCGGCCTGGTACTCGGCGCGGATGGCCTTAAAGAGCCGGTCCGCGATCCAGAGGTCGGACTTGGCATTACCGGGCGGGTCCACAGCCTTCCAGCGGTATTGTATCCACCTGCCGCTATTAGTTATTGTTCCTTCCTTCTCGAAGGACATGGCTGCAGGCAAGAAAAACACCTCGGTGTTGATGCTCTTCGGATCTACGCCGGGACGCTTCCAGAAGGCTGCCGTCTCAGTCTCAAAAAGGTCGACGGCAACCAGCCACTCCAGCTTCTCCATCGCCTTTGCTTCAGCCGCAGCAGACGGACCGCCCACCAGCGGGTTCTGCCCCCAGGCGAAGAATCCTTTAACTTTACCTTCGGCCATGGCTTCAAAGATAGCCATGTGGGAATGGTCCTGACCGTCTAACTTGGGCACCCAGTCGTAACAAAAATCGTTATCCGCAGTGGCCTTAGAACCGTACCAGGCCTTGAGCATGCTTATCAAGAACTTGGGCTTGTTCGACCAGTACCCGGATTTGGGCGTCTCCCTCTCAATGTAATCCTTGAGCTTCGGATGGCTTGCGGCCTGCGGCATCCCTAAGTAGCCCGGCAAGACGTCGTAAAGCATCGCCAGGTCCGTTGAACCCTGAACGTTTGACTCGCCGCGCTGTGCGTTTACGCCGCCGCCGGCAATACCGATGTTGCCGAGAAGCAGTTGTAGTACGGCAACGGCGCGCACATTCTGTGCGCCGTACGTGTGTTGGGTAATGCCCATCGCGTACACAATGTTACCCGCTTTCCCCGGTTGGCCGGTTGCGCAGTAAGTCTCGCATACTTTCAAGTACAGGTCTTTGGGTGTCCCTGTAATCTTGCAAACGGTATCAACGTCGTAGCGGGCCACATGGTTTTTGAGTATCTGGAACACGCAGTGTGGATCTCTTAAAGTTGAATCGGTTTTGATTTTGTTCCCCTCTTTCTGATACTGCCAGGTTGCGGTATCGTAAGAAGGCTTGCCGTTCTTCAACGTAAAACCGGAAAAAAGGCCGTCCTCGATTTTGAATTCCGGGTTAATGAGATAGGAGGCGTTGGTGTACTTGGCAACATACTCGTGGTGGTAAAGGTTGTTCTGGATAGCGTAGTTCATTATACCGAGCAGGAACGGAATGTCCGTCCCGGGCCTGTGGGGAGCATAGATATCCGCAAGAGCCGCGGTTTTGGTAAATCGAGGGTCAACGACGATCAGTTTGGTGCCCTTCTTCTCCCTGCCCCGGACGATCCACCGCATCGCCATGGGGTGGTTTTCTGCGGGATTGGCACCGATAACCATAATGACATCCGAGTTCTTATAATCGATGAAGTGGTTTGTCATTGCCCCCCTGCCGAATGAGTTAGCCAGACCGGCCACAGTAGTGGAGTGTCAGAGGCGGGCGTGGTGGTCGATGTTTATGATGCCGCACGCCCGAAGCAGCTTGTGCATCAGGTAGTTCTCTTCGTTGTCGATCGAGGCGCTCCCAAGGTGGGCGATGGCCTGGGTACGGTTAACCGTAACACCGGCTGCGTCGGTCTGTTCAAAGGTTGCGTCGCGCGTCTGTTTTACCTTCTTGGCGATCCGCTTAATCGCCCAGTCCCAGTCTTTTACCTCCCACTTTGTGCTGCCGGGAGCGCGGTATAAGACGTCGGTGACCCGGCGCGGGTTAGGAACACGCTGCCCGTTCTGGCTTACTATGGTGTTAACATCAGAAATGGCGATGCCCTTTGGACAAAGCGCTCCTTCATTGATGGGGTGGTCCGGGTCGCCTTCGATGGATACCACAGTATTACCTTCGCTGTAAACGATCAACCCGCAACCGCAACCGCAGTAAGCGCAAATCGAAGCCGTTTCTTTAGCACGCTTGAGCCTGTACGATCCCGGTACAGGAGCCGGCAACTCGGCCGCCGAGCCCGCAACCGGGAGACCCACAATTCCCGCCGTCCCTAAACCCAAAATTTTCAGGAAATCACGCCGGTTTAGAGTAGCCATAACCTTCCTCCTTTCAGTGGTAGGCTCATGGTACGGTACCGCCTTCTCGCCCTGAGATAACACCTCCTTTTCGAAACCAATACCAAGCCTTTCAAGTCCCCGTATCTTTTACAAGTGTTTTGTAAGGATGTCCAACAATATCCAATAGTATTATCTGCAATAAAGTAGGGTGACTTAAATGTTTATAAAGTCGAATGTTGTAAATAGATAGCGGCAAAAGTGGTATTATGATGTAATTTTAGATAATTTTATACTAATTGTAGAATATACGGCCTTGGTTTTCAATACCTAATTATAAAAACTTTTTTAAAATAGAATAAAAAACTTTGTTAAAACAGAATAAACCAGAATTAGTGAATCCTCTGCTGACCAGTGAACGTTCAATGAAGCGGCCCTTTTACCGGTTTGTTTTGACATTAAAGGGAAAACCGCAATTTGCCGCGCACCGGGAAATAAGATCCTACAGCAATGTCTGGAATGTTACTTTATGAAGAAAATAACGAACCATACGGTATTTTGGCGGGAAAAGTTGCTTGAATGCGCAATGAAAAAGGGTATTGGCGGTGTTACTTAAGTTATCATCCGGCAATTCTTAAGTAAGTATATTAAATCAGCTTTTAATAAGCTTCATTCCCGGTTAAATACGATTTGGTGCTAAACTTAGCACCGCCCTCGCGGCCCTCAAGGGGAAGTAAAATACCACAGCACAGCCAATGCCGCGGTTATCAGTGCCACTGCAATAATCTTCCAGCTCATTTCTGCGCTCCTTCCTGCCGAAATATAGCATCGTTTTGCCATTCCTTAATAATCTTCACTCCTGAACTCGTACCGATCCGGTTTGCACCGGCCATAACCATTCTTAGCGCGGTGGCCAGGTCCCGGATTCCCCCCGCTGCTTTGACTCCTACGGATCCTCCCACAGCACTCCTTAACAGCCGGACATCTTCGACCGTCGCCCCACCCGGTCCAAAGCCGGTGGAAGTCTTGACGAAGTCAACTCCTAAGTTCGCCGCAACCCGGCACCCGAAGATTTTCTCCTCATCCGTCAGGAGGGCCGTCTCTAAGATTACTTTGATTACCGCATCGCTGCAAATACCTCGTGCCGATGTGACCACCTCACCTAATTCGCTCCGCAAATAGTCACCGTCGCGTTCCTTTAAGGCCCCCAGGTTTACTACCACATCAAATTCGACCGCCCCGTCGAAGGCCGCCTGTTTTACCTCGGCCGCCTTCCCGGCAATGCTGGTCGCTCCGAGGGGAAAACCGATAACAGTACAGACCTTTACCGGAGACCCTTGGAGTTCCTGCACCGCCAACGGTACGTACGCCGGGTTCACGCACACCGCGCCGAACCCGCACGCCTCTGCTTCGCGGCAGAGTTCCCGGATCTCCCTGCGGGTAGCATCAGCACGCAACAGCGTATGGTCGATCATCCGGGCGAACGTTTCGCGCGTCAACTGCAACCCTTTCACGTTCCCTGAGCTATTCCTCCTGTCCCAGGGCAAGGGAAATCAACCGCTCTACAAGATCGCTGAAAGATATTCCCGCAGCGCGCGCCGCATCGGGGAAAAGGCTGACTTCGGTAAGCCCGGGAATCGTGTTTACCTCGAGGACATAAGGCTGTGAACCGCTTCCGACAATGAAATCCACACGGGCAAATCCCTTGCACCCAAGAAGCTTGTAAGTGACAAGCGCGATCTCTTCCACACGTCTCTGGACTGCGATAGGGATCCGAGGAGGTATCAGGTGGTCGCTCATCCCCGGCGTGTACTTGGCCTCGTAATCATAGACCCCTTTAGCTGTGGTTATTTCTAATAAAGGCAATACGACAGGCCGCTCGTTCCCCAACACCGACGCCGTTACCTCCGGACCGGCAACAAACTCCTCCACCAGCACCGACGTATCATAGCGGAACGCGTCTTTGATCGCCTGTGCAAGCTCTTCCTCCTTGCGGACGACGGTCATGCCAACCGAGGAGCCCTGCGTCGCGGGTTTAACAACCAGCGGCAACCGTATTTTTCTAAGCACATCTTCAGTTTTCAAAGGATCACACGACCCTGCTTTCAGGTTCACAAAGCGCGGCGTCGGCAGGCCCTCCGAAAGGAGCAGCCGCTTCGTTGCCACCTTGTCCATAGCGATAGCACTTGCGAGAATCCCAGAACCGGTATACGGGACTCCCATGATCTCTAAAAGGCCCTGGATGCTGCCGTCTTCCCCTCCTTTACCGTGCAGGGCGATAAAAGCCACATCCGCCCGCTCTACCTGTAATCGTTGGGCCACGTCCGGCCCGACGTCGATTTTTACCACATCCCGGCCTCTCCCAACCAGTGCCCGATAAACGGCTTCACCGGACTTCAGCGATACCTCCCGCTCGGCCGACTGCCCCCCGAGCAGCACAGCGACCCGCATCTCATACGCCTCCTCCGAGAATGCGTTCTTCTTCCGTGGGGCGCGGCGATGAGCTTCGCATCACTGCGTCAGGCTCGCCGCCATTTCTCACTTCCCAATCAGGCCCGTCCGGCTGCGCCTTCCTTGTACTGCTCGCTCCTCACCGCGTTCCGTTTATGTTATTCTTCTGCAGCTAAGCAATTAGCTTACGGGTCTATTCGCCCCGTTTTCATCCTTCGTTGTGCGGCTTGCCGCATGCGGCACTCCTTTAAAGAATCCGCTGCAAAACTTCGATATCCCTTTCAACTCCATTAGTGTTTCCTTCAGTTGAGTGCTGGGCTGAAACTTCGTAGGTTTACACAGACGAGCTTACTTCTCGGCGAAGTTTCCATTTTGCAACGCCTTGAAGACTTTTCTCTCAGTCTATTCTGTCTCCCGCGTAAAAATCCCTCTCCCGCTGAAGCCGAAATTTTTACTGGCTATAAAACTTCCCACACGGGGGAACCATATCCAAAAAAGGGGGTACACCATGAAGAGCAGTGAACACAAAATCACCCTCAGGGTTTTAATAATTGCTTGCCTAAGTCTCTTTTTATTCTGTCTCGCCTTTGGGTGCACGCCGAAAGGAGTCCGTAAACCGGTACCGCTCCCCACGATCCCCCAAGAGATCAGCCGGGGACCCGGCAAGGAACCGCGACTCAAGGTTTTTGTTACCGAAACCAAAACCATTAAGGAGATGCCGCTGGAGGAGTACGTGGCGGCCACCGTGGCCGGTGAGATGAAGAACTGGTTCCCACGGGAGGCTTTGGCCGCGCAGGCCATCCTGGCGCGTACCTACGCCCTTAATTTCGTTGCAACCAAAAAACACTCAGCCGTGAACCCGGCGGCCCACATCTCCACCTCCTTTGAAGAAGCGCAGGCCTGGAATCCTAAAAGCGTCAATAATCGCGTTCGGTCGGCGGTGCAGGCGACACGGGGTAAGGTGGCCGTCCACCGTGGCCGGTACATAAACGCCTGGTTCCATTCCCATGCAGGGGGGCTGACCGCCACTGCCAAGGAAGGCCTCAATTACGAGCACCCTGAACCACCGTATACGCGGGTGGTCAGATCGGGAGAAGGACCCACCGCTCCGCAGGAGTTTAACCGCTGGCGCGCCGTTTTTACCAAGGAAGAGGTGATCAGGGCTTTCCAAAAAACCGGAGGGCAGCCGGGCGATTTCAGTTCCATCACCGTCAGCGAAAGAGGCCCCTCAGGCCGCGCGGTGCGAATCCGGGCGGGCGGCGCCGAGGCAAATGCCGTCGACCTCCGGACCGCGCTGGGCAGCACCAGGATGAAATCCACCCTCTTGACAAGCGCCCGCGTTGAAGGAGATAAAGTTGTCCTGGAAGGCAAGGGGTTCGGCCACGGGGTGGGCATGAGCCAGTGGGGTGCTCTGGAAATGGCCCGGCGTGGAAAAAATGCAGAGGAGATATTGAAACACTATTTCCAAAACATTGATATAGTAAAATTGTGGTAGCTGTTTGGCTTAATTTGACCGTTTGCAGTGCGTTACCTTTAGGGTCGCATGCTTAAATAAGCCGTTCTCTATGCTGGGAAAACGGCTTTTTCATTTGACCCGGAGCTGCTGTTCGAAAACTTCGCATTACCAAACCCTGCTCTTCCCCGATAAAACGATCCCAAGAAATACACGATTTGTGGAGAGCCTGAAAAATGCTTTGTAACCCGCCGTTGTTAATCCCCTTTGCCCGGGACCGATCCTCAGTTGATTCCGGCGAAGAGATGCGGCATCGCATTGTCATCAGAAGAGCTTGCTTAGGGCACCGCCACCGTAAAAGAACTCGTCCAAACACGATTTCTGCCGAGTCAAGTCCTGAGAGAGACTTACAACCTCGTCAATAACACTTAAGCTTTAATACACCCCGCCCCGGTTTCCCACAGGTTTCCCTGACACATGCACAGCATATAAATCCACTCACCCGCCGATTCGAGACATCAGGCCGGGCATCTCCGGAATTGATCTTTGCTCTGATTTGCTCCTGATAGCCCTCGCTATGAGTTCTGCTAATTCTTCCATCCCTGCGCCGCTGCGGAGCGGTCTTTTGATATCCAACTCCCCGTTACCGAAAAGGCAAGGTTTCAGCTTCCCTGCCGCCGTCAGGCGAAGCCGGTTGCACCTGGAGCAGATATGCTCACTAACACCGCTGATGAACCCTATGGTTCCTATTGCGTCCCCGATGCGGTAGTACGATGCGGGCCCGCTTCCGGTCGGTTTCCGCACTTCCGATAAGGCGCCGAAAAAGGATTCAAGCCAAGCCCGAACCTGAGCTGTTGGGACAAAACCGCCCCCGGCCCACTCTCTGGCAGGACCGAACGGCATCAGTTCGATGAACCTTAAGTGTACGGGCAGTTTTAGAGTTAGCCGCGCAAGCTCCGCCACCTCGTCGCTGTTAAATCCTTTAATCACTACCGTGTTTAGCTTTACCGGGTGAAGTTCGTGAGCAAGTGCTGCATCAATGCCGCGCCAAACATCCCTGAGGTCGCCGCCCCTGGTCACCCAGTAATACCGTTCCGGTTCCAGAGTATCCAGACTGATGTTAACCCGTCTAATACCGGCTTCTTTTAACTCCTGTGCGCAGGAAGCAAGGAGGGCTCCGTTGGTGGTCAACGCCAGATCATCGATCTCCGGGATGTCGCTGAGCATTGCCGCCAGGCGCACCAAACCCTTTCTTATCAAGGGCTCACCGCCGGTAAGGCGCACCTTTCTTATCCCTAAAAGTGTTGAGGCGCGTACAACCTGATAAATCTCCTCGAGCCTTAGAATTTCGGCATGGGGCAACAGCGGTACGCCTTCCGGGGGCAAACAATAGCGGCACCTAAGGTTGCACCGGTCAGTAACCGAGACCCGGAGGTAGTTTATCTCTCGCTGGTAGCCGTCCTTCAATCTGTCGCTCCCCCTAAAATAAACGTTCAACCTTGTACTGACAGACCTTGAGGGTCCGTTCTGCGTTCGACGTTGATAAAAGGCCGAAGCCCAAGCAATGGAACCGTTTGTCGAGTAGACGTATTGATTACTCTTTACGCCCCTCACAGAACCGGACGTGCAGATTTCCCGCATCCGGCTCCTCAAGAAAGCTCACGCACATCAACCGCTGAAAGCAGGCCTGTACTACCCTATTTCGCCATAAAGAGGTGCGCTCCTGCTGCTTTAATTCCGGAATCTTTGCTACAATTTGCACGCCAAGCCGGACCAGCGAACCGGTTCTCATCAGGGCAAGACGGTACCAACTGCAACGAAAAAGCGGTTGACTACCGGCCTTGGCCGACCGGTTTCTGAATTAAGCACCCCGGACTATAAGATCCCGATACAGGTGCCGGGTTATCGCTTATCTATGACAGACGCTTCTCCGATCGATCCCGGTGGGACAAAAACAACATGCGCCCGGAGACGCAGTATCTCCTTCGCACGCGCCGCAATCGCACCGGCCAGTTCAGGTGTTCCGGCAACTCCCTCGCTCAACTCGGTTTCGATCGTCAACTCGTCGCGAAAATCTCGCTGGGTTACAACCGCCCGTAAACTTTTCACCTGCGGAAAGGCGCCGGCTAATTCCGAGACCTGGTGGGGGTAAAGGAAGAGTCCCCGGACCTTAACCCCCGCGGCCGCCCTTCCAAGAACACCGGCCAACCGTTTCCCCGGCCGGCCGCAGGCGCAAGGTTCCGTGATGAATGCGCTTAAATCGCCTGACGCCAGGCGCAGCAACGGGTAAGTTGGGACCATGAGGGTTATGACAATCTCGCCGACCTCCCCGTCCGGAACGGGCTGCCCGGTCTGAGGGTCAACGATCTCAACCACGACGTCACGGGCAAGGTGCAGTCCTTTGATTTCCGGACATTCGTACGCGACGCAGCCGGTGTCCGCCGTTCCGTATCCTTGGAAGACGCTGATGCCGTATTCCTCCCGTAAAAGCGTCCGGAGTTCTTCGGAAAGCCTTTCAGCAGTTATCCACGCCCGCCGGAGGGCAAGCTCCGAAACGAAGCCCAGTTCCTCCGCCTTCTTCACCAGAGCGTAGAGGAAACTGGGGACACCGATGTAACCGCTGACCCGTAAATCCCGCATGATCTGAGCCTGTAGCTCGGTGTTGCCGACTCCCGCGGGAACCACAACGCACCCGAGGCTTCGCAGTGCCCCGTCAAACATAAAGCCGGCCGGTGTCAGGTGGTAGGAAAACGTATTTTGCACTATTTGCCCCGCCTTAAAACCGGCTGCCACAAGCGCTTCTCCCCATCGCCAGTAGTCTTCGCCTTCCCCCTGGGGATCATAGATCGGACCGGGAGAGGCGAAAACCCGTTGCAGGCGTTCCTGCGGCACAGCAAGAAAACCGCCGAATGGGGGTGTCGCCTGTTGCCGCACACTGAGGTCGCTTTTCCTGGTAACCGGCAGGCGCGGTAAGTCCCCAACTCTCTGAATATCGCCAGGCTTCAGACCCGCGGCTGTAAACTTGTCCCTCGCCGCCGGAGAATTCTCGTATGCAAAGCGGATAAAGTCCGTAAAACTTGCAAAAAGACTCATCCGAGCCACCTCTTGCGCCTTTTGTAATGCTTTACCTCGCGGTAACTCTTCTTTTTGCCGACCTGGGTAAGACCAAGGTAAAACTCCCTGACGTCCTCATTTTCTCTCAGTTTTTCCACCTCGCCCTCAAGCACGATCTTCCCGTTTTCCATAATGTACCCATAGTCGGCGATTGAGAGGGCGACGTTGGCGTTCTGCTCCACCACCAGGATCGTGGTCTTTTCGTTGCGATTGATCTCGCGAATTATATTAAAGATCTCCGCCACCAAGAGCGGCGCCAATCCCAAAGACGGCTCATCAAGTAACATCATTTTGGGCTTTGCCATTAAGGCCCGGCCGATTGCTAACATTTGCTGCTCGCCGCCGGAAAGGTACCCCGCCACCCTGTGGCGCAGGTCCGCAAGCCGCGGAAAGTACTGGTAAACAAGATCCAGGTTCTTCCTGATATTTCCTCTGTCCTTGCGAATATAGCTCCCCGCGAGCAGGTTTTCTTCCACCGTTAGGTGCTCAAAGACCCGGCGCCCCTCCATGACCTGAAAGATTCCTTTGCGAACAACCTTCTCCGCGTCCAGGTTGGTGATGTTTTCGCCGCAGAACTCAATGGTGCCGTCGGTTACTTTCCCGTTTTCGGTCTGCAGCAACCCGGAAATGGCTTTCAGGGTGGTTGTTTTTCCCGCACCGTTGGAGCCTAACAGCGCCACAATGCTACCCTCGGGTACAGTGAGCGACATGCCCTTCAACACTAAAATAACGCGGTCGTAGATTACCTCCACGTTGTTTAAAACAAGCAAACACATCCCCTCCTTATAACAGGCGTAACGGGGAAGAAGCACCCAGCCTCACCGTTATAACCCCTCCCGTCAGAGTAAAACTTGCGGCCGCCGGACAAACCAGCCCTTCTTAGTTCCAGTGTCCCGACGGCCGCAACCCGTTTCATCTCAGTCAAGAATTACTTGTAACCGATCCAATCGGTCAGGTACTCAAACCTGCCGTTGGTAACCTTGGCCAGACGGACCTTCTCGCTGCCGCGGTGGCTCTCCGGGGTGAACGTCACGGGGGCCGAGAGGCCGCCGGTGTCAAACTCCGAAAGGCTTTCAAGACCGGCCTTGATTCCTTCACCGGTCAGATTGTCACCAGCACGCTTTACACCCTCAAGCATAACCATCGTCGAGCACCAGCCCTGGACAAACTTCTGGTTAATCTTCTCGAGTTTCTCGCCCTGGGAGGCCAGGTACTCCTTTATCGCTGCCATTCCCGGTACGTCTTCATACGGGAAGGCGAAGGGGATCACACCGATATAACCTTCTGCCGCGTCGCCGGCAAGCTGGATGACCTTTTCGTCAGCAGCCCAGTTGAGGCCGATAAACTGCGTCGTCACACCGTTCTTTTTCGCATCCTTCAGCACCGTTGCCGTGAGGTTGGAAGTTCCCTGGATGATCGCGAAGTCCGCCTTCTTCTGCTTCAGGTCGAGTACTTGCGTAGTTGCGTCAAGTGCCTTCAGGTCAACCACTTCATCAGCCACGACTTCAAACCCGTTTTCGACAGCAAACTTCTTTGCATCATCGATTGGAGACCTGCCGAAAGGCGTATCATTGAAAACGAAGGCTATTTTCGGCTTCCCGGCGCCCTTCCAGTTTTCCTTAATCCACTTGATCGCGATCCTGGCTTGGTCTGAATAGGAAGCCGCGACCAGGAAGTTATACGGGCACTGATCGATATCGAGCAGCCCCTCAGAGTAAGAGCCGGAAATATAAGGAATCTTATCGCCCGCTATGATCTGTTTGAGTGCCTCGGTATCTCCGGTACCCCAGCCGAGGATTGCCGTAACCTTATCTTGCTTAACAAGTTTGTTGTAAATTTCTACAGCCTTTGTTTTGTCGTATTTGTAATCAAAATCGATAAGATCCACCTGCCGGCCGTTAATTCCGCCCTTACTGTTGATATAATCGATATAGGCATTTGCCCCTTTAGCGTAAGGTTCACCAACATCCCCCGTCCCACCGGTAAGGTCGAAGATGCCGCCGATTTTAACCGGCTCTTTACTCTCGTGGCTTGGTGCCGCAGCCTCCTTCTTCTTGCCGCATCCGGACGCTATAAGCGCTACCGATAGAAAGGTACAAAGCAGTACAACCCATAATGCACGAGAACGCATAGTTTTACCCCCTTTTACAATCCTGGTGATAGGTTCCTTGCCATCGCAGCATTCCTGAGAATATTCGCTTCCACCTCCTTTGCATAACTAATAGGAGAACGGCCATAACCGGAAATAGTTTTTTATGTCATTCCATAACTTTGCCAGGCCTTCCGGTTCGAAAATCAAAAACAGAATAATTGTGAGCCCGAACAGCGCGGTCTCCATCGCTATCAATGATTGCTCAACGTTCGGGAAGTAATTGCCCAAAAAGCCTGCAAACTCACGCAAAAGGATTGGTAAGAGAGTCATAAATGCAGCCCCGTATATGGAACCCATCACGCTGCCGAGACCACCGATGATAATCATCGCGAGGTACTGGATGGACACGTCGGCCGAAAACCACTCCGGGGTAATCACGCGGTTGTACGTTACCAGGAGCGCGCCGGCTATTCCCGCGTAAAACGCGCTGAGCCCGAAAGCCATAACCTTGTATTTGAGCAGGCTAATACCCATAACCGCAGCCGCAATATCCCGGTCGCGCACCGCCATAAACGCCCTACCGACCCTGCTCCGGAAGAGATTTACCGTGCATACCACCGCTACAGTCACAATAAGCAGCGCGAAATAGTAAAAAGGAACATCGGATGAGAGGGATACAGAACCTAACTTCGGCGTTTGCAGCACGATTCCCGCCGATCCGCCGGTTAGACCGGGCCAGTGAATGATCGTGTATTCAATGATAACCTGTGCGGCAAGGGTGGCAATGGCCAGGTAAAGCCCCTTCAGCCTGAGCGAAGGAATTCCGAAGAACGCCCCGACCACCGCTGCCGCAATCCCTGCAAGCGGAAGCGCCGCCCAGTAAGAAAGCCCGAGTTTTGTGGTCAAAATACCGACAGTGTACGCACCCACACCCATAAAGGCACCGTGGCCGATGGAAATCTGTCCTGTAAAACCGGTGAGGATGTTTAACCCAAGCGCCCCGATAACAGCAATGGCAACAAGATTTGTTACGCTCACATAATAGAGTCCAGGTTCGCCGAACAAGCCGTTCACCAACTGCGGAAAAAACAAGAAAAACGCCATTATGCATGCCACTTTCACCTTTGCTCCAGGGGCAAAAAGTATTGCCATATCTTCCTGGTAGGAGGTGGTGTAAAGACCGCAATCCATCACAAACGGGAATCTCAACCGCAAACAACCTACACCCTTTCGATTATTTCCTTGCCAAAGAGGCCGTACGGCCGAATTAGGAGAATAACAACCAGCACTACGAAGGGGAAAACCTCCTTAACCCCGCCGCCCAGAACGGGGTCAAGATACCCGCCCGCCAGGTTTTCAAGCACCCCGATGATAAAACCGCCGATGATCGCCCCGGGGACGCTGTCCAATCCACCGAGGATCGCGACCGGAAGCACTTTAAGCCCCAGGTGCGCCAGCGAAGAGTTGACTCCGTTGATGTTACCTAAGAGAATCCCGCCTACGGCCGCCACCACAGCCGCAATCGCCCAGGTGATGGCGAAAACCTTCTTCACGCTGATTCCCATCGACAGAGCCGCCTGCTGGTCGTCCGCAACAGCCCGCATGACGATCCCGGTCGTCGTGAACTTAAAAAATAATGAGAGAATTACGAGTAATAGAATCGCTAAAATTAGCGACCAAAGGTAAACCTGGGAAACAACCGCTCCGCCTATCGTGACCGGCTCCTGGGGGAAAATTGGGGGGAAAACTCGTGTTTCAGTACCCCAAAAGATCTGAACAATCCCACGCATCAGGCTGGAAAGACCTATTGTGGCCATAATTACCGAGATCACAGGCTCGCCGATAAACGGCCGGAGTATGAGGCGCTCCACCAACACCCCGAGTAATACCGCCATAAACAGGGTTAAACCGACCGCGAGCAGAAAAGGAACCTCGTGGGTGGCCACCAGCGCCAGTGAAACGTACGCGCCAATTAGAAGGAATTCGCCCTGGGCGAAATTAATACAGTCGCTGGCCTTATAAATGAGAACGAAGCCCAAGGCTACAAGTGCATATATGCTGCCTACCACAAGCCCCGTAACAAGGAGTTGGAATAACAATCAGGCCACCTCCGCTTGATCTCTTTCCACCTGTATTACCTTCAGGGCGGTCTGAACCACTATTCCCCGGCCGTCTCGATATTTCGCCAGGGTTTCTACCCGGATCTCCGGCAATCCCTGATAAAGACCCTCTACCAGGTCAGCATATTTAGCAATCACGTAGCCTAACCGTACTTTCCGCGTACGCGTCAGCTCCTCGTCGTCTGCATCGAGCTCCTTGTGGAGGATGACAAACCGCTTGATCCGTACCGCAGACGGCAAATCCTCATTCACTCGCTTTACCTCCTGCGATACCAGTTCAAGCACTTCCGGCTTCTGAGAAAGGTCAACGTAAGTCGTATAAGGGAGATGATGGTTTTCCGCCCACCGCCCGACATTTGCCATATCGATGTTAATCAACGCCACGACGTAAGGCCGGTCTTTGCCGATGACGACTGCCTCCTTGATGTAGGGGCTGAACTTTAGCTTGTTGCTGATATACTGAGGGGAAAAGATGCTCCCGTCGGCGAGACGCATTACGTCTTTTAAACGGTCAATCACCACGAGGTGACCGCCTTCATCGATATAGCCCGCATCCCCGGAGTGCAGCCACCCGTCCCGCAGCACCTCCGCCGTAGCCTCAGGGTTTTTGTAATATCCGAGGAAAACGGAAGGGCTGCGCGAAAGGATTTCCCCCTCTTCAGAAATCCGGACTTCGGTTTCCGGAATGGGCATGCCTACCGTATGGAACCTGATGTCCCCGTTCCGGTGCACCACCGAAATGCCGGCAATCTCCGTCTGTCCGTAAATCTGCTTTAGATTGACCCCGAGAGCGTGAAAGAAACGGAAAACCTCCGGTCCTAGTGCTGCGCCTCCGGTATACGCGTACCTCAGCCGCTGGAGCCCTAAATGGTCTTTTATGGCGCTGAAAATCAATAACTCCCCCAGCCGGTTCAGGGCCTGCAAACCCACGGAGGGTTTCTTTTTTGCAAAACGCGCATCCGCCACGCGGCAGCCGACATCCATAAAAAAACGGTATAGCGTCCTTTTAAGCCAGGTAGAGTCCTCCATCTTCACCTGTACACGGGAAACGATATCCTCCCAGATGCGGGGGGGTGAAAACATCATGTGGGGGCCTATCTCCCGCAGGTTCTGCTGTACGGTTTCCGGTTCCTCGGGAAAGTTCACGGTGAATCCTACCCATAGAGCGGCGGAAACGGCCATCATCTGCTCCCCCATCCAGGCAAGGGGCAGAAAAGACAAAAACTCGCTTTTCGCATCGAGCGGATCTACGCTGAGGAGGTTTTGGGCCATACTCAGCATGTTCTTGTGACTCATCATCGCACCCTTCGGGAAGCCCGTCGTCCCCGAAGTGTAAGCGATAATCGCCAGATCGTCGGCCCGGCCCCGCCTGACCATTTCCTCAAAAAGGGCGGGGGATTTGCGGTGGAGTTCTTCACCCATCGCCTCAACAGCCTCAAATTCCAGCAAGAGGGGGTCGTGATAGCCTTTCATTCCCTTGGGATCGTAATAAATCACTTTCTTAACCGCCGGCAGTTCCTGCTTGATCTCGAGTATTTTGTCCACCTGTTCCTGGTCCTCTACCACGACAAACCGGCTGTCGGAATGGCTGATAACGTAGCTTACCTCCCGGGGAAGCGAATCCTGGTAAATCCCCAAGGATACGCCGCCCCCGGCCTGCGCCGCCAACTCGGCATAAATCCATTCGGGGCGGTTATCGCCTATTATCGCCACTTTGTCTCCGGCTTCAAAACCGAGACTCACCAGACCAAGGCAGAAGTTCCGCACATGCTTTAGGTACTCGTTCCACGATATCGTTTGCCAGATGCCGAACTCTTTCTCCCTCAGCGCCACCTTTTCCCCGCAGCGGCGCGCGTTGCGGACCAACAATTGCGGTAAGGTTTCTGCTCCGATAACTTCCGTTGTCATCTCTCGCTTCCCGCATGCCGCCCAAGATAGGCCTCGATGACCCGCGGGTTCTGCTGCACCTCCGCCGGCGTTCCTTCAGCGATTTTACGCCCAAAATCAAAGACCGCAACGCGGTCGGAAACATCCATAACAACACCCATATCATGCTCTATCAGGATCATTGTGGTACCCCATTCTTCGGCGATATCCAAAATAAAGCGCGCCATATCCTCTTTCTCCTCGGCGTTCATGCCCGCCATCGGCTCGTCCAGCAAGAGGAGAGTCGGTTCAAGCGCCAGTGCACGCCCTAATTCGACCCTCTTTTGCAAACCATAGGGAAGGGTCCCGACCGCTTTGCTCCGGACGCTTTCAATTTCTAAAAAATCAACGATCTCCTCGACGCGGCGGCGGTGCCTCACCTCCTCGCGCTGCGCAAAGCCCCAGTATATACTGCCTGAAAGAATGCCCGACCGCATGTGCACGTGCCGCCCGAGCATGATGTTGTCCAACACGCTGAGGTGCTTGAATAGCTCGATATTTTGAAACGTCCTTGATATACCGAGTGCTGCCCGCCGGTGCGGGGGAAAACGAGTAATGTCGCGGTTTGAGAACAGGATCCTTCCTGTACTCGGATGGTAAAGGCCGCTGATACAGTTGAGCAGGCTGGTTTTTCCGGCACCGTTCGGCCCGATAACGGCTAAAATCTCTCCTTTATTAACCTCCAGGCTTACATTAAAAAGCGCGGTAACACCACCGAAGTGGAGGGAAAGTTGCTCAATAGCCAGCTGCTTCAAGAATACGTGACCCCTTACACCTCTTGAAAGGAAGCTCGAAACCGCAAACCCGCGGTTTAGGCTTCCTGCAAGATGCCTAACAAGTTTTTTTATTTCCACACCAACCGGCAAAATCCTTTTTTAAGAAGCAAGTTTTCCAATCCACTCCTGTTTTAGCAGCTCTCCAGTTGCGTCAGCCGATCAGTTGTGTTATTTTATTCCTGTAAAATAATGCGAAGGCAAAGGTGGAACCACTTTGACTTTAGAAGCCGTAATCCGGGATACCAAGATTGTAATCACTAAAGGAGACATCACCAAGCAGGATACGGATGCGGTTGTCAACGCGGCGAACCCTAGTCTCATGGGCGGCGGCGGCGTTGACGGCGCCATCCACCGCGCCGGCGGCCCCGCAATCCTTGAAGAATGCAAGAGGATAGTCGCAGAACAGGGCACCTGCCGTACCGGGCACGCCGTTTTAACAACCGGGGGTAATCTTAAAGCCCGCTACGTGATTCACACCGTCGGTCCGCGGTGGTTGGGCGGAGACGCAGGCGAAGACTCACTGCTGCGCCAGACCTACCTGAGTTCGCTTGAGCTCGCAGCGGCCCACGGCGTGAAAACGATCGCCTTCCCTGCCATCAGCACCGGCGCGTACCGCTTCCCGAAAGAGCGCGCCGCCAGGATCGCGATTGAGACCGTTCGCGAGTACGTTAAAAGCAAACCCCTGGCGGAAGTCCGCTTCGTCCTTTTTTCGGACGAGGACGTGGCGGTGTACAAGAGGGTCTGGACGGAACTCGGCGATAAAACTTGAGGACCGGAAAGCAAAAGCCTACCGGTTAGAGTATCAAACAAACGGCATGGCAGAACGGGAGCGAACAACCCGTACCCTACCTTAACAGGTACCCGCAGCGGGTGAAGAGCATTTGTCCGCAGGAAAGGAGAAAAACAGCGGCGATAAACAGGACAAATGACACCACTAAGGGATCGCTCCCCGGCGCAGGCTGGGCCAGTTGAAAGGGATTGAACGCTGCCGCTCCTCCCCCGGCCGGCAGTGTCTGAAGGCCGAAGCGGAGGCTTGCCAGATCCCATTCCCCCACCGAGAAGACAGCCACGAGAAGATAGGTGTATACCAAGCGCCGGGTAAGTACCACGGCGACAGCCCGCACACCCTCTCGCAGTTCCGGCATTAGAACAGGAATGCGCCTTACGATATCCGGTGGCGCGATAATGCGGTAGCCGTCCACCCGCACCTCCAGGAGCTTCCCGGCCATGACGGTCGGCCCGGAAACCTCTCCGGCGAAAGTATTAGCGCCGGTCTCCGGCAGATTACTGTAAATTTTCAGCGGCGAGGACACCGTAAGCTGGAAGTTAAGGGGCCTTGCGGGTTCCAGATTACGGAAACTCAAGTTTGACACTTCTGGGCGAAATTTAGTGCCACGAGTTCTTGGAGGGCTTGATACAACCGAGGTCTTGCACTAAAATTTCAAAATCGCGGTGCCACGTCTTCCAATATATTACTTGTGTTTGTAGAAG
>JBFLYP010000015.1:16207-68430 GCA_040756575.1 Bacillota bacterium | reverse complement strand
ACCGCATGTCACTTGGGTCAAGAATATGGGCCACCACTTCCACCCCTTTCCGGGAACACCTGCAATTACTGCTTGGGTCCCCACGAAAAGAGTCTACCATAGTTTCAAATTCCAAGTAACTTATACGAGTGCGATGCTCCTGTGGAAAGCCTTGTGGCTCAAACGTGGCCCGCGCCATGACCGGAACACCAAAGATCTCCCGTTGAGTTACCGCACCCCAAAAAGACTCAGCGTGGCACTATAAACCAGCTTGTCGTACTCACCCTCTTTTCCGAGGGTTTCGTCGGCAAATCGGGTATAAAAGAGCCAGTGGCCGGGGTTTTCCAGGACGAATTGCACCCGCCCCGCCGCGTCGGATCGTCTGCCTAGCGCCCAGTCTTTTCCTTCCCGCAAACTCCAGGTGGCCTGCACGATCGCCCCCGGTAAGGGCCGCCCGCGGTAACGAACCTCCAAAAGCAATTTATCGCCCACCCGGTGCGCACCCGGCTCCGCAACCAGCTCCAAGTCATGGCCCAGGCAAACGGTTTCCGCAGGATGTTCCACACCACCACAGGCGGTGCAGAAATGTCCTACCTGGAAGTGGGTTTTGGCGTATTGGTGGTAATAACCCACTTCCCGGGCATCAGGGTAATCCTTACGGGTACCCCGGCGGTAAAGACCTCCGGTAACGGCTATCGGTCCCACGGCGTTTTCCACTGTTACCGCCCAAAAACCTCTTATGCCGGGCATAAAGGCCACCAAGTGAAACTGGTTATCTCCCGGCTCTGCCTTTAAGGAAACTTTTTCGCCCCCGGGAGCCACCGCCCAGGCTGAAAGCCGCGCGAGATCCGCCAGGCCGTCGGGGCGCATGGCATGGCCATAGTAGACCCGGCAACGGGCCTCGTGCCCTGCGCGGGCATGTCCTGCCTCCGGCAAAACCCATATTTCGTGACCTTGAGCTACATTTAGCATGAATTACCCTCCCTATGAAAATAGTACTTCTCTCGCAGGGCGCGGTGATAAGCTTCGCATAACTTTGTCAGGCACCGCCGTCCGGTGCTCACGTACTTCCGTGTACGCTCCGCTCCGTCCAGCGTAGCCTTCCGCGTTCTGCTCGCTTCTCACCGCGTTTCGTTCATGTCACTCTTCTGCATCTAAGTAACCAGTTTACAGGTCTATTTGCCCCATTTCATGCTTCGTTGTGCAGCTTGCCGCATGTGGCACTCCTCGAATTATTCTGATGCCCTATTCCGCTACCCATGCTTCCGCCAAACTCGGTTTAAAGAAAAGGATCAAGCCTTAAATCGCGCAGAAATTTGCTCAAAACAAGGCTCCTTCCCCCTCTCAGCCAGACCGGATCCCCGCTTGGCAATAGAAGGTATATTAACCCTCCCGCCCGGCTTGTCGGTCAAAAACTAAAAGCCACGCAAAGCATCCCCTTCCAAGAGGAAGTTACGCCTCCGTGGCTTCAGCTACCGTCGCAATGCCGCTCATCTCAGGCAACCAGGCGGCAGAACAGCGCCGGAGTAAAGAAAAGACCACGAGTTTGAGACCTCCGTGGCCTTCTTTTAAGTCGCTGTCTTGTCCAGTGATCTTCCAGGACCGCTGTAAGGCTTCGCCCTTCCGCGCCTGTTCGCTCTTCGCGGTCCCCGGGATCCGGTTACCCCACGCGGCTTCATACCGCGGTTCTTAAAGGTAATTTTAGTAGGGGCCTGCCAGCCCGTCAATACCGGAATTGTTCGGAACTTCTGTGATTATCTGGATATTATCTTGGCATGTCCATCCTCTACCTCCGGTTAACTCAAACTCCGGCACCAAGGGAGCTTAAGGTGAGATTTACAACGGGACAACTATAGGTACGTTTCCCAGTCTTTCCACCGCTACCGGAACGCCGTAAACGCCGGCGATGTTTTCCGGAGTCATGATTTCCATTCCCCCGCAGGCAAAGATAGTCCTGTTCTTCAGGAGCAGGAATTTATCTGCAAACCGCAAAGCAAGGTTAAGGTCGTGCATCACCACCACCGCCGCAATGTTTTGTTCCCTGGCCGCATTTTTCGCCGTTTTCAAAACCTCGAATTGATTTTTCAAATCCAGGTTGCTGGTGGGCTCGTCCAGCAAAAGAACCCGGGGTTCCTGGGCCAGGGCCCTGGCAATGACCACCTTTTGCAGTTCTCCCCCGCTCAATTCATCCAGGTAGCGCAGGGAAAACTCCTCCAGGCCGAGGGTGCCCAAAACATTCCGGACGATTTCCAGGTCTCTTGCGGTTGTACCCCACTTGATGTGGGGTTTCCTGCCCAAAAGCACGGCGTCGAAGACCGTAAACCGGGCGCTTTCGTATCTTTGCGCCACGTACCCAAGGCGGCGGGCAACTTCCCGGGGGCTGAGCGCAAACAGGTCTTCTTTTTCAATGAGAATCGTCCCCGTTTGCGGCTTTAAAATTCTGTTCAGGCACTTGAGCAGGGTGGACTTCCCGGCGCCGTTGTTGCCCAGGATAGAAAAAAATTCCCCCCTGTTGACTTCAAATTTGATATCCCTTAACACGGGCCGGCTGCTGTAACTGAATTCCACTCCGTCTACCGACAAGATCATCTTTTGCTATACCCCCTGGAGAGAAGATAAAGGAACAGGGGGGCACCCATAAAGGAGGTAATCGCCCCTACCGGCAAAACAACCGGGGAAATAATGGTCCTTGCCAGAGTATCGGAAGCAAGCAGCAAAAGCCCTCCCATTACGCTGGAAGCCGGGATTAGAAAACGGTGGTCGCCGCCCAGCACCTTTCTCATCATGTGCGGGCCGACCAGGCCGATAAAGCCGATGATGCCCAGAAACGAAACAGTCACCGCCGTAACCAGGGAGGCCGCGAACATCCCGGTCAACCTGATTCTCTCCACATCAACACCCAGCCCTTTGGCCGTCTCCTCCCCGCCGTCCAGAGCATTGTAATTCCACCGGTTGGCCATAAAGTAAAGCAACGCGGCAAAGGTTAGCGCGGCCATGATTTCCAGCTCCCGCCAGGAAGCCCGGCCGATATCGCCGAAGGTCCAGAAAACAACCGAAGCCACCTGCACGTCGCTGGCAAAAAACTGCAGGATAATGGTGGCGGCTGAAAAAAGGGAGCCCAGGGCCACCCCCGCCAGGACCATCGCTTCGGGAGTGACCCCCCTGACTTGGGCCAAAAAGAGCACCACCAGCGTCGTCACCATCGCCCCTACAAAGGCGGAAATGGTGACCAGGGAGGGGTTGTTGATGATCACTGCATCAGCGCTGGTGCTGTGGGTGCTCCCCGCCCCCAGGGCAACGATGGCCACGGCGGCGCCAAAGGCCGCACCCTGCGAAATGCCCAGGGTGAAGGGGGACGCCAGCGGGTTTCGCAAGAGGTTTTGCATCACGCAACCGGCAACGGAAAGGCCAACCCCGGCAGTGACCGCCGCCAGCACCCGGGGCAGCCGGATATTCCAGATTATGATATTCAGGCGTCCCTCCGCTTTACCCAGCAACGTCAGGAGCACCTCCACCGGCGAAAGTTCCGCCGACCCGGCGTTGATGGCGTAGATACCCAGCAGGGCGGTTAAAAGGACGAGCAGGCAAATGATGAAAACTTTTCTCTGGGTATACTTAAGGTAACTTTCCGGGATGTTTTCCATCGCTACCTGCCGCATATTTTCTTATCACCCACGAAAATAGAGATTTACCATCCTTTACCATCAGGCTGGAATTGTCCGGTTCGCTCCAAACATGGGAATTCCTCAGGTATTACGGACCGGCAAGATCCACCTTTTTAAAGCCGCCGTAATCTTTCGCCATCCGTTCATATAAAGGTTTGCCCAAAAGGAACCGGTAAATCTCGTCGGCCTTTTGGGCCGGGTCGATGTCTTTAAACTGTTCGGGGAAAATCACTTTTCCGGCGTAGTAGGCGTCGGCAATGGCGGTGCCGATGTTTGTGGTGTAGTAGTTATAAGGAATCTGGCCGTAAACCCGGCCTGTTTCGACCGCCTTCAGGGACCGGTAAAACTGCGGGTTTTTCTTGTAGTCTTCCCGCACCAGGCTCAAGCCGCCTTCATCGATAAAGATAATGTCGGGGTCCCAGCTCAGGAGCTTTTCCTTGTCGATCATGACACTTCCCGTTTTACCCGTTTCGTCGACCACATTCCGGGCATTGACGGCCACAAAGGGCGGATATTTGGCCTGGGTGCTCTCGATGCCGTGCACACCCTTCATGCCCAGGGCGCCCACGTAGACTTTGGGCTTTTTGTCTTCAGGGATGTCCTTTGTCCTCTCGTGCAAATCCTGCCGGCATTTTTGCAGGTAATCAACTACTTCCCGGGCCCTCTCTTCACTGCCGATAATTTTGCCGATCAGCTCAAGGGACTTGTAAACGTCCTCGTCAAAGGTGGCCAGCCTGCCGTAGCTCAGCACCACCACCGGGATGTTCGTTTTGGCCTGCAGTTCATCTGCCCGAGACCTGTCTACCAGGTAGGCGACAAAAATTACGTCCGGCTTGACGCTGACCAGCTTTTCCGCGTCTGGAGTAGAATCGGGCCCTCCCTGGCCAATGGTGGGCAAATCCTTTAATTTGGGATGGGCCAAAATGTACGGCCTGCCGGTAGGCTGTTGTTTTTCCAGGTTTTCCACGCCCACCACCTTATCCGCACCGTTGACATAGCAAACCAGCCGCAACGCGCCGGGACCGATGGCCACCACCTTATTTACCGGAACGGGAACTTCCACCTGCCGGCCGGCCAGGTCGGTGACAACGGCTTTCTGCGGCGCCCCAGCATCCTGCCCGGGCGTTTTAGCGCCGCACCCACCCAGGACAACCAGGGTAATTAGCAGGGCAATGAGCAGGAACCCTGCCTTCAGCACTTTTATCCGCATTCCTTTCTCCTCCCCTTATTTAAATGTGGCAAACATAAGAGCAGCAACAGGCCGATTTGCCTGATTCTTATAAACACTTTCACTGCTAACCACCCCTTTCCAACCGGATACGACGATGGCGTGCCGGTAAAGCGCGGCCAGGATGCCCGCCGACAGCGCCAGGAAAACCATAAAGACCAGTGCCGCGCCGGTAAGCTCCAGGGTGGCTGGGAAACGGGAAATGATCTCCGCCGCCACGGGCTGCCCGGTGCGGAAAGACTCACCCAGGTCCCCGTGCGCCGCCCGCCACAGCCAGCGTCCGTACTGCACGTAAAACGGGTCGTTTAAACCCAGCTCTTCCCGCAGGGCTTCCACGGCTTCCCTGGTCGGCTCCACCCCGCCGGAGCGCAGAATAAGTTCGGCCGGGTCGCCGGGAGCCAGGTTGGCAAGCCCGAAAGTAATAACGGAAACACCGAGCACCACGGGCATCAGATAAAGGATGCGCTTAAGAATATACCGCATCCGGACTTTGCCTTCCCTACCGCAGCCGCCGTATAACCCATACCGCCGCAAATAGGAAAACCATGGCGTAGGCGGCCAGGACGAGCAGGGATTGGACCGGCAAACCGTCACCGCCCGCCAGGGAGCGCAGGGCATGGCTGGTATGGGTCAGTGGCAAAAGGTAAATGATGTCGGCCACGATAGCCGGCAGATTCTCCGCGCGGAAAAAAGTGCCGCAGAGAAAGGCCATCGGCAGGATGACGAAAGTGCTGAAGTTGGACATATCCTCGTGGGAGGGCACCGTCATTGCCGCCACTACACCTAAAGCCGCGAAAAGGAAACAGGTAAGAAACACCACCGCGAAGAACCAGATGCCCGCCGCGGGCCGGGCGCCGAAGAGGAAACCGAGGACCAGGATGATGAGCGCCGCCGCCAGCCCCCGGACTGTGCCCGCTAACACCTTGCCCAAAACGAAGGAGAAGCTGCTGACCGGGGCGAGGAGGTACTCCTCCAAGGTCTTATGGTAGAGGCGGCTCATATTGAGCGAGATCCCTACCGCGTTGAAGCTTACCGTCATCGCGCTGAGCGCAATGATGCCGGGGACGACAAAATCGAGGTACGAGCCGCCGTTTACGGCAATGTTTCGTCCGAGGCCCCAGCCGAAGGCGACGAGGTAAAGAAAGGGGCTTATCAGCCGCGTGGCAGTAAATTTCCAGAAGCTCCGCCGAAAGGCGATCATTTCCCGCCAGAAGACAGTGTAGCAGTCCATTTCTCTTCCTCCGCATAACTACAAAGCCAAAATACCGGATAGTATCCGGTTCCCATTTCCGGATTCCGACCACCGAATTCTGCTTACGCACCCAAGAGCCATGGCTAAATAACCAAACTATTCCCCCACCCTGCGCCCGGTCAACTGCACGAAGACATCCTCGAGGCTCGCTTCCCGGATCGTCACACCGTCCCGTAGCGAGCCGGCAAAGCCAAGCGCTTCTTCCCGCGTAGCGAAAAGGGTGTAGCTTGTCTCCCCGCCGTTTAAGGACTCAACCACATAGCGCCCGACACGTTCTTTAAGCTCCGCCGGCGCGCCCAGCGCGATCAGTTTTCCCCGGTCCATTATCCCCACCCGGTGGCAGAGCGCCTCCGCCTCCTCGATGTAGTGGGTGGTGAGGAGCACCGTAACGCCGTCCCGGTTCATCTGCCGGATGAGGTCCCACAGGCGCCGCCTGGTCTGCGGGTCGAGTCCCACCGTCGGCTCGTCTAAGAAAAGAACGTTTGGTTTGTGCATCAGCGCCCGCGCGATCATGAGCCGCCGTTTCATCCCGCCCGAAAACCGGCTTACCAGTTCGTCAGCACGGTCGCTCAGTTCGACAAAGGCCAGGAGTTCCTCAATGCGCCGACGCCGCTCGGCGGCATGCATCTTATATAACCGCCCGTGGAGTTCCAGGTTTTCACGCGCGGTGAGTTCCTGGTCCAGGTTCATGTGCTGCGGCACCACGCCGATCGCGTTCCGCACCCGGCCGAGTTCCCGCTGCACCTCATACCCTGCGATATAGGCTTCGCCTGCGGCCGGCCGGGTGAGCATCGTCAGCATCCGCACGGTGGTGGTCTTCCCGGCCCCGTTAGGACCGAGCAGTCCGAAGATTTCGCCTTCCTCGATCCGCAGATTAAGATCAACAACCGCCCGGATGCTGCCATAGCTCTTGCACAGGTTTTTAATCTCGATCAAGTGTGCCCCTCCTAAACCGCCCGCCCTACCGCACCCCGTGCGTATGGCCGTGCGGGTGACGGTGCGGATGGCTATGGACGTGCACGTGGGAATGGCTGTGGCCGGTCATCTGGCTGCCGTCCCGGTGCGGGTGCATCCCGAAGACGCCGGCAAGCTTCTCCCGGTCAACGGCGACCTCCTGAAAGGGTTTACGCCGCATCCGGTGTAGGAGTGCAAAGTCGGCCGTCTCCTTAACGTCAGCTTCGGTAACCTCTGTACGCCCCCCGAGCGCCGCGTTGGTCCTCGCGGCCTTCATCATCACCAGGTCGGCACGGTGACCGTCCACGCCCATCTCGACGGCAATCTGCGCAATCAACAGCAGCATCCCGTCACCAATCTCTACTTGCGGCAAGAGCGTGCGGGCAGCAACGATCCGCTCGCGAAGCTGTTGCTGCTCTTCCTCCCATAAGGCGGTAAACCCAGCCGGGTCCTCCTCAAAAGCCGCCCGGCGCTTTACGATCTCCACCCGCAGCGCCGGATCGGCAACGCCGGTGATGTTGACGCAAAGCCCGAAGCGGTCTAACAGTTGCGGGCGGAGTTCTCCCTCCTCCGGGTTCATCGTCCCTACCAGGATGAAATTCGCCGGGTGCGTAAAGGATACACCCTCCCGCTCGACGGTATTGACCCCCATCGCCGCCGCATCAAGCAGCACGTCCACCACATGGTCATCAAGCAGGTTCACCTCGTCAACGTAAAGGATGCCCCGGTTCGCCTCGGCCAGCACGCCGGGCTCGAAGCGCTTTTCTCCCTTTTTAATCGCGTGCTCAATGTCAAGTGTCCCCACCACCCGGTCCTCGGTCGCCGAAACGGGGAGATCCACCACCCGCATCTTCCGGGTTACCGCCGGCAGCTCTTCGCCGGCCTCCCGCCGCTCCCGGCACTTAGTACACATCGTCGTCGGGTCTTCGGGATCACAGCCGAAAGGACAGTCCACCACGACCATAATCTCGGGCAGCAGGTCAGCCAGCGCTCGCACCGCCGTAGATTTCGCCGTCCCCTTCTCGCCGCGGATCAGCACGCCGGAAAGCTTCGGGTTAACGGCGTTCAAGATCAGCGCCTTCTTCATTTCCTCCTGACCGACTAAAGCAGTAAAGGGAAATATCTGTTTCTGCATAAATTGCCTCCTTAGTATCCTTTTATTACCAGCGGCACAAGTCCCGCCCTACAACCTACACACTTGAACGTGGAACGTAGAACGTCCATCAGCCCGAGCTTAAGCTGCGAACCGTGAACCGTGAACTTAATCCGTTAACGCCCGTACCGCTTCCACCAATAGGTCTGCCTTCAGGTCTTCGATCTTGTAATACACCGCACCTAAAGCCTCCGCCAGCCGCCGCGCCAGGCCGAAACTCATAAACCCCTCCCTCTCCACGTCCACCACCAGCGGCCTTATCCGTTCCTCTTCCCGGATAAGCGCGGCCACGCGCTGAGCCTCATCAAGGGGTTTCCCACCGGCCAGGCTGACGTTTCCGCGCCCGTCGGAGATGACGATGAGCAGCGGGGAGAGGTTCGGGTTTTTAAAAAGGTGGGCCCGGGCGATCTCGTAAGCCTTATAAAGCCCCGCAGCCAGCGGCGTCCGCCCGCCCGTCGGCAGTTCGGCCAAGCGCCGGTGCGCTAACTCCACACTGTTGGTGGGCGGCAGCAGGACCGCCGCCTCGTTTCCCTTGAAGGCGATCATCCCTACCCGGTCCCGCTTCTGGTAGGCGTCGAGCAGAAGGGATAATACCGCACCTTTTGCCGCCACCATTCGCTGCTGTGCGCCCATCGAACCGCTCGCATCCACGACAAAGAGCAGAAAATTCCCGATCCGCCTTTCCCGTACCTTCTCCCTGATGTCCCCGGCCTCGATGGCGATGGCGACGCCATTCTTCTCCCGCCGTCCCTGGTAGGGAGCCGCCGCCCGCAGGGTGGCGTCAAAGGCGAGGTCATCACGCTCCCGGCGCACCGCGGCCCGGACGTAGCGGCCCGCCTTGGTCGGCGTCCTGGTGCGGGAGCGCCGGCCGGAGCCCTTGCGCAAGATGCGGTCGCGGCCGTGATCGAGCCTTCTCACCGGAAACGGTTCCCCAATGGCGAAGACTGTCTCGGCCGCGGCCGCTGGTGGAGGTGTTGCGGGCGCATCCTTTCCTTCCCGGTCCTCTTGTCCCTCCCGATCATCCTGCCCCTCAGGCTGCAGCAGCGGCTCCTCTTTTTCTTGCTCCGGTTTGTCCGGCTCCTCCTGCTCCTGCCCCTCCGGCGGCTCGGGCGGCTCCTCTGCCTCTGGTTCCTCCGGCTGCTCCGGCGGAGGCGGCGGTGCCTCGCGGCGCCGGTGGCAAAGCACCAGCTCCGCCACCTTTTCAACATCCTGGACCGTCGCCTCGCCCCGTCCCTCCCAGGCCGCGAGCGCCCGCGCCGCCTGCACAAGCACTATCTCCGCCCGGTGCCCGGCGCAAAGCGCCTCCGCCGCTAAGTCGGCGGCCAGCCGGACCACCTCCGCGGATACCGCTACCTCGGGCAGCAGCGCCCGCGCCAGGACAATCATCTCCCGCAGCTCTTTCTCCCGCGCCGCAAAAGCTGCCAGGAAACCCATCGGATCGCTGTCGAAAGCCTCTCGGCGCCGGACGACCGCCACGCGCGCCGCGGGATCGTTCATTCCTTCCACCGGCACGCACAAACCGAAGCGGTCCAAGAGTTGCGGCCGGAGTTCCCCCTCCTCCGGATTCATCGTCCCAACGAGGATGAATTCCGCCGGGTGAACAAAGGCCACCCCTTCCCGCTCCACCACGTTTACCCCGGAAGCCGCCGCATCTAACAGCACGTCAACGAGATGGTCATCGAGCAGGTTTACCTCGTCGACGTAAACAATGCCGCGGTTCGCCCGCGCTAAGATACCCGGTTCAAAGCGCCGCCGCCCGTACCGGATGGCGTACTCGAAATCGAGGCTGCCCACCACGCGGTCCTCGGTGGCCGAAACAGGGAGGTCCACCACAGGCACCCGGATGGTGGCAGAAATGAGTTCCCGGCCGGCCGCCAGGCGCTCCCGGCAGAAGGGGCAGAGGCTTGAGATGTCGCGGGGGTCGCAGTTGCACGGGCACCCGGCGACCACTTCGATCTCCGGCAGAAGCGCCGCCAAAGCCCGGACCGCTGTGGATTTTGCCGTTCCTTTCTCGCCGCGTACCAGCACGCCGCCCAAACGCGGGTTAACAGCGTTTAAAAGGAGCGCAAGCTTCATCCTTTCCTGGCCGATAATGGCCGTAAAGGGAAAAACGCATCGCTTGTATTCAGACATTGTCTACCTCCGCAAGTGAACGTTGAATCTTAGACGGAAGAACTTTTTGGGGTCCGTGCGACGTTCAACGTGCAAGCTTATAGCAGTAATTTATGGTCCGTTCAACGTAGAACCCCGAACGTAGAACGTAGAACGTCGAACGGACCCCAAAGGTCCGTCAACCTAAGCCTAACGTTGAACGTTACTCCTCGCGGCAATTAAGCCGCCAAAGCCCCAGCGCGAAAAATAGCGCCGTCCAGCCGCCAAGCAACCCCACCGCCGGTAAAGGCACTGGCCCGCCGGTAAATGCCGCCCGGAGCACCTCCGTCGCCGGGGTTAACGGCAGAAACCGGACCACCGCCTGCAACACTTCCGGCAGCCGCTCGAGCGGGATGAGCGTCCCGCAAAGAAAGGTCATCGGCACGATAACGAATTCGCTCACCACCGTCTGGTCGTCAAAGGAGCGCAGGCAGAGGCCTAACAAGACCCCAAAGGCGCCGCAGGAAAAGGCAACGGCCGCCAATCCTAAAAGCCCGGCGGGCGCAAAATCGAAACCGGGAACGAGGACGAGCACCAGGCCCAATACGATGCCGCCGGACAGAAGCCCCCGGAAGGTACCGGAAACAGCGTAGCCGAACCAGACCGCAAAATTGCCGACGGGCGCAAGGCGGTAAGCCTCAAAGCTTTTAAAATGCAGGCGGTTATAAAACATCCGCACCGTCACCGAAGTGATCCCGTTATTAAAAACCGCCAGCGCCACCACCCCGGGGACCAGAAAATCAAGGTAACTCATCCCGCCGGGAATGAGCATCTTTACCCGCTGCCCCACCCCGTAACCGAAAGTGAGGAGAAAGATGAGCGGCGAAAGCATATAGACGGCTAAGTAGAGCCAGAAGCGGCGCCGCCAGTAGACCATCTCCTCCCAGACGATCGGGTACCAACTGAAGAGCAACCCCCGCATCAGTCCTGCCGCCTCCAGTTTAAAAGCAGGTAAGCCAAAACGTAAAAACCGCCTAACCAGGCCAGGCTCTGCCCGAACCAGCCCCAGTGGTTAGCGCCCCCGAGCGCCAGGGAACGCAAATTATAGGTTCCCGCGGTAAGGGGCAGAAACCAACTGAGCCCGGCCAGCATCCCCGGCAGTCTTTCCACCGGGAAGAAAGTGCCGCAGAAAAAGGTCATCGGAAAAACGATCAGGTTAGTGAACATCAGCACATCCTTATCCCCGCCGGCGATCATCGCCACCGCCACGGCTATCGACGCAAAGGTCAGGGCAACCACCGCTAATTGCAGCAAAAAGAGAAAGGAGAGTTGGAAGCCGCCGGTTATCGCCCAGGCCAGAAGATAAATCACGGAGGCGACTACCAACCCCTTGCCGCCGCCTCCCAGGACGTGCCCCGCTAACAGGGAGTTGGTGGAAAGAGGCGCTAACAGGTACTCATCCAGCACCCGGTAAAAGGTGCGCCGCAGGGTGAACCAGTTCACCAGGTCGCCGTAACCCGCCGTGACCGCCGTCATCACCACCAGCCCCGGAACGAGAAAATGGAGGTACTTGATCCCTGCCGCTGTATCTTTGAAGTTCCAGGCAAAAAGCAGCAGGAAAATCAGCGGCCGGTTGAGACCCCCGATCAGAAACCGCCACCAGCGCCGCCGCCAGACCAGTCCCATCGCCAGTACGAGCGGCAGCCACGCGGGATAGATCTTCCCGCCCCAGAGTCCTTTTTCAGTGGCTGCTTCCGCCATCTCCTTCATTCCTCCGTCTTCATCCTTTTCACCGCCAAGGCATCAAGACCGCAATATTTAATTACCAAGGTGTTTTACCCGTCTTAAAACGTCCTTCGTAATACCTCATAATCTGCTTCTACCGGATCCTTTCCTTAATGTATCCTTGGCGTCTTGGCGGTTCATCCTTGCCTTTTACAACCGTTTAAGCACTCTACCCGCCCCGGATCTCCCGTCCGGTGAATTCCACAAAAACGTCCTCGAGGTTTGTGCGCCGGACGGTCACGTCCCCGGTCAGTGTACTCGCATGGGCTTTGGCCTCCTGCCGGGTGTTGAAGAAGGCGCGGCGCGTCCCCTCCCCGGCCAAGAATTCTACACAAAAGGCGCCGAGCCGGGCCTTGAGCTCCTGCGGCGTTCCGAGGGCGATCAACTCCCCCCGATCGATGATCCCGACGCGGTTACAGAGGCTTTCCGCTTCCTCGATGTAGTGCGTGGTGAGCAGGACCGTAACCCCGTCCCGGTTCATCAGTTGAATCAGGTCCCAGATCTTCCGCCGTGTCTGCGGGTCCAAGCCCACGGTCGGCTCATCCAAGAAAAGAATGGGCGGTTGGTGCAGCAGCGCCCGGGCGATCAGCAGCCGTCGGGCCATCCCGCCGGAATAGTTCTGGACGCGGTCGTCCGCCCGGTGGCTTAAGCCCACGTACTCTAAGAGCTCCCGGATCCGCCGTTCCCGGTACTCCTTTGGCAAACGGTGCAAAAGCGCGTGCAGCACTAAGTTCTCCCGGCCCGTCAGCTCCCGCTCGAGGTTGTTGACCTGGGGAACAACGCCAATGAGGCGTTTCACCGCCACCGGGTTTTTCGCCACGTTCTCCCCGCCGACGAAAAGCTCCCCCGCCGTCGGCCGCGCGAGCGTGGTAAGCATCCGGATGAGCGTGGTCTTGCCGGCCCCGTTCGGGCCTAAGAGCCCGAAGCTCTCTCCCCGCCGGACGGCAAAGCTTACTCCGCCTACCGCCGTTACCGGCCCGTAACGCTTGACCACACCGCGTACCGCCAGGGCCGCCTTCTCCGGTTCAACCTCCTCCCAAACGACAGGCCCCCTTTTGATAACAGCGGAAACCGCAGCACCCTCGGGGTTCACCGCAAAAAACACCTCCAAAAGGGCTCAGGTTGAAAAATGGTAAATACTACTGAACACATCCACCGGCTACTGCACAAACCCTTCGTTCTTCCTTTTTCTCCACTGCACCTACCGGCGCCACAGGCGTCACCTGGACGCCCCACTCGGTCTCAAGAACCACTGCCTCGACACCGTAAACCGCACGGATATTCTCCGGCGTGAGCACCGCCTTCGGTGCGCCGGCCGCAAAGATACGACCTTCGTGGAGGAGCAGCAGCCGGTCGGTAAAACGGCTGGCCAAGTTCAGGTCGTGCAGCACTGCTACCACCACCCGGCTGTCCCGCGCCGCAACCTCCTGCACCCGCGCCATAACCTCGAGTTGGTAGCGAATATCGAGCGTGGCCGTCGGTTCGTCAAGGAGGAAAACCTCGGGCTCCTGCGCCAGCGCGCGGGCGATCAGCACCTTTTGCCGCTGGCCGCTCGAAAGCTCATTAAGCTGCCGCTCGGCTAAATCAGTCAGCCCCAGGTGGTTAAGCGCCTTCGTTACCACCGCCAGGTCATGCCGGCTAACGCCCCAGGTAAGGTATGGTCGCCGCCCGTGCAGCACCGTTTCTAGGACGGTGCAGGGAAAAGCCTGGCCCGCGCCAGGCGGCGGCACATACCCCAAACAACGGCCGATCTCCCGTCCGCGCAGGGCGGCAAGGTTCTTCCCGTCCAGGAGGATCGTGCCTACATGGGGTTTCAGTACCTGCGCCAGGCACCTGAGCAGCGTTGACTTCCCGGAGCCGTTCGGGCCCACGATCCCAAGCGTTTCCCCGGTCCGTACCTTGAAGGTGATACCCTCTAAAACCGGGACGCTGCCGTAGGCAAAGGAGACATCTTTTACCTGGAGCCGCATCATTCCCCCTCCTTAAACGTTCGGCGTTCGACGTTCTACGTGCGACGTGCGACGTTCAGCGTTCAAAGCGGCAATCTCCGTACCATGTTTCGCACCGGAAACGCCCTGCTCATCCAGTCTACCTGTTGAACTTTGAACTTTGAACGTTGAACTTTGAACGTTGAACGGACTCCCAAGACCCATCAGTTTGGGCCTAAACCCTGAACTTCTTACTGGATAATCACCTGTTTTTTCTCCCCGTCCCACGCAACGTTCAAACTCAGGGCCTGGGCCACAAACCGGTAAGGCAGCATCGTCCGGCCGCTCACGATCTCCGGCGCCGCATCAACCGAAATAGGCACGCCGTTCAACACGTAGGACTTCTGGCCGATCTTGAACTGGACCACCCTTTTACCGGCGAAAAGCGTTACCGTTCTGTTCACCGCGTCCCAAATAATCTGGTCCTCCGTGAGCCCCGCCGCGTAAGCAAGATACCGAACCGGCGCATAAGTCCGCCCGTTCTTGATGTAGGGCGCCACGTCCATGTCTTTCTCCTCGTCACCGACCCGGTACTTGTTGCTGCCAATAGTGAAGACCACCCGTGCCCGCACCGCTACCGGTGCCGGCGTGGTACACTGCGCTAACACGCAAGTCAGCTTGTTAAGCGACGAGGAAAAGTTGGCTTCGGTTTCGCTCAAGGCGTTGCCGCCTACCTCGAGGGTGATGTCGCCCACCGGCATCATCCGGTCCACCGTGAGGAGTATATCCTTTACGGTTATCGTGCTTCCCACCTGTTCGTAAACCGTTTCAGTGGTGGTTTCCTCGTTATCATTAGTTGCGGAAGCACTTCCACCGCCGGTATCACCGCTCTCTTCGGCCGGTACCGGCTTCTCCACCGGCACGGCGCTCGAGAGCTTCACCGGGATGGTAAGCGTCCGGTCGTCGTCCGCGAGCTTAATTCCCGAAGTATCGAGTTCCAGGTCACCCGCGGTTACCTCCACGACGGGCTTTCTGGTAAAGCGTACTCCGTAAGGTAGAGTGAGTCTCAAAACCGCCCGGCTTCCCGCAGCATCGCGCGCCCGCAAAGCCCCCGCCAGGTTCTCCTGGATGCTGACCGTGCCGACCGGTTGCTCCTGCAACCCGATCCGTACAGTACCGCCCCCGGCATAAAGCGCCACCGGCGCCTGGACGTTGGCCACAGTCACGCTTTCGCTGAGGCCAGGCCCTTTAACCATCACCTTAAGCTCCTCCGGCGCGTAAACCGCTAAGTCTATCGTCGCGTTTTTGAAGCAAAAGATCGTCCGGCTGGTGCTCACCTGGTAAACCGCATAAATGATCGTCCGCCCGTCGTCGCGCGTCCTGTGGTATTGGAGCCGGCCGTTCCCCGCTTCGCGCGTCACGGTCGGCAGCCGGTTCCACCTCGCCCCCTCGGGCAGGGTAAAGCTCACGAGCCGCCCGGAGGCCAGGTCCCCCGGCATCCCTTCGACAACGGTGAAGTTCCCTATCTGCTGGTTCAGCCGCCCGGCTACCACATCGAGCGAGCTCTTCGCCGCCACGCTAAGCCCGGATACCAGGTACTTCGCCACCGTCACCTCGGCGATCTTCTCGCCGCCCACCCCGGGGTTGGTACCGCCGTAGGTGACCTTCACGTCGCGGGCCGTCGTAAAGGGCTCGCTGGCCCCGACCGTAGCTTTAATCACCAACTGACCCGGTTGCGAAGAGGACGCCGTATTAATCTTTAAGAAAAGCGCGCTGCACCCGTTCCGCTCGGTATAGACGGCGTGCTCCACGCTGCCGCTCCCGAAACCGCCCTGCGGGATGAGGGTTACCGCGTCCCAGGTGAAGCCGGGGCTCAAAACCAGTTTCACCGTATCCCCGCCGGGGAAGACGTCCTTATTTTCTTTTAGCGCCCCGGCTACGTCCTCCTTCAGCGTGATATCGGCGACCGCCCCGCCAATATCACTGATCGGGACTGGCGAACCCGCCGTGATTGTGCTCCCGCCGGCGGTCAGGAGTTTGCCCACCGTCACCAAGCCGGAGGAAAAACCGGCGGTCGAAGGCGCGTCGAGCGTGGCCTTGATATCAGAGGACTCGAGGTCCTCGGGCGTTACCGGCTTTACGTATACCTTATCCCACAAGACTACCGCGGTCAGCGTCTTGGTTGTCGACGGGTCCCACGCTTTTGTCACTGTAAGGTTAAAGGCGGTTCTGCTGAGCACGGAAATGTTGAGCTCCCCAGCCTTCAACGGCGCTTCCTGGCCAAACGCGTAGACCTCGTCCGCTACCGAAGAGACCGTAAAACCGTCTCCGTAAACACTAACGGTAACGCCGCCAATCTCAATAAGACCGGTAGTTCTGATGCGGAATTGCTTTAACTCAATATACAAAGGCAAGCTGATAGACACCCAGTCGCCGTCTTTGATACTCCCTGCCGCACCCTCATTCATCCGCAGGGTACCGAGCTGCGTCTCACTCTCCGGCGCCACGTTCGGGCACCAGAGCGCCGAATTGGTGGTAGCCGCGAAGGCGCTACACGGCACGGTAAAAAGTAGACCCGCAACAATTGTAAAAGTGACCAAGAACAAACGTAATTGTCTCATCGGAAAAACCCTCCTAAAATGTTCGACCCTAAAGTTTTCTGGTAAAATGAAATTATGGCATTATTACTTTTGGGGCTCCGGCCCCGTTCTTTTTCTTCAAGAAACATATGAGGCTACTTTTCCGGATAAACGTAAGCCCCTTTAAGCTCGATCCCGTGGAACCTCTCCAGCATTTCCCGGTGAACAGCCTCGGGATTTACGTCCTTGAAAAGCTCCGGGTAGAGCCACATAGCGAAATAGGTGAGGCCCACGATCGCTCGCGGGCCGGTGTAGATCTCGCTTGAAAGGAGGTAGACCTTTCCCTGCTTTACAGCGGTGATCTTATCCCAGCCCGGGCGGCGCATTATTTCCGCCCGCTTCTTTTTCATCGCGTCCGGTTTTTCACCGTAGCCGGAAGGAACGGAGGTACCGCAAGCCTTGATGATCACCTGCGGGTTCTGGGCCACCACCCATTCGGGGCTTACCTTCGGGTAAGGTACCCGCAAGGCATCTGCAATGTTCCGCGCCCCCACGATATCCACCATCTCGGCGGCGCCGGAACCCGGGCCGCTACCCGAGTAATCGGTATACCCCTCAATGTAGACCCGAGGCCGCTTCGCCGGTGGAATGCTCTTCGTCCGATCCTCAAACATCTTCTGGTACTTTTCAAAATAAGCGATGTACGTTGCCGCTTCTTTCTGCCTGTCAAGGATCACCCCGAGGGTCCGGATGTCCTGCGCCAGCGTCGAAAGCTTGTAACAGTCTAATAACACTACCGGTACTCCGGCCCGTTCGAGCTGCGCGATGATTTCGGGCTTTAAGAAGTTCCCGTAGCCGAAGACCACGTCGGGCTTGAGCGATAGAATCTTTTCTACGCTTGGGGTGAAAGCCGGACCCACCTTCGGCTTGTCCTTCACCGACGGCGGAAAGTCGGCGGTGTCTGCGACGCCGATGATCCGGCCCTTTTCGCCGAAGGCGCAGATCAGCTCGGTGACGTCCGAGTTCACCGAAACGATCCGCTGCGGCGGGGATGAAATGCGCCTCGTCCGGCCCTGGGAATCTTTGATACTGATGCGTTTTTGCACTCCCGGAGCAGCACCGGTGGTGCTGATGACCACCATCCGCTTTGCCCCGTCCCACTCAACCGCCGCTCCGAGTGACTCCCCGACGAAGCGCAGGGGCACCAGCGTCCGGCCGCCCGCTATCTTCCCCGGCACGTCAAGGGTTACGGCCCTGCCGTTCACGTTCGCCGTTTTTTGGCCGATGACCAGCTTAATGGTAGTGCTTCCCTTTCTACCGGTCACGGTACGGGTCTTTCCGTCCCAATCTACCTGAGCCCCGAGCGCCTCGAAGATCGCCCGGAGGGGCACCAGTGCGCGGCCCCCTTCAATTACCGGCGGCGTATCGCATGATAACCTCGCGCCGTCAATGGTCACAGTGATCGCCGGCGCCTCCGCCGGTAAAACGCCTTCCCCACCCAGTAAGGCGAAAAGAAACATTATGAACAACCCAATGAGCAATACCTTTTTACTCTTCAGCAATGGAGACCCTCCTCATCAACCTCTGGAAAGCAACCCCTTAAAACAGTGTTTATAACCTCTCACCACCTCCTTAAAACAGAGCAACCGCCAAGACGCTAAGAACGCCATGAATCAAAGAATAAGTATTTGACACCAGGTGAAATCGATATTTCCAGCGTTTGATTTTCATTCCGCCTTTTATCCCACATTTTCTTTGTGCCCTTGGCGTCTTGGTGGTTTATCCTTCATCCCTTAACTACTCACCCCCACCACTGGCGCTTCTTTCTGACCAATAAGTAGATGAAGAAAGGCGAGCCCATGAGCGCGGTGACAATACCCACGGGGATTTCAGTCGGTGCAATGATCGTCCTTGCCAACGTGTCCGCCAGCAGCAGGAGCACCGCGCCCATCAGGCAGGAACAGGGGATCAAAAACCGGTTGTCGCTGCCCACCAGCATCCGGCAGATGTGCGGCCCGATAAGGCAGATGAAACCGATGATGCCGGTAAAGGCGACGGTGGCCGAAGCGGCGAGGGTGGCCAGCGTCAGGGTGACCACCCGCAGCCGGCCCACCTTGATCCCCAGGCTGGCCGCCACCTCTTCCCCCGCTCCCAGGACGTTGAGGTCCCAGGCAAAAAGCAGGAGCCCGGCCATACACCCGAAGACCACCGGGGTAAGTAACCCCACCGTCCGCCAGTCCGCCCCCCAGAAGCCGCCCATCAGCCAGACGACGAGTTCCTTTAAGGCCTCGTTGTTGGAGATATATTTCAGGAGGGAGACGCCCGCCTGAAAGAGGTAACCAATGGCCACTCCGCCTAAAACCAGCGTCTCGGGCGCCATCCCCTTAAACCGCGCCAAGGAGAAAGCCAGGAGTGTGGTCAACCCCCCGAAGATGAAGGCGTTGGTAACGATAAGCCACCGCGATACTTCGAGGTAGTTCCCGCCCACCAGGCCCGTCCCCAGTACGATGGCCAGAGCCGCCCCGAAGGCCGCACCGCTGGAAAGCCCCATCGTGTAGGGCGAAACAAGCGGGTTCCTGAGTACCCCCTGCATCACCGCCCCGGCCCCGGCCAGGCTCATCCCCGTAATAGCGGCCAGGACAATGCGGGGGAGGCGGATCTCCCAGACCACCGTCCGGGCCAGGTCGCTCGCCGGGGTCGCTTTTATACCCAGGTGCGCCAGCACCACGCGCCAGACGTCGGCGACGCTTATGCCGGCCGCCCCCACCGCCGTGGCGACCAGAGCTGTAGCGCAGGTCAGACCGAGCAGGGCTACTACCACTATCGCCTTTCGCCCGGTGTGCCGGGCATAGGCGGCCCTTATCGCGGTGACGTTAACTTCCCGGGCCGCACCGGTCACTTCAGCGGCGGGTAAACCCATACGCCTTTGAGCTCCTCCCCGTAAAACTTTTTGAGCATCTCCCGGTGCACCGCCTCCGGGTCTATATCGCGGAAGAGCTGGGGATGCAGCCACTTGGCTAAATAACAGAGCCCCACCACTTCGCGCGGCCCGTACATCACCATACCGTCAATGAGGTAGACGCGACCGTTTTTCACGGCATTGCTGTTCCTCAGCGCCGGACGGTTTATGAGCTCCTTGCGAATCTTCTCAAGGGCCTTTTTGTCTCCTTCCCAGCCGCTGTTCGGAGCGCTCACGCACTTGATGACCACGTCCGGGTTCTGCGCCGCAACCCATTCGGGCGAAACAACAGGCCAGGAGGTGCCTTGCTCCGGGGCAATGTTCCTTCCTCCCGCCCATTTAATGTAGAGATCTCCAGTCGAACCAGGACCCACTGATTTCCACGGAGTTTCCCCCCATTCCCAATAAACCTTCGGTCTCTGTTTTGAGGAAAGCTTCTTTGTTCTCTCCTGCACCAGGTTCAGCCACTTGTCTATGTAGCCTGCCAGTTCCCGAGCAGGCGCGCGGCGTTCAAAGACTAACCCTAGTGTCTGGACCTCCTTGGAGAGGAGCGGGGGATGGTATCCCCAGATGTTGAGGCACGGGATTCCCTCCCGCTCGAGCTGGGTTCTGATGGCAGAACCCGGCTTGATATAGCCGACTACGAGATCCGGGCGCAAAGCAAGAATCTTTTCTACGCTTGGCTGGTACCCCTTGCCGACTGTAGGCAATCTCTTTACGTAAGGAGGCCATTCCTTTTCCTTCGCATTATCACAGACTGCGATGACCGATTTTTCCGCTCCAAGCGTTTTTAGTAATTCCGTCGTATAGGGCCACAGCACCACCACGCGCCGTGGCGGAGAGGAAACCCGGACGGTGTTGCTTTTAAGTTCGAGAAAACCCCTTTTTCCGTAGAAATATTCAGGAACATTGATTCTCTTCTGCGATACGGTCAGGCCGCCGGCTGTTCCCGCAACTATGATAACGGTACGGTTTCCGGCATCCCAGTCCACTTTTGCGCCCAGGGATTCGCTCACGAAGCGCAGGGGGACGAAGGTCCGTCCGTGGACGATTTTGGCCGGGACATCGAGGGTTACAGATTCGTTGTTGATCCGGGCGGTCTTTTGCCCGATCACCAGCCCGACCGTTCTGTTGCCCTTGCTTCCGGTAACGGTGCGGGTTCTGGCATCCCAACTTACGGTTGCACCGATGGCTTCGAAGAGGGCGCGGAAGGGCACCAGGACACGCCCCTCCTCGATAAAGGGAGACTGATCGGCGGCAAGGACTTTTCCGTCGATCAAAACCCTGATACCTGCCGCCGGGGTTGCCGGAACGCAGACAAGTTGCCCCGAGACCAGGGTGAGAATCATAACCAAAAGGAGACCGTAAACAACCCTGTTTTTTGTTCTTATCATGAAGAACGCCTCCGGTTGCACATCTTTAAGGATAAACAAACACCCCTTTATATTTCAGCCCGTAGAACTTCTCCAATACCGTTTTGTGTAAAGCCTCCGGGTTCAGATCCTTGAACAATTCGGGGTAAAACCACTTTGCTAAATAGCAGACGCCGACATATGCCCGGGGTCGCAAAGATCATTGGTGATAATAAACACGCGGTTATTTTTAACCGCGGGCGTCTGATCAAAGCCGGGACGTTGCATGATCTCTTCCCTGACGGGCCTGAAGACCGCGGACTCGGTTACCCCGTAACCCCAATTTGGCTGGGCGGTGTTTTTAACGATCACTTGCGGTTTCTGCGTCGGTACCCATTCAGCGCTGATCTCCTTCAAACCTTCATGTTTTGCGATATTTAAGCCGCCTGGCTAAAAAAGCCAGAGGCTAACACCAAGACTGCACAAGCCGCAAAGGCATTTTCCTTCCTCAGTACGAAACCCACCTTCCCAAAAAAGTTATTTTTTCCGCCCCATTCCATATCAGGCCCGCACCATACAAAGTTAGGGATAAACCCAAACGCCTTTGAGCTCCTCCCCGTAAAACTTTTTGAGCATCTCCCGGTGCACCGCCTCCGGGTTTATATCTTTAAAAAGCTCCGGATGCAGCCACTTGGCAAGGTAGCAAAGTCCCACCGCGCTTTGCGGACCGAAGGCGATCGAAGACGAAATCAGGTAGACGCGTTTCCCTTCAACCGCTGCCGTTGTTTTAAGAGCGGGCCGCGCCATAATCCTGCGCTGCAGCGAAACCAGCTCGCTTACCGTCTTTGCCTCAAAACCGATACCCTTTGCGGTCACATCCCCAAAATCAGCGGAAACATTTTTAACCACCACCTGCGGGTCTTTTCCTGCCACCCACTCCGGCGTAACTGTAGGATTAGCGAGGCCCAGCGGCGCCGCAATATTAGCGCCCCCGGCCCACTCGATCATCGTATGGCCGCCGGAACCGGGGCCGGTGCTTCCCCAGTCCCTGATCGAGTTTTCCCAGTAGACCCTTACTCTCTGGTTTGGCCGCAACTTGCGTGTCCTTTCCAAAATCAGCCGCCAGTGCTTTTCAATAAAATCCGCGTAGGCCTCCGCCCGCTGTGGACACTGGAAGATTAAGCCCAGGGTGCGGATCTCGTTGCCCAAGAAATTATGGTTGTATCCGTAGACCCGCATCACCGGAATCCCGGCCCGCTCAAGCTGGCTCTTAATCTCGGGCTTCATCGCCCATTCAAGTACCAGATCAGGCTTCAAAGAAATGATCTTCTCCACATCAGGTGTAACTGCACTACCTACACTGGGCACCTTCTCAACGTAGCCAAGCCACTTCTGGTTTTTCTTGGTATAGTCGTAAACGCCTATAACCTTCTTTTCTTGCCCCAGGGCCCTAAGTATCTCTGCCTGGTAGCTCCCCGTAACCACCACCCGCCGGGGCGGGCAAGGCACCCGGACCGTCTTCCGCTCAATCTTTCCGTCAGGGGCTACGAAATATTCGGTAACGGTGATCCGCCGGGATCCATCCGTTCCCGGCACGACTTCCTTTTCGACAATCACCCTGCGGGCCGTGCCGTCCCATTCCACCCTCGCCCCCAGCGACTCCCCGACGAAGCGCAGGGGCACCAGCGTCCGGCCGCCCGCTATCTTCCCCGGCACATCAAGGGTTACGGCCCTGCCGTTCACGTTCGCCGTTTTTTGGCCGATGACCAGTTTAATGGTGGTGCTTCCCTTTCTACCGGTCACGGTACGGGTCTTCCCGTCCCAATCTACCTGAGCCCCGAGCGCCTCGAAGATCGCCCGGAGAGGCACCAGGACGCGGCTCTGCTCGATCACCGGCGGCGTATCGCAGGAAAGTTTCTCGCCGTCAACCAGAACGGTGATCTCCGAAGCCTGCGCCGCCGGGACGATGCTTTCCGGCATTCCCGAAACGGAGAAAACAACTGCCAGTAAAAAGAGGAAGCATGCAACTCTCTTTATCTTTGGCATTGCAGCCCCTCCCGGAAGAACTATCTCCTCAGCTTTTCCTTGATCTCCCGCATCTTCTCGCCCCAGTCGGCGACCTCTTCGGCGGTGAGGATGTCGATGGCGCCGCCCTGGAAGTCGCCCTTCACATCGCCCATCTTTTCCTCGAGCCAACCCTCGATTTCGAGATAAACCTCCTTCAGCCCATCCAGCACTTCGGGGTTGGCATCCCAGAGGCCGCGGTTTACCGCCTCGAGCAGCCGCCGGGCGATCTCCTCCAGCGCCCAGGGGTTGTGCTCCTCGAAGAACTTGCGGTTTTCTTCGTCAAGCACGAAGGTGCGCGTGATGTCGTCGAAGATCCAGTCGTCGACCTCGCGGGTGGAGGCCTCCCAGCCGTAGACCCGGCCGATGCGCTTGGAGATGTCCCCAGCCCCTTTATAACCGTGGCGCTTCTGCCCCTCGATCCACTTCGGGTTCAGGAGTTTCGTCCGCACCACGCGCCGGATTTCGTCGGCCAGGGTGCGCACCTCGACGTGCTGCGGCTCCCGGGTGTCACCGTAATAGGTCCGCACCTCTTTGCCGGACGCCACCCGCGCGGCGGCGGTCATCCCGCCGTGGGTGCCGAAGTAGCAGCAGCAGCCGAAGAGGTCGTGCTCGTCGCTGACCACCTTGTTGTAGGTGATGTCCACCGTCTTGAGGTTGGACTGCAGCTGCCGGAAAGCTTCCTTGCCGAAGACCCCTTTGCCGTAGGCGTAGCCGTTCCAGTAGACGAAGATGTCCGCAAGGTCCTTTTCCTCTTTCCAGGCCGAGGCGTAAACGGCTAAGTTCACCCCGGCCATGTAGGTACCGGGCTTTGAGGCGAAAATCCGCAAAGTGGCGTCCCGCCAAGCCCCGGCATCGCCGGCCGCCCCATCGAGCTGCGCCAGGGTGTGCTTGCGCACGAAGTTCTTCTCCGGCGGTTCGTCAAGGGCGGCTACGGTCTGGACGGCCTCGTCCAGCAGGTCGACGCAGTTGGGGAAGTTGTCCCGGGTGATGCCGGAAACCCGGACGGTGAGATCGACGCGGGGCCGCCCTAATTCCTCAAGGGGGATGACCTCGACGCCGGCCACGCGGCCGTTCGGCAGCCACTTCGGCCGCACGCCGAGGAGGTAGAACATCTGCCCCAGCCCCTCGCCGTCAGCCCACATGATGTCGTTGCACATCCAGTAAAGGGCGATGTTCTCCGGGTAGCGGCCCTCTTCGGTGAGGTGCTTCGCTAATATCTTTTCGGCCAGGCGCTTTCCCACCTCCCAGGCAGCTTTAGTGGGTACCCGGTGGGGGTCGAGGGAGTAGAAGTTGCGGCCCGTGGGGAGGACGTCGTCCCGGCCGCGGGTGATGAGCCCGGAGGGCCCGGCGGGAATGTAGCGGCCGTCAAAGCCCGCAAGAAGCGCTTCGATCTCCCGCGAGGCCTCGATCCGTTCGTTAAGATCGAGCACACGGGGTAAGAGCGTGTTCAGCTCACCAAGGCGCTCCGGGGCCAAGAGATCGCCGCCCAGGATCACAGCGGCGTCGTCCGACGTAACGGGCCGCCCCTTCAGGAAGATGCCGATGAAGGCCTTGCAGGCTGCGTCGACCTCCTCGAGGAGGGCGCCGTGGGATTTGCCGTACCGCAGGGAGAACTTCCCCTGGTCGGCGAGAAGTTCCGCTAAGTCGAGGCCCATGAGTCCGGCCACCGCCCGCCGGAGCGAAACCTCGTCCCCGGCGTCGTAGCGCAGGATGGCGTTCAAGAAGGCTACCCGCCGCTCGCCCTGAGGTATCTCGCCGAAAATGTGCTGGCCGTCCTGGATCTGGGTGTTGCGGATCACGGAGAGCACCGCGTGCGCCTTCTCAGCAATAAAGCCAAAATTACCGTGCCACTCTTCAAGCGGGATCTGTTTATCCAAATTGGTCTTCCTGATCTCTTCGATTATCAGATGCTCGAGCGTATGCGCCCGCGCCGGGTCCGCCACCCGCGCCCGCTCGTACTCCTCCAAGTAGCGGTCAAGTTCGGCTAATTCGTCGTATAGCCCGCCTTGGGTGAGCACCGTCTGCATGTGGTCTACCAGGGTGGCGTAGCTTCTTCTCTTGGCGATCGTCCCCTCCGGCGGGTTGTCGGCGTTGTAAATGTAAAGGTGCGGGAGGGTACCGATGGCCAGGTCCGGATAACACTCGCCGGAGAGACCCACGCCTTTCCCCGGCAGGAACTCTAAGTTGCCGTGGGTGCCCACGTGGACGATGGCGTCTGCCCCGAACTCCCGCTCCAGCCAGCGGTAGGTGGCTAAGTACTGGTGCGGCGGCGGGATATCCGGGTCGTGTAATATTTTACACACCTGCCCGTCGCAGCGTGCCCCGGCGCAACCGCGCTTCGGCTGTACACAGACCACCGCATTGCCGTATTGGACGCCGGTGATGATAATCTTACCCTCATGGACCATGGCCGCCGGCACCCCCTTTTTCGCTTCCCCCGGGGGCCGGCCCCAGGCCTCAACCAACCGCTCCTTTACCTGCAACGGAAGGATGTCGAACCATTGCCGGTAATCCTCTACCGGCATAAGTTTCAGTGCGCCGCCCTTGGAAACGATTTCGTCGGCGGTGGTCCAGCGGAATTCCGAGATCGCCTTGCGGTTCATGATGGTCTCGATGAGTTCCCTGCCGCTCGCGGGCGGCTCGACCGCGTACCCGGCCTCTTTCATCCGCTGCAGCACCCTGGCCACGCTCTCCAGCGTATCGAGATTTGCCCCGCCGCCCACCGTGGCTTCCACGGAAGCGCAGGGATTGTTATGCAGTATGAAGGCCACCCGCCGCTCGGCCGGGGATTTTCGCCGCAGCCGCACCCAGGCCGCAACGCGGTCGGCTATGCGCGCAACACGCTCGGGCACCGGCTCTCTGAACTCAAGCTCTCCCTCCCTGCACGCCGCGCCTAAGAAGACAGGCTCGATAACCCCTTCAAACTCCGGCAGGGCTACGCTCCATGCGAGGTCCTGATGTAGCCCCTGGGGGTCGGCTTCCCACTCCTCTACGGTCTTGTAGAAGGAAACGCAAGGCTGGAAGACCGGCACGCCGAGCCGCTTCAGGAGTTCCACACCGGAGGCGGCCACACCCGCCTGCAGGAAGTCGTCCGTCCTGGCGCGGGCTGACAAGAAGAAGGAAAGAAGTTTAATGAGCCCTGCGATCCGCGGATGCCCCTCCTGATCGAGGAAGAACTCGCGGACCACCTCGCCGGATCCCTTGGTGCCCAAGCCATCATCCTTAAGTGAATAACAGAAAGCCGGAATCACTCCGAGCCCCCTGTCTTCCAGCGCCCGGATTAAGGCTTCCTCCACGGTTAACGTCCCGTTCACCCACTGGTTGCGGGCGAAAAGCAGCCCCACGAGCGGCCCGGGTGCTTGGTACCAGGCCAGGTAATCCCCGACGCCGGTAAAATAAGTAGGCGCGTCAGGGTGGTAAAGCCCCTCCCAGGGGTAGACCACGGGTTCCTCCACGTCGAAGGGCGCGCCGAGAACTGCGGCGGTGATATACCGGAGCATGCGGGCGAAGTTCTCTTCCCCGTTCTGGACGATGTAGGTGTAGCACTTAGCGACCGTTTCCGCCGGTACCGTAGATAGCGCCCAAAGCGCCGGGTCGTGCGCCACGCAGATCACCGGCCGGCCGAGCTCCCGGATATACCCCTCAAGCTCGTCCCAGACGGTCTCCCCGGTGGAACGGTAGAGGAAGAGGAGGTCGGACCGCGCCAGGTCCGACCTGGCCGCGTCCAGGTCCTCCTTCCCCTCCTGAAGGTTGCGAGCGGAGTAGGCTTTAACGTTAAGATGCTCCCGCACCCTCACCGCCGCCCTCCGCAGCGTCGCGGCGTGGCTGTGCCAGACGATAGCGGTAATGGTGTACATCGATCTCCCTCCTCCGAAAATAGGATTGTACTTCTTTCGTTGGGCGCGGCGATAAGACTGCGCATAGCGGCGTCAGCCGGCTGGGTCCGAATCCTCACGTACTTCTATGTACGCTCCGGTTCGGCCCCATCCGGTCTTCCTTGCTCTGCTTGCTTCTCGCCGCGTTCCGTCTGTGTTGTGCTACTGCATCTAACGTAACTACCTCACGGGTCCTTTTTTCACACACGGCGCGCTCCGCACGAGGCAACTCCCTAATTAGTAGAAAAAAAGACCACGAAGGCAAGACCTCCGTGGTCCCGATTTCCGAACCGACCCGTTTTTTACTGGAAGCTGCCGCTTCCAAAAGAAAGCCACGGAATGATGACCTCCGTGGCCTCTATAGTTTCACCTTTTGCCGCTCCCCGCGTTATCCGGAGGAACAAGATTCGCCGCGGCTTCATGCCGCTATTTGTAGAAAATTATAGAGGCGTGTGAAAGGTTTGTCAACCCTTTTGGGGGAGAAAATTCAGCTACTAAATTACCCCTGATTCGTCATATTCGCACCCTTTGGCTTCAGGGCGGCTTTACACTGTGGCACCGTTAGGGTATCATAATCCGGGGGATGATTAATGCCTGATTGGTATAAATTAGATGTTAAAACCGTACTTAAGGAATTTGGCAGCAACGCGGAAAACGGGCTGAGTCCAGGCGAAGCCGCCCGCCGGCTGCAGGAATACGGGCCGAACGCCCTGATCGAACGCGGACAAAAAAGCCCGTGGCGCATCCTTTGGGAACAGTTGACCGCAGCGATGGTTATCGTGCTGATCATCGCCGCAGCCGCTTCCGTTTTCTTGGGCGACTACAAGGACGCGGCTGCGATCCTTGCCATTGTTATCCTAAACGCTGCCCTCGGTTTCACCCAGGAATACCGCGCGGAGAAAGCCATGGCCGCGTTGAGGCAATTTGCCGTCCCGGTAGTAAAGGTACGCCGGGACGGCAAAGTAACCGAAATTTCCGAAAAGGAACTGGTGCCGGGGGATGTCTTCCTGCTCGAAACCGGCGGCATTATACCTGCTGACGGGCGGCTGGTCGAAACCGTCAATTTGCAGGTGCAGGAGGCGGTGCTTACCGGCGAGTCCGTGCCCGTAGAGAAAAACACGAGCGAACTTGCGGAGGATAATGTGCCGGTGGCCGATCGCCGAAACATGGTTTATAAGGGTACGGTGGTCACCTACGGCAGGGGCCTGGCGGTAGCGGTTGCGACCGGGATGCGTACCGAACTCGGCAAGATCGCCGAGATGATCCAGACCGTCGAGGCACAACCGACTCCGCTGCAACGGCGCATGGCCAGATTAGGGCGTTCACTAGGCGTAATCGCTCTGGTCATCGTGTGCGTCGTCCTCTTCCTCGGGCTGCTGCGCGGCGAAGACCTGGAAACAATGTTTATGACGGGTGTCAGCCTTGCCGTGGCTGCCGTGCCGGAAGGGCTTCCCGCCGCCGTCACCATCGCCCTCGCTTTGGGGGCGCAGCGCATGCTTAAACGGCGGGCTCTCATCCGGAAGCTGCCGGCAGTGGAAACATTAGGGCTCGTAACGAAGATATGTTCCGATAAGACCGGAACTCTCACCGAGAACCGGATGAGCGTCACAACCGTCGTCCTGCCCACCGGCCAAGGGACGGACGGGCTTCAAGACATACAGATGACCGGGGGGGAACCAGCCCCTGCTTTCCCGGCCGCTGCGCTGATGCTGTTGACCGCAGGCGCCTTAAACAATGATGCTGCTCTGTCGCAGGATGAAAAAGGAAAACCGGCGTACGTGGGCGATCCAACCGAGGGAGCACTGGTGGTCGCAGCCGCAAGGTTGAACCTGATTAAGCCCGAATTGGAACGGGTACTCCCACGGAGTGCCGAAATTCCTTTCACCTCCGAGCGAAAACGCATGACCACCATCCACCGGGTGCTCGAAGGCGGCGCGCACCTGTTCCCGGGAATAACCGGAGACCACGGGCCGCCGCAGTTTTTTGCCTTCTGCAAGGGAGCAGTGGGGAGTCTCAGCAAGATCTGCAACCGAGTCCGGGCGGGTGACAGCACTGAGGCGTACAGTGAGTGGCATGACCGGATACGCAGTGCCGCCGATAGGTTGGCCGAATCGGGACTGCGGGTATTAGCAGTCGCCTTGAGGCCCATGGACTCTCTCCCCGAAACGGTGTCCGAGGAAGAGATTGAACGGGATTTCATTTTTCTCGGCCTGGTCGGGATGATGGACCCGCCGCGCGCGGAAGCCAAGGAAGCGGTTGCCACCTGCAGGCGTGCCGGCATCGACCCGATCATGATTACCGGCGACAACCCGCTCACAGCACTCTCTATCGCCGGCGAACTCGGAATCACCGACCGCCGCCGGGTAATGCCCGGCAACCAATTAGAAGCCCTCCCTCCCGAGGGACTTCGAAAAACGGTTGAAGATGTAGCCGTGTACGCCCGGGTAGCACCCGAGCATAAATTAAGGATCGTTGAAGCACTCCAGCAAAACGGGCACATTGTGGCGATGACGGGTGACGGGGTGAATGACGCCCCTGCCTTGAAGAAAGCCGATATCGGGGTGGCAATGGGCGTTACCGGCACCGACGTAAGCAAAGAGGCCGCCGATATGGTCCTGCTTGATGACAATTTCGCGACGATAGTGGCCGCTGTTGAGGAAGGCCGGGTGATCTTCGACAACGTCCGGAAGTTCCTGAAGTACCTGATGACCACCAACTTAGGCGAGATACTGGTGCTTTTTGTCGGAATGCTCACGGGAATGCCTGTCCCACTCGCACCTTTGCAGATACTTTGGATAAACCTGGTAACTGACGGCTTTCCCGCCCTGGCTCTGGCTGTGGAACCCGCCGAGTACGACGTGATGCGCCGCCCCCCTGCCGACCCCCGGCAAGGTATCTTCGCTGAGGGACTCGGGGTGCATATCCTCTGGGTCGGTACGTTGATGACCCTGATCTCGCTCGGTACAGGCTATTGGGTCTGGAAGGCGCAGAACCCGGCATGGCAGACCATGCTCTTCACCACCCTGGCCCTTGCCCAGCTCGCGCACGTCATGGCCATCCGGACCGGAAAGGCTTCCCTTTTCTCCGCCGGTCTCCTATCTAACCGGGCGCTGTTCGGCGCGGTAGTTCTTACTGTTCTGCTGCAACTTACAGTCATTTACTTGCCGGGACTGCAGGGAATCTTCAGAACCGTCCCCTTAAGCCTCGGCGAGGTCTTAACCTGCTTCGCCCTGGGCAGTGTCATCTTCTGGGCGGTTGAAATTGAAAAGTGGTTCTTGCGCCGCCGCGGAAAACGTTAACACGTGGTCGAGTACACGTATTGATTACTCTTGACGCCCCTCACAGAACCGGACGTGCGGTTTTCCCCATCAGGCTTGATCTAAAAGGCTGAAGGACAAGCAACTGAATCGTTTTTATTCCCGGTGGCGACATTAATCGTTGTGAGGGACTCCTCTGCGCCCTCCCCCTCGGTTCAGAACTGGAGTGTAACCGGCTTCCGCGCGATGGAGCTGTTATCCTACGAACGGACGGCAAGTTCCTCAACCATCTCGAAATGGGTTTCAATCCTCAAGGCGAACCTGTCCAACACCATCGCCGGTAAGGGGTTTGTCGTGGGTGTCGGTAATTCAGACCATCACCATTCGCGGTTGATAGATTACGGACGGACCTGGATCTACACCACGAACTACTCTCCGACGAATCGGGCGGCCGTCTGGGACGCCATTAAAGCCGGCAAGGCCAGCGCCACCGGAGACGGCAACCTCGGTCTTTTCACCGTCAACGGCTACACGCAGGGCAGTGTGGTGAGGCTGCCCAAGGGCGGAAGCTTCACCTTCAAGGTGGTGCAGCAGCCGGTAACCGGTTTCGTGTGTAATAAGTTTGAGATCATCAACCGGGACGGGAACGTGGTCAAGACGGTCACCAACCCCGGAACCGAGACCACCATCTCCTGGACGGCGCCTTCAGAGGACTGGTTCTATTTTATCCGCTTTACCTTCCAATACCCTGGATCGTATCCCACGGAGGTGATCACTAACCCGATCTTCCTCGACGTTTATTAAGTTGGGGTGGACGGTTAGGGACGGAACCCCGTCCCTAACCGTTTTCAAAAAGGAGGAGCATATATGCGGCGGTTTTTCCCCTCTTTAGAGCAATCAATAATATGGGCTGTCGGCGGAATCATTTATGCCTGGGTAACACTTTACTTTATTTCTGTTTTTGAGCCCACGCGGGAATGGCTGTATCATGACAGCCCGTTCAGAGATTATTACCATGTGATCCGGCGGCTTTCCCCTGCAGAATGGGCCATGTACCTGGCAGCGAAAGCGGACATTAATCCGCTCTTAGGCATTGCTCTCGGCACATTCTTCGGCGCCGCACTCGGATATCTTCTCCGGACCGCGATCCGCATAATCTTTCGCCGGTAGTTCATATCGGATAGGAGTACGGCTGCATATTCGGCCGGATGCTCACGTCTGGACGGCACCTTCAGAGGACTGGTTCTACTTCGTGCGGTTCCGGTTCATAGATATATGGATGTGAGGTTTTGATTAACCACAGCAGAAGCATCACCAAGTACATGGTCAGGCTGTATTTATAGGTTTTCCGGCAGCCCGGCGACGAAATCCCGGATCAGATCCCGCACCCGGCGGAAGGCGGCCAGGACCTCTTCCGCGGAACCCTCGGCCTTTGCCGGGTCCGGGAAGCTCCGGTGCAGCACCCTCCTTGCCCGCGGCGGCAGCGGGCAACTCTCCCGCGCGCTGTCGCAGAGAGTAACCGCCAGGTCGAACTCAATCTCTCGCAATTCGTCCACGTGCTTCGCCCGCTGCCCGCCGATATCCACCCCGGCCTCCGACATCACCCGCACCGCTAACGGGTGGACCGCCGCCGGCGCCGTCCCCGCCGAGTAAGGCTCCAGCACACCCGCTTTTAGATGCCGCGCCCATCCTTCAGCCATCTGGCTCCGGCAGGAGTTCTGCGTGCAGAGAAAAAGCACTCTGAGCGGTTTTGCCATAATAGCACCCCCACTTGGCGTTTTAAGTCAACCACTGTTCAATTTCCTTGCGGTTCGGCACCCTGCCGCTGACCTTCACCTCGTTGTCCACCAGCTGCCCGAAAGAATACGCCAGGCTGCCAAGTACGAAAACCAAAAGAGCGATTACCACAATCGTCTTTGCTTTCATCCACCAAACCCCCGGTTCCCGCTGCAACCAAAGGATCTGTCAGCGGCACGGCCGGAAGTCGGCAAAAACCTTATTCCTTATGACCTCTCTTTATGACTCCCGCCGTACGCCCGGCCTCTTGCCTGACAACAGCCCTACTCCGTCAGCCACCTTTTAATCTCTTCCCGGGGCGGCACCCGGCCGCTCACTTTAACCTGACCGTCCACCACCAGCGCCGGGGTCAACATCACCCCGTATTTAAGAATCTCGCCGAGTTCGGTTACTTTCTTTACCTCCGCCGGCAGGTTGAGGTCCGCCACCACCCGGCGCACCTCTTCCTCCAGGGTTTTGCATTTGGGACAACCGGGACCCAGAATTTTAATCTCACGCATGGTTTAACCTCCTTTAAAGCTTGATGGATAGACCTTTGGGGTCCGTTCTGCGTTCTACGTTCTACGTACAAGCTTAAAATGATGGACCTATGGGGTCCGTTCTAAGATTCCGTTAAACGGTCATACCGGTTAACCGTTCAACCGTCACACCGTTATAACGTTTAAAGGGCGCCGAAGATCTTCCCCGTCAGGGTGGCCATAATCACCACCAGAGACACGTAGGCGATGGTTTTCTTCGGCCCAAGGACACTGTTGATCACCAGCATGCTGGGCAGGCTCAGGGCCGGTCCCGCCAGCAGCAGCGCGAGAGCCGGGCCTTTTCCCATCCCCGAGCCGAGAAGCCCTTGAACAATCGGAACTTCCGTAAGGGTGGCGAAGTACATGAAAGCCCCGATCACCGACGCAATGAAGTTTGCGAGGAAACCGTTCCCGCCGACCGCGCCGGCGATGTACTTCGCGGGTATTATGCCCGTATCGGCGCCGGGCCGTCCCATGAGAAAGCCCGCTGCCAGAACACCCGCAAAAAGAAGCGGCAGGATTTTTTTACTGAAGTCCCAGGTGGTGTAAACCCAGCTTTTTAGCTCATCCCGTTCGAAATACGCCTTGAGAACGCCTGCCAGGACTATGAGCAGAAACACCACCAGGTACCATTTCGCTAAGTAGATGCCGTGGGCAAGACCGGTTGCCGTCGCGGGCTTCCCCCAGGCGGCGAATACCAGGATGAGCACCAGCACCGCAAAATACAGCACCGTTTGTCCCAGAGATCGTCTTCCGGCAACTTCCCCCACATCCGTAATCCCTTTTACCCGTTCCCCTTCTTCTCCCCGGAAGAGGAAGGCCATGATCAGACCGATCACCACCGAGAACAAGACCGCTCCTACAGCGCGGGCCAGGCCTATCTGCCAACCGAGGACCTTGGCGGAGAAGATTATCGCCAGCACGTTGATCGCAGGACCAGAGTACAAGAAGGCGATCGCCGGCCCGAGTCCCGCGCCGCGCTTGTAGATGCCCATGAAAAGGGGGAGCACGGTGCAGGAACATACGGCGAGGATGCCTCCGGAAACCGCGCCTACCCCGTAAGCCGCCCATTTTTTGCTTTCCGGCCCCAGATACTTAATGACCGCCTGCGAGGATAGAAAATTGCTCATCGCTCCCGCTATAAAGAGCGCCGGCACGAGGCAAAAGAGCACGTGCGCACGGGCGTAGTCGTGGAGCATATAAAACGCTTCGATCAAAGCGCTTCTGAGGCGCACATGCTCAATGGGCAGGTAATACGCCGCCAGGAATATGCCGGCGATCAGAAGAAATTTTTGCCGCTCAGTCATCCGGTTGACCTCCAGTAGTTCATGTTTTATTAAAAATTCCAGCGCGTAATAGTATTCTCGTGTGTTGCTAAGCTTGAGAAACGTTTGCGTTTCGGGGAAAAATAGTTGAATTCTCCGGCGGGATAATCATGGCCCCGCGCCGGAGGCGGTTTTTGCCTTCGCAATTCCTTCAGCGGCAGCGGAAACGACGCGTGCCACCGCTTCCGGATCCGGGTCAAGCACGCCGGGGTCTTTCTTCACTCCTGGACCGCATCCAGCGGCGCCCGAACCGCAACCTCACTCACCAGACGAAACCGGGGCGTTCACCCCGAAAACACCGACCACAATTTTTTGTTCTTCCATCACTACCGCACTCCAATATTTTTGTATGAACTTTGACTATTACCTTATCCCGTGGAATTCGTGTCCGAAATACCTCCGCCTGAAATACAGAGCTACGTTTACCAGACCTATCAGCACCGGAACCTCAATCAGGGGCCCGATGACCGTGGCAAAAGCCTGGTCGGAGCCGATGCCGAAGATGGCCACCGCCACGGCGATGGCCAGCTCAAAGTCGTTGCTGGCCGCGGTAAAGGAAACCGCCGTGGTTTGCGCGTAATTAGCGCCGAGCCGCCGGGTAATAAAGAATGTCGCGAACCACATCAGGAAGAAGTAACAGGTAAGCGGCACCGCCACCCGCACCACGTCGAGCGGCAAGCGGATGATGTATTCCCCTTTTAAGGAAAACATCACGATGATCGTAAAAAGCAGCGCCACCAGCGTGACCGGGCTGATCTTAGGCGCAAAGACATTCTCGTACCATTCCTTGCCCTTCGCCCGCAACAGCGAGAAGCGGGTAATCACCCCGCCCAAGAACGGGATCCCCAGGTATATAAAAACGGTCTTGGCTGCATCCACCATAGATATACTCACATTAAGCCCTTCAACCAGTCCAAGCCGGTTCAGCGCAAATGTAATGAATATCCAGATGTACACGGCGTAGAGCAAGACCTGAAATATAGCGTTGAAAGCCACCAGCCCGACTGCTAGCTCCCTGTCTCCCTCGGCAAGCTCGTTCCAAACGATGACCATGGCGATGCAGCGGGCAAGCCCCACTAAAATAACCCCGATCATGTACTCGGGATGGTTGCGGAGCAGCAGCACCGCTAAGATAAACATCACAACCGGACCGGCCACCCAGTTCTGAAAGAGCGAAAAGGCGAGGAGCTTTACATTCTTGAAAACGGTGCCCATCTCTTCGTACCTTACCTTAGCCAGCGGCGGGTACATCATCAGAATGAGGCCCACGGCGATGGGGATCGAGGTCGTCCCCACCTGCAGCCCCGCGATGAAGTTGGTCACCCCGGGCGTAAAATACCCGATCCCGACGCCCGCGGCCATCGCAATAAATATCCACAGGGTCAGCAGTTTTTCCAGCGTCGAGAGCTTTTTTCCCTTTGCCTCGGCCATTTAACCCCCCACCCTATTCTTACGTTTTGAAAGAATCATTCAAAAGCTCCGCAAGCTCACCGAGCCCCTGCAGAATGATCTCCCGGGCCAGGTCGCATATTTCGAAAGCCTTCGGGTCTCTGACCCAGTAGATGACCCTCAACCCTTCTTTCCGGCAAGAGAGCAACCCGGCCTGCCGTAAAAGCGCCAGATGCTTCGAGACAACCGATTGCTCTGCGCCAACAGCCGGAATAATCTCGCAGACGCACCGTTCTCCCCCCCGCAAACACTCGATGATCTTGAGGCGCAGCGGGTGTCCCAGTACCCGCAAGATCTCCGCGGTCATATCCGATACCGAACGGAACATTGCTACCGGTCCTTTCTTATATGCGTATATTATCATATACGCCTTAAGCAGGCAATTACTTTTTGCATTTTAAACCGCATTCAAAAAAACGCATTAGCAACCGCCCCCAAACGGTCTGCCGGCAAGAACGAAAATTGGCAGGTTGTGCCTTGCTAAAGGAGGATTTGCCGTACCAGGAAAGTAATTATAATCCGGCGGGAAACGTGCCTTAGGAGAAGTTTTATGAAAAAGAAGTCAACCGCGCTGCGCTTATGGTGGGTTGTTTTTACCTCGACAGCCACGGCGGCGGCAATTTATATTGCTCTTTTTTGTTGGCCCGCAGAGACACTGGCACCCGGGGTTTGGAAGCACGAGCCGAAGATCCGGATTACTGTGGCGGCGGTAGGAGACCTGGTTATGCACATGCCGCTGGTAAATTCGGTAAAGAACGCCGAAACGGGCAGATACGATTTCAGCCGGATTTTCGCTCCCATAATTCCCTACTTGAGATTTCCGGATTACACGGTCGCCAATCTCGAAACCAAGCTCGCGGGATCAAGATACGGATACCGGGGTTATCCTCTTTTTAACACTCCGGTTGATCTTGCGGAACACCTGCGCAACTCGGGTGTCGACCTGGTAACAACCGCAAATAACCACACCCTGGATTACGGGTGGGACGGGATCGTCACCACCTTAAACAATCTTGATGCCGCGGGTCTCGCACATACCGGCACCTACCGTAGCCCGGCTGAAAAAGCGGTGCCGTTTATCGCAAATATCGGGGGGATCAGGGTCTGTTTTTTGAACTACACTGCAACCACCAACGGCTTGCCCGTTCCGACGGGCAAACCTTTTGCAGTAAATATCCTTGACCGCCGAGCGGTCGTCGAAGAAACCTACGCCGCCCGAAAACAGGGAGCGGACCTCGTGGTGGCGATGCTGCACTTCGGGGCGGAGTACCAACGCCAGCCTGACGCATCACAACGCCGGCTTGCCGCCGACCTGTTTGCCGCCGGCGTTGATGCGATCATCGGCACCCACCCCCATGTCGTCCAGCCGATAGAAAAGGTCACCGTCAACCGGGACGGTGACCTCCATACCTGCATCGCCGCATATTCTCTTGGCAATTTTGTTTCCAACCAGCGCTATCGGTACTCCGACAGCGGCATTATCCTCTACCTGCACATTGAAAAGGCCGCCGGGAAAACCCGGATACGGGGGGTGGAATACCTGCCCCTTTGGGTGCACAGGTCGGCCGCCTTGGGACGCCGGCAGTTCCGGGTGCTTCCCGTTCACCCGGAGATCACTCCGGAGACGGATCTCCCCTTAACGACCACCGATAATAAACGGATCGCCCAGGTCTGGGAAGAACTCTTTACACACCTCAACGACCCGGCGTCAGGCATCGTTCCCTACCATGAAAACCTACTGCGGTCGAGCAAACCGCCGGAGAGCATCCCAACCGTCCGGAAGCCTCTCGTGTGGCGCTTAAACACGGTGAACTAAACCGTCTGTTCACCGTAGAAAACGATACAGCCGTTCAATGCAACGCATACCGGCTTTATGATAGATAGCAGAGTAACGGCCGTTTTTAAAGAAGACCCGCATCGCGCAACAGTTGGCTGATCTTTTCCTTTTCTTCCGCCGTCGCTTCCACCAGCGGAAGCCGGGGCGGGCCGACATTCAGGCCTAATATGTTGAGCGCAGCCTTCACCGGTACGGGGTTCGTGGTGATAAACATTCCCTTCATCAGCGGGAAAAGCTCCCGGTGAATCTTGGCAGCCAAAGTCACGTTGCCGCTGGCGTAAGTGTTGATCATCTCCTGCATTTTTCTCCCTGCAACGTGTGCCACGACGCTGACGATGCCCTTCCCTCCGACGGACAGGATCGGCAGCGTTAAGGCGTCGTCCCCGCTGTAAATCGCGAATTCGTCGGGCAAAATCCGCCGCAGTTCACTAACCTGGTCAAGGCTGCCGCTGGCTTCCTTAACAGCCACAATATTCGGAACGTCCTTAGCCAACCGTGCCATGGTACCCGGCAGGACGTTTACCGCCGTACGCCCGGGAATGTTGTAAACCATAACCGGCAGGTTCGTACTCTCGGCGACCGCCCGGAAATGGCGGTACAGGCCTTCCTGCGAAGGCTTGTTGTAGTACGGGGCTACGAGCATCACGCCGTCGGCACCTGCCTTCTCCGCCACCTTTGTGAGCGCAATACTGTCGGCCGTCGAGTAACTGCCGGTTCCAGCTATCACGGTAGCCTTTCCACCTATTTCTTCGATCACTGCCTGAAACAGTGACGCCTTCTCCTCCTTGGAGAGGGTCGGTGATTCACCGGTCGTCCCGGCCACGACCAGTCCGTCGGAACCGTTTTCCACCAAGTGCCGTGCCAGCTTCCTGGCCTGGTTAAGGTTAAGTTCCCCGTCCTTGTCGAATGGTGTTACCATGGCAGTGAGCACTCGCCCGAAATCCGCCGCCATTACTTTCACACCTCCAATAATAGTGGTCACTGGTCGGTATCCAGTGGTCAGCTATATAAAGGACCGGATTCCACCGGGCCGTGCCGGTTTGGCTTCGGGCCGGCGCTTCCTCTTCCTGCGCCAATCGGCATGAATCACAGCAGCCTGATGACCGACCACTGACGATCGACGACCGTTTTATACGCACCCGTACTCGATCGCTAACTCCGCGATCTGAACTGCGTTGGTGGCAGCCCCTTTTCGAAGCTGGTCCGCCACCACCCACATGTTAAGACCCTTGTCCAAGGAGTTGTCATCCCGAATACGCCCCACGAAAACCTCGTTCTTGTTATAAGCCAGCACAGGCATCGGGTACTTCTTCGCCGCCGGTTCATCAACCACTACCACCCCCGGCGCCCGGTTGAGCAACTCCCGGGCCTCGGCAGCACTGAGCTTTTCCTTCGTCTCGATATTTACCGACTCGGAATGGCACCGGAAGACCGGCACCCGGATCGTTGTTGCCGTTATTGCTACAGAATCGTCGTGGAGAATCTTCTGCGTTTCCAGCACCATTTTCCACTCTTCTTTGGTGTAATCCATGTCCTGAAAGACGTCGATGTGCGGAATCAGGTTGAAGGCAATCTGGTGCGCAAAGACCTGCGGCGGGTACTCCTTGCCGTTCAACACCGCCTTAGTCTGCTCTTCGAGTTCCTTGATCGCCGCGGCTCCCGCACCGGAAACAGCCTGATAGGTAGAAACCACCACCCGCTTGATCCCGGCCGCGTCGTAAATGGGCTTTAACGGCACCACCATGATGATCGTCGAGCAGTTCGGGTTGGCGATGATCCCCTTATGCCACCGCACATCTTCCGGGTTGACTTCCGGAACTACCAGCGGAACGTCCGGCTCCATCCGGAATGCGCTGGAGTTGTCCACCACAAGCGCCCCGCGGTCCCGTGCCGCCAAAGCAAACTCTTTGCTTGCCGCACCGCCTGCAAAAAGCGCGATCTCCACACCTTCGAAGGACTCCGGCCGCGTTTCTTCAACGGTGTAGACTTCACCCCTGAAACGGATCTCTTTACCCGCAGACCGGGCGGTGGCCAGAGGGCGAAGCTTCGCTGCAGGAAAGTTTCTTTCCTCGAGAACCTTGAGTATCTCCTGGCCAACCGCCCCGGTTGCGCCGACCACTGCTACGTTGAACTGTCGCAAGGAAGGCCTCCTTTCTACAAAAACGGTCTGCGTTCTCTGTTCTGCGTTCTACGTTCCAAAAAAGAATCAGACATATTTAACGTTGCTACGAAGCGTAACTGATCACTACCGGCTGAATCTGTTTTCCTTCCAGAGCATGAATAATGGTATCAAGCAAGAGGTCCATCCGCGCTACAAGCGAATTGGGCTTGCCCGTGGGGCTGTCCTGGCCGAAAGGTACCATGTAAACGTTTTTGGCGTTTAAAAGAACCCCTAAATTCCGGGCGTTCATTCCCAACCCGTCGTTTGTGGAAATTGCCAGCACCACGGGCCGCTGGTTCCTGAGCTGCGCCTTGATCGCCATTAAAACCGGCCCGTCTGTAATGGCGTTCGCTAATTTTGCCAAAGTATTCCCCGTACAGGGCGCAACGACGAGGATGTCTAACAGCTTGTTTGGACCAATCGGTTCCGCACCGACAATGGTGTCGATCACCTCGCGTCCGGTGAGTTCTCTGAGCAGATTTTTCCAGTAAGCAGCCGTTCCGAAACGAGTATCGGTAGTGGCAACCTCCCGGGTTACAATTGGTACTATCTCCGCTCCCTCTTCAATGAGCTTCTTCATTTGCTCTACTACCTCGTTCAACGTGCAAAACGACCCTGTCAGCGCAAACCCTACCTTCACTCCCTTAAGCCGCATCGTGAGCACCTCCTTCAAGGCAAGACCGCAAGGTTAAGGCCTTTTTCCTGAACGAGGAGATCAGCGACCACCTGCCCTAAAATCCGACCGGCTGTCTTCGGCGCCACCTTTCCGGGCAACGAAGGCGCTAATATCGCCTCCCTGTTGAGGCTTTTTGCTGCTTCAAAGTCCGTTCCTCCCGGACTGGTTGCGAGGTCGATTATCAGCACTTCGGGCCGCGTGTTCTTGATCACCCGAGCCGTTAAGACCATTGCTGGGACGGTGTTGAATATAATGTCGGCTTCATGGATAATAAACGGTAACCCGGCAAAATCACAGACCCGGTAACCTATTTCCGTCGCCCGTGCCCGCTGAGCTGCATCCCTGTCCACTACCGTAATCTTGGCGCCGATGCCGCCCAGCATGCGCGCCAGGGTGGTGCCGACACGTCCGAAACCCAAAACAAAGGCTGACGAACCGTGGATGGTTATCGGAAGGCGTTCCATGGCTAACTGAATCGCCCCTTCAGCCGAAGGGATGGAATTCAGGATGGCAAAGTCATTCCGATCCGCAACCTCCACAATCCTCAGACGCAGCCGGTTGGCGAGCTCCTGAAGGTACCCTCTGGCAAAACCCGTGAAGACCGGCGTTCCCTCTTGCAGTAACGCCAGATCGTCTTCTTTGAGAAACAAGGGGCTCCCGGGAGTATAAATGTACCCGTCGTCACTTACTCCCGGTAACGGAAAAACCACGGCATCCGCCTCCTTAAGTCCCGCATCGATTTCAGTCAGCGATTGGATGCCGGGAACCGCCGTATGGTGCCCTACGAGCCTGACCCGGGCCGCCTGGTTCAAAAGCTCTTCGGCCGTAAAAACCGCTCTGTGGTCGCCGCCGATAACAGCAACATTGATCCCTCTCAGTTTGCCCTTCACTTTCTTTCCCCCCACGGCTTATAACCAGTATATGTGCCATGAAGAGAGGAGGTTCGCTTGAGAAGCCGGAGCTAAAGGCAAGCTTTTAGAGAGGAGAGGGTTAGCTGTTCGAATTACTCAAGGGAACCGAAGGGATTAGGCCGTTTTAACTTAAGCAAATATTAGTTTGTCCAACCCAAAAACAATCTCCTTGAGCTCCATCACCTTCTTTATCCCCATAATCACCCCCGGCATGAAGGACTCCCGCGAAATGGAGTCGTGCCTGATACTAAGCGTTTGTCCCAAACCCCCGAAAATTACTTCCTGGTGGGCAACCAGGCCGGGTAAACGCACGCTGTGAACACGAACATCGTTCAGGGTGCCGCCGCGAGCTCCGCTCAGCTTTTCTATTTCCGTACAGTCTTCAATCTTAGCGTCTCCACGGTTTGCCACAATGATTTCGGCCGTTTTCAGCGCCGTTCCCGAAGGGGCGTCAATTTTCTGGTTGTGGTGAAGCTCAATAATCTCTGCCGCCGGCAGGTAGCGGGCAGCGATTCCCGCAAAGTGCATCATTAAAACCGCACCGATCGCGAAGTTGGGTGCTATCACCCCGCCTACGCCCTTTTCTCTGCTCAGCCGCCCAAGCTCCTGCAGTTCATCGGCTGGAATACCCGTGGTTCCAACAACCGGCCGTACCCCGGATGCAAGTGCGTTTCGTACGTTCTGCGACGCTGCCTTCGCGGTAGTAAAGTCAACCATTACATCCGCACCGGTTTCCTTCAAGACGTTATCCAGGTCGGGACGCACCACCACCCCGAGCGGGTCGATTCCCGCAAGGGATCCCGCATCCTCTCCGTTATGGCCGACATCCACCGCACCCACTACTGCCATGCCGGGTGTCCTGCTCACCGCCCGGACGACCTCCCGGCCCATCCGGCCGGCAGCCCCGGTTACCACCACCTTGACCAATCTCCCACCTCCCTTTGTGTTAACTTTTATTGTCATACAACACAACCCCAAAGTCAAGCTACCCGAAAATCCAGCATAAAAATATCTGACTCATTATGTACGAATACAAGCACCCCATCTCTTTTAACTTGCAAGGTTTGCCACCTCCAACCTACGGTCTGCGAGCGGTTGCAAAGGTTTAATTAAGACCGGCCGGCTGAGGCAAATCGCCCTGGCGCCCTCCTTTGCCAACGGGTTGGAGCCGCTCAAGCTGATCCGCAACCACTGCGCATTCGAGCCCGAACGGCAGGTAACCTGCATAGCCGAGAAGCGGCATTTCAAAAACTTGAAAGCGGTGCACAAAAGGTACAGCGTATTCCCAGCGGGCCAAACTGTAATAATTCCACATTTCCCAAAAGAAACCGCAGAACAACCCCGCCAGAGCAGGAATTAATACAGGGCGCCAGTCACCGGTTTTCACCGCCGAAAAAATCGTTTCCTCTCCTAAAAGCACCTGGAGTGACAAGATTATTGTTACCGGCGACAACCAGAGCAACGGAAAGAGGTAACTCGGCCAGACCCCGATCCCTAAAAGACCCGAGGCCGAAAGCAAGAGCACCGCTCCTGCGACCGCCCGCGGCTTCTTCACCCTGAGTCCTATGAATCCTTCCCTGGGCCGCCCCCAAAAAGGATAGCTCGCAATCCACTCAGCGGTGCTTAGAACCGCAGGTAAGACCGTTGCAAAAGGAGGTGTAGCTAAAAGAAAGTACTGCAGGGGTCCGAAAGACTGGATTCCGACGTAATACCAGTTCTGAACAAAACGGTTCAGGTATTCAAAGTACCACCAGAACAAAGCACTGAGTAAGAACAACCCCAGGAAATACCCAGGCCGGCTGGTTAACAGGCATTTCCCTGTCCGCCTGAACGTTAGTGCATTTATTATTAAAATATAGGCCACCCACAAGGGACTGAACGTAAACGGCTGCCATCTCTCAAACCAGGGAAATCGTGTCCAGGCTAAAACCCAGGCCGTAATTAGCAGTACCAAGCCGGCCGCACCCCACCAGGGGAAAGACCGTTTTATGCGTTTGCGAAAGTCCCCGGCAGCCGCAGCCGGCGGGCGTTTCAACCAGGCTGCATAAAGCAACGCCGTTGAAAAAGGCAAGAGGGCAAGCAAAATGAAGGCAGTCCAGGAAAAGGGCGGCTGTACCACCATGCGCGTCTGCGGTGGAAATGTCAGATAAGAGGCAACAGACCCGCCGGACAGCCACACGCCCAATAGCGGCAGTCCCAGCAGCAGTAAAGACAAGCCTGCCAACTTCACCAGGGCCTTCCCCTTCTCGAATCGGAGCAAAGAGCCGACCGGTGTCTTGAATTCTTCCAGCAAACCATAGGCGTTCATAATTCCCCAGCCTCGCCTAAAATAACGTTCAAGCTGTTTAGTTTTAGACTACTGTGAACTTTTCGCCGCAGTCCCCGGAATCCCTTTTGGCAGCTCACGCTTTTAAAGCCTGCATAAACGACCGGCTAATCGGCCAAAATAGTCACAGCCCTGAAGGCTTTTAGAGTGACTCTGACACCTTTTATGGAGGAGTGCTTTAATGGAGATTCGGCAGATCACCCCTAACCCGGAAGTGGTTGGAAGCACGGCCGCTGGAGTGCCGGCCTGGTCGGTTCCCGCCACCATCATGCCGCGAGTAGATATCATTGACACCGGCGACCAGGTCGTGTATCTCCTGGACGTAGCAGGAGCCGACCCGGACAAATTAGTGCTCGAAATCTCTCCGTCAGAGGTAGCTTTAAGGGGACCGATGAGCGACAAAATCCCACTGGGCACACCCCTCTACGCCGAGCGCCCGCGGGGCACTTACGCCCGGTTGCTGGCACTCCCGGGGGATGCTGATCACGAGGGCGTCACTGCCGACCTCACTAACGGCGTGTTAGTGGTAAGGTTTAATAAGAAGAGTAGGAAGGAAAAAGAAAAGGAAAAGGAAAAGGAAAAGGAGAAAGACTGGTAGCCGCGGTCAGTCTCCAGGGCAGCCCTTTAAGGCGGATTTTTTCAACGGTTCCTGGAACCGGGCTAACCGGCATTCCGTTACGCTTTATCGGACCGCAGCGCTTACCTGTCAATTTCCCGAATAATAAAACCCGTCTCGCCCACCCCACGATAAGGAAACTGGTACTCCGCTGAAGGATAACCGCTGCTGTTGGTAAGAAGGTAATACCTGTTTGACAAAGGGTAGGTAAATCTGACGAGGGTGACCCGCGGGGTCACACGCCGGCGGTTCTCTTTTTCGTTCATGTTTTGCCCCCTTCTGAGAGTTGTCCCGTTTATTTTGATCCTACGCTTTTGTTTCCTTAATTTATTTTCCGCCCTCCGGGCTTATATCCGGCTGTGCCATCCCTGTTTTAGAATGTTGACGTTGATTTGAGCCGCCTCTGGAAAGTCGCGCCGCTCTACCACTCCGTTAAAAACAAACGCGTCCTGGCCGCGTTCCGATTCCACAAAGCCGCCGGTGACCTCGAACTCGGTCCTGGAACCGCGCAAGATTTCGGCCGGGTTAAAAGGCTGCAGCATGACAAGCTCCGCCGCAAAATCCTCGTAGAGCTCCCAGAGGAGCTGTTCGAGCCTCTCTGAAGGGAAGACAACCGGCAGCATGATCTCCTCGGCAGCTTCCTTCCGCGAAATCATGTGGTTATGGGCGTACAGCTTCTCTGTAAGGCTGTCAATGATGTGCTGCATTCGTTCTTCCGGGAACGGCTCGGCGCGCAGGCCCAACAGCCGCCTGGCCAGCGACCGCACCAGGAGGTAGTTCCGGTGCACATTACCCAGGGCCAGCGGATGGATGCGTTCCGCAAGCAGTGCAAAGGTTTTTGCCAGGAACTCCTCGCTGCTGAGACCTGCCTGTTCCCTTGCGAGCGCAAGATAAGAGTAAACATCCTCCACATTGACCGGAATACGTGCAGAAGGATTGTTCGGGTCCTGCGGATTGAATGCGTTGACCACACTGGGATCAATCGGACCCAACTCCCCCATCTTCGTCATTACAATCTCGTCGGCCCCGAGGCAGATCAGTGTCCCCGCGCTGTAGGCCCGGAAAGGGACAAGGACGTCAAAGTACGGTGCAAACTCCCTAAAAAGGTGTACCAGCCGCCAGGGCGTCAGCACATCACCACCTCGGGTATAAAGGAAGAGAGCAATGCGCTTGGGCGTTTTTAACAGGCGTAAATGCCGGTAGAGAACAGGCATCACATCAGGTGCAATCCTGGTCGATACGTTTTCCCTGTCACCGGTAAAATAGCAAATTACCGAAGAATTTCGTATTTGACCGATTTCAGCGATAATCTCGCGCCTCTCGAGATACGGCACAATCCTCACCCAAACCTTTACGACCTTTTGAGTCTTCCAAAACTTTCTTGGGTGCCGGTTTTGGCCCTTAACGCGCCAAGCGTTTTCTGCGCGTCTGCTTCCCGGCATTCCGAACCCGGCTCAGACCTTCTGTCTTAGTATCCACCGTAAAAGTGTGTAGTAAACAAACCGTATTTCTTACCATAACAGGAGAATTTCAGGTGCATAAAAGATTTAAGCGGGTCAAAAAATAACTACGGTATCTTTTTAAAACAAAATCAAAGGAGGTTGATTCCGTGTACATCCAGTCCATGAATCCCAATCAGTCTGTGGCCTTAAGCCAGGGATACCGGTCCACTGCAACTGCATTTCCGGTCGCGTTGAGGCCGAGTCCCCAGGGCAACACCGTGGTTTACGCCTTTAATCCTGCGCTGACCCAGGGTATAAATGTTAATCCCTTGGCAAATCCCGCGTTTAGCATGGCGTATAACCCGGCATTGCTGAGCGGCGCCAGCGCCTGGGCCAACCCGGCAATGTTGAGTGTAGCGTGGGTAAACCCGGCGGCAGGCACCGGAATGCTGTCACCCGCGATAAATCCCATGGCTGCCGCGTGGACCAACCCGCTGGCAACTGCATGGAGCAACCCGATGACGGCCACGTGGAGCCACCCGCTTGCAATAGCCTGGAACCAACCATTCATCAACCCTGCAATCCAGGGGTACGTTAATCCGTTCATCAGCGGCCAGTTTATGGGCCTCGGAGGCGCAACCATTCAGTCCTCGGCCGGGCTGGCCCAGATGAGGGTGGACCTCCACGAGACCAACAGCGACGTGGTAGTCGCAGCTGAGCTGCCAAACGTCAGTTTGAACGACCTCAACCTCACGGTAACCGACGATTCGATGTCGATTTCTGCCACTGCTTTTGCCGGAAACCAGGTAACCAGCCTGTTCCGGACCATAGCACTCCCAGCGAGCATTAAGGCGGAACAGGTAGAAGCAACCTACTCCAACGGCATCCTTGAAATTCGCGCACCCAAGGCCGACGTAGCAACCCGCCGGCGCGTGAAAATTAACGTAGCGCAGTAAGACCGGCAGATACAGCCGGTAGCGAAAAGGGGGATGACGAATCCCCCTTTTATCTGTAAGAACAACCTAACCCTTAGTAGTGAGTTTCAAGCCCCCTCGCACAGGGGGCTTTTGTCAATAAATGTTGTACTGCGTGTAACCTGTACTTCGAAGTTATAGCGCTAGAGCTTGCTTGGGACAACTCTGGACGCATGTACGGCACCTTAAACAATCGGAATCAGCCACCGGCTCGACCGCACCCCTCTTAAACCTGTAAGGCTCCACTTGTATGGGGCACACCCTGGCGCAAGACCGGCACTCCGTACAACGCGACGAGTCTATTCTCAAACGGTAATTGCCGCGATCCACCCAATTGCTCACCGACCCTATCGGGCAAAAACAACACCACGTACGCGGATGTAAGGTCAACGCAAATATCATTCCTACCCCTGTGGTAATGGTCAAAAGCATCACAAAAAATATTCCTATCCGCACAGGATCCGGCCAGCGAACAATAATCTGGTAAACCATCATGCTCATCAGGAAGGTTATTACTCCAAGCCTGAAAGGCAGGCTCTTAAAAACAGCGGGAATCTTCTTCACAGGGCTGAAAGGCTTCATAATAGCATCAAAAAAACTCCCCCGCGGGCATAACCAGTCACACCACTTTCTGCCCTTAAAAATCCCAATTCCGATGCCAAGCAACATACAGGCAGGGATAAAAAAGCCCATCAAAGGAAAAAACCAGGCTCCGCCAAGAATCCCAAGAAAAAGAGCCCCGAAAACCAACTGCTTGAATCTCCTTTTACGGATAAATTGCTTTTGTTCTGACATTATTTATACCTCCTAATATAATAATATAGTTATGTTGGTAGATAAAAAAATAAATTAAGCTTTCAAAAGGCCCGGAGCGTAAACAAAAATCTAACCCTCTCTTAGGGTTTGCGACAATTTTTCCGTTTCCGTGATTCTTTCCATCAGAACCTCGTGTATCAAATCAAAGGCCTGAACAATCTTTCCGGTTGTTAGAGAGTAAAAAATTGTTGTTCCCTCGCGGCGGGTTTTCACAACACCTTTATCACGCAGTATAGATAAATGCTGTGAAAGATTAGCCTGGGAAATATTCAACCTGTCGGCGAGTTCCCCCACGGATAATTCGCCTTCCCTGAGGGCATCAAGAACCTCAAGCCTCTTGGGTGAGGTGAACACTTTACACAGTCTGGCGTGAAGTTCATAAAGCTCCCTATCGACTTTCCTCATAACGGTTGCCTCACACTTAAATTATTCATATATTCGAATGTTATAATATAGCGCTAAAGAAGTCAAGATAAATTTGAAATTCATTAATCCTGAAGGGATTCAAAAAGGGAACGGCTAACCTCGTGGCGGCGTTCGCCCAGGATACCGCCTTTTCGGGTTTCAATCTCTCGTAGGTAGGCTGCAAAGCTGGCGGTATTTTGAGGTTGACACCGACACTGTTCATCCGGCTTCAATCCCTTGCACATTCCGGTGAGATAGGCCAGCTTGGGCAGCACTACGTTACGGTAATGCTTGCCGCGACGGTGGCGGGAAAAACAGTCATAGGGACAAAGACGAAATGCGGCCAGGTCCGGGTTGGCTACCTATAACCAGTATTGCTCTAAAATTTATTTGGCCAGCGTGAGCGGCTCGGTTAAGCTTGACATAGTGGGTGTTCACCTCTACCGTATTTGTCTCCCGGTTTGAGTCGCTCACTCAAACCGGGAGACAGTCTTTTTAATCGGCGGAAAACCACATCGTTAACGGGAACTGCCGCCCGTTCACCCGGGCGGAACCAATGAAATACCAGTTAATCATTTGGAGCGTTAAGTTTGAGTCTTCCCGTTAACAGCAAAACTCCCCTTATTTGTTGTTGATTTTATGGACCCCGAACAACCCGGAACAATCGCAGAATGTCACTTCAAGTAGCAGGTAGTCGATGCTGGTGTCATCCTGCATTACTACGCCCAGATTGCGCTGGCTGCACAGCGAAGGCAGCAGGTTAACGCCGCCTGGAAGGTTTGCCAGGTCAAGGTGGAAGGTTTGGAGTGGGTAGCTGTCCCACGGATTGGAAAGCAGGCCCGGGGTACCGTTGCCAGAGCCAAGGTAGTGTTGCCATTGGTCACTGCCGCTGAGAAGGGTGACAGTGTCGTTTGCCGCGCCGCTGGAGAGCGGCTTGGCGGCGAAGGTCAGTTTGGCTGATTGGATGCAGTTGCCCGCAGGCAGAATGAAGCAGTGAGTAAACCACAGGTTGTTCTGGGTAGCGTCAAAGTCTGAAAATCCCGGAAAAGGCTGCCCCGGGTGATACTGATTCCAGTCATTGTAGCACCACTGCACCAGGGATGGGCAACAGCGGCATGCGGGTTCGGCGTCGTCGGGGACGAACTTGTCCTGTCGGCCGGCAGTGAACTGGAAGGTCAGGCAGCAGGGTTTTTCCTGGTTGCCGAAAACGACTTTAATTTCCTGTTCGGGCTTAACGGCCACGGTGTGGGTGCCCGGATTTCCGGGATAGGTCTGGCTCCAGCCCGGTTGTAGCACCTCGGAAACGGTGTAGGTGCCCGGGCTGACATTGAGGCAGCAGAGTCCCCCGGAATCTGTCGTCCCCGTGGCTACCACATTGCCGGAGTAGTTCTTGATAACGATGATCCATCCGGGTAGGCCCGGCTCACCGGTGTCCTGCACGCCGTTGCCGTTTATGTCATTGAACTTAAAGGCGCAGATCTTACCGATCTTGCCGTCGGTTGGCGGAGGAGTTATAGGGGGTGCCGTAGCCAAGGCGATAGTAATGCACTGCTCTGCAGGGTCGTATTTCACATCAGCTCCCAGGGATTCGGCGATGAACCGCAGCGGCACCATGGTGCAGCCCTTATACAGCATCGGAGGCGCGTCCAAAGCCTTCAGCGCGCCGTTGACCAACGCCTGATTCTGGCCAATTTTAAGAATTACATCAAATTGTGTTTTTTCGGCAGGACCTGACTCACCCCCAGCTACCATTATCTTTTGCTCTGCGGGGTTCCACTTCACATCGGCTCCCAGGGATTCGGCGATGAACCGCAGTGGTACCATGGTGCAGCCCTTATGCAGCATTGGAGCCGTGTCCAAAGTCTTCGACTCGCCGTTTACCACTGCCTGATTCTAACCAATACACAACTTCACGAGGAAATGGGCGGGCTGGCCCACCGGCTCGCCCGGCACCGGTTCCGATGCCCGGGCTACACCCGCCAGCCCCACAACCATCAAAAGAACCAAAACCGCAGTAAGAAATCTCGCAAACTTCACAGCCATTTTTTTTATCCCTTATCCTTTCTTTTGCATTCTAATGTTTCCGAAACTAAAGTCCGCAATGGCAACCAACTCGGCCTCACATCCATTCCCACCCCCTCGTATACTTTGGTTTACTAACCCATACGGTTCACGTACTGAATCTTGGGCGTACCTCTGAGACAACCAACTTAAGTTGGTCAGGGTCACTCTGGAACACCCCTGCGGTGTCCGGCTCTCTGTTCTTCACGAGCGCCGGGCAACCCCTCGGATAAGAGTGAGACCCTGAACCTGACGCACGAGCACTAACACGTGAGCTGAGCCGGACGGCTTCCTGCCCCCAGGTTCAGCAGGCCCGTGGGTGCACCCGCAAAGTCTGTCTACAGCGCATCCGAGGCCGCGGAGGGAATGCAGACCTTAGCGGCGGCTGGCCTTAATTCCGTTTCAATCCCTCGTAGGTAGGCTGCAAACCAAGCCCGCCCGTTCTGCGTCTTTTATTGTGAAGCTGTTTCAATCCCTCGTAGGTAGGCTGCAAACCTCAAGGCACGAATCAAACTCCTTGAGGAGGAAACGCGTTTCAATCCCTCGTAGGTAGGCTGCAAACATACCAGCTGGCCAACACTACGGCCAGCCGGACCGCGTTTCAATCCCTCGTAGGTAGGCTGCAAACTTCTTCTGCGTATTCGGAGTGCTGTACAGTCTGTTACGTTTCAATCCCTCGTAGGTAGGCTGCAAACCTCAAGGCACGAATCAAACTCCTTGAGGAGGAAACGCGTTTCAATCCCTCGTAGGTAGGCTGCAAACACGTGGGAGTGGAGGGGAGGGTGGTTGCCCTCCACAGTTTCAATCCCTCGTAGGTAGGCTGCAAACGCCGGGCTTTACGCCAGCTCGGCCCGGCACAAGCTGGGTTTCAATCCCTCGTAGGTAGGCTGCAAACGCAAAAGCGGCAGCATTGCGCCGCAGGAAAATTTCCGTTTCAATCCCTCGTAGGTAGGCTGCAAACGTAGGTGCCTTCCGTGCGTGGTGGCAGCACTACGCCGTGTTTCAATCCCTCGTAGGTAGGCTGCAAACTAAAGTATTGGTACTACTATATTTTTTGAAAGGGTGGTTTCAATCCCTCGTAGGTAGGCTGCAAACATGCACCCTTCGAGCGCGGAGACGCGGTTGTACTCGCGTTTCAATCCCTCGTAGGTAGGCTGCAAACCTCCCAGCTCCTGGAAGGCGCGAACCTCCTCCTCGGGTTTCAATCCCTCGTAGGTAGGCTGCAAACAATCGAGGGCCTGCTGATACCAGGCAGGAGATCATAAAGTTTCAATCCCTCGTAGGTAGGCTGCAAACTCCGCCGCGTTGGGGAGCTGGTCCCCGGCGGGGTGAGTTTCAATCCCTCGTAGGTAGGCTGCAAACTCCAAACCGGCTACCAATTTTTGGCAGCCTGGTTTGCGTTTCAATCCCTCGTAGGTAGGCTGCAAACCCGCGGCTTTCGTAATCCGGGTAGCCGTAGCGTTGGCGTTTCAATCCCTCGTAGGTAGGCTGCAAACTAGCGTTTTAGTTGGCTGAAATAGTCTAAAAATTCTGTTTCAATCCCTCGTAGGTAGGCTGCAAACCGGAAACTTTCTGCTACCCAGGCAGCGCCAAAGGGGTTTCAATCCCTCGTAGGTAGGCTGCAAACTCACGGTTATCGGTTTCCCTGCCCCCTGCCACTGCACGTTTCAATCCCTCGTAGGTAGGCTGCAAACACTCTACGTGTTCACGCCAGTCCTTCACCTTCTCCAGTTTCAATCCCTCGTAGGTAGGCTGCAAACCCGATGCCGAACGAAGAATACCTCCTCTATCTTTTAGGTTTCAATCCCTCGTAGGTAGGCTGCAAACTGAAGACCGCTTCGTCCGTTTCTTTATCGCTGTAGTTGTTTCAATCCCTCGTAGGTAGGCTGCAAACGCCTGGTTTGACAATTTCTAAAAGAAAGGAGGTAGCGGTTTCAATCCCTCGTAGGTAGGCTGCAAACTTGACGTGGTACTACATAGCACATCGGGCAATGCAGTTTCAATCCCTCGTAGGTAGGCTGCAAACCGTCACCTGCTTTTTCGACGGAGCAAGATTCAGGCCGTTTCAATCCCTCGTAGGTAGGCTGCAAACAGGTTTCCGGCGACAGCGTTCTGCAGGCCGAAAGCAGTTTCAATCCCTCGTAGGTAGGCTGCAAACCGAGGAGGCGGAGGACGCAGCCTTTCGCGCCGGAGCGGTTTCAATCCCTCGTAGGTAGGCTGCAAACCGTTATAAAACTTCGGCCCGCCGGAGCCGGAATCCGGGTTTCAATCCCTCGTAGGTAGGCTGCAAACTCGGTCGTGTTGGAAGCGCTCTGCACCGGAGACACCGTTTCAATCCCTCGTAGGTAGGCTGCAAACTCGTCAAGGTGGTTGACGGCGTTCGCCATCTGCAGGTTTCAATCCCTCGTAGGTAGGCTGCAAACCCTCGTTGGGAATGTTGTCGAGCTGCTTGCAAATGTTTCAATCCCTCGTAGGTAGGCTGCAAACACCAGATAGTGAACGAGATATTTGCCCGGCTAACAGGTTTCAATCCCTCGTAGGTAGGCTGCAAACTTTACAACGATGGTAAGGTCCAGCCAACCCATATAATCAGTTTCAATCCCTCGTAGGTAGGCTGCAAACGATATGTTGGAGCTCCGGTTGGCGGGATAGGAAAACGTTTCAATCCCTCGTAGGTAGGCTGCAAACCTATATGATGCTATTGGGCCGTTTGAGATTAAAGAGAAGTTTCAATCCCTCGTAGGTAGGCTGCAAACCCTGTCACCCACTGGGTGGGAGCTATCTG
>JBFLYP010000015.1:0-16107 GCA_040756575.1 Bacillota bacterium | reverse complement strand
GTTTCAATCCCTCGTAGGTAGGCTGCAAACCTATATGATGCTATTGGGCCGTTTGAGATTAAAGAGAAGTTTCAATCCCTCGTAGGTAGGCTGCAAACCCTGTCACCCACTGGGTGGGAGCTATCTGGAGAAATGGGTTTCAATCCCTCGTAGGTAGGCTGCAAACCCGACGCCATCGCCTGTGAAAAAGGATTTCACTTCTGGTTTCAATCCCTCGTAGGTAGGCTGCAAACTAACGTCCCGGTCGTCCCGCCTGGTCAGCATGACCTGTTTCAATCCCTCGTAGGTAGGCTGCAAACGAACAGGTCAGTAAAAACTCCGCCGTTCACGGCATAGTTTCAATCCCTCGTAGGTAGGCTGCAAACCGAACACCGGGGCTTACTCGGCGGCCACTGTAAAAGGGTTTCAATCCCTCGTAGGTAGGCTGCAAACTGCCAATCTCCGCGCCGATCCTGATTTTTGATACCGGTTTCAATCCCTCGTAGGTAGGCTGCAAACCTGCTGGTGCCGCCAAGACCTCCCCGAGCGGAAGCGCGTTTCAATCCCTCGTAGGTAGGCTGCAAACTCAAGAAGGAGAAAAAACTGGTCTTCGCTCCCCGGGCGTTTCAATCCCTCGTAGGTAGGCTGCAAACTGGCGACAGGTCTGCTCTACGAGGTAAAAGTAGAGCGTTTCAATCCCTCGTAGGTAGGCTGCAAACCCGTTTTGGCCGCATGGTTACCGTTTCAGGTCCGGCGACAATCTTCTGAGTAGGCGACCGTTCGCCGTAAGCCACCGACCACAAAAAGGCGGTTCCGTTCCCTCGGGTGCAGGGCTTGCAGGGCATGCGGACCGGGTAAAGAATCCTGTCGTCGCTCCCCGGGCCTATTTGCATTATTGGACACCGACGACAAAAGTTGCTGCTACCAGATCCATTCTTCGCCACCCTTTTTCACGCCCATAAGTTCCCGCGTGGTGTAGCGTTGGTTGCCGAGAAGGTAAAAAAGCACGGAGTCTTCCTGAAGGTTAATGACGCGGGAAAGTTCAGCTTTCAGCTTTCGGAAACCTGCTTCGGTGAGTTCGCCTTCCAGGACGGAGTTCTGAACCCAGTGAAGGTATTTACGCGCCGTTTTGAGGACCTTCGAAACCCGCTTAACGTTGACGTCGTAAACCAAGATTATGTACATCGCAGTAACTCCCCACGTTTTGCTTCTGTAAAAATTACCACCGGCTGACAAAGGGTGTATATGCCTCTTCGCCGAGCAGGTGTTTTTCGAGCTTGTAAAGCTCGAGGCGAAGGAGCGTTTGGTAGCTGACGTTTCGTTTGAGGCGCCGGTGGTAGAAGGTGCTTTGGAGCTTCTGTTCAAAATCCTCTACGTAGGTGCGGCGGCCCTTTTCACTTAAAAAGACGGCGCCTCCCTGGTGCTCAAAATCGCCCGGCCCGAGCATTTTCTTACCCACCAGGGTAAAGAGAACGCGGTCGGCAAGGATCGGTTTGAAGATCTCGGCAATGTCAAGGTTGAGGCTGAAGCGGCGGAAGTTGGTGGCGTGGAGGTAGCCGATCCGCGGGTCAAGATGGGTTTTGTAGATCTCGCTCAAGATTTTGACGTAAATAAGGGAGTTGCCGAAGCTGATGAGCGCGTTTAAGGGGTCGGTAGGCGGTCGCTTGCTCCGGCCTTCAATGACGAAGGAGGAGCCGGCGAGGATGGTGTTGAAGCTTTCGTAATAGTAGCCGCGCGCATTTCCCTCCACGGCCATCAGTTCGTCCGTGCTCCCGCAGGCGGGCAAATTGTCCGTTAGGAAGCGCCCAATGGCTTCGATGCACGAGCCCAATTCTTTGCCGCGGTTTGCATAATACTTGAGCACCTGGATGATGTTTTCCAGGCCCCCACGCACGAAGGCGCGGGCCAGAGAGAGTCTTTTGGCAGTGTCAAGGTAATGTTCCACCTGCTTCAGGATCATATACCCGGAATTGTAATGCTCGCGGGGATAAAAGGTGCCGATATAGTTGCCGTGAAAACCGAAAAAGTGCACAAGGATCTCGTTTTCGTGGAGGAACTCAAGGGTTTTTTTGTTGAGGTCAACCTCCCCGAAGACGAAGATGTCCCGGACGTTCTCCACAGGAAAATACCTGGTCTGCTCCTCCGCTTCAATACACAAGGTGTTCTGCTTCCGGCGCAAGAACCCGCTCCGAAAGAGGTAAAGTGATTTTTGCACCTGGTTCCCTCCGCTTACTTAGGCCCAACAAAAGTCGCTGTAGGCACACTTGCTGCAGAATTTTATCCTCGCCGGCTGGGGCGGCTGCGGCCGAAGGATGATCGCCCAGATCTTCCGCTTAAGTGTTTCTACTTCTGCTTCTAAGGCCGGGTCGAGCACCACTGGTTCCCGCTTGCGCTCTTCCGGAAAGAGGAGTTCCCCTTCTGCCTCAAGCCCCATCCGTTTGAGTTCGTAAAGGTAAAAGGCAAGCTGCATCCGCGCTGCCGCCGCCGCCCGGGAGCTCTTCTTTATTTCCGCAACGACCAGGTTCTTGCCCCCGCGACGGACGAGGTCTATGGCGAGATGCTCCAAGTGGATCTCTTTCCGTTCTCGGGTATAGCTCTGGCTCTGGATGAGCCGCCCGATCTGAAGGTGAACGTTATCCTCATCCGGGCAGATCTGCCGGGAGGCGAGCCAGGCCTGCCGCGGGCAGATCATAAAGGCCTGGATGTAGCTGCCAATTATCCGGGGACCGGCGCCTTCCTCGGCCCCGGTAGCCGGAATCCGGTTTCCCTCCATCCGCACCACCTCCGGTTACGGCTTCCCCAGAAGATAACGGCTCCTTCCTCGTCCACCCAGCAGCCAGGCCCCAGGGCCCAGAGCCTCTCAGAAGATGACGGCTCTTTCGTCATCTACCCTTTTAAAGCCCGTTTCAGGATCGTAAAGCTCGGCCAACAGGTAAGAGGGGATCACAGGTGGATGCGAGTCAAGTGTCAGCCGGCCCACCAAGAGTTTGTCCGGCACTGAGACAAGATACCGCCGGAAATCGCGCCGGAGGGCAAGATACGCCGCCCGGCGCCTGTGTAAGTCCCGCTCTCGGGCTACGGTAGCCTGGTAACGCTCCCAGGTTTCTTCAGCGACGGCATCTGCGCAGACGAAGACATCCACGTAGTGGGGCAGGTCGCGGATAAGGGCAAAGTCGCTAACGGCCCTAGGCTCTTCTTCCGTCGTTTTTCTTTTGAAGCGCAGGACGGCCATCGCGCGCAGGACGGCCTCGCTTTCCGCCGCCGATTTGGCCTCCCGCACAGCACGGAAGTAGTCGGCGACGGCGTCGAAGAAGTCCGGCTCGGTCAGAACGGGATGTTCGGTAAAAAGGCGGCGCGCCGCCAGGGCGTGTATCTCGCCGTAAACAAAAGAGGCCAGGGAGCGGCCTGCGTCCTCATCCACCAGATGGAAAAGATGCACGTGCCCCCGCTCGTGCCGGAAGTGGCGGTTGCAGCGTCCGGCCGCTTGAACGACGGCGTCAACCGGCCCAAGATCCCGCCAGACGGCGTCGAAGTCCAGGTCAACGCCCGCCTCCACTACCTGGGTCGAGACCAGAACGAGCTTTTCGCCCCGGGCCAGGAGTTCCCGGATCTCCCGCAGGCGGCGCTCACGCTCCGCCGGCACGATATTTGTGGAAAGGTAATAGAGCGGCGGGCGCTGTTCACCCCACGCCTCCCGGAGCATCCGGTAAAAGGCGATGGAGCTTTTAATGGTGTTGAGTATTACTAGGTAGGAGCGCTCCCGCCGGTATTCTCCCAGGAAGGCAACCACCGCCTGTTCCACAGTGCGCGGCGCGATTTCTGCCGTGACGGTAACCCGGTTTACCGCCGCGAACTGCCGGCGCACCGTCTCGGGACCGCCGGCTAATTCCAGAGCTTCGCCCGGCGTGAACCATTCGGGACGGGTGGCGGTCATCAGGATGACCCGCATCCCAAGGTGCGTGCAGGCCTGCCGCAACGTCTCCTCGACCAGCGGCCAGTATTCGACCGGGATGTTCTGCACCTCGTCCAGAATGACCACCGCACCGGCCAGCCGGTGGAATTTTTTGAGCATCCGGTTCTGGTAACCGACCAGGGTGTGGAAGAACTGGACGAAAGTGGTGATCACCACCTCGGACTGCCAGGATTCGGTGAGCAGCAGCGCCTCGTCCAGAGAGAGTTCTTCCCCGCCGGTATCGCGGCGGTAAACCGGTTCGGCCAGGTGGTGGTGCTTCAAGAGCCACGCGCTCGGAAGAAGGGCTTCCCGCTCCGGTAGGGTGTTACGCAGGACCGCCTCGGCCACGGCGAAGGTCTGGTCAACGATGCTGGTAAAGGGCAGGGCATAGATGATGCGCGGCGCTGCAGCCGGCATTTTCGCGAACCGCTCCCGCAAGCGAAAGGCGGCGGCGAGGCCCGCCAGGGTTTTGCCGCTGCCGGTGGGAGCGGTAAGGGTAAAAAGGCGCTGGTCCGAGGACGCCTGCTCGGCCCGTGTCACCGCGTTCCGGTAAAGATTTTCCCGCAGCCTTTCCATAGCGGTTCGCGGGGGACCGAAATGTGCCGCCCGGTAACGGTCTACCATGTCGATAGGAAAAGTAACCCGCTCAGCCTCTGCCACCCGCGCGGCGTGGACCTTGTCGGCATCAATAAGGCCGGAGAAGAGGGCGAGCAGGCCAACATACGCCGTCAGGTCCGTGCCTGCCTGCCGCTTGAGCCGGCGAAAAACGGGGTAGAGGCCGCCGAAGGACGTTACCCAATTATCAAGGAAGGAGGAAAGAATCTCTCCCCAGTCGCGCCGCAGCCATTCGGGGACCGCCAGGCCAGAGCCGGCAAGGAATCGCGCCGTGCAGCGGGCGGTAGACCTGAGGGAGGCGGCCACGGCGCCGGCTCTCCGCCGCAGGTCAGCCACCTGCGCGGCGACTACCTGCAACCGTTCGCGAAGGGTGGGTTCCAACAGTTCCCAGTCGTTGGCCAGGTCCCGTGAGGGTAGCAGGTATTCCGCCGGATCGGTCAGTTCCTGGTGGTGCCGAGCGACGGCTAAAAAGAGCGCAAGCTGCTGTACCGGCGGGAGACGGAGGCGCCCCGCCAGATGAGCGGCCCAGAGACCGGAGATGAAGGCGTGCTGTTTCTCGGGGCCGCCCCGCCCAGTGCGGAGGTACTCCTGGAAGTAGCCGGTATACTTGCCAAAGTCGTGGGCAAGCCCGGCCAGGAGGGCGGCGGGAAGGAGTTCTTCCCCGGCCGGCAGCCGTGCGAGGCGCGCAGCCGCTCCCGCCGCCACCCCTGCCAGGTGCGCGCTTAAAGGGTAAAACCGGCGCTCGTCCCGGTGGGCGTAAAAGGGCACGGCTATCCCTCCAGGAAGGCCACCGCTTCTTCGCCCCCGGCGGTCGGTAGGAGGAACCGGTAGGCGGCAGTGCGAAGCCGCACCGGAAAGGGCTGGACTCCCGCCTCGTAGACGACCGAGATCGGGGGCCGCAGCGTCCTCCCGGGGCCGAAGGCGTAGGGGGCGCGTTCCCGTACCAGGCGGGAGCTCCGTGCCGCTCCGGTCAAGACTACCCCGTCGAGGTGGGCAGCATTTACGACCGAGGTGAGGGCGACCGTGGTGCCGGGCGGCACCACCTCGTAATCACGCGGCCCAAAAAGGTTCACGTACCCGGCGCTGGCCGGGCACTCGGTAAGCCCCAGGTAGAGCGGGAAGAAGGGTCGCCCCTCCTTCAGCCGCGCCGCAGCCTCCCGTACCAGCGCCACGTCGGGATGGCCGAAGAAAACGCGAAAGCGCAGCGCCCGGTATTCTGCGGCCGGGAGAAGGAACTCCAGCGGCGTCTGCGTCCCGGGTACCCGCCCCAGGCGCCGCATCTGTAGCAGGTCTTCTTTTTTGGTCCGTATGTAGTTCACGGTCTGGACCAGCCTGCGCGGCGGCACCTTAACGGCGACGGCAAAGCGGCCGTGGCCGAGTTCCTCATAGTACGCATCCCGTTCGTAGCCCAGAACGGCAGCCACCAATCCCATTAGAACGGTGCGCGGCGGGAAGCCGTAGGTCAGCGCCGACGTGTTTGTATAATACTTCCTGAAATGGGCCATCGGCCCGGTCAGGTCGAAAACCAGCACCTCGCCCAAATTATCAGGTCCTTTCCAGGGTTTTCACCTTATCCGGACCCAAGAACTCGCGGAGCAGGTCGGCCGCGGCAACCTCCCGGCCCTCGGCCGTCGTTCGGAGATCGGCGTCCTGCCAGAGATAAACCCGCGCAACGCGGTCCCGAATCCGCGCCAGCCGGCCGCCCAGGGCGATAAGGTCCAGGGTTAGTTCTCTGACGGAGCGCAGGTTCCGGTCAGGGTTTACGGAGAGGTCCTCTCTTGGGTCGCCCATGAAGGTTTCCTCATCGGTAAAGACAAAGCGCGCGTAAAACCGCGGGTACTGGCCAATCTTCGAACGGGTGGCCGCGAGGGGGATGGCGTTCAGCAGCGCCTCGTCTAACAGCGCCAAGTCGTCCTCCCCTGTGGCGGCGGCCTCATTTCCATCGGCGCGGTCCAGCATCGCCTGGGCGCGCCGGGCGCTGATAATCCCGTGGAAGCCGATGAGGGCGTAATAGATCCGGTAGTCCTTGCCGAAGGTCCCCTGCCCGGCCTGCTCCCGGGTAGCGAACTGGGACGAAATCGTTACCGAATCGACCAACTGCACCCGGTTGAGGGAGTAGCCCCAGGTGAACTGTACGGGTCCGGTCAAGTTGACCGCCTCACCCTCGCCCTTCTTCGTCCCCTTGATGGGCATCGTCGCCCCGAAGAGGCGGATGTCCGCCAATTTCTCTAAGAGGGCCGGAAGATCGGCCCCGCTCACCTCGTCTTTGCCTAAAACCTGTTTCAAGCGGTCGGTGGCCTGTACCACCCCCTCCGACTTGGTGACGTAGATGGTGTAGCCCTTCTCCTCTAAGTAGTCGCGGATGTAACGCTTCAAACGCACATCCGAAACCAGGCAGCGCTCCCGGTCGGGATCGAAACGCGGCCGGTTTTCGTCGTCCGGGTCACCGTTGGGGTTGCACATCTTGGCGTCGTAAAGAAACAGGATCTCGCCGTTTTGTCTAATGATACCCATTAAGTGTTCCCTCCTTCGGTCTCATTCTGTTTTTCGGTCCAGGCTTTCAGCGCCGCGCGGGTGGCGTAGGCGTAGCCGGACAGGATGTAAAAGACGTTTTCCTCGGGCGAAAGCGGCCAGTTGCGCCGGTGGGCGTCAAAGAGTTTTTTCATCACCGCAAAGAGCCCTTCGTTGTAACGCAAGATGTTGTGCTGCCGGAGTTGGTCTACAAGAATATTTGACAGCCGTACCACTTTGGCCCAGTGCATCCCGCCGTAGTTTACCTTTTCCAATACCGGCTTGTGCTCGTAACCGTCGGCGGCCTGGGCGCGTCCCACCTGGTTTAAGAGATAGCCCAGCAGAAAGAGCGCCGTTTCGGGTCCGCTGTAAGCCATAGCTGCCAGGTAAGCCCGCATCTCCTCCGGTAGTCCCTCCGTTTCTCGAGCTTCAATCAAGGGTATTCCTCCTCGCAACAGGTTTTCTTCCCGCAAGAATCTTAAAAAAAGATTTGCCTGCATCAGCCGGCGCGTCCATTCCCACTCCTCGGAGCCCGTTTTCGGCAGCGGCACGTTGGTGCCGGTGTAATTGCCGGTATGGTAGACCTTGGCCAGGGCCACAAACTGGCGGATGAGGAAGGCCCGGTCCAGCGGGGCACCGGTTAAAAGGCCGCTGTATATGTGGAGGAGCTTCTTGTACTCCTTAAGTTCTACCCCGCGTGCGTCTTTGTGGAGAGGTATCAGATGGTAGATGTTAGTGAGATCAAGCCACCAGCGGTCGGGACCTAAAAGCACCGTGGCCCGGTTCGCAAGTTCGTAGCTATGGCGCAGAAGCTGCGCGATCCGGCTTGGCGCCACATCTTTGACCAAGGAGAGCACCCGGAACTCGCTCTTGCTCTTGCGGTAAAAGAGAAAGTTCAAGAGCGCCACATTCTCGTAAGGTATTTCCTCTATCAGGTCCCTAAGTTCTTCCTCCAAACCCCGGTGACCGGCCAGCCCTTCTATCCAGCGGGAGACGTTGGCCAGCGCCCCGACGCGGGCCATAAGCCGGTCCGCCCAAGCCTCCAGGTCAGCTCGAGCAAGGCCCGGTTCCCGCAGGAAGGCCGGCAGAACCAGGAAAGAAAGCGGCCCCGCGCTCAGGTTTAGGTGGTGGCGGACGTACTTTTCGGCCAGCAAAAGCCCCCGGAAGCAATCGGCGCAGGCCAGGAAGTTGTGCGCGAACCCCGTCTCGGCAACGCCCGAGGCCGCTCCGATCTTGTCGGTGATATAGTACTTCAGAAAGTCGAGCTGCGCAAAGTCCCACGTCACCGGACGGCCTCCAGCGCCACAGATTGAGCAGACACCTTCCTCGCTCCCCGCGGCCAGCGCCGCTTCCTTGCTCTGCAGCACGACGGCGGCGTAGTCCGTATCGGCCACTACGGGTTCGCCGTCATAAAGCACCGTCCAGAGCGCTGCCTGCGAAGCCTTAAGCGCAAGCTCGCGGAGCGCCCATTTCTTGACCGCCTCAGCCGCGGCGGCATTTGCGGTCTTGGCCCGCTCCCGCGGCTTTCCCGCGCTTTCCTGCCAGGCCGCGGTTACCACGTCTTCCGCCGTTACTCCCAGCCGCTTTGGATCAAGGACCATACTCCCGTCGGGGAGCCGGGAGAAGAACGCCCTAACGATGGTTACCAGCCGGTGGTGCAGCCTGCTGCCTGCAAGCCCGGCCTCCTCCAACACCCGCAGGAGGTTTATTGGCGCCTGGCCCACCAGATACTCGAGCCGGTCGGTGGTTAGGTAGATCTGGGGACGGTTGCCGACGGCGTTTCCCACCCAACGGTAACCAACGCAGACAGTGTCGTCAATCTCCTGCAGGTCAACGCCTAGCGCCGGCTTCGCGCCACTCATCCGAAAATCCAGCTTAATAAGGTAACTGGACTCCGCCTTGGGCGGCTTTTTGACCGGTTTAACGAGGTCGGCCAGCGGGTCATCGCTTCCGGCCAGCGTCCGGCCGATCAGAGCCACAGCTTCGAGCAGGGGAACCACCTCCTTTGTTTAGATCTTAGTGGCGATTGAGAGCCTTTTTAATAGCTTACAGGATTCCGTTTGCTTCGGAGAGAGCAGCAGCTACTGTTATAACTGGTAGAACAATACCAAAACAGCCTCGGCACCAAGGCCTGATTCACATTTCGAGCAACTCCTCCCGGGGGAGTTGGCGGCAGCGCGTTTTTACGCCGAGGGTTGTAAGCACCTGCCGGATAAAGCCTTCGATAACGGCGGCGTATGTTTCGTAGTTTTCGCGGTGCAGTGGCTGCACGCCGTGGGCTAAAATCGAGTTGTTGCGGCCTTCAAGCGCTGCCACTATAGGCCCTTGGCTTTCTTGCCATAGGCGTCCCACGGGATCGCCGAGCTCCGCAAGAAGGTCGTAGGCTTTTCTAAGGGGCAGGCGGATGCGGCCATCTGCATCGGCTAACTGACTATACCGCGCGCGAAGATGCTCCGGCAGCTTTGCGAGCTCCACGTTACCCGTCTCGATTCCCCACTCTTTCTGTAGGCGGACCTGGGCCAGCATCTCCAATGCCCGGTATAATCTGGCAACGCAATCATCATACCGTCCTTGTGCCGCACGCCGGTGGGCGTTAAAGATAAGGTCAACCACCTGTTCGTATCCGGTAGCCCTTCCTTTACCGCTAACATCCAACAAGGCTTCAATAAACGGTGCACAATGCCTGCCCCCTGTGACCTGAAGCAGTTCTAAGGCCCGCACGTGGTCGAAAACATCCCAGGAGTGAAAGGCCTGGCATAACCGGCGCGCGCGGAGCAGCTCGTCTTGGTAAGACCCTGAAAGAGGCTGGTTTGCAGTAGCCTGCGCGAGAACCGCATCGGCCATATCGTAAGCGTAGCGTTTCAGGAATTCTCTAGCCTGATTTCGCAGCAATGTAAGGGCTACCGCCTGCTTGCCGACAAGCACAGGCATATCCCCGGCCCTCACTTTAACAAGGTCGCGCCGGGGGCCCTTATTTAAAGTAAGGCTCCAATTCCCCTCGATAATAGCAAACAAAGCGAGGGCCACAGACATTGTTTTCGTGCCGCCGGTGTAGTTGGCAACCACCTCGGCGTCAGGACCGAAGCGGGCGGTGATTTCTGCACCCACCTCTCTCACAGCCCTGTAACAGGCGTTCAGATCGTCCGGGTCCGCCACCTCGATCTTTCTGTAAGCATCCGGTTGAAGACCTAACTGGTGCGCTACAGCCTTTTTCTCATCCCCACAAGGCTCCCCGGGACCATCAATGGTGAGCGAACTCCCTTTAGGACCTCCAGAACAGAAAAAATAAATAAAATCGGGCCGCAACTCGCGACAGGCGTTAACCACCGGCTCGCAAGAGCCGCCAACCGATATTACTAAAATGCGGCTCATGTCTGATTCACCCTTCCTTTAAGCTATAACAACTCGGGCAACCGTGTAAGGTTTTCCCGCGTAATAATCTGTCTGATGCCGTATTCCCGCGCCCGCTCGCGAAAGGGGCGTGGGATTTCGGCGGCAGGGCGGCTGGTGACGAAAATTAGCCAGGCGAAGCGGCCAAGCCGGAAGCGCAGCGCCTCGAGTTTATTCAGCGTGGCTTGCCCGGCCGGCCCCCTAAGGTCGCCGCTTTTGCATTCGATGGCGAAAAGCTGCCCCCTGCGTGTTAGTACCACGTCCAGTTCATTTTCCACTCCTTCAAGTTCAGCCTTAACCGACCACTGCACATCATCAAAGCTCGCGGCTGCATCTTTACTATGCGACCGCAACAGGTGGTAAACCGTGAATTCGAGCCAATCCCCGGTAAAAAAATCAACGCCGCGTTTGGTAAAATTAAGCTCGCCGTTCTTGTCATCCAGGAGTTTGTACCGCAACAGGAGACTAACAAACTGGTTTGCGAATAAGTTTGACGGTTGAAGCGAGGAGTACGGCCCCGGTTTTTGCCCCTTTTTAGCAAGCTCAGCCCATTTTTCAAGGGTAGGTACGCACTGGGGCCAAAAAGCTAAAATCAGGTCGAGCAGCTTGGATAGTTGTTGCGGTTCCTCTTGATAATCGGACTTTTTACAGGTTAAACCATAAGCCGCCAGGTAGAGGGGTACCGTAATCGGCCGCAGATCAAACTTGCGCTCCTCAACCTCCCGGTCCAGACCGTACCAGAGGAACCGTTCGTGGTCCGTATCCACGTAGAAAGCCAGGCACCCGGCCTCCTTTGCGGCAAGGAATGCACCCACCGACATGCATTTAGTGCCGCCGGTGAAATTCACCGCTACCCGGAGCCCTTTACTGGTTAGTTGCTCAATCGCCGCTTTCACTGCCGCCCGCGCTGCGCTGACGTTGAAAGCATCAACCGGCGGGGGAACGTCCCGGACTTGCACCGTATTTTCTAAGGCCCGCTTGGTATCCCGCCAGGCGCGGGACAAAGCATTGCCGGAAACCTCTGCTTCCAAAGAACGCACCAGATGCACCTCCGCAAAGGCAAGCCCCTTTTGGTAGCAGGGGATGATATTCTGCATCCGCTGCTCGCTCACCAGGGCGATCATCGCCTGCATACCCCAAGCCTCCCCGACAGTCATCGGCCTGATCCGGACGATAGGACCGGTTTCGCCTCTTCAAGCGGCGTGCAGCAGCCGTAACCCTGCGAGTTTTTCGCGCCCAGACCGGCGTCCAGAGCTATCTGCAAAAGCGCCGGGTCGCCGGAAAGTTCGTAATCGCCCATCCAGCCCTTGATGACGGTTTTTTTATAGTAGGTCACCTTCTGGTCCCGGTCCGTCACCCCAACCGGCAGAATGGCAAACCCCGCCGTGTCGGCCGGGCGCCCGTAGATCAGCAGGTGTTTTTTCGCCAGGTTGGCGCCGATGAGTTCTCCAAAGCGCGGCTCGAAGGGCGAGTAGTAATAAGTGTAAGCACGCCCGCTGACGCCATCAAGGGTGCTGTAGGTGACCAACGGCGAGAGCATCCGCACCCGGAGGGTGTTTTGCCGCACCCGCGGCGCCGCCGTCGCCATCTCCTTCACCTCCAGGGAGGCCTCCCCGAGCCGAACCCGCCCCTGGCGCAGAAAGCCTGTCCCAAGCTCCTGGAGGATGAAGGGGATGGGGGAGCAGATGACCAGACGCAGCGGCGGCGTGAGCAGAAGCCGCCCGGCCGCCTGGTCGTAACGCGCCGCCCGGCCCAAAAGCCGCGAGAAGGTGAAGAGCTTGAACCGGCGCTTCCCTAAGGCAAACCCCTGATCGTGCAGGTAGCTCCTGAGCACCGGGTTCTCCATCTGCCGGTAGATCAGCCCCTGGAGCAGGTGGCTGTACTGCACCGGAACGGCCACCGGCCCCGGAGCGCTAAAGAAGATGGTGAGCTGCACGGATAATTCCTCCCGCTACTTTGTTTTCTTGAAGCCGGGCCAGTTTTTAAGCGCTGCCCACCGCGGGTCAATATCGTCCGCATTACCACGATTGTCCTTTGCCGGCATGGCCGCTTTACCAGAGGTCCCCCGAAGCTTCCCTGAACCACCTGGTTCTGGTCGCCCCTCTCGTTTGGCCGGAGCATGTTTCTCTTGCCTGCGCTGCACCGTATCTTTCCCTGGCTGTAGTGTTAGAGAGACGCCAACTGCCCGGTGCAACCGGTTTACCCAACCGATGACGTAGGCTAACTCTTCAAAAGAAAGGTTTTTGAGAGCAGCATGGTTCGTCCGACCATTACATATATGGAGAACCCCAAGAATACTTTGGTACTGCTCACGCATACTGTAGCGCGCCAGCGGGCTCTTCGGTAGCTCTTCAATCAAGGATAGCGCCTGGTGCAACCGGTCCGTACTTGCTGGCAGGCGCGCAAACTCCCGAAAGATATTAGCTACCGTACTCACGGCAGTGTGGCCCGATTTATCCGCCCCCTGCGGCCATCCAGGTTCTTCAAGTAGCTGGTAAGCTATATTCAAGAGCCGTTCTCTATCCAGCGCCATCGCCATGCTCCCTTCTTTCTACATCCTGCTAATACCCTTCCGCACCCCAGGCTGGACCGTGCCGCTTGCCTGAAAGGATCTCCCGCAGCATTCTAACGTTCGTGGCAATCTCGGGGTCGTCCTGGCCATAATCTTGCGCCAGCGCTACCGGATCCAAATCCTGTGACCCCAACCCTAAACAATCCCGGGTGTACCACTTCACTTCCTGAAGCCGCACCTGCACCGTGCCCATATAGGCCGGTTTACCATAACCCAAACCAAGCCGGATTTCGCCATCGAGCCCGAGAGCAAAGCAGAGTAGCGCCAATTCCTCCTGGTCGAGGTTCTGGAAAGTTACCTTGCCCAGGAAATAGCTGCCGGGTAGGACCATTTCACAAGGTTGGTTTCCTGTGCGAAGCTCTCCTTGCAGGTAAAACTTACGCCCGCGGAAAGCCGGAGAGGGCGGTTGGCCTCTAAAACCCTTCTGCCATTTTAACCACTCGTCTTTCGTACAGTCGGGACAGTGGGCCGGTCCGTTACAGGGAACCGCTTCGTAAAACCGGCAGTAATACAAGCGTTCGTTACCGCAGCCGCGGTTGCCGCGGGGATAATCCTTAAACGGCTGCTCTAATGCCGGCAGCTTCTTCACGCCCAGTTCCACCCTGTCACCAGGCGTAAATTCGCCAAAGACCACCCGGCCCCGGTAGCCCTTCTTCCCCTGGACAAAGCCGAAAAGCCGGCAACTAATGCAGGCGGCCTTCTCGTTACACGGCGTCCAGCTACCCTGCGGAAAGGCGTCTGCCAGCCGGGGACAATTCTTGCCCGGAGGCTGGGCCAAACAACTCCGCGACGCCGCCTCGGCCAAGCTCCGCACCACTCCTTTTAAAGAAGAGCCGGGAATAACCGGGATTTCACCTTGGCGCAGAAAGGCCCGGACCAGCTGCCCGTTAACAAGGCGGTACGAGCCGGTACCAATGTGCAAGGGGGTTATAGCTTCAAGCTTCAAAACCAGCTGCCCGGTCAGCCGGCGCGGGTCGATCCGGTTATGGGGCACGATGGGACGCCGGTCCTCGCGGCGCACCGCCCGCAACGGCACGAAAGTATAAGGCTTATTTCGCAGCAGTGTCCCGGTTCCTTTAGCCACCGTGACTCACCCTCTCCCGCCCTTGCTGCACCTCTTTCTGTTTGCGGTGCAGCTTTTCGAACTCGTTCCTTAGATCAACCCCGAGGTTTAAGAGCCATTCGAACCCCTCGCAGGCAGCTTCCCAGCAATATCCCCGCCTCCTAAATTGGCAACCGGTCACCTTCACAGTATCATCTCCCTCATAGCCACGGAGGATCTCTCCAGGCGGCTCGCCGCGGTAATCCCGCAGCACCACCTGGACATTCTCCACGCGCACCCGGCCGTAGCCCCGAGTGGTGCTACCGCCGATCAAGACGTAACCCTCGTCGAGGTCTTGCAACAACCAGCCGAGCAGCTTTAGCTGCCAAAGCGCGAAGTTAGTTAGGTTAATTTCTGCGGCGAAGGTTCCCTCTTCGACCGCCTCCGGGTTAAACAAGGCCGTTCCCTGGGTCGCGCCAGTGATCCGGTTGATAGCCACGTGATTCCGCTCGTTTAGTCGTAAAGGCCTGCCCTCCACCGGAAAGGCGTCGGCACAACGCAGGCGTCCCGCCAGGTAGGTCTGCCCGAAAAGCTGGGTTACTGGGTCTGAAGCGTAGTAGCGGTCCCGGCCCGATTTATATCTGCTTTTTATTTCTTTCTCCGTCTCGCGCTGCGGCTCAAACAGATCTGGAATCTCCATACCCTCCGGTGCCAGCGCCCGGATGACCTGTTCCGCCCGGCTGCGCAGGACGCCCTTTAGGCTGGAACCGGGGATGTAAGGGACTTCTTTACCGTTCCGCCAGGCGCGGATAAAGCGCATATCCGGCAACAGGGGGTCAAGACCCGGTTGGTCCGGTCCTTTGATCAAAAGCGGTCCGGCGGTGTACAACCAGAAAGAAATACGCGCTTCGTTACGCAGGTTTTTAAACACTCGCCTCACCTCCCAAAATAAGACCCGCCTCGCGACAAGCGCTTTCCACGTCTTGCGACACTATGCCGCCCCACCCGCAGGCCAGGAAATCCCGCAGATTAGCGGTAGTGACCGAAAACACCTGGACAGCTTCCAGGCGCACGCGGCCGAGACCGCAGCCGGTGCAGCCACCCAAAGGAACTTCCCCGCGCGTAAAGGGTAGCAAAGTAAGGAGGATATGCCGCCACTCCTCTTCGCTTACGTTTTCTGCTATAGCTTCAAAGGTAAAAGCCGTTCCGGCCGGTACCGCTTCGATCTCGTACTTCCGGTCCCGGTAAACGGTACGCGTATCCCGGTCGATGGCGACCCCGGGACGGACCTCGCAAAAGCCCGGCCAGGTACGTTCATCTAGAAGTAGGTCCCGCACCCGCAGACGGCCGGCAAAGTGCGGGCTACCAAAGAGGCGACAGGCCGGGCAAAGCTGGGCGTAAATGGCCTCGGCCAGCGACCGGGGGTCTTTTTCATGCTCTTTCTTAAGATTTTTTACCGCTTCTTTGGACAGGCAAGGGGCTCCTAGCGGGTCGCAACACCCGCGGTCGCCGTTGGCAAGCTGCCCCAAGACCTGCTCCGCAAAGGTGCGCCAAACTCCTTTGAAAGATGATCCCGGGATGAAGGGGCGCCCGTAGGCATCGCGGATAACTGGGTTATCCACGGCTCCAGGATCAAGCGAAGTCTCCCCGCTCCCGATTCGCAACGGTGTCAAAGCTACTAAACGCCCCGTAAGGCGCCGCCGGTTGTGAAAGACGTCATAAAACAAGTTAGCGGTGTCCGCCACGGCGTTCACCCCCGTTTCTTTGCCTCCCGTGCTGATTTGCCAGGCAACCCTCTACGTACTTAGCCCGCCAACTTAAATACCCGAAGAACTGAGCGAGACAACAGAGAATAAATTGTTTTTCATCAAAACACTTGTTCTGGGCCAAAAGTTCTACCTGGCTAATCTTCTTTTTAGCTAGGAGAGTGTTGCAAAACTCCCCGTAAACAGCCAAAAATCTAAAGAAAGCTGCAGGAACTATGCAATGGCGTGGCGAAATAGATTACTGACTTCAATAACCATTTAAGGGGATATTTAGATATGC
>JBFLYP010000014.1:0-72080 GCA_040756575.1 Bacillota bacterium | reverse complement strand
ACGAGCGGCTCAAGGAAGGCGTCCTCGCGCTCCTCAAGCAGTATTTCCGCCCGGAGTTTTTAAACCGGGTGGACGAGATCATCGTTTTCCGGGCCCTTGACCGCGAGCAAATCGAAAGGATCGCGGCCCTCTTCTTAGAAAGGCTGGCCCTGCGGCTCAAGGAAACCCTGCAGGTCACACTTTCCTGGGAGAAGGACGCGCTGGCCTACTTGGCGGCGAAGGGCTACGACCCGGCCTTCGGTGCCCGGCCGCTCCGGCGGGTCGTCCGGCAGGAGGTGGAAACGCCCCTCAGCCGCAAACTCGTCGGCGGCGAAATCAAGCCGGGCGACACCATAACGGTAAAAGCGGCCGGCAAAGGCCTGACCTTCGAAGTCCGCGCTGCGGCGTAGCCGCGCGCCTGTGTCAAAGAGCTTCAGAGAAGCGGACCACATTGATTTTTTTTCTCAACGTGCCGCCGGAAAAAAATCAAGCCCCTGGCTCGTTCTCACACTCTCTGCTCCCCATCGTTTTTCAGGCAGGTCGCCTCGATAAGGTCGGCGACCCTTTTAGTGATTACCGGATATCCTTCCCTGTAAAGCCCTGCGGCATGGCGGAGAAGAAATCTTTGCCTCTTCTGTTTCAGCACTGCTTCGCCCCCGGTCCGAATCCGCGCAACGGCAGTGAGAAGCCTGGTGCCGGGAGCGGCAGAATTGCTGCCGTAGTTAGCTGGATGAACTCAACATCTTTGTTAAGTTTGTCGGGTGAAAAAAACCGGCTCGCGACCTCATTAGTGCAAGAGAGGAGCCCGGCAGGAAAACTGGCGAAGATTGGCGTTACGATTATTTCTTCGGTTTACAAAATGCAACATTTTTGATAGAATGTAAACCGGGGGGGTGAAAAGGTGATGGTTGGAGAACGGCTCAGGCTGGCCCGGCGGGCAGCGGGATTGAGTTTACGTGAGCTGGCTGCCCGAGCGGGTGTTACGGCCCAGGCGATTTCGAAGTACGAACGGGGCTTAGACGTACCAAGTTCCGGTGTCCTACTCCGCTTGGCAGAGGCGCTTGGTGTCAAGGTCGAATATTTCTTCCGGGGGCGGAGCGTAAACCTTTCCCTGCCGGCTTACCGCAAAAATTCCACCCTGCGCCGCAAGAAGGAGGGGGCGGTTCTCGCCCAGGTTCAAGGATGGATCGAACGGTATCTGGAGGTCGAGGAGCTTTTTCCCTCCGGGGAAGCTGCCCGCCGTTTTATCTTACCGGAAGGTGTGAATCCCTACATTGCTGTTCCGGAAGAAGCGGAGCGGGTAGCAGGAGAGCTGAGGGCGGCCTGGCAGGCGGGATTGGACCCCATTGAGAACCTGACCGAACTCCTCGAAGATAAAGGCATCAAAGTCGGGTTGGTAGAGGGTGCGGAGGGCTTTGACGCCTGTACCTTCACTACGGAGGAAGGCTGTCCCGTCATCGCAGTGCGGCGTGACCTTCCCGGCGACCGCCAGCGCTTCAATTTAGCTCACGAACTGGGCCACATTATCCTCCGGCCCGGAAAAGGAGTAAGCGTAGAAAAAGCAGCGCACCGGTTTGCTGGTGCGTTTTTAGTCCCCGCGCCGGCTGCGTGCCGCGAATTGGGAGAGCGGCGGCACGCGCTCAGTCTCTACGAACTCCACCTCCTGAAGCACAAATACGGCCTCAGTATGCAGGCCTGGATTTACCGGGCAAAGGATTTAGGCATCATTTCGGAGACGCTTGCCAGGAACCTGTTTCGTGAGTTTCGCCGGCGTGGCTGGTACGAAAAAGAGCCTGGCGATCAGTTGCCGCCGGAGGAACCAAAGCGGATGGAGCGGCTGGTAATGCGCGCGCTTACGGAGGACCTCATCTCCGAGTCCCGTGCCGCCGAACTGCTCGATAAATCGCTTGCTGAGTTCTGGCGGGAGGTGGCGGAGCGGCATGGCGGGTTGATGGTTCAATCGACTGCGGCAGGAAAAATAGCAAATATTGGCGAATCCAACCACAGAGGTGAGGATAGTGGCGCGGAGGGTTAGAAAAAAGGCAGAGGAGCCCGTTAACGATTACCGCCACGAGGAGGCGAGGCGGAAGAACAATCCGCCGGCCGGGGCAGCACCCACCTACGAGGCGCGGGAGCGTAAGGTGCAACGATATGCTTATGACCCGCACCTCGACCCGCAATTAGTGTGGGCCGGGAAGGCGGAGCACACCTCCTTCGACGTGGACGTGGTGTCGCTGCACATCCATGAGCGGGTCTCGACCCGCGCGATTCTTGAAGCGGCGCGAAAACCGCAACCGGTGCAGATGAGTATGTTTGCCGCGCCGGAGTTGCCGCTCGACAAGCAGATCGAGTTCTACCGGCACGACGTTAACTGGGCCAACCGGCTGGTCCTCGGCGACAGCCTGCTCGTGATGAACTCGCTCCTAGTCAAGGAAGGCATGGCGGGAAAGATGCAAATGATCTACGTGGACCCGCCTTACGGAATCAAATACGCCTCGAACTTTCAGCCCCGTCTCGACCGGCGCGACGTGAAGGATAAGGACGAAGACCTCACCCGCGAACCGGAGCAGATCAAGGCCTACCGCGACACCTGGAAGCTCGGCATCCACTCCTACTTGACCTACTTAAGGGACCGGCTGCTTTTGTGCCGGGAGCTGCTGCATGAGAGCGGCAGCATCTTCGTGCAGATCAACGACGAGAACCTGCACTTAGTGCGCTGCCTGTTAGATGAGGTTTTTGGGCGGGAGAATTTTGTGGCGGTGATTAGCTTTATCAAACGTAGCCCACAACCAAGTGCTTATCTGCCGACTACGATGGACTATTTACTTTGGTATGCGAGGAGCAAGCAGGTACTTAAGTACCAGCCACTCGTGGTGGAAAAATTCCCTGAGACGTCGGCCTATAATTGGGCGGAAGAAGATAACACGGGCGAAGAAAAGCGAATCCGGGACTTGGAACAAGTTTCCCAGGGATGGCGGCTCTTTACAACGAGTGACTTGACCTCGTCACACTTTTACGAATCACCACCCTTCACGTTTCACGGGCGAACATTTTCACCGGGTAAAAGATTCTGGTCAACAAGTATTGAAGGTTTGCAGAGAGTGGCAGAAGCAGGGCGGTTGACAATATCTGGAGCCACACTACGCTATAAGCGCTACTGGGATGACTTTCCTTTTATGCCTATAGGTGAAGGGTGGGGAGATGTTCTGCCATCAAGTTTTGCTGACGAGAAACTCTACTCCGTCCAAACTGCCACCAAAGTCGTCGAGCGCTGCATTCTGATGACCACCGACCCGGGCGACCTGGTTTTCGACCCCACCTGCGGGAGCGGCACCACGGCCTACTGCGCGGAAAAGTGGGGGCGGCGGTGGATCACCTGCGACACCTCCCGGGTGGCACTCAACATCGCCCGGCAGCGGCTGCTAACGGCCAAGTTTGACTATTATGAACTCCGGAACCCGGAGCGCGGCCCGGGCGGCGGTTTCATCTATGAGACCGTGCCCCACATCACCTTGGAGAGCATCGCCAAGAACGCCGAGATTGACGCGATTGCCGCGAAGTACCAGCCGGGGATAGACGCGGCCTTGGCCGCGCTGAATCAGGCACTGGGTAAAGCCTGGCGCGAGTGGGAGGTGCCACGACCTGTTCCCCACCCCCTGTGGCCCAAGAGCACCTTGAGCGCTTACCGCGAACTTTACCGGCTCAAAGACGACCCCGCACCCGAAGCCCAAAATCGCGCCCAGGAACTCTTAGAGATGATTTACCGGGAAACCGGCCACCGCTTCACACCAACGGTCCCCGCACCGGTTCCGGGCGAGGATTGGCCGGAAGCTGCTAAAAAGGCCTTCGCCGCCTTCTGGGAGCTAAAACAACAGAAGCGCCGGGAGATTGACGCCAGCATCCGAAGCTGTGCGCCGCAAGAAACGCTTTACGACCGCCCGCAGGTGAAACGCGGCATCGTGCGGGTTACCGGTCCCTTCACCGTGGAGGCGATCCCCGTGCCGGTGGTCGAGGACCCGAGCGAAGCGCCGGTTCCCGCTTTCGAAGAGGAAGAGGCGCGCGCCCGCGTGAGCGATGCGGCTGGCGACTACCTCACCACTATGCTGAACCTGCTCAAACAGTCGGGCGGGGTGATCTTTCCCGGCAACAAGAAAATGGCGTTGTCCAACTTGCGGCCACTGAACGTCGGCATCCTCCACGCGGAGGCGGAAACGGGGCAGAACGGCGAAACCCTTAAGGTCGCCCTCAGCTTCGGGCCGCCGCACGGACCGGTGACTGCCGTCCAGACCGACGAGGCGATCCGCACCGCCCGGCGGAGCGGCTACGATATTTTGGTTCTGGCCGGCTTCAGCATTGAGGCATCTGCCCAGGCGCTGGTGGAGGAGATAAAGATTCCCGGGCTTTCGATTCACTTCGCGAACATCGCCCCCGACGTGTTAGTGGGCGACCTCCTCAAAACGACGCGGGCGAGCCAGCTCTTCACCGTCTTCGGCCAGCCCGACGTAACGGTTCACTCCCGGAAGGACGGTACTTTCGTCGCCGCGCTGCGCGGCGTGGACATCTACGACCCGACCACCGGCGCGGTCCACCACACCCGCGGAGAGGACGTGGCCGCCTGGTTCCTCGACACCGACTACGACGGGATGACTTTCCACATCTGCCAGGCCTTCTTCCCCGGCGCCCCGGACGCCTGGGACAAGCTCCAGCGCGCCCTTCGCGCCCAGATCGACCCTGAAGCCTTCGCGAAGATGCGCGGCACCGCATCCTTCCCCTTCAAACCGGGCGAACACAACCGCATCGCCGTAAAGGTAATTGACTTCCGGGGGAACGAGGTGGTGAAGGTGGTGCCTCTGGAATGAGTGAGCCATAGGTTATTTTGGCATTCGCCCAATTAACCGGCGTACTGAAGATCAATGCGGCTTTGCTACGGTAAGAAGAAATTTTGGGAGAGTGATTTTCAGATGGGTGACGGAGAAAAGCGAATGAAGGGCGTAGACCCAACAACGGGTGGGCCGTACATTCAGGCGGCCGCTTTTTGCGAACAAGTGCTTCAAGAAAAAGATGGTATTCTTTCGCTAATCAGGATCGTAGATACGATAACTCAGGAGGTGGAGATAAAAGGGACACCTCCGCCAGAAACTCTCAAAGAGGCGCCGCCGCTTCGCTATAGGCTTAAGCTCGTTCTTATGTTAAAGGCGGGAAAAGCCAGAGGTCCTCATCAGGTGAAGATTACCCCTATTTTGCCCACTGGAGAAACGAAAACCCCCTTCATCGGTACCCTCCACTTTGAGGGTGAGGAGAAAGGGGCCAATCTAATCCTGGATTTCGCTTTCGAGTTTCCCTACGAGGGGCTTTACTGGTTCGAAGTCTGCCTCAATGAGCACTTACTGACGCAATTACCGTTGCGGGTGAGGCGGAGCATTTCGGTGCTTCCTTAGCCTCCGTCATTTTGAACTCGCCGCCGGAAGTGGGAGTGAACCAACCGTTGAAAGAAACGACCCAGGTCAAATTGGTACTTGCCGTAGGCGCAGGCCTTAAGAGTCTTTCTGCCCGGGCCTTGAATTCTTTTTCGGTGATCAGTCCTTCCCGGAGCCAGACAAGATCGGCGTCTAATTCATTTGCTACATATTCGGCCGTTTTATCTCCCGAGGCCAAGATGTTGCCAAGATTGCTAAGCAGCCAGGTTTCTAAATCGTCCAAGGTGCTGTAACCGTCAAGGTACGCGCGAATCTGATCGAGGAGTTGTCTAAGCATTGCAGCCGTCTCCTCCTTCTGAAGAGAATAAAGTTATTAAGAGAGTCTCACAGACTGAGATCCGCAAATTGTTCAACCGGTCGGATGCTCCCCGGCAGATCGCTGCCGGCCTTTTAAAGCCGGAGTACTTAAGAAACAAGCACCTCGCGCGCGATAAGGCCGCAGAACTCAGTCTACCCTATTGTACGCACGCCCAGATGATCCGTTACCGCGATCAAGAAGGCCGTCCCGTAGTCGAAGTGTTCCAATACCTGCAACCCGACGGCTCTCTTGGAGCAAGCGGCCTTCCCGATCCGAAAAGGCTGTGGCTCGGCAGCGCCGTTTATGTGGCTTATCAAAAAGCTCCTGACTGATTTGTTATTCGTCATCCGGCCCCATGCCTTTAAATCCTGGGGTGATAATATTATAACCTTTTTAGAGAAGAGATTAGCAAAAATTTTTTGGGGGGCTAAAAATGTCGCTCGCCGTTGATAACCCCATCATCAACTCACCCTTTGAGGAGCCCGGCCAGTACTGGGTTTACGAGGAGGGGCAGCCCGTCCTGAAGCAAGGGCGGCGGCCGGCGGGCTACTACCTCAAGGCGCGGACGCGGGGGCCGCAGGGGGCGCTGTTGGCGGAGGAGTTTGTGCCGCTGGACCTGGTCAATGATATTCGGGCAAGGGTCAAAAAATGGCGGGAGGCGGGTTACCCAGGCATAACACCTGTTACCAGGCGGCTTTTGCACCACTGGAACCTGCCGGAGCGGGAGCGGCGGCTCTTCTTCTGCCAGCGGGAGGCGGCCGAAACGGTTATCTGGTTGGTGGAGGCTTCGCCGGCGGAGAAGCAAGGCGTCACCGTCCCGCGGGACGAGCCGGTTGACCCGGAGAGCAACGCCAAAGGCTACCGGACGCTTACCCGCTACATGCTCAAGATGGCCACCGGTGCGGGAAAGACCGTGGTGATGGGGATGCTCATCGCCTGGTCGGTGCTTAACAAGATCGCGAACCCGCAGGACCGGCGTTTTTCGGACGCGGTGCTGATAGTCTGCCCCAACCGCACCATCCGGGAACGGCTGCAGGTGCTGCTGCCCTGGCACCCGAAGAACTACTACCAGCGGTTCGACCTGGTGCCGCCGGGTTTGCAGGAGCATCTGCAGCAGGGGAAGTTCCAGATACTGAACTGGCACCTTTTTCAACTGAAGGACGATTCCCGTACGCGGAGCGTGGTGAAGCGGGGGGTGGAGGGCGATGCGGCCTTCTGCCGCCGGGTGCTCAAGGAACTGAGCAACAAGCAGAACATCCTGGTGATCAACGACGAGGCGCACCACGCCTACCGCCCGGCGCCGCTTCCCCATGAAGTGCGGGCGCACCTTGCCGCTGAAGAGGTTCAGGCGCGCGAGGAGGCGACAGAGTGGGTGAGCGGCCTCGACCGGATCAACGCCGTCCGGGGGATCAATTTCTGCGCCGACTTTTCCGCAACCCCGTTTTACATCAAGGGCAGCGGCTACGAGGAAGGTCTCCCGTTTCCCTGGGTCGTTTCCGACTTCGGCCTGGTTGACGCCATCGAGTCCGGCATCGTGAAAATTCCGCGGGTGCCGGTTGACGACAACACCGGCGACCTCATCCCCCGTTACTTCCGGCTCTGGGAGTGGATCAACCGGCAACTGCCCGCTTCGGAGCGGCAGACCGCCCGCCGGCGCGCCAAGCCGGAAGCGGTGCTCCGCGAGGCCGAGGGGGCGCTGGCGACTCTATCCTCGGAGTGGTGGGAGACCTTTAGGGCCTTCCGGGAAAAATCGCCCGTGCCGCCGGTTTTAATCGTGGTCTGCGACAATACTGACCTTTCTAAATTAGTCTACGAGCACATCGCCCGCGGCAACGTCCTTCCGGAGTTAGAAAACCGGCCCGGGCAGGAGGTCACCCTGAGGATCGACACCAAACTTCTCGCCGAGGCGGAGCGCGTGGCGGAAGGTGAGACGAGGAAGGAGGCCGCCGAGCGGCTTCGCAAAATGGTGGATACCGTCGGCAAGACGGAGTGGGAAGGCGAGGGCGACCCGCCCGGGAAGGAGATCCGCTGCGTAGTTTCCGTAGGGATGCTCACCGAAGGCTGGGACGCCCAGAACGTGACGCAGATTTTGGGCTTGCGGGCCTTCACCTCGCAGCTCCTCTGCGAGCAGGTGGTGGGACGGGGGCTGCGGCGGCTAAACTACGACGATTTCAGCGCGCCGGAGTACGTAGATGTTTACGGCATCCCGTTTGAGGTGATCCCCGTGAAGAAGAAACCGGTCAGCCGCCCGGAGGGGCCGCGGGTTTCCACCCTGATCCGGGCGCTGCCGGAGCGCAAGGATTTAGAGATCACCTTTCCGCGGGTGGAGGGCTTTGTTTTCGACGTTCGCCAGCGGATCAGAGTAAACTTGACCGATTTACCGTACTTAAAGATCGATCCCGCCAGCGAGCCGACCGAGGTGGTGGCGAAACCTGCTGCGGGCTACCGCGTCGGCCGCCCCGACCGCCTCGGTCCAGGTGTTGAAGTCGTCCACGACCGCAACCCCTTTCACTGGGAGAAGCGGCTCCAGGCAAATGTTTACGAAATCGCGGCGGAGATCAACAACCGCCTCAAGGACAGGCGGAGCGACTACAGCGCCCGCCACCTTCTTTTCCCGCAGGTGCTGCGAATCGTGTGGCAGTACCTCGAAGAGCGGGTCGTTGTCGCCGATGCCAGCGTGCCGTTAGAGGAGGTGACGCTGCTGAAGTACAAGCAGCAGATCGTCGACCGGCTGTTGCAGGCCATCGAACCGGATACGGAGGCAGGGGAGCCGCCGGTTTTGCCGGTCATCGAACGTTTCCGGCCCGTCGGGTCGACTTCCGAAGTGCTTTTCCGGACCGTCCGTCCGGCAGTGGGCACGGTGAAGAGCCACGTGAGCCACGTCGTCCTCGACGCGCCCAAATGGGAGCATAGCGTCGCCTACCAGCTTGAACGCCTGCCGGAAGTTGTCGCCTACGTCCGCAACGACCACCTGGACCTCACCATTCCCTACGAGTGGCAGGGGGTGCGGCACGAGTACCGGCCGGATTATCTTGTGCGCCTAAAGCACCCTGACGGCGGCGAAATCAAGGCCGTGCTCGAGGTTAAGGGCTTCGCGACGGAGAAAGACCGGCAGAAAGAGGCGGCCGCGAAGCGCTGGGTGCGGGCGGTGAACCGCCACGGCGAGTTCGGCCGCTGGGCGTTTGTTCTTTGCCGGGAGCCGCAGCGGCTGCAAAGTCAGCTTGGGCAAATTGTTAATACGTAAGCTACCAAGGCCAAAATCCGGGCGACGGTGAAGCGGCTGCTGCGCCGCTACGGGTACAAGCCGGCGGAATGTGAAACGCTGGGTGCGGACTTGACCCGGTTTGGTGGATACCCTGATACTTGGGGTAAGCCCTGGAAAGGAGATGCTACCGATGCCGAGGACAAGACCACCGTATCCGCCGGAGTTCCGGACGGAAGCCGTTCGCCTGGTGCGGGAGAGCGGCAGGACTATGACGGAGGTGGCACGGGATCTGGGGGTATCAACGGAGTCACTGCGCAACTGGATCCGGCAGTACGAAATTGACACCGGCCAGCGCGCAGGTCTGACAACGGCTGAGCGGGAGGAACTGCAACGGCTGCGCCGGGAGAACCGGATCCTCCGGGAGGAGCGCGAGATCCTAAAAAAAGCCGCCGCCTTCTTCGCGACATTAAGACCAACAGCAGGAAGAAGTAGCCGCGTTTCTGTTTGTTGAGCGGGAGAAGGCGAACCATCCCGTTGCCACCATGTGCCGTGTGCTGGGGGTCTCCGCCAGCGGTTACTACGCGTGGCGGCAGCGGGGAGTCTCGGCCCGAGCCCAACGGGATGCCGAACTCACTGAGGTCATCGTGCAGATTCAAAGGTCCAGGTTTATGCCCACCCGCGAATGGCCCAGCATCTCTTGGACCACCTTCGGGTGTTCGTCCGCCTCCAGCAATAAAGTGGCAATTCAGCGGAGCCTTTCAGCCCGTACGGAGACCCGGCAAGGTTGACGGTTATGGTGTCTGTTGTATCATGCGCCGCTTTCAAGAGGCTGTAAATACCGACTCAACTCGATCAGTACCGAGAAGCCCTCGGGGATTTCATTCTCGTTCAGCTCCCCTAAAACATTAAGCGCCTCTCCGGACTCCTCGACTGCGCTTTTTGCAGCCGCATTCATAAGGATGTAGTAGTCGTGATTACCAAACCGCTCCGCCCAATCTTTTGCTTCTTCAGCGGTTCCTGTGTAGACTTTCATAGGTACCTTTTGCAACCGAGCACCTCCTGTGGCTGACGCCATGTGCTCTTGTGCTTCCCTGGCATAAACCTGGTGCCAGCAGTTCATTAATTTCCTGAGTCCACCATCCGCTACCTCTTTCCATGACAGCGTGGTGACATAAAAGGTTTCCATGTCCTAAAACCCCTTTCTTTTAAAGGCTGCAACAGACTTCCGATTTGGATTGAATATTCGATGTTGTTCGTTTTTTTCCTGCAAAGGTTGAAGCTGTCGGGCTTACATCGGGGCTACCTGGAAGGACCTTACTCGCTCAAGTCTGAGGCAGACCGGGAAACTCGAGCGCAAGCTGGTTCCTGCTGCCCTGGTGTAGGGAAGGAAGATGTTTCTCAGCGCCAGAGGGCGTTTAGGGCAAGCCCGCCTGCGCATGCAATCAGCGTGCTGATCAGCGTGCCAACCAGGTAGTATTCCGCAAAGGCCCGGTCGTCGAGCTGTTTGAACCGCGCGATGGACTTGGCCGCCAGGACGAACCCGACCGCCGCCATTTCGCCGCGCATGACCATGAGGAGTATAATCGCCCTTTCTAAAATGCCAATGCACTTCCCGACGTTCGGGGCCGAGGCCGCATCCTTATTGACGTTGAACCAGTCGAGCTGCATCCGGATGAAAACGGCCCCGCCGAACGTGACATACACGATTATGACGGCGCTCAATACCAGATCGTTAATGAAACCGCAATCGACCGGGAGGCGGTCTGCCGGTCCGAGAGACGGGAGGAAAACCGAGTACGCGCCCAGGACAGACGGAGAGGGTTCGAGGGCGAAGGCTCCGGCAAAAAACGCCCACAGCAAGTACAGCGTGTACAGGTGCACCGCCTGGTCAAGTATAAAGCCCGCGGTGTGGAGGCCCGGATTTTTAGCCGTTCTTGTCAGGAAGTTCTTCAGGCAATCAACTGCTGTATGAACTGCCGCGGCAGCCGTCGAGAAAGCGAGCGCAACACCCGGGCCGTAAACGTGCGTTGCAGCAAAAGTGCAGAACAGGAGCATTAATCCGTGTTTCAGGTACGCTTCCGGTATCATCGCGGCCTTCATTTTTGCCTGACGGTCCGTTTGCAGTGCGAAGTCGGTTACGATGTGGGCCAGGACGGCCAGCCACAGAAAGGTCACCGTTTTTCACACCTTTCGCACTTCACCTTTTAAAAGGTAAAATAGTCTGTATCACCTTCCACGAGGTGAAAACGGGCGGCGAAGATTTCAGTTCGCGCCAGCGTCTTCTCCGCCGCCTTCAAGCGGGGCCAGTCCGCCGCACGGCAGCGCTTTTGCACGTTTTGGAGGCTGATCCCGAGTTTTTTGGAAGCTTCTTCGTAAGTCCGGTATTTTTCGTATGCCTGCACTGCTTCCCATTGCTTATCCGTCCACTTTGACTGTCTCATGTCGATAAGAAGCCATATGCAATTGATAATCTCATCTAATTCCGGGCTGCCGGTCCTGATGCTTGTCAATTGCCCCTTTTTGCTTTTCGCCGCATCCAGAGCAGAGCGCGCGCGGTGAAACGCCGGCCCGTTCATCTCCCAAGGGTTCGCCGCGATGGGCTCCTCCTGCGTGCCGGTCCCGATTCCAATCCTTAATTCCAGAGGGCGGCAGGCAAACCTGAACTGCCTGACGATTTCCGGCGCCCGCAGCCACCCGTCCAACACCCCTTGTATTTCGTCCCCTCTCGACAGGGTGAAGGGGCTTATCAGCGCGGGATGCTGCAGCTCACTCAGTTTTCGAACCAAGGACTCCTTGTACTTTCCGGCGCTCCTGGATTGGATTATATCGGCTGTCACTACCGTGACCTTGCGCACCGGTTCACCCCTCTCAAGGTGAGTCTGTGGTTTTCACCCTCATTATGGTGATTTCGTCACTTATTTTGTTTTCCCTTCTTTGACGACATTTGTTGTAAATAGCGCAGCCGGACGGGCCTGATTGGGAAGTGAGAAATGGCGGCGAGCCTGACGCAGTAATGTGAAGCTCATCGCCGCGTCCCACGGAAGAAGAACGGATTCTCGGAGGAGGGAGGCAACCGGCAGGGAAAATTTCCGTGAAGGATACCGCGTAATAATGAGTGGGGTGGCGCCATTAACGCGCCACCCGCTTTTTGCTTTAATCTTAAGGCCTGGGGTTACTTCCTGTTTATCACCGGGGATGCCGGTGCTGATGCTTATGCTTGTGTATATATTTCTGATTGAACTTCCAGTTGTTTTGGGCCTTCATCTTGGTTACGGGGACCGGCGGCGGAGCGGCCTTCTTCAGTCCCACGTCGTAACGGGTGAGCTTCTGGGCGGTAACGTTCACAGTTTGCATTGCCGGTTCATACCCGGGGCGGATTGTTAGCAACCGGTAGGTCCCCGGCGGGGCGTTGAGGCAGTAGCACCCGGTTTCGTCGGTGCGGGCGATTTTAGCCCCGCACGGCTGCAGGCGGGCATCCAGGTCTTCTGCCTCCAGGTCTTTGGTGAGGTCGAGGGTAAAACCTTTCCACTTCAGATGTTTCCCTTTAAGCTCAGGTTTAAGGTCGGAGCTGGCGAACAGGACTACCGTGGCCCTTTCCAGCGGCGCGTTGTTGTAAACGTCGTAAACCACGCCGCCCACCGCGCCGTACACCCCGCGCAGGTAAACGTTTTGCGTTACGGTGCTCCCGGGTACAACCTGAACAACCGCTTTTGCAGGGAGATACCAGGGGGCGCGGACGATTAGGACGTAGGTGCCGCCGGGCAGGTCAGCGAACCGGTAGTTCCCACTTTTGTCGTCGGCGGTCGTCCAGGCGAAGGGATTTCCTGTTACGATACGCTTGGCGATACCGGGAGGCAGGTCTTCTTTCCCCCACACGCCCCAGGCCGGCGGCACGCCCGGTTTTTCCACCCGCCAGGCTGTGACTAAAGTTCCCGCGACCGGATAGGCGGAACCGCTGGTTGTTTCCCCCGTTACCTGACCCTGGATGCTCCCTGTAAAGGGTAAGGTTCCCTTATAGATTTCCACTACCACGGCTTGTTCTGCTAAGGCGGGTAGTGAGGCTACAAGCATGCACAATACCAAGACCATGGTGATAAAAGGAGTCAAAGACTTCAAACGCATCTTTTGTACCACCTGCCATGAAGATTTAACTTTATTGACAGCATTTCACCGCAGCCGCCTGCTTCTGTGTTTTCACCCCCCGGCTCTCCTTTGTGAGGGAATACGTAAGGAGGCGGGACTTTGCGAGGGTCTTTATCCCGGGAAGGGGGCGGTGCCTCCGAACGGGCTTGCGGTGTGGGGGGTACAGGTTCTGAGACACGGCCGCAAGGAAGAATGAAACGCTGCCGTTTGAGGGGAAGAGACCGGCAATTTTTAATAAAAAAATGTATAAAAAAACGATCTCCGGGCAAAATAATAACAGGCCATCTCTTGTCTTAGAACTTTACGGGAGGGATTTAATGCCGCGCCGGAGACGGAATACCCTGGTTCCGGAAGCAGAACCTGCTCTCGATAGGTTTAAGTACGAGGTGGCGGAAGACCTTGGGCTTGCTGATAAGCTCAACCGCGTTGGCTGGGGTGATATGACCAGCCGGGAATGCGGCCTCGTCGGCGGCAACATGGTTCGGCGGATGATCCGCTACGCCGAGCAGCAAATGCCCAGGGAAGAGAACCGGTAAGGTTGAATAAGGGCTGCCCCAAAAGTGGCAGCCCCTTTTTTTTACATGGTAGCTTGCAGCCCTTGAGCTCCCCTATTTATTCATAAAGAATCCTTTAGGTTATTTTTCGTTCTCCTTTTCTTCTTGCGCCTTTTTAATTATTTTTTCGGCAATCTGTCCGGGAACCTCTTCGTAAGAACTGAACTTCATCCCGAAGGAGCCCCGTCCCTGAGTCATTGATTTAAGATCGATCGCATAACGGGCCATTTCGGCCAGCGGTGCGAGGGCACGGATCTGCGTGACTTTACCGGTAGGTTCCATGCCAAGAATCCGCCCGCGTTTTGTATTCAGGTCGCTTATCACGTCACCCACAAAGACGTCCGGCACCCGGACCTCAACCTCCATCACGGGTTCGAGGAGCACCGGTTTAGCCTGTTGCATTCCTTTTTTAAAGGCCATTGATGCGGCGATCTTGAACGCCAATTCCGACGAGTCTACAGGGTGGTAAGAACCGTCGTACAGCGTGACTGCAACATTCGTTACGGGATAGCCCGCCAGGACGCCTTCGTTCATAGCTTCCTTTACGCCCTTTTCAACGGCGGGGAAGTACTGGCTCGGGACGGCGCCGCCGAAGATGTCTTCCGCAAACTTAAACTCTTCATCCGGCAGCGGCTCAATCTTAAGCCACACATGGCCGTACTGCCCGCGGCCGCCGGTCTGCTTCTTGTATTTGCCCTCGACCTTTGCCTCCGCCCGTATAGTCTCGCGATACGGAATCTTGAGCGGTTTCTGGTTGACTTCTACGCCGAACTTCCGTTTGAAGCGCTCGATAATCATATCCAATTGGGTTTCGCCAATACCGGTAATTACGGTTTGTTTCGTTTCAACGTTTTTTTCTACCCGAACAGTGGGTTCTTCTTCCACCAGCCGGGCGAGAGCGGTGGCGAGTTTGTCCTCATCCCCCTGGGTCTTCGGCTCAACCGCGATGCTGAGGGTGGGTTCGGGAAAATCAATCCCTTCCAGGGTGACCGGTTTTTCCTTCTCGCAAAGGGTGTCACCGGTCGTTGTCTCGGTCAGTTTTACAAGCGCGCCGATGTCGCCTGCGGGAATGCTATCGGTCTGCAACTGGTTCTTTCCCCGGAGGAAAAAAATCTGGCTGATTTTTTCAGGTTTTTCTTTTGTGCTGTTATAAAGGTTGGTTTCACCTGTCAACACGCCGCTGAAAACCCGGATGTAGTTCATACGTCCCACATACGGGTCGGCGATAGTCTTAAAAACGAGGGCTGCCAGCGGTCCATCCTTAACTTGCGGCGCGGGGAAATAGCGGGTAAAAAACTCCAACAGCGCCTTGACCCCGCAGTTTTTGGTGGCCGAGCCGCATAAAACCGGGACAAACTTGGCCTCCTGCAGCCCTTTTACCAACCCCGCCCGGACTTCATCAAGGGTCAGTTCCATGCCTTCCAGGTACTTCATCAGGTACTCGTCGTCGGCTTCAGCCGCCGCTTCGATCATTTTTTCCCTGTACTCCTGAACCTGTGCCATTAGGTCCTCGGGAACGGGGGATTCTTTTTCGCCCTTGTCATCGTCAAGATACGCCTTTTCACCAAGCACATCCACCACGCCGCGGAAACTCTCCGCAACGCCGACAGGAACCGTAAACGGTACAAAGTTTGCACCGAACTTAGAGCGCAGGTCGTCCAAAACGCGGTCGAAGTTGGCGTTTTCCCGGTCGAGCTTATTGATGAAGACCACCCGCGGCATTTCTCCTGCATGATCCCAGATCACTTCGGTTTGAACCTCGACGCCGCCCACACCGCAAACTGTAAAGAGTGCTCCTTCGGCCACCCGCAATGCGCCCTTGACTTCCCCGATAAAGTCGGAGTATCCCGGCGTGTCTAAGAGATTGATCTTGATTCCCTCGGACTCGCAGGGCACGATGCTTGAGTGAACGGTAATACCCCGTTTGACCTCCTCCGGGTGGTAATCGGCGGTGGTCGTCCCGTCTTCAACGCGGCCGAGGCGGGAAATCGCGCCGGTGTTAAAGAGCAGTGCCTCGACAAGCGAGGTCTTCCCTGTTCCCCCATGACCGACCACGGCTACGTTTCTCAAATCTTTTGCCGCATAGTTCTTCAACCTGTTTTCCCCTCCTGATGGTATTCTTTCCACTAACGTTTTTTCTATGAAAATTTTGCCTGATTTGTTGCGGTTTCGAGTTAACTTCAGTTACTTCTACAGGAGTTTTAGAAATCCTGTCTGCCTGTCAGTTTTTCTTAAACATCTTCATGGAAACCCCTTTGGTTATAAACATCTTTCGCCGGGACTTTAGCCCTCCCGCCCGGTCATTTTTGGGAGGACGAGCATAGATATAGTTACCGGGTCGGGCTTGTCAACCTCGTTTGAACGGAGGCCGAGATGATTTCCCGCCAGTCGTTGCTCACGGGCACCCTCATCCTCGTTGCCGCCAGCACGCTCAACCGGGTTGTGGGGTTTGCCTACCAGATATTTCTAATCCGTCTTATTCAGGCAGAAGGAATAGGCCTGTTCACGATGGTATTCCCGATATACGTCTTAGCCCTCGTGCTCGCTTCTTTGGGCATCCCTGTGGCCATTGCCAAATTGGTATCCGATACCGTGACCCGGAATGACTTCGGCAGGGCCTATCGTCTCTTGCGTCTTTCCCTTTTATACACTGCCTTTTCCAGTGTATTCGTAACTTCTGCCGTCCTGATGGCGGCGCGTTTTCTTACCGGAAAAATTCTTTCCAACCCCGAGACATTTCTCCCCTTCGTCTGTCTTGTGCCCGCGGTCTTGATCGTGTCGGCCTGCTCTGTGTTCAGGGGTTTTTTCCAAGGACTTCAGGATATGACGCCGACTGCTGTCACCCAGACGGTCGAACAATTCGTGCGGGTTGCTGCCGGCCTTTCCTTCGCTTCGCTCCTCATTCACCGGGGTGTAGTTGCGGCGGCCTGTGGTGCATCATTAGGCGTGGTTTGCGGGGAGCTTGCAGGCTTCTTGTTAATGCTCGGGTACTTTTTCCGGAGGCGTTCCCAGTTCCCTGCAGCCGGCAAGTTGCGGGCAGGCGACACTAACCTTACGGTGGAAATCTTTCGCCTGGCGTTGCCGGTCACCCTAATGAGGCTTGTATCCACCGGTTTCCTTTCTCTCGACGCCGTTATCATTCCGCACAGGCTTGTGGCCGCCGGCCTTTCTATCCGGGAGGCCACTAATGTTTACGGTCAGTTTGCCGGGGTTGCCGAGACCCTACTTTTCACTCCGGGGTTGATCACGGTCGCTCTGTCCACAGCTCTGGTGCCTGCTATCGCTGAAGCTCTTACCGCGCGGGATTTCCGCCTGTTAAACTCGCGGGTGAACAACGCCTTGCGCCTGACGATGCTTACCGGTTTGCCCAGCGCGATGGTGCTGTTCATGATCCCGGAGGAGCTGTGCCGGGTCATTTTCGGCTACCCACAGGCCGGCGCCGTCCTGAAAGTGCTGGCGCTCGGCGCACCCTTCCTTTACCTGCAGCAGACCACCACCGGGATTCTCCAGGGGCTTGGGCTGCCGCTTGTTCCCTTCCGTAACCTGGTGGTCGCATCGGTATTTAAAATTACCGGTATCTACTTCCTGACAGGGATGCCCGACTACGGCATCCGCGGGGCCGGCGCCGCTCTGGTATGCGGATTTGTGATTATGAGTGTACTTAATCTGCTCGATCTGAGGCAGTTAACCGGCTGCAACGTCCAAGTGAAAGATATCCTGGTCAAGCCGCTGTTTTCAACAGCCGTGGCAGCCGCAGTGCTCTATTACTGCCATAATTTTATGGCCGTACGTGCGGCGCCTCAGGCCTTGAGTTTTATCGCGGTTATCGCGCTTACGGGGCTCAGCTATGCCGTTTTCACGGTTCTTTCCGGGGCGCTTACAAGCAGCGAGCGTAAGCGGTTATCTTTGATTTTTTGTAAAATATTCGCGGCTATTAAAAGATAAAAACCGGCGACAATAAAACTAAGAATACCTTAACGTTCAGGGTTCAAGAGACCCTGCATCTGCCGATTTGGCAAGTGGAACGGACCCCGAATTCACGCCGTTTGAGGTTAATTCAAAGGTTGAACCCTCGTACCTGCGCTTCACGCGGTGGCGGCTGGCGTATAATTCACGCAGTTCGAGGTTAACTTTAAACGTTGAACCGACCACGACGGTCCATCAATTGAGATAACCTCGAACTCTGGACTCCGGAGTTCGAACTGACCCCAAAGTCAATCCGTTTAAGCAGAACGCCGAACACCGAACGCAGAACGCAGAACACCGAAAGGGGTGGTAAAAAAAAATGGCGCAATTCTTCCCATATGACAAACTCCTGCCTGATTCGGTTTTAGACCGTTTTAAATATGAGGTTGCGGCTGAACTCGGTCTTTCCTCCCAAATCGCGGACGGCTACTGGGGAGAGGTTCCTGCTCAGGACTGCGGCAGGGTAGGGGGAAAGATCGGCGGCAGCATGGTACGGGTGATGATCCGGCACGCTGAAGAGGCACTGCGCCGTGGCGAACGCCTTTAGACAAAAGGGAACGGGCTGCTCTTTTTAAGATAGGGACAGGTAGATTTTTATCGGCGGAAAAACAGCCGGTTCCAGGGTATACGGGCTGCTTGTGAAGAAAAACTTTCAACCCCCGGACTCTAAGCTTCTTCAAAAAGCAGCCTGTTCTTTTAAAAATGAGATCCAGCGAGTGACTGGATCGCAACGCCGGGTAATTTGGGGGTCCGGTATACCACAGGGCGCGCGCATAAATTTAAAGTAAACAGTTGACAGGGGGATGGAAAACGGTGTAGACTTTTTTTAACTGAATATTGTCGCGACCGAGAAGAGTTTGAGAAGAGTTTGAGAAGAGCGCAGATGAGACTGGTGAGTAAGCGATCCAAAGCCAGTGCTTCATTTGGGTGCTGGCTTAATTTTTTGTTGAGGGGAGCGGGCGGAGTGATTCAACCAACCCTGGACGAGTATCTCAGGTTAAGCGGTGAGTATGGTGTGGTTCCCGTTTACCAGGAGGTGATTGCGGATCTTGAGACCCCGATCGCAGCCTTTAAAAAAATCGGATCGTTTCCGGTTTACCTGCTCGAATCCGTAGCCGGAGGGGAATTCCTCGGCAGGTACAGCTTCATTGGTTTCGACCCGTTCCTGATCTTCTGCGCTAAGGGGAATTCTGTCTCGTTAAGCGGTGAAGAGGGAGCACGGTCTTTTATCGGTTCACCTTTGAAGTACCTCGAAGGGATCTTTGCCGACCTGCGCGGTCCCCGCCTCGAAGGACTGCCCCGGTTTTACGGCGGCGGGGTGGGGTATTTCGGGTACGACTTTGTCCGGAACCTGGAGCGGCTTCCCCTGAATACCATCGACGACATCGGGGCTTACGACTGCCACCTAATTTTCACCAGGGTCGTCCTGATTTTCGACCACGTCCGACGGCGGCTTACAGTCGTTGTGAATACACGTCCGGCGAATGACCCCCGATCGGCATACTGCGAGGCGGTCGAACGCATCAAGAGTGTGCTGGCGATCCTGAAAAAACCGGCGGTGCTTGACTGGGATATACCGCTTTCCGGTTCAGATCCTGCACTGACCGCGAATATGCAGAAGGAGGATTTCCTGAGCGCCGTGCGCCGGGCAAAGGAGTACATCCGGGCGGGCGATATTCTGCAGGTGGTGCTTTCGCAGCGGTTCTCCCGGCCGTTTGACGGCGAGCCGTTCGAGGTGTACCGGCGCCTGCGGGTCATAAACCCCTCGCCGTATCTTTTCTATTTGGATTTCGGTGATCCGGTGGTAATCGGCTCTTCGCCGGAAATGCTTATCCGGGTGGAGGACGGGTTGATCCGCACCCGGCCGATAGCGGGAACCCGCCCGAGGGGCAGGGACGCTGCGGAGGACGAAGCCCTGGCGTTGGAGCTGCTTAACGACCCCAAGGAACGGGCGGAGCACATAATGCTGGTGGACCTCGGGCGCAACGATTTGGGGCGTGTCTCCGTCCCCGGTACCGTTCGGGTTTCCGAGTTCATGGCTGTTGAAAAGTACTCCCACGTGATTCACATCGTTTCGGAGGTGCAGGGGCTGCTGTCTCCGGGGTACTCCGCTCTCGGCGCTTTGGAGGCTTCGTTTCCGGCGGGGACGGTTTCCGGTGCCCCTAAGGTGCGGGCGATGGAGATAATCGAGGAGCTTGAGCCGACGCGGCGCGGGATTTACGCGGGGGCGGTGGGGTACTACAGCTTCACCGGGAACCTGGACACCTGCATTACCATCCGTACAATCGTGGTGACCAACGGCAGCGCGTATGTGCAGGCCGGAGCCGGGATAGTGGCGGATTCCGACCCGGAACGGGAATACGTTGAGACCATCAACAAGGCACAGGCGCTGCTGACTACCTTGCAGGGAGCGGCCGAAACGGTTCAGGTTCGTTAACTGGCAGGTAAAAGGCGGCACGGATTGAAAACGTTCATTTGCCCGCACCGCTTTAACCGTTAGGAGGCCTGAACAAAAGTCAGTCAGGGGGCGTTCGATTTGGTGCTGATGATCGATAACTACGACTCGTTCACATATAACCTGGTCCAGTACCTGGCAGAGATAGGTTCGGAGGTTAAGGTTTTCCGGAACGATGCCATCACTCCGGAGGAGGTTGCGGAGCTCAACCCGTCGCACATCGTATTGTCTCCGGGTCCGTGCACACCTAACGAAGCCGGAGTCTGCCTCGATTTAATCAGAGTGTTCGCCGGTCGGATTCCCATCCTGGGCGTATGCCTGGGGCATCAGGCGATCGGGCAGGCGTTTGGGGGCAGGGTGGTGCGAGCACCCCGATTGATGCACGGCAAGACTTCAGCGATACACCACGATGGGCGGACGGTTTTTCAGGGTATCCCATCGCCTTTCACCGCAACGCGGTACCACTCGCTTGTTGTAGCACCCGAGGGCCTCCCCGGGGTGCTTGAAATCAGTGCGCGGACTGCGGAAGGTGAAATAATGGGCTTGAGGCACCGAAACTGCCCGGTCGAAGGGGTGCAGTTTCACCCAGAGTCGATTCTTACGGAGTACGGGAAGGAACTGCTGCGCAATTTCTTGAGCCTGAGGGTTGAAACACCTTGAATCTTGAACATCGAACGCCGAACGGACTCTAAGGGTCGGTCAGTATCAAGGTTGAACGTTTATTTTTCGGAGGAGGAGAGACTGTGATTAGCGAAGCTTTGGCGAGAGTGGTTTCCGGAGAGAACCTGCCGATTGATTTTGCCCGGCAGGTAATGGGAGAGATAATGAGCGGTGCGGCCACCCCTGCCCAAATAGGGGGGTTTTTGGTAGGGTTGAGGTTCAAAAGGGAAACGGCGGAGGAGGTGGCCGGTTTTGCCCAGGCCATGCGGGAGAAGGCGGTCGGTTATGTATCGAGGCACCCGCTGCTGGTAGATACATGCGGTACGGGCGGCGACGGCGCACATACCTTTAATATTTCGACCACTGCAGCCTTTGTGATTGCCGCCTGCGGCTGCAAGGTTGCTAAGCACGGGAACCGTTCCGTTTCCAGCCGGGCGGGGAGCGCAGACCTGCTCGAAGCGCTTGGGGCAAGGATCGACCTTCCCCCGGCGGTGGCTGGAGAGTGTATGGATGAGGTGGGTTTCGGCTTCTTCTTTGCACCCCTTTGCCACCCCGCAATGAAGCATGCCGCCGGACCGCGGCGGGAGCTCGGTTTGCCAACGGTTTTCAACATCCTCGGCCCGCTGTGCAACCCGGCCGGCGCTCAAATCCAGGTGCTCGGTGTTTACGCCCCGGAACTGGTCGACTTAGTCGCCGAGGTGCTTTCCTTATTAGGGGTGAGGCGCGCCTTTGTCATTCACGGAGCAGGGGGTCTCGACGAGTTCTCTCCCGTGGGCGAAGTCATGTATGCCGAAGTAAGGAACGGGTCGGTCCGCCGCGGCGTACTCGACCCGCTCGACTACGGCATAGCGCGGTGTCCGCTCGAAGCGCTGAAGGGCGGGACGGCGGCGGAAAACGCAGCCTTGACGCGCTCTATTTTGCAGGGCGGGCGGGGGCCCAAAAGCGATGCGGTGGCTTTGAACGGGGCGCTGGCTCTGGTAGCTGCCGGGTCAGCGGACGATTTGAAAGAAGGGATCAATATAGCCCGTGGGGCGATGTCTTCCGGGGCGGCACTCGCCAAGATGGAGGAGTACGTAAATTGGACGCGGAGGGTGCTGTAAGTGTTGGAGGAGATTATCGAACACAAGCGCCGGGAGATTGCAGCGAAACGGGCCGCTTATTCAGTTGAGCAGCTCAAGGCGTCCGCACACACCGCGCCGCCTGCGAGAGATTTCACCACGGCGCTGAGGCGGCCGGGAAGGGTGGCCGTGATCGCCGAGATAAAGAGGGCTTCTCCGTCAAAAGGGCCGATCCGGCCGGGTGCCGACCCTGTGGAAATCGCAAAAATCTATGCTGCTTCGGGGGCGGCGGCGATTTCGGTGCTGACGGACGAGCGGTTCTTTCAGGGCAGCCCTGTGTTTTTAAGTCTGGTACGCAGCGCTGTTGAGGTTCCGGTTCTGTGCAAGGAGTTTATCCTTGATCCCATCCAGATTTATGAAGCCCGGGGGCTGGGTGCCGATGCTCTGCTCCTGATCGTGCGGCTCCTCGAACAGCGGGAGTTGGCGGAGTTCATCAGCCTCGCGCGGGAGCTGGGGATGGAGTGCGTGGTTGAGGTACACAGCCCCGGGGAAATAGAGCAGTCGCTTGCAGCGGGTGCTAAAATCATCGGTATTAACAACCGTGACCTCGAGACGTTCAAGACCGACATCGAGACAACCTTCCGGCTCAAACGCCATCTGCCGCCGGAAGTTGTAGTGGTCAGCGAGAGCGGCATCGCCTCACCCCCCGCGATACGGGCCTTGAAGGAATGCGGGGTAAACGCCGTCCTTATCGGTGAAGCGTTGATGGCCGCAGCGGATATTTCGGCAAAGCTCCGGGAGTTCGTCGCGGCCGGCGCATAAAAACAATTCGAAGTTAGGCCCGGTGGGCGTCTGAGCCAAACTTAAAACTTTTGTTGGAAGTGGTCAATTGTGACTGTACGGGTGAAAATTTGCGGGATTACGGACATGGAAACGGCAACGGCGGCTGTTGCAGCGGGAGCAGACGCACTCGGCTTTGTTTTCGCCGAAAGTAGGCGTAAGGTTGCCCCCGAGGCGGCGCGCGAGATAATTTTAGGACTGCCGCCGTTTGTTTCGGCGGTGGGGGTGTTTGTTGACGCACCCTTGGAGCTTGTCCGTGAGGTCGCGGACTATTGCCGGCTCGATGCGGTGCAGCTTCACGGTATGGAATCGCCTGAATATTGTACGCAATTGGGCTTAAAGGTCATAAAGGCGTTTGGCGTTCGTCCAAAGGAAGCACCGTCAAGCGGGACCGCGGCAGGCGCCCTGGTTTCTGAAAGTGATTTGGAACTAATAGACACTTACCGTTCCGTGAGTGCCGTTTTGCTGGATACCGCGGTACCGGGGCTCGCCGGCGGAACGGGCAGGACGTTCGACTGGGGGCTGCTTAACGGCAAGAGATTTAAGATTCCGCTTATCCTGGCCGGCGGCCTGACTCCGGAAAACGTGACATCGGCGGTGCGTACGGTGCGTCCTTACGCGGTAGACGTTTCGAGCGGAGTCGAAACGGACGGCCGGAAAGACGCTGCAAAAATAAAGGCGTTTATCAAGCAGGTGAAGGAGGTCGTATAAATGCTGCCAGACACACGGGGTTACTTTGGTCCGTTCGGCGGCCGTTTTGTACCGGAGACGCTGATGCCGGCCCTTGGGGAACTCGAAACGGCTTACGCCACGTTCAAGGATGACCCGGGGTTTCAGGCTGAACTGAAATGGTATCTTGAGCACTACGTGGGCCGTCCGAGCCCTCTTTACTACGCGGCAAGGCTTACCGCATACCTGGGAGGCGCAAGAATTTATCTCAAACGGGAGGATCTAAACCATACCGGCGCCCACAAGATAAACAACACCATCGGCCAGGCGCTTCTGTCACAGCGAATGGGAAAGCGCCGGTTGATCGCCGAGACAGGCGCAGGCCAGCACGGGGTGGCCACGGCGACGGCCGCTGCGCTCCTCGGGTTCAAGTGTGCGATATACATGGGTGAAGAAGACATCGTCCGGCAGCATCTTAACGTTATCCGGATGCGGCTATTGGGGGCGGAGGTGGTGCCGGTAAGCGCGGGCAGCCGGACACTTAAAGACGCTATGAACGAGGCGATCCGCGACTGGGTGACCAATGTTGCGAACACTTACTATCTCATCGGTTCGGTTGCCGGGCCGCATCCGTATCCGATGATTGTCCGTGACTTTCAGGCCGTTATCGGAGTGGAAACCAAGGAGCAGATCGTGCGGGAGACGGGGCGGCTGCCGGATGTGATCGTCGCTTGCGTGGGCGGAGGGTCGAACGCAATGGGGATCTTTTATCCCTTTCTCGACCATCCGGAGGTGCGGCTGGTCGGTGTGGAAGCGGCGGGCGAAGGTATGGATACCGGGTTGCACGCGGCGACGCTCAACCGCGGGCGCCCCGGTGTGCTTCACGGCTCCCTGAGCTACGTAATCCAGGACGAGGAAGGGCAGATAAGCCCGGTGCACTCGATATCCGCCGGACTCGACTATCCCGGTGTCGGACCGGAGCACGCTTACCTGAAGGAAACCGGCCGGGTAACGTACACCGCGGCCACGGACAGCGAGGCGCTGGCGGCTTTTGAACTGTTAGGCAGGACCGAAGGCATCCTGCCGGCGCTGGAGAGCGCTCACGCGATCGCTGAAGTCGTACGCCTTGCCCCTTCGCTGCCGTCCGACGCCGTTATCGTAGTTAACCTTTCCGGGCGCGGCGATAAGGACGTTGAAACCGTGGCCCGGGTGAAGGGGGTCGGACAATGAGCCGGATAGCACAGGCATTTGGGCGCTTAAAGGAGCGGGGGGAAAAGGGGCTGATCACCTACCTAATGGCCGGCGACCCGGATCTCGGGCGGACGGAGGAGCTGATTGCGCTCATGGCCGGAGCGGGCGCGGACATTATTGAGATCGGCATCCCCTTTTCCGACCCCTTAGCCGACGGGCCGATCATCCAAGCTGCAGCGAACAGGGCGCTTTCGAACGGAGTAACGGTGCGCGGCATTTTAGAGGCTGTGGGCCGGATGCGCAAAAAAGTGAATCTCCCGCTTGTGCTGATGACCTATTACAATCCGGTGCTCCAGTATGGGCTCGAGAACTTCTGCTGCAGCGCTGCGGAAAACGGTGTTGACGGATTAATCGTGCCGGACCTTCCCCTTGAGGAAAGCGGCCTTTTAAGGGAATACACAGGGCGCCGCGGGATCGACCTGATACCGTTGGTTGCGCCGACCAGTACTCAGGAGCGGCTCGCGGCCATTTGCGCTGCAGCGCGGGGGTTCGTTTACTGCGTTTCGGTTACCGGCGTTACGGGTGTGCGGGAGCGGATAGAAACCGATCTTCGGACGTTGAGCGTTCTGATCCGCAACTGCACCGACCTTCCGGTCGCAATCGGCTTCGGGGTTTCCGGTCCGGATGCGGCGGTGCGGGTGGCGCCTTACTGCGACGCAGTGGTGGTCGGGAGCGCCCTCGTAAGGCTGATCGGGGAGAACGCATACGGGGAGGTGGGAAAACTGACCGCGGCTCTCAAGACCGCTCTTTTGCAATGCTGACTCGCAAAGAGGTCCTGCTGCTTTTTGCCGCAGCGTACCGCTGTTGCGACTGCCGACTCCAACTCGGAGGAGCCGGAGAGTATTGCAAAACCCTAATTTACCAAACGCAAGCCTGTCTATTAGCAGATGCCAGGCTTTGGCAGAAAGTCTGGAGATCGCGAAAAACGAGCATGGTGAAAACAGATGTCAGATGCAGGATGTCAGACGTCGGAATCTTCGTAGTATGCGAATTTCCGTTGAATTTTCTGACTTCCGGCTTCTGACTTCTGAAATTGCCAGGCGAAGTTTTGCAGCGGTCTCCCAGGGAGCCGACGCTGAACAGGATTGTTATGCCATAACATCTGTGGTAAGATGTGTTCAAAAACCGGGGAGTGGAAGTATTATGGCGGTCAAAGTCCGCGGTTGCCTCGAAACCCTGGCGGTTTATCAGCCGGGGAAGCCGATAGAAGAAGTGAAGCGGGAACTTGGCTTGGAGGACATCATCAAGCTTGCCTCAAACGAAAATCCTCTCGGCCCCTCTCCCAAGGCAGTGGCGGCGGTTACGCAAGCAGCAGCAGGGGTTCATTTTTATCCCGACGGTAGCGCATACCGGTTACGCGAAGCGCTTGCCGCCCGGCTGGGACTTAGTTCTGACGCCATAATTGTCGGTAACGGTTCCAACGAAATAGTCCAGATGCTTTCACTGGCACTTTTGGACCCCGGTGACGAGGTATTGATGCCGGTGCCTACCTTCCCCCGCTACGAACCGTTGGCCCGCCTTATGGGTGCGGTGCCGGTGGAGGTACCCCTGAACGGATACCGGATGGACATTGAAGCGATGGCTGCGCGGCTGAGCCCGAAGACGAAGATGGTTTATCTTTGCAACCCGAACAACCCCACGGGTACCATCGTTACCCGCGAAGAAGTAGACTGGTTCCTGGAGCGCGTGGGTCCGGAAACGTTGGTGGTGCTTGACGAGGCTTATTATGAATACGTCACCCATCCGGATTATCCGGACGGGATCGATTACCTGCGCGGGGGATATAACGTGGCGGTTTTACGGACCTTTTCGAAGATGTACGGCCTTGCCGGGCTGCGTATCGGTTACGGGGCGGGACACCCTTCACTGATTGCGGAGCTCAATCGCGTCAGGGAACCGTTCAATGTAAACGCCCTGGCCCAGGAAGCGGCGCTTGCCGCGTTGGCGGACGAGGAATTTGTTTCCGTAACCCGGCGGGTAAACGAAGAGGGGAAAAAGTATCTTTACCAGGCATTTACTGCCCGGGGCATCTCTTATGTACCCACGGAGGCCAATTTTATCTTCTTTGACGCCGGTCGTGAAGAGGGGTATGTTTTCCGGCGTATGCTTGAGCAGGGGGTCATAATCCGGGGAGGCTTCGGCTATCCCACCCATCTTCGGGTGACGATCGGGACTGCGGCGCAAAACGCGCGCTTTATCACGGCGCTAAGCAAGGTTTTAGCAGAGTAATGCAAAACAACTTAACCGCCCAAAAATGAGTTTGCTTGCTTTCAGGTGGCTGAATTCGGGAATGGCATGGAGGCCGCGAAAAATGAGCATGGCGAAAACAGATGTCAGATGCAGGATGTCAGAGGTCGGAGTCTTCGCAGAAATTCGATATGTGAATTTCCCTTAAATTTTCTGACTTCCGACTTCTGGCTTCTGACTTCTGACTTCTGAAATAGCCAGGCGAAGTTTTGCAGCGGTTTCCTGGCGGAATAAAACAGCTTTGGGCTGTCGGAGGTAGATGAACAGTGATTATCGTAATGGCTGCTAACGCCACAGAAGAAGAGATTCAAGGGGTTATTAAAAGGATTGAAACGGAAGGTTTTAAGGCTCACCTTTCCCGCGGTGTTGAAAGAACGATTATCGGGATCATCGGTGACGAAAGGCGGTTGAAAGAGGTGGCCATTGGAGTTTTGCCGGGGGTGGAGGAAGTGATACCCATCCTGCAGCCTTATAAAATGGCGAGCCGTTCCTTCCGGGCAGACCGGACCTTGGTTCGGCTTGACAACGATATTGAAATCGGCGGCGAAAGAATACATGTCATAGCGGGACCGTGCGCGGTAGAAAGCCGTGAACAACTGTTGGCGGCTGCGGAAAAAGTAAGGGCCGCCGGCGCTACCATGTTGCGCGGGGGCGCTTTCAAGCCGCGGACTTCACCGTATTCCTTCCAGGGTCTGGGTGAAGAAGGACTGAAGATTCTTGCTGAAGCAAGAGAAAGGTACGGCCTTAAGATCGTGACCGAGGTTATGGACATCCGTACCCTCCCGATTGTGGCCGAGTATGCCGATATAGTTCAGATCGGAACCCGGAATATGCAAAACTTCGACCTGTTGAGGGAGTTAGGACGGATAACCAAGCCGGTGCTCCTGAAGCGCGGTCTTTCCGCTACCATTGAAGAATGGCTGATGGCCGCGGAGTACATCCTTACCAGCGGAAATTTCAACGTGATCCTTTGTGAACGGGGGATACGCAGTTTCGAGACATACACCCGCAACACCCTGGATCTTTCGGCTGTGCCGGTAGTTAAGCACCTGTCGCATCTGCCGGTGGTGGTCGACCCGAGCCACGGGATCGGGCGGTGGAAGTTTGTGGCCCCGATGTGCCGCGCAGCGATCGCCGCTGGAGCGGACGGCCTTCTGGTCGAGGTGCACCCTAACCCTGCAGAGGCGCTGTGCGACGGCGCGCAGTCTTTAACCCCGGAGAACTTTGCAGCTATGATGGAGGACCTGCGCAAGATAGCGGTGGTTTTAGGGAGGAAGCTTTAGTGACGGTTTTGAAGATCGGTTTTCTCGGGCCGTCCGGCACCTTTACGGAGCAGGCGATGGCCCGTTTTTTTTCTGAACAGGACTGTGAGGGAGTGCCCTTCAATGAGATTCCCGAATTAGTCAGATCGGTGGCTTCCGGTGCGGTCAACGCGGGAGTGGTGCCGGTTGAGAACTCCGTTGAAGGAAGCGTAAACGTAACGCTCGACCTGCTCTTGCGGGATGAAGCGGTGTTGATTACCGGGGAGGTAGTTCTACCGGTAGTTCATTGTCTTCTGGCCCGAAGCGCGTTGTCCGGTTTCAAGCGGGTTCTCTCGCATCCCCACGCGCTGGCCCAGTGCCGGGAGTACTTAGAACGGGAACTTCCGGATGCAGTGCGGGAGGCAACTACCAGTACTGCGGAAGCGGCCCGTCTTGTTGCTTCGTCGCCTGAACCGCTTGCGGCTATTGGTACAGAGGAGGCGGCTGCGTGTTACGGGCTTATGGTTGTTGCCAGGGGCATCCAGGACGCCGCAGAGAACGAAACCCGTTTTTTGGTGATCGGGCGTGAACCAGGACCGCGAACGGGCAGGGATAAGACATCAGTGGCCTTCTCGCTGGTGCACGACCGGCCCGGAGTGCTTTATGCAGCTTTAGGTGAATTTGCTTCTCGCGGAATAAACCTTACCAAGATCGAGTCACGCCCCGCCCGCCGGAGCATAGGCCACTACATATTTTTCATCGACTGTGAAGGGCACCAGGAGGACCCTCCGGTAAGTGATGCGCTTGCGGCGATAAAAAAGCAGAGTACCTTCTTTAAAATTCTTGGTTCGTATCCTCGCTGGGAGGGTGGCAGGTGTTCAAGCGGGTAGCGATTATCGGCGTAGGGTTAATCGGCGGATCCCTGGGAATGGCCTTGAAGCGCCTCCGCCTTGCGGAAGAGGTGCTCGGTATCGGGCGGGACGCTGAGAAACTACGGCTTGCGGTAGAGGTAGGAGCGGTTGACCGGGTCACAACCGATCTGACAAGTGTTGCCGGTGCAACACTGGTGGTGGTGGCTACTCCGGTCAGCGCGGTGATACCGGTGGTTAAGGAGGCCGCGGGTCATTTTCGGCCGGGTACAGTTGTTACAGATGTAGGGAGCGTCAAGGCCGCGATAGTTAAAACCCTGCACCCGGTCGCCCGTACTCACGGCTTTCATTTTGTAGGCGGCCATCCCATGGCCGGATCGGAAAGAGCCGGGGTCAAGAGCGCAGACCCCTACCTGTTCGAAAACGCGTATTACATCTTAACTCCGGCTCCGGATACCGAGCGGGGCAGCCTTGAGACCGTAGGGAAGATGGCTGCTGCAGTGGGCGCCCGCGTGATCGAGCTTTCTCCGGAAGAGCATGATTTATACGTGGCAGCGGTGAGCCACCTTCCCCACTGCGTCGCCGCGGCGCTTGTGAGTACTATCGGTGCCTTGCCCGAGCGGGAAGCGGTCCTGCCGCTTGCTGCCGGCGGCTTCCGGGATACCACACGGGTTGCTGCGGGCGATCCGGAAGTGTGGCGGGACATAGTTATCGCCAACAGGGAGGCAATCTTGGGAATGATACACAGGTACCAGGCGGCGCTCGCCTCGCTGGCAGTCCTGATAAGGGCCGAAGACGGCGCGGGTGTGTTTGAGTGGCTCAAAAAAGCCCAGGCATTGCGCCGGGCGGTGCCCGCGAAAAGCAAAGGGTACCTTCCCGAGCTGTATGAAATAGTTGTTACGGTCCCGGACAGGCCGGGAGTGATAGCCGGCTTGGCCGGCGTTCTCGGCGACAACGGCATCAACATTTGTGATATTGAAATCCTCCGGGTGCGGGAGGGTGAAGGTGGAACCATAAGACTTGGCTTTGCCCGGGAGACAGATCAGGAGGAGGCTGTTAGGCTGTTGCGAGAGGCGGGAATAGAAGCGCGGAAGCGGTAGAAGGCGTGCAAGGTTAAATGGACAACGTTCAATGTGTAAGGTTCTTTGTTCTTTTCACGTTGAACGGACCCGGATCCTGTGGATTGAGCCGGTACGTTGAACGAACCCCGAATTAACGCGGTTAAAGGCTGATTTAAACGTTGAACCGGCCCTGACGATCCATCGAAATTGAGGTTGACTGCGAACGTCAAACTGACCTCAAAGTCAGTCCGTCCTAAGCCAACCGCAGATGGCCGAGCGTAGAATGTCTAACTCCCAAACTTGGGACTAACCTTTAAGGTCGATCCGTCCGAGCCTAATATCGAAGGTCGAACGTAGAACACGAACGTCGAATACACAGGAGGTTTGCCGTCATTGGAGTTAAGAATCAAACCGGTCCGCTCTCTAAAAGGTTCCGTAACCGTACCGGGGGATAAGTCGATTTCACACCGGGCGCTGATGCTCGGGGCGATAGCGGAAGGCGATACGGTGGTAGAGAACTTCCTTGAAGGAGAGGACTGTCTGGCCACGCTTGCCTGCTTCCGGGCAATGGGTGTGGACGTTGAGGGGCCGGTGTCGGGCCGGGTAATAATACACGGTCGAGGGCTTTACGGCCTTTTAGAACCTCCGGACGTCCTTAACGCCGGAAACTCCGGTACCACCATGCGGCTGCTGTTAGGTATTCTGTCGGGTCAGCCTTTTTTTAGCGTCCTAACGGGAGACGAGAGCCTGCGGAAACGGCCGATGGACCGGGTTGCAAAGCCCTTGAGGTCGATGGGGGCACGGATTATCGGGCGAAAAGACGGTGAGCTTGCGCCGCTTGCGGTGCAAGGCGGGGAGCTTCGGCCGATTGCCTTCGCTTCGCCGGTAGCAAGCGCACAGGTTAAATCAGCAGTCCTCCTGGCCGGACTCTACGCGCCTGGAGAGACAAGCGTCACCGAACCGGCGCTCTCCCGCGACCACACCGAGCGGATGCTGCAGCAGTTCGGCGCTCAGGTCACCCGCTCAGGGCTTACGGTAAGCGTGAAGGGAGAACCTGCGCTGAAGGGTACGCACATCCGGGTTCCCGGCGATATTTCCTCGGCGGCTTTCCTGATGGTAGCGGCCTGTATTGTCCCGGATGCCGCGGTCAAGATAAAAGGGGTGGGGTTAAACCCCACGCGCACCGGGGCCTTGGAGGTTCTGCAGGCGATGGGGGCAAGGATCGAGGTGAAACCGGGCACCTCCGGTGGGGAACCTCAGGGCGATATAACGGTCTATTCTTCCGAACTGAGGGGGGTTGAAATAGGAGGGGACCTTGTCCCGCGGCTGATTGACGAGATCCCCGTCCTTACCGTCGCGGCCGCCTATGCGGGCGGCAAGACCGTCATAAGGGATGCCGCCGAGCTGAAGTACAAGGAGTCAAACCGTCTCGCGACTATGGCCGCGGAGCTTTCCCGTCTTGGCGCCGAAGTGGAGGAACTGCCGGACGGCCTGATTATCCACGGCGGAAAGCCGCTCCGTGGAACAAGGCTTGAGAGCCACGGCGACCACCGGGTGGCGATGGCCCTCGCCGTGGCCGGACTGGCAGCCCGCGGAGAGACGGTCATCAGCGGTGCGGGTGCGGTTAACGTCTCCTACCCCGGTTTTGCGGAAACCGTTCGGCAATTACAAGGAGGATAACCGCTTATAAAGTAAATTTACCTTGAAAAAAGGAAATTTGCCAAGAGTGTCGAAATCAGAACCACGACAATGCGAAAGGATAGATTTTCAGGTTGCGTATCGCCATAGACGGACCAGCGGGTGCCGGAAAGAGCACCGTAGCCAAAGAGGTTGCCAGGCGCCTCGGGTACGCCTATATTGATACCGGTGCGATGTACCGCGCCGTCGCACTCGCTGCGTTGGAAGCGGGGATACCTGCAGAGGATGTCGAAGCCCTTAGCAACCTGACCCGGTGTGTAGAGATCAGCCTACACCAGGGGGAAGACGGCTCAAACAGGGTTTACCTCAATGGTCGGGACGTAAGCCGGGAGATACGCTATCCCGAGGTGTCCCGGTTTGTATCACAGGTTGCCGAGGTTCCTGGAGTGAGGCGGTACCTGACTGAAAAACAGCGGAGTTTGGCCGCATCAGGCAGAGTGGTGATGGAGGGACGTGACATCGGCACCGTCGTGCTGCCGGATGCCGAAAAGAAGTTTTTTATCACGGCGACGGTTGAAGAACGGGCTAAGCGCCGCTATAACGAAGCCGCTAATGAGGGCCATAACATCAGTTTGGAAGAACAGATGAAAGAAATCATCAGCCGTGATGAAAGGGACGCCTCACGAGGGGTGGCACCGCTCCTCCGGGCGCCCGATGCGGTGATGATCGACACCACCGGTAAAAGCCCCGGCCAGGTGGTGGAAATGGTTTTAGCTCTGGTGCGCGGAGGCTGAGCCGTCATGGCGTACTGGCTTGCCTGGGGGCTGCTCCAGGTCTTGCTTCCGGTTCTCCGGCGCTGGAAGGTGGAAGGGGCTGCCAACCTCCCGGCGGAGGGAGGGGTAATGGTTGTGGCCAACCACCAGAGCTACTGGGATCCTCTAATTTTAGGTGCAGCGCTCCGCCGGCGCGTTTACTTTATGGCTAAGGAGGAGCTTTTCCGAATACCGGTTTTGGGTTGGGTTATCCGCGTTTGGGGCGCCTTTCCGGTCCGCCGCGAGGGGTATGACCGTAAGGCGCTAAAAACCGCGATAGACCACCTGATGCGCGGACATGTGGTGGGAATCTTCCCCGAGGGGCAGCGCAGCCATTCGGGACGGCTTCTGCCGGTGCAGCCGGGGGCGGCAATTCTTGCACTTAAGACGGGAGTCCCTGTAGTTCCGATGGCTCTAATCGGGACACGGGGGATCTGTGGCAAGGTAAAAGTGAGGGTGGGAAGGCCCTTCTACCTCACAGCGAAAAAAGAGAAACCCTCACGGGAAGAGATAGCTGCAGGCGGAGAGAAAATAGTTACGGAGATTGCCGCATTATTATATGGAAGATGATGCCGGATAATGGAGGTTAAAAAAGCTGCGTGGGCGGGCTTTTGCTTCGGAGTTAAGCGAGCTATCGAGATCGCGCTCAAAGCCCGCGAAGAGAATACCGGGCCGCTTTTCACCCTGGGACCGCTGATTCATAACCCTCAAGTGGTGAAGTATTTGGCCGGAAAAGGAATTCAGGTAATTGAAGAGCTGGCGGCCGCGAAAGAGGGGACGTTGATAATCCGGTCCCATGGGGTGGAACCCAAAGTTCTGGCGGCCGCCAAGGAATCGGGTTTGAAGGTTGTGGATGCCACCTGCCCGTTTGTGACACGGGCACAGAAGCTGGCCAAGGACCTGACCGAGGAGGGCTATACCGTTGTGGTGGTAGGTGACAAGAAGCATCCGGAGGTCAGGGGCATCGTTGGCTGGACAGACGGGAGGGCACAGGTGGTGGAGAGCCCGGAAGAGGCAGCAAAGCTTCCGGGATATCCACGCCTTGGTGTCATAGCTCAAACGACCCAGCCGCTTAGCAATTTTGAGGCAGTGGTAAGGGTACTCAAACAACGTGCTAAAAATGCTGGTGCGCGAGGACCCGAAACAGGGAGCGAGCGAGGTGCTGAGGAGGTCAAGGTCTTTGAGACCATCTGCCACGCCGTTGCCGAACGGCAGCAGGCCGCGCTGGAATTGGCCCGGCAGGTTGAAGTGATGGTTGTGGTGGGCGGGTACGAGAGCGCAAACACGCAAAAGTTAACGCGTATTTGCCTGGAGACGGGAACACCGACTTATCACATCGAGACTGCTGATCAGCTTAAACCTGAGTGGTTTGCCGGAGTGCGGGTGGCGGGTCTGAGCGCGGGGGCATCCACGCCCGATTGGATTATCGAGGAGGTAGAAAGGCGAATGAAGGAGCTTGGGGAAAACGCGCAGGAAGAGATGCAGGCAGCGGAGGTTAAAACCCTGCGCGGCGGAGACATTGTCAAGGGGGTGGTCGTTGAGATTAACCAGGGCGAGGTCCTGGTCGATGTCGGGGCAAAATCGGAGGGTGTCATACCGCTCCGGGAACTGTCCTGCTGTGAAATCACCTCCCCGCACGAGGTGGTCAGCGTCGGGGATGAAATAGACGTTTGGGTGGTGAAGGCAGAGGATAGTGAGGGCCGAATCATCCTTTCCAAGGGACGGGCGGACGCCGAAAAGGCCTGGGGAGAACTCAAAGCGGCTTATGAGAGCGGAACGCCGGTCGAGGGGACCGTCCGGGAGGTGGTCAAGGGAGGCCTGATCGTCAATTTGGGCGTCCGAGCCTTTTTGCCGGCCTCCCTCGTGGAGCGCGGCTATGTTGAGGACCTGTCAAAGTATATCGGGCAAAAAGTAAACTGCAAGATTATTGAGTTTAACCGCACACGGAAAAAGGTCGTCCTTTCCCGCAAGGCCGTATTGGAGGAGGAGTACCAGCAAAAGCGCAGGGATACGCTGGCATCTATCCGGGAAGGCGCGGTAGTGAAGGGTGTAGTCCGGCGGTTGACTTCTTTCGGCGCCTTCGTGGACATCGGCGGCGTTGACGGACTGCTTCATGTTTCTGAGATTTCGTGGCACCGGGTCAACCATCCAAATGAAGTCTTGAACGTGGGCGACGAGATCGAGGTCAAGGTTATTAAGGTGGATAGCGAGAACGAAAAGGTGAGCCTGTCCCGGAAGCAAGTGATCCCTAATCCGTGGGACTTGGCGGAGGAAAAGTATCCCGTAAACAGCCTCGTAGAGGCGAAGGTCGTACGGCTTGTCCCGTTTGGCGCGTTTGTTGAGTTGGAACCGGGGGTAGAGGGCCTTATACATATATCTCATTTTGCTGACTGGCACGTGGCCAAACCCGAGGACATCTTAACGGAAGGGGAAAGGATTACCGTACGGGTGTTGAGTATTGATTCCGCCGGGAGACGGATACGGTTGTCGTTGAGGGAGGCCGTCAGGGCAAGGGATGAGCTTTGGGGCGGGACAAAGGCGGCAGGTGAGCCTGTTGCCGCTGGAGACGAAACAGAACGGCTTGCTGCGGAGGCGACGGGCAAAGCTGACAAAGCACCCGAACCGTTTGAAGCACCGGAAGCGCTGAATGCTGTCCGGGAGGCTACACCGGAAGAAGCCGGCAAGACCATTGAAGCGACACTGGAGACAGCCGGAGAGGACGACGATACATCGCCACTGACGGCAGGAGAAAAGGACGTAAAACCGGAGGCAGCGAGCGAAACCGCTCAGCCTTTACCCGAGGCGGAAACGGAGTCCGGGGGTAATAGCGATGGTACCAGCGATGTTGAAAATTATGCGGTAAGACCGGAACAAAAGAACTGACAACTGACCTTACAAAACCAGTAATAAAAAGCCGGATTGTCCCGGCTTTTTGTTTTTAAAAAGGGGAAAGGGCGTTCATGTTCTACGTTCGGCGTTCGATGTTCGGCGTTACGCTTAGACGAATTGACTTTCTGGCCATAGAAGTTCGAGGTGCGAGGTTCAAATTGACTCAAGCTCATGGAGCGTCAGGGTCCGGTTCAACGTTTGAAGTTACTTCAAACGGCATTAATTCGGGGTCCGTTGAATGTTAAGAGAACAGAGGAAGTTGAAGTTGAACCTTCATTTGTTAAACGTTGAACCTGCACCTTGAATCTTGACGGTTGGTATATTTTCCGGGACAGCGGGACAGCATTATGAAGGAGACAACGGTTTTAAGCGCCGGATCTGCAATGTCGGTAAGGAGTGGGTGGTATGGACAGGTTTCCAGTTGGACTTCTGGTGTTGATTATTCTCTCGGTGTTAATCTACCTCGGCTTGGGACAACGGGTGCTTGACCGGATGCGGCTCAACGACCGCGCAGCACTTCTAATTATTGCGGCGTTGCTCTTAGGCAGTCTTATCGACATCCCGCTGCCCGGCAGGCCTGTTGCAGCGTCAATAAATGTCGGCGGGGCGCTGGTGCCGATAGGAGTTGCGGTTTATCTCCTTGCCGGCGCCGGTACGCGGGAAGAACGCTCACGCGCGCTCTGGGGAGCGGTTTTGACCGGTGCCGTAGTTTACTTTATCAGCTCATACATCATGACGGGCATAAAAGAGCCGGCGGGGCGTTACGCCTTTACGGATCCGCTTTACCTGTTTCCCTTGGTCGCCGGTGTGGTGGGGTATGCGACAGGACGCTCCAGGCGGGCGGCTTTTGTGGCCGCGACCTTAGGGGTGCTTTTGAGCGATCTTTTCCATTACATCAGGGTCGCCGTGGCCCGGGTACCCGGAAGGGTGGATATAGGGGGCGGCGGCATTTTTGATGCCATCGTGGTATCAGGGATAGTCGCGGTTCTTCTCGCCGAGGTGATCGGGGAGATACGGGAACGGGCTCAGGGTGGTCCTTCCGGAGAAGGGCGTTCGGAGGAGCTTTTAACTCATCTGCGTTCACCCGAGGAGGGCACCACAGAGGAAAGGGGTAAAAAAGATGAAGGCGGGCAATAGCGTCACTCTTTTCTTGGGCGTGTTGCTAATTTTGGCGGGTACGGGCATTGCGGTGCTGACCGAAGCCGGCCTGCCGGCGCTGCCCACCGTAACAGGCATCTTCAACGAGCGGGATGGCGAACTCAAGCCCGGGGATTTCGTCAGCGTCGTCGATCAGGAACGTAAAGTTATTGATTACTTGGGGCGTTCTGTTACGGCAGGGGACGAAATTATTACCCCAGAGGGGAAGCATTACCGGATCGAGAGAGTAAAGGGCGGAGTAGCCGAGGCGCGGCTTTTAGGCATCGACCGCGACATCCTGGCGTGGGAGGAGTATTTCGACCGTGAAGCAGTGCCGGTGGGTGTCTTCGGTAAACGCCGTGACGTCGGGATTTACCACACCCACAGCGACGAGTCTTATGTTCCCACGGACGGTCGAGCAGCAATCCCTTACCGGGGAGGGGTTTTAAAAGTAGGCAATAGCCTGGCGGGCCGGCTTAGGAAGACCGGAACCAGAACGCTTCACGATAAGACGCCGCACGACCCGCACGATGCTCAGGCGTACGTCCGGTCGCGGAAAACGGCGGTACGCCTCCTGCGCTCCAACCCGATAGCGCTTTTCGACGTCCACCGGGACGGTATCCCCGACGCGGACTTTTACCGGGAGGTAATTCAGGGTGACAGGGTTGGGCAGGTTCGGCTTGTAGTCGGGCGCCAGAACCCGCGAAGGTCGTCTAACTTGGATTTTGCCAAACGCCTCATGACATACACGAACCGGGTTTACCCAGGCTTGGTAAAGGGGATTTTCTTCGGGCACGGTAATTACAACCAGGACTTGCTGCCGACGTCTCTCCTGTTAGAATGCGGCACTTACACCCTAACCCGCCCTGAGGCAGAGCGGGGTGTGGGCCTCCTGGCTGACGCGGTTCCGGTAGTGCTCGGGATAGAGGGGCCACGGCCGAACCTTCCCGAAGGGGCCAGGCCGATAACCGAAAGACAGCCGGGAGCCTGGCGGGCGTTTGCGTGGATCCTCGCGGCTACCGTTGTCGGCGTTGGGGCTTACCTCCTAATAAGCGCCGGGAGCTGGGAAAATGCCCGTCAACGCCTTGGCGGTTTCTGGCGGCGCGAGTTGAATGTCTTGCGCAACAGGGACCAGCAGCGGGGAGATGAGAACAGATAAGTGAACGTGGTCTACCACTGCTACGGCGGGACGCATTCTTCAGTTTTGGCAGCGGCGCTTCACACCGGGATGATTTCCCACCGGCGGCCGCCGGAAAGCGGCCGCCTTATTAGTCTCCCGTTCCTTGACACCCAGGACGGCGACAACCACGGGAAACTCTATTTCTTTGGCATAGACGAGGGCGGCAACAAGGTGTACATACTCGGGAGGCGGCGAGACGCGGAGGCGTTAACCCTCATCCTTGACGGGGCCGTGTCCGCCGACAGGCAGACGGTGAAAAATAACCCGGCGCAGGGGGTGCTCTTAGTGAACGCCTTACCGTGCGTCCCGGTGCTGCTGAAAGTGGGCGGATACATTTCCCGGAGATTTAAGTTTACCCGCCTAGGACGGCCGCTGGTATACGCAGGGCTTCGCCGCGCTTACCCCCGCTTGCGGGAGCTGGTGTACAGAGTGAAGCAAGAAACATGCGAAACGTGAGTCAGCAACGCCGGCCGAAATAAAAAGGAGCCTATCCCCTTTTTTTGCTTAATATGATGAGGCTTGTTTTCTGCGATTACCGCGGACTCCCCTTGGCGGCGGTGGCGGCGGGCATCCGGACCGGCCGGTTGTCACGGGAAGATTCGTTTAAAGAGCACGAACTTTTGAGCCTGCCGCAAATAGCGTCTCCCAGCGGTTTCGTCCACTACGGCAGAGACAAAGACGGGATGGAGGTCTACGCATTCTGGTGCAGTGCGGACCCGGGTCTCGTCGCCCGATTTTTTCGGGTGCGGGAAGAACTTTACGGCGAGGTGGGTGAGTGGCTGCTCCGCCCTGTTGCCGGCATCCCGGGAAGTGCCGAAATAGCCTTAACCTGGAGGCTGGCGCGTTCGGGATCCGCGCGCAGCAAGGGGCTTTTTTACCGGGCGGTTTTGAAGTCTTACCCCCATCTGGTACGTTTTGCCCTTGAGGACTCAGGAAAAGATTAGCGCTTTGACCTACTTAAAGTCTCGGTTATTCCACGCACAAACAATTGCTCCACATGACATATATAGCGGCATATGTTATACTGTCAATACACAACGGTCGAATCAGGAGCAGGGATTAGACGGACCCTGAATTCCTGCGGTCTTTGAACGTTGAACGGACCTTCGAAGGTCTATCAGTATGAGCCTTACGTTGAACGGACCCCCGATGGTCCATCCATTTGAGTCCAATTTAGAACTTAGAACTTAGAACTGTCTGTATGAACGGATTGAAAATCGCAGCGGTGGCACAGGAGAGCACCGCCTCTGAGTTAGGGCTTTTGGCTGGTGACGTTCTTGTACGCATAGGCGACAAGCCGGTAAGGGACATAATTGATTACCACTTTTTATTAGCGACGGAGCAGCCGGTACTTACTGTCCGGCGGGGAGAAAGTGAGTTTTGCATTTCGCTGGGAGACGACACGGGTTTGACCGGCTTGAGCTTTACCGACCCTTTTGGGCGCATCCGCTGTTGCACCAACCGTTGCCTCTTCTGTTTTGTCGACCAGCAGCCGGCAGGGTTGCGCCCAAGCCTCTGCTTTAAGGACGACGACTACCGCCTTTCCTTCTGGGAGGGCAACTTCATCACCCTGACCAACGCCACGCAAGAAGACCTCGAACGAATCGTCCGGCAACGGCTGAGTCCCCTTTACGTTTCGGTGCATACAACAAACCCTGAACTGCGTGTAAAGATGCTGGGAAACCCCCGCGCAGCGGAAATAGATCAAAAGCTTCGTGTGCTGGCCGCCGGGGGAATCGTGCTGCACACCCAGGTGGTGCTCTGCCCCGGCCTAAACGACCGGGAAGAACTAAGCCGTACGGTAGCCGATCTTGCCGCTTTTTACCCCGCGGTGCAGTCGGTGGCTATTGTGCCTGTGGGATTGACGCGGCACCGGGAGGGTTTATATCCGCTGCGGCCGGTGACGCAGGAGGAAGCAGCGGAGGTACTGCAAAGTGTGGCCGGGTGGCAGGACCGGTACCAGCGGCTGTTTGGGAGCAGAATTGTTTTTGCCGCCGACGAGTTCTACCTGCTCGCAGGAAAACCCGTCCCTGCGGCGAAGGAGTATGAAGGTTTCCCGCAACTGGAAAACGGCGTCGGACTCGTGCGGCGTTTCCTTGACACGTGGGCCAGGATTGAAAAAAGGTTGCCGCCGGAGACTGCGTCCGGGCGAATCTTTGCAAACCCAGGGCGGAGCGCAGCGTACTTTTTAGAAGACCGTTTAGAGAAAGGCACGGCGCGAAAACAGCAAGGGGGCGGCGCGGAGCGTACTTCCGGGTACGTAAGCGGGCGCACCTTACCCGTTGACAAAGCCGGGTTAAGTCTATCACCGATCTTCCGTAAGAACCCGGGCAGCGAGCCTTACGAGCCGGGCAAGGTCTTGCAGCGGTCTTGTAGACGCGCGGTGGTTGTTACAGGAGAAATGTTCAAAACGGTGCTTGCGCCGGTTATATCCAGGCTGAACCGCATTAGGGGGCTCGAAGTTGAACTCTTGGCTGTAACCAACCGTTTTTTCGGCTCGACCGTGTCGGTAGCCGGGCTTCTCACAGGAACCGATGTCGAAGAAGCGCTGCGGGGAATACGCAGACCTGACGTGGTTATAGTTCCCGCTGCGGCTCTTAAGGAGCGGCGGCTGTTTTTGGACGGCATGAGTTGCGAAGACCTTGCGGGGACGGTGGGGTGTCCGGTGGTGCCTGCGGAAGACCCGCGGGAAATGGTGACAGCTCTGGGTTTGAAGTTCGTGCGCCGCAGTCTGACGGTTCACCGTTAAACAGTTCGAGGTTGAATAGTTTGAAGTTGCTTTAAGGTTCTAACTCCTGACTTCGAACTTCGAACCGATGAAGTTTGAACTTTGAACGTGGAACTGAGGTTTCACATGAAGGATAAGCCTGTAGTTGCCATTGTGGGGCGGCCGAACGTAGGAAAATCCACTCTTTTCAACCGTTTGGTAGGGGGGAGAGTGGCAATTGTCCAGCCCGAGCCTGGCGTTACCAGGGACAGGATTTACTGCGAAGCCGAGTGGAACGGGCGGCGTTTTGTCTTGGTCGATACGGGCGGGGTAGTTGAGGCGGCGAAGGGCGCAATCGAGGCCGGTATCAGGCGGCAGGTCGAGCAGGCGCTCCGGGAAGCCGACCTGATCCTGTTTGTGGTGGATGCCGTGAGCGGCGTTCTGCCGGAGGATAAAACCGTAGCCGAAATCCTGCGGCGTGCCGGAAAACCGGTTGTTCTCGTGGCAAACAAAGTCGATAACTTCGGCTACCCGCCGGCCCTGGGCGAGTTGTACGCGCTCGGCATGGGGGAACCTTTTGCGGTCTCTGCGGCGCAGGGGCTCAACACCGGCGACCTTCTCGATATAGTGGTGGCACACCTCCCCGAGAAAAGTGCACACGAACAAGAGGATAAGGTTTTGCGGGTTGCAGTTGTAGGAAGGCCGAACGTCGGTAAATCCTCGCTGGTCAATGCCCTTTTAGGCGAAGAGAGGGTAATCGTAAGCGATATCCCGGGAACGACCAGGGATGCGGTCGACACGCTCTTCGAGAGTGGAGGGAAGCGGTATCTCCTGATTGATACCGCCGGCATCCGCCGTAAAAGCCGCGTTGATATTCCGGTGGAGCGTTACAGTATCAACCGTGCCCGGAAGGCGATCGCACGGGCGGAGGTTGCGGTGCTGGTTTTGGACGCGGTGGAAGGAGTTACGGCACAGGACAAGCGGATAGCGGGCATGGCGGAAGATTCGGGCCGGGCTGTCGTCATAGCCGTGAACAAGTGGGACCTTATGCCTGCCGACCGGAAAAACGCTGCGCGGTACCGGCAGGCGGTACTGGACGCCCTGGACTTTATTGCGTACGCACCGGTGGTTTTCACGGTGGCAACCACGGGGCAGGGAGTGACGCGGTTGCTCCAGACGGTGACAGAGGCGGCTGCCAATGCTTTCCGGCGCGTTCCTACGGGTGAGTTCAACGCCCTTATTGGTGAGGCCGTTTTGCGGCATCCGCCGCCCCAGAGCAAGGGAAACCGTTTGAAGGTGTATTACGGGACGCAGGTGGGGGAAAACCCGCCCGTATTCCTGCTTTATGTCAACGACCCGGGGCTTATGCACTTTTCCTACCGGAGATATCTCGAAAACCAGTTACGGGCGGCCTACGACTTCACGGGTACGCCCATTCGCTTCACGATAAAGCGCAGGCGTGAACAGGCTGATTGATGGTCCTGGGGTCCTTTAACGGAATTTTTTCATAGATTGGTTATATAGCAGTCCAGGTTGGAAGCAAGCGTTTTTAAGGTGCAGCGTTAAACAGACCCCGCGTCCTGCGAATTGAGCTGTCACGTTTGAACGGGCCGCGAATTCATGCTGATTGGGTTACCTTCGAACGTTGAACCGACCCCGCCGGTATATCAATTTGAGGTTAACTTCGAACTTCGAACTGACCGAAAAGTCAATCCGTCTGAAGCCCAAAGTCGAACGTCGAACGCCCGAGAGGTGATGGAAAATGAAAATACTCGGCCTTGCTCTCTTAGCTTACGTGATCGGGTCGGTTCCCACCGGCTACCTTCTCGCCCGGCATAAGGGTGTGGATATCTTCAGGGCCGGCAGCGGCAACATCGGGGCTACGAACGTCTGGCGGACCCTGGGCCCGTTTTTCGGGACGCTTGCCCTTGCCGGGGATGTGGGGAAGGGGGCGGTTGCCGTTTACCTTGGCAGCAAAGCCGGCCACTGGCATGCGGTAATCGCCGGTGCTTCCGTTCTTGCCGGCCATAGCTGGTCGCTTTTCCTCCGCTTCCGGGGCGGGAAGATGATTGCCACTGCCCTCGGCGTCTTCCTCATGCTTACGCCGGCGGCTGCGGTCGGCGCTTTTGCGGTCTGGGGGGTTGTTCTCGCGCTGAGCAGGTACGTTTCACTGGCTTCTATCATCGCTGCAGCCAGCCTGCCTGTGTTTATCGCCGTATTCAGCTATCCATGGAGCTACGTCTTTTTTGCAGCCCTCACCGCAGCCGTCGCCATCTACAAGCACCGCAGCAACATCCGCAGGCTGCTCGACGGCACCGAACACCGCTTGAGAGTTAAATAGTTCGCTTTAAACTTAGAATTTCGTAATAGTGCATTTCGGTAATTATCATTTCCGTAGCCATCTCATCGGCGGCTGAAAGTTTAGATAAATGTATGAATCGACGCTACACGTTGAACGTATCAGAGGGACGGTTCCCTTAAATGTATAAGGGGACATGGGTAAGGGGACGGTTCGGACGAAAACCTTACCGTCGCGGACATTTCTACCAAGTCACCCTTTGTGGTTTATCTCGACCAGACCCTGGATAGGGTGCTCAAGACCGCCGAAGGGGAATACGGCCGCATCCCTGTCGTCAGCAGGGAAGACGGGCGAAAGTTAATTGGCGTGTTGCGGCACGACATCCTCAGGGCTTACCGCAGGGGGTTAGAAGAAGCACTGCAGGCGGGAGCGCACCCGCAGAGTATTGGTACGGCTGGTTATAAAGGTTTCCGATGTACGGCTGAAGCAGGAGTTGAGCTGAAAGTCAGTCTACGGGTTTTTAGCAGGTTGACATATCAGTTGGACAGGTTATAAAATTTTGGTAAAAGAACTTATCCTTGGAGTTGTGCCAGGAGGGGAGGTCCATGCCAAAACGGGGGTCGGTATTATTAAGAGCGCTTGGTATCGCCGTTGCAGTCGCGTTTGTTCTCAGTGTGACCGGTACCGTTTCCATAGCTGATAACAAAGGCGGGCAGGATGAGGACAGGTTTATCGTGTTCTTTGATGACAAATCGGCGATGCACCCGGCAAAGCGGTTTGTGAAGCAGAAGGGCGGTGACGTGCTTTCTGAGTTCGGTATCATACGTGGTATGGCGGTGCGCCTCGGAAAAGATGAGGTCTCCGGCCTGAAAGGGATTAAGGGTGTCAGGGCGGTAAGACCGGATGTCAAGATCTTCGCGGCGGATGCGGAACTTGACAGTTCCTGGGGCGTGAAGCGCATCGGCGCCGGCACCGTGCACGGTTATAACCGCGGACAGGGTGTTAATGTAGTTATTGTCGACACCGGTGTAGACTACACGCACCCGGACCTGGATGAAAACTATGCAGGCGGGTACGACTTTGTAAACAACGACAACGATCCGATGGATGATAACGGCCACGGTACACACGTGGCAGGCATAGCAGCCGCGGAGGACAACGGTGCCGGGGTCGTCGGAGTTGCGCCGGAGGCTTCTGTTTATGCCCTGAAAGTACTTGATGAAGAAGGTACGGGTTACATGAGCACCCTGATCGCAGCCTTGGACTGGTGTCTTCAGAGGTTCTCCCCCGATGACCGTGTCGTGGTTAATATGAGCCTCACGGCCACAACCGATCCGGGTCCCGAAGTACACAATGCGTTCAAGGCGGCGTATGAGGCCGGAATGGTACTGGTTGCTGCGGCGGGAAACTCGGGATGGTTTGTAGACCTGCCGATACTGTCCATTCTCGGGTATCCCGATACCATCGCGTATCCTGCAAAATATGATGAAGTAATCGCCGTGGGGGCAACCGACAACAGAGACCGCCGCCCATATTGGTCAAGTACCGGCCCGCAAATGGAGCTTGCGGCCCCGGGCGCCAACATTCTTTCGTGCTTCCCCGGAGGTTATAGGACAATTAGCGGGACTTCAATGGCCTCGCCGCACGTGGCGGGTACTGCCGCCCTTGTATTCGCTAACGGAACGCTGCAAGACCTGAACGGGGACGGAGTTGTGAACAACAAAGACGTGCGGCTGGTTCTCCGCCGGACCGCCGACGACCTTGGCCCCCAGGGCCGGGATACCTTGTACGGTTTTGGGCTGGTGGACGCCGATGAAGCGGCCCCGCCATGGAACCTATAGGACCTTCGTGGTATAAAACCAAAGCTCGCGGACATGCCGACCGACGGCCCGCACCGAAGAAAGCCGGAGCGCTGCTTGATTACCGCTCCGGTTTTCGTTTTCACACATATTTTGTTGCTACACGGCATAACTTACCCGGTAGGCTTTGTCTTGTGGAGGTGGAGGGTTGGAGCTTACCTTTTGCGTCACCCAGGCCCTAAAGCGAGAATTTGCTGCGGTTTTGCACGAAGAAATACGATCGCTTAGGCGGGAACGTTTTCGCTGCCGGGAAATTGCAGCGGGAAACGGGGTGTTCCGTGTTACGGTTTCTACCGCCAGTGATAATGAAGCACGTTACGTTCGCCTCAGGCTAATCCGGGCGGTGGGGTCCTTCTTAGCACTGCATGCGCTTGATATCCGTGCCGAAGACTTTTTGCGCAAAAAGGACTTATGGGGCGAACAAGTGCGCGAAACCATCAAAAGGCAGCTTCAGGCTGCCCGCGGCCTTCTTGCGCCCGCAAAAGCTGAGATAATTGCATTGCTCAACGACTACCTGTCCGAAGAGAGCTGGATAGACCTTCAAGGTTTCCTGCGCTTTCGTTTAAGAAAGCTCGACGCGTTTTTAACAGCTATAATATGGCGGTTATTAGATGAGGCAATGCTGGAACAGGAATGGAGGGAGTTTATTGCTCTTTTAAAACGGTTCAAACAGCGCTACACCAGAAGTATAAAACAGATACACTGCTTGCCGGATGAGGATGGCGGCTTCACCATTTGTGACAAGCGGGGCACTATAATTAAAGAGATCCCGCCGGGAGATATTCCCCACGGAGAGTCAGAAAATGATGACCTTTTAATAAGCACGTTTTTAGCCGTAGGAGCCCAAAGGGTTATAATTCACGGCTACAAGCCCTGCGCCTCCGCAATTAAAATCCTCCGCGCCGTTTTTTCGATTAAAGAATGCGCAGGGTGTTCCCTCTGCCGGAAAAAAGAAGGTTCAAACCCGGTAAAAGGTTAAATCACCCCGGCCGTTTTCCAATGCGGACGATGTGGCCGCGGTGGTTCACACCCGGCAAAAGGTTAGGTCTTTCCGGGGTGCCATTATAACCCAAGGCAAAAGTATGGTGAATCCCCTGAAGTAGACCGTAACCTAAAGAGAGTGAACCTCCCGGGCTTGCGGGACTTTAAAGCCTGCCTCCCGGAGGACGGCCTTAGCACGTTCAGTATCGTTTACTTTGAAAAGTACCATCGCCAGGTCGGCACACTTTGCGACGAATGCGTAAAGGTACTCAATGTTGATATCGGCCGCCTCTAACGTAGACAGTACCGGTGCCAGGGCGCCCGGCGTGTCGGGAACGGCTACGGCCAGGACGTCGGTCGCTGAGACCGTAAAGCCGCCTTCTTTTAGGGCCTGATATGCCTTCTCCGGCTGATCGACTATAAGGCGCAAAATGCCGAAGTCAGAGGTATCGGCGATGGAAAGCGCCCTGATGTTGATCTTATTCTCGGCAAGCAGCCGCGTCACGGCGGCGAGCCGTCCGGTCTTGTTTTCGAGAAAAACGGAAATCTGGTTTACGGACATGTTATTCCCCCTACAGCTTTTCTATGTCACGCTTATCCCAAACGCGCTTTGCTTTTCCTTCACTGCGCTGGATAGTTTTTGGTTCCACTAATTTTACTTTAACGGAGATGCCGAGCACGCTTTCAATCTCGTCGTGAATGCGGCGTTCTAACGCTTCCAGTCCCTTCACCTCGTCCCGGAACAACTCCTCGGACACCTCAACCCAAACCTCCAAAGTATCGAGCGCCTTCTCACGGTCTACCACGAGAAGGTAGTGGGGTTCGGTCTGGCCGATGGAAAGCAGCACGCTCTCCACCTGCGTCGGGAAGACGTTAACCCCGCGGATGATCAGCATGTCGTCGGTACGACCGGCGATCCTGGCCATCCGGACATGCGTGCGGCCGCACGGGCAGGGCGAATCGTAAAGCATGGTAATATCGCGTGTACGGTACCGGATAACCGGGAAGCCCTGCTTAGTGATGGTGGTGAAAACCAGTTCCCCGTACTGTCCCGGCGGCAGCACTCTGCCGGTTTCAGGGTCGATGATTTCGGGGATGAAATGGTCCTCGCAAATGTGCAGGCCGTCCTTGTTAAGGCACTCACAAGCTACCCCCGGACCGATTACTTCGCTTAGGCCGTAAATATCCACGGCGTCGATCTTCAGCTTATCCTCAATTTCCCGGCGCATATTGTCCGACCAGGGTTCGGCGCCGAAAACACCGGCACGCAGCTTGAGGCTGTTCCGCGGGATGCCGCTCTCACGAAGCACTTCGCTGATATAAAGCGCGTAGGACGGAGTGCAGCAGAGCACCGTGGTTCCGAAGTCCTGCATCAGCATGATTTGGCGCTTGGTGTTTCCGGCGGAGGTGGGCACCACCGCGGCGCCGATCCGCTCGGCGCCGTAGTGCAGGCCGAGGCCGCCGGTAAACAGACCATAACCGTAAGAGACCTGGACCACGTCTTCGGGAGTGGTGTTGACCGAACCGAGAGAACGGGCCGTCATTTCCGCCCAGGAGTCGATGTCTTCCCGGGTGTAGCCGACAACGGTAGGTTTGCCGGTCGTCCCGGAAGAAGCGTGTACCCGGACGATTTTGTTGAGCGGTACGGCGAAAAGTCCAAAGGGGTAGTTGTTGCGCAAGTCCTCCTTAGCGGTGAACGGCAGCAGTGCAAGGTCGTCGAGCGATTTGATGTCCGCGGGTTCGAGTCCGGCTTCCTTGAACTTTGTACGGTAATAGGGTACCTGTTCGTAAACCCTGCGCACAGTAGCTTTTAAACGCTCCAACTGCAGCGCCCGGAGTTTTTCCCGGGGCATGCACTCGACTTCAGCATTCCACATGATTAGACACCTCCTGCGATTAAAAAATCACGACCTCCAAGACTCATTTCCACGAAGCCGCTATTTCAACCCCCCGTTGAAACGCCCGGCGGTTTACCTCCAGGAACCGAGGGGGTACCACAAGGCTCAGCGCCTTGTCCCACACGGAGATCGGAAGCGGCAGGCGGTGTGCCAAAGCCCCTAACAGCACTACGTTGGCCGCCCGGACGTTCCCGCACGCTTCCGCTTCAGTAGCGGCATCGATAAGAAGCAACGGAAACCGTGCGACTATTTGTTCTTCCACAGCATACGGGTATTTTTCCCGCCCCATAAGCACCGGCAGCGGCTGTATTTCGTAGTCGTTTAAAATGACCGTTCCCCCGGGTTTTAAAAACTTCAAGTTCCGCAGGCCCTCCAATTTTTCAAAGGCGAGCAGAAAATCTGCCGTTCCTTCGTCGATCACCGGGGAAAAAACTTTAACGCCGAAGCGCACGTGAGTGGTGACGCTGCCGCCCCGCTGCGCCATACCGTGAATCTCGGAGGTTTTTACGTCCATACCTGCGATTATCGCTGCCTGTGCGGAGAGCTTGCCCGCCAGGATGATTCCCTGGCCGCCGACGCCTGATATGAGAATACCGGTTATCTTATTCATCTACGCCGGCCTCCTTTGCGATCGCGCCGCGCCTGCAAACCTGAGCGCATAGGCCGCAGCCCACGCACAGGTGAGGGTTAATGGCGATACGGCCTTCCGGCAGTGAGAGGGCCGGGCAACCCAGCCCGAGGCAAAGAGTACAACCCTTGCAGGCTTCCGCGCGGGTAACGGGAGGCTTGAGCTCGGGACGGGTAAGCAGTACGCACGGGCGCCGGGCTATAACAACCGCCGGTACAGATGAGTTCACCGCGCGTTGAATCGCTTTGCGGGTGCTGAGGAGGTCATAGGGATCAACCACCGCAATGCGCGTAACACCTATGGCGCGGGCCAATTTTGCGAAATCCACGGCTTTCGTAGGTTCCCGCCGAACCGTTACGCCTGTTCCCGGGTGGTCCTGGTGCCCGGTCATAGCAGTGGTCCGGTTATCAGCAATTATCAGCGTTGTGCAGCCGCGGTTATAGACTATATCGATGAGGCCCGTTATCCCCGAGTGAACAAACGTGGAATCCCCGATTACCGCGACGGTTTTCCTGCCGGTTTCCGGGTCGGCCTTGGCCATGCCGTGGGCCATGCCGACGCCCGCCCCCATACAGATGCAGGTATCCATTGCTTCCAGCGGGGGAAGACTGCCCAGGGTATAGCAGCCGATGTCACCCATAACGTTCAGCCTGAGTTTCTTTAAAACATAAAACAGACCCCGGTGCGGGCAGCCCGGACACAAAACGGGCGGGCGCACCGGCATTAGGGGCGGTTCCTCGAGCCGGACCGGTGGAACGAAGCCGTATTCGCGTGCAACCTCCGCAAAGGTCTTATCCTGCATCAGCGCATGTGAAATTAAGGCGGGGGTCAGTTCTCCCGTACGGGGGATAAGCTCCTTTCCGCGCACCGCAATACCGGCGGCAGCAATCTGTTCCTCGAGGAAAGGCTCCAGTTCTTCAACAACAAAAATCTTTTTGACCTTATCCGCAAATGTTTTAACCAGCCCGGCAGGGAAGGGGTAGCTCATGCCTAATTTCAGCACCGGGGCCCAGGGGAAAAACTCCTTGACGTAGTAATAGCATATGCCGCTGGTGACGATGCCCACGCGCCTGTCCCCGTCTTCGATACGGTTGAGCGCCGTTTTTTCCGCAAACTCCTGTAGCTTTTCCCGCCGCTCTTCCAGAGCGCGGTGGCGGCTGCGGGCGTTTGCCGGCACCATCACATACTTGGCGAAGTTCTTTTCGTAGGACCGCACCGGCACGACGGCAGGTTCCGCTTCCTGCACGAGGCTTTTTGAGTGCGCCACACGGGTGGTTGTGCGCACGATCACCGGAATATCATAAGCCTCACTGACCTCAAACGCAATCCTGACAAAGTCCTTCGCCTCCTGGCTGTCAGCCGGCTCGAAGAGCGGCACGCGGGCAAAACGCGCGTAGAAACGGTTGTCCTGCTCGTTCTGTGAGCTGTGCATGCCCGGGTCGTCTGCCGAGATCAATACCAGCCCGGCATTGACCCCGGTGTAGGCGGCGGTAACCAGAGGGTCGGCGGCAACGTTTACCCCGACGTGCTTCATCGCCACAAGTGCCCGTCGGCCGGCAAGCGAGGCGCCGATCCCGACTTCCAGTGCCACCTTTTCGTTAGGTGCCCACTCGGTGTATATCTCCGGGTAATGACGTGCGATATTTTCTATTATTTCGGTGCTCGGTGTTCCGGGATAGGCCGCGGCTACTCTGACGCCGGCCTCATGGGCGCCTCTGGCGATGGCTTCGTTTCCTGTGAGAAGCTTCATTTCTCCATCTCCCTGCGCCGGTCGATAACCCGCCGTGCCTTTCCGGAAGTTCGCTCGAGTGAACCGAATTCGAGAAGCTTCACCCGCGGATTGAGCGAAAGCGTCGCCTGAAGCCGGCCCCGCACCTGCTCTTCCAAAAGGGCGAGATCCCGGTAACGGTCGGAGAATCCTTCCCGGGAAAGCTCTACATGAACCTCGATCTCGTCAAGATGCCCTTTTCTGTATACGATGATCTGATAGTGCGGTGCCAGGTCGGGAATGCTCATGAGAACCTCTTCGACCTGTGAGGGGAATACATTCACACCCCTGATGATGAGCATGTCGTCGGTTCGTCCAGTAACCTTTTCCATCCTTAACGTTGTTCGCCCGCAGGCGCAAGGTTCGGGTATAAGGCGGGAGAGGTCGCGCGTCCGGTAACGTATTACTGGGAAAGCCTCTTTTGTAAGCGTTGTAAAAACCAGTTCCCCTTTTTCGCCCGGCGGTACCCGCCTGCCGGTTTCCGGATCGATTACCTCAACGAGGAAGTGATCCTCGCTGATGTGCAGGCCTTTCTTGAATTGGCATTCACCTGCAACCCCCGGGCCGATAACCTCGCTCAAGCCGTAATTATCATAGGCGTCAAGCCCCCAGGCGTTCTCAATCTCTGACCGCATCCCTTCGGTCCAAGGTTCCGCACCGAAGAGTCCTTTCCGAATTCCAAGGGTACGCGGATCGACTCCCATGCCGCGGGCCACTTCCGCCATGTATAAGGCGTAGGAAGGTGTGCCGACGATGACCGTCGTGCCGAAATCCTGTATTAAGCGGATGTGCCTCTCTGTATTCCCGGCCGCGGCCGGCACGACGGTAATCCCGGCCCGTTCAAGCCCGTAATGCAGCCCGAACCCGCCGGTAAACAGCCCGTACGAAAAACAAACCTGCGCTATATCACCGCGCTTGACGCCTGCCAGGGAAACGATCCGTGCGATCAGTTCCGCCCACGTCCGCAGGTCTTTTTTCGTATAACCGACCACTGTGGGTTTGCCGGTGGTGCCGGATGAAGCGTGAATCCGGACGACCCTTTTAAGAGGGGTCGCAAAAAGGCCGAAGGGATAATTGATCCGGAGGTCGTCTTTCGTAGTAAAGGGAAGCCGCTCGATGTCCGCGAGCGACTCGATTTCTTCGGGTTTGACACCGGCGTCGTCGAAGCGCCGGCGATAGTACGGCACATTACGGTAAACCCGCTTTACCAGTTCCTTCACTCGCACAAGCTGCAGTGCCTGCAACTCTTCACGGGAGAGCGTTTCAGATCTTTTGTTCCAGATAATCTGTATCATCTCCAGCGGTACAATTGGAGGGTGCGACTTCCAATCTCACATTTATCACTTCTCAAAAGGCCCCCGGACTTAACACTAAAACCTTCCGCGAATAGATGGACTTTTTCGCTAAGTTATAGTTATGCAACACTCCCCCAATTGGCAGGAATATGTAACTAACAAGTCGGTATAATTATAACATAAAAGCCTTGTACCGCATATAGTCTGGAGAACATAGCCATTTGCGCTGTCACCAAATTTACTGAAAAAGACGAGTCTCGGCATAGAGAGTCCGGTTCGCAACGCCGCAATAAACCTCATTCAGGTGGAGACCGCAAAAAACGACCCGGCACTCAACTCAGGTCTCCCACAGAATTACTCACCGGTTGCGGAAACCGGCACCCCGTTTGCGGCTAAGTACGCCTTGAGCTGCGGTATGGTTATCTCTCCAAAATGAAAGACCGAAGCCGCAAGCAGGATATCGGCGCCGCCTTCCCGCGCGGCCTCCAGGAAGTGCTCGAGCTTGCCTGCCCCGCCCGAGGCGACGATGGGAACCTTTAGGGTTGCTTTTAACTTCTGCAGCAGGGGAATGTCGTACCCGGTTTTGGCGCCGTCGCAGGCCTTGCTTGTGGGAAGAATGATCCCGGCACCCCTCGCTTCGGCCTCTTTCGCCCAGGCGATCGCGTCGGCGCCGGTCGCCTTGGTGCCGCCCGCGATGTACACCTCATAGCCGGAGGGAAGCGCCGGATTATGGTCAACGTCAATCGCGACCACCAGGCGTTCCGGGCCGAACCTCTTCGCCAGCTCCGAGATCAGCTCCGGCTTCAGAAAAGCGGCGCTCGCTAAGGAGACCCGGTCCGCCCCGGCCGCGAGCACTTCCTCCGCATCCGCCACGCTTGCGATGCCCCCGCCGACGGTGAACGGCACCGTGGTCACCGCGGCCACCCGGCGTACCACCTCGCACATCGTCTTGCGCTTTTCTATTGTGGCCGTGATGTCGAGGAACGCCAGCTCGTCCGCCCCGCTGGCGCAGTATGCCTCCGCACAGGCCACCGGATCCCCCGCATCCCGCAGATTCACGAAGTGAACCCCTTTCACCACCCGCCCGTCCTTCATGTCGAGACAGGGCATGATCTTCACGCTGTTCATTTTTGATCTCCCTTCGGGTTTTTCGATAGGAATTCATTACGAAGCTAACAATTCCTGCACGCCAGGCTTAAAAATAGTGAACCGGAGTCCTCAGATGGGGTACTGATTAAGGTTACTAATCTTTCAGACGACTGTCGCCCTTTAGCATTCGGCAGGGAAATTGAAAATAAGTCGAATATGTGCAGAGATATTCAACCCCCAGCTACATCTTTGCGCTGGCTATGGGTGCGGGTAAGACCATCCTGATCGGGGCGATCATCGGCACCGAATTCGCTATGGCTTTGGAGAATCCCGAAGGTCCGATTGTACAGAACGCCCTGGTCTTCGCGCCGGGCAAGACGATTATTGAGTCCCTGCGGGAGCTTTCCACAATACCCTACCATAAAATTATGCCGCCGCGTCTGCATAAGCTGTTTGCTGCGTCCGTGAAGCTTACCTTTACCCGCGACGGCGAAAAGGATATCCCTGTCATCCGCGGATCATCCTTCAACGTTGTGGTCACTAACACCGAAAGAATACGCATCCAGAAAGAGACTGTCCGTAAGAGCGATATTAACTGGGGTGAAGAGGACAAGGCACGTGAAGAAATAGCCAACCTGCGCCTGCAAGCGGTCGCCGGCCTGCCCCGGCTGGCCGTTTTTTCCGATGAGGCCCACTTCATTTCTTGATCCATGTCTGATTCCTGCCCGTACTGGTTATCGCCTTCCATTATTTATATGGCAATAGTTACCAGGCCTTAGGAAAGCGCTACGATATTCCACAAATGGGTGTATGTGCCATACACTCGGTTTAGCAGGGCTATTATTCGCTGTAAAAAGTCATAATTCCTCCTTTTTCGATACTGTGGCTGCGCCGGAATTTCCTGTCTCCTGTTTATAGAGGGCATTTAAGCATGCAATTTGCCGCATATGTTAAAATGAAATGGAAATCCGTCGATTAAGCCGGTAAGGATTTTCCCCTCCGGTAGAATCAGAGATTAAGAGGTGTTTGTTAATGAGAGACTCAAAAAGTAACGGCAACAAGGTTAAAAAACACTTTATCAATGAGGCGTCCTCACCTGAAAAAGGTCTTGCCCCCTATGCGCGGTTTGTGGGGAATAAAAAAATTGAAGAACTGCTGAAACTTGGAGAGGAGCTGCGGGGCATCAGAATACAGCAAATAAACTCAGCCCGTGTCGGCGGGGGAGTGGCAGAAATGCTGCAGTCCCTCATCCCTATCGAACGGGCGCTCGGCCTCGACGTAAGGTGGGATGTAATTACAGGCGACCACTCGTTTTTTACCTTTACTAAGACTCTGCACAATTTCCTGCAGGGCAGGCCGGGAGCACTGGATATTTTGGGATCCAAGGTTTACTGGGATACGAACAGGTCAAATTCAAAGATAATAGATCACCAGGCCGAGGTGATATTGATACATGATCCCCAGCCGGCCGGTTTGATCACCTATGTGCCGCCGGAAGTACGCTGGCGCCAGAAGTGGATCTGGCGTTGCCACATCCAGCTCGACACGGATCTCTGCCTCATGATGGATTTTCTCAAGCCGCTGATTGAGCTTTATGACGCGGCAATCTTTTCTTCGCTGCGTTGCATGCCGCGCTGGCGCATCGCCCCCTTTGTTGTTCTTCCGTATATTGATCCTCTCTCGGACAAAAATCGAAAGTTGACCGCACGTGAAATCCGTTCCGTCCTGAACAGGTTCGGCATAGAGGATCCGGCCAAAAAACCGCTGATTACGTTGGTTTCGCGGTTTGACCCCTTTAAAGGACACGTGTATGCCATAGACGCTTTTTTGGAAGTTAGAAAAAACTTGTCCTGCCAACTGCTATTGGTCGGGGGAACGGCCAGCGACGACCCTGAAAACCAGGTAATCTTCGAGCAGTTAACCGAGAAGGTCAAAGGCGTACCGGATATCCACCTCATTAACCTGCCGGCATCCAGCCATGTGGAGATAAACGCCTTTCAGTGGGCCTCCACAATCATTCTCCAGCCTTCGCTTAAGGAGGGTTTCGGGCTGACGGTTACCGAGGGAATGTGGAAAGGAAAGCCCGTAATAGGGGGAAACGTGGGAGGCATCCCGTCGCAAATAGCAGACGGTTACAATGGATTCCTTGTTACCCCGGGCGATAAGGGGGTCCCGGAGATGGCGGACCGCATTACGCATTTGCTCCTTCACCCAACGCTGGCCGAGGTCATCGGACGCAGGGCACGGGATACCGTCCGCGAGCGTTTTTTGATCACCCGGGGCTTGTGGGATGAACTGATGCTTGTTAAGAGCGTGGTGAAGAACCATCTCTACAGACTGTGAGGAGGTTCCACAGGGAGGCGGCTGCAATTATTGCTAACGCCGGCGGCTGTTTCAGCCTGTTTCGCTCCCGCTCACACGTTCCCCGCGCGGACCAAACTTCACGCTCCTCCTCACGCTCCAGCGGGTACCGGGCAAACACGGCGTCCGTACCGTGGTTGCTCTCTGCGGCCGTCCGTGGCCGCAGACCCGCCTCCGCTGCTCGTCGTCGCTCAGTTTGGTCGCCGCGCGTCTCAAGTGTTCGCTGGGAGCTGAAACAGGCGACGCCGCTTCCTTGCCCTACACGCATTTTCATTCCCGGTGGCGACTGCAGTCGTGAACGACTCCCTCAAGTAAGGCGAGAGGAAAGGTGTTAAACACCGCGGCGAGTCGGAGAACTCTGCCCGTATCAGCTCCATTTTTTGCACCGACGCTTAAGGTTTCCCCGGTAAGATGGTTATACCAGCGCTCCGGAGAATTAGCGGGCAGGATCAGGTCGCATTCCCCCCACGCCGCCTCCCCGAGCGGGGGATTCATTTTCGGTACCCAATGCTCATGCATCTTTTCATTCACTCTTTGAAGGCTTAGCGCCAACCGGGGGACCACCGTGAGCACCCATTTGTTCCGCAGGCGGCGTGCAAAAGCGCATACATGCTCGTTTCGAGGTCCTATTGCATGCACTGGCAGGTACCCGCCGCTGGTGAAGAGCTCCCGGTGATTCCTGCGATAGTTTAGGGCCTTGTACGTCACGAAAAGCTTGATCCGGCCATCTTCCCAGTTTGCAAGAAGCTCCTGCACCAGATCCTGCAGCCCCGCCGCCTCCTGCTCTTGCAGTGCCGAGAGCATCGCAGCGCGTGCCTCGAAGTCGACCGGACGCCGGTTGTCGGGATCAACGAGGCTGAAATTCCAGATCTCCATTCCCTGGTAGAAATCGGGTACCCCCGGCGAGGTGATTTTCAGCAAAACCTGCGCTAACGAGTTTAAAGCGCCGTAATAAGCGATTACCCTTTGAAAATCTACAAAATCATCAAAGAAAAGGTTTTTGTCTCCTGGCTCAAGTATCAAAGCGGCAAAGTCTGTTAGGCCCTTTTCGTAATCAGCATTCGGGTTTATCCAGCTTGAAAAGGTTTTTGCCTCACGAGCAGCCTTAACGAGGTAGGCCTTGAGCCTTTCCTCGAACTCAGGTATTTCTTGCTGGTGCAGCGGCCAGGCGCCTACCAGAGTCTGGTAGAGGAGAATTTCCGCGTTAATGTCGGGCAGGCAGTTTCCACCTACAGGTTTTTTCTTGGCCCGGTTCCAGTCGCACCACTTTTGCAGCTTTTCTGCCCATAACCTGGGCATTTCTGAGAGCACGCTGATACGCGCCCGGACGTCTTCACTCCGTTTCGTGTCGTGCGTTGAGGTGGCGTTCATGGTATGGGGCCGCCGGTCCATTACGCTCCGGTTGTAACGGTGGAATTCCTCTACAGATACCCCCATGCTCTGCGGATCCCCGCCCACCTCGTTCATGGAAATCAAGCGGTTATAGACATACAGCGCCGTGTCTTCATACCCCTTCGCCATCACCGGACCGGTAAACTGCTGCCAGGACATCACGAAGCGCAACCATTCGCGTTTACGCCGGGCCGGCGGGCTGTCAGGTGATGACAGCAACAGCACACGGCGCAGGAACTCGCAGGCGCGCCGGGAGTCAGGCCGCCGCCGAATCGCCTCATTAACCGCCTCGTTGATATACTTTCGGTCCCGTTCCGTCACGCTGAAACTATTGGTGTAGGTTCGGTAGACCGGCAAACAGGCGGTGACCTCGGTTATCGCCTGCTCAAGCTCGGGGAGGGAAAGGTCGCAGGCGTGGCGGTCCTTTTCTCCCAGACGGGCGAGTTGCCGTGACAGGGTGCAGAGTTCACCGGCGAACAGTTCCTCGATAACCTGACGCTTCCGGGTGTACACCACCTCGGAAAAATCGTCCCTTGACCCGGTCAGCTCCCGGTAGACCTTATCAAGTTCCGCCAATCCGTTCCGGTCAACGAAAAGGCCGTTAACAATATTTAAAAAATCGTAGCCTGTGGTGCCGTAAACCGGCCAGTCGTTCGGCAGATCCTCGTCGCCGGTGAGAATCTTCTCTGCTATGACGTAGAAGCCCTTTTGCGACTCTTCGGTACCAAGGCGGTTTTGGAGCCGCCGCAAATAACCTGCCGGATCAAACAGCCCGTCGATATGGTCGATGCGGAATCCGGTTACAACATCTGTCCCGGCCAACTCTAAAAGCCGTGAATGCCTGGCGGCAAAGACGTGTTCCTCTTCAACCCGAGTCGATACCAGATCGCTGACATCAAAAAACCTGCGGTAGTTTATCTCCCGGTTCGCCGTCCGCCACCAGGCGAGCCTGTAGGCTTGCGCCGACAGCAAACGGTCCAGGCGGTCAAAGCTTCGCGGGTCTCCCTTGATTCCGTTCAAAAGCCTCAGGTTTTCATCAATGAAGGCCCTAACTTCTCCGTTTCCGTTATACAAATCCCAGAGCATTTCTTTTGCCTGCCGGGCTGCTGCCTGAAAACCGTTTTCCCCGGTACGGCCGGGCAGCCCCGCAAACAGTCCGATCAAGTCCGCGAGCTTCGTTACTACGTGATGACCGTTACCCAGGGCTCTGGTGAACTCGCCGAACCGGAAATTAAGGATCGCGCTATATGACGCAAAATTCAGCGGAAAGCGCTTTTTGTAGTACCTTACTGTAAAGCCGTCTTCTCCTAAACCAAGGGTAAGCTGCTGGTTTTCCAGTTCCTCGCCGTAGGGGGCGCCGAGAACCGGAAGCAAAACCTTATTTTGTAACCCGGGTTTCACAGGCCTCCAGTCTATATCAAAGTAGGTTGCATACGGTGAGTCGGGGCCGTTTTGAAGAACGTCGGCCCACCAGGGATTTTCACTGTCCGCAGCCATGTGGTTAGGGACAATATCAAGCAACAGCCCCATTTGGTGCTGCCGCAGCGTTTCAGACAATCCAAAAAAGGCCTCTTCGCCTCCAAGATCCCGGCTCAACCGTTCAGGATCGGTAATGTCATAGCCGTGGGTACTCCCTTTTCTTGCTTGGAGTACGGGAGATGCATATAAATCTGTTATGCCCAGAGCATAAAGGTACGGGACCAGGGTATGCGCGTCGCCGAAGCGGAATCGTTCGTTGAATTGAAGCCTGTACGTTGCGCCGGGAATCCGCAGGGATACCAACTCAGGTACTCCTCCTCATGCTGAGATTGTCACCGAGTGCATTCAGGATCTCCACGACCTCTTTCGTACCGTCGTCTCCTCGCTGGGCCTTTTCTTGAAGACCCCGGTATGTGGTTTGAAGCAGGTTGTAAAATATGTTCTGCGCCTTCCAGAGATCCACCTCAAAGGGCAGCGAACGTGCAAGGCTGGTAACCGCTTCCATGTCCTTGAGCAGACCGGTATCGGTAGGCTCGTCGCGCAGCCGTTCTGCCATTTTGTTTACAGTTTTCTTCAGCGCGTACCCGAGACCCTCTTCGTCAAGCGGGATTTCCCAGAGTTTGGCCTCGTTGAGAAGAGATGATATGTAATCAAAGTTGAGCGGTTCGTCGGAAAAGGCGCGCCGGAGCCCGGTATTAATAACAAACTCAGCAGTGGTATGCAGCGCCTTAGGTTGCGGAATGCCGAGGTCTTTGAGGTACCGCATCAGCGAAGCCTGGCGGTCGTAAATCCGCCGGTAATCTTCTTCAATCTCGGCAAGCGTGGAATCAAGAATCATGCTTAAGACCTTGCGCTGTTCATCGCGGAAAAGCTGCTTCAACGAATAAGTCATTCCCTCAAAGTGGCTGTCTAAAAGCCTGATTACTTCAGCAAGGTCGGCCCGCTCAAAGGCCTCGCTTACCATACGCACCATATTGCCGTAATCCTCCTGGCCCCGGTATACCCGTACACCGCCGCTGACATTGTGTTCGCCGAAATAGAGCACTCCATAGCTGAGCAACGCTGATTCCCGGGTAATGTTTGAAGTAACCTGCACCTGCCCAAGCGCGAGTTTATCTTTGCCTACTCCGAGAGATTGATGATCTTTCCGGTCGACGGTGTAACAATAGATGCTTGACTGTTCGCCGTATGTTTCAAAAAGCGAGCTGATGGCGTAGTGGGCGCCGACCTTCGGAAGGTCGACCATCGCCGGCTTGGCAAACTTTTCGTAAATGTATGCACCGTCACGGTGCTCGGGGATATTGCTTTTTGCCTGGGCGAGTATTTCGAGAAACTGTGACTCGATACCATTGCCGAAAAGTTCTTCTGCGAGTTGGATAGCGCGGGCGGCGTACTGGATCACCTGCACCGTTTCAATCCCGGAAATCTCATCGAAGAACCAACCGCAACTCGTGAACATCAGCATTGCATGACGCTGCATTTCCAGCAGTTTCAAAACCGTCACCTGTTCTTCAGGGGTCAAGTCGCGCACGGAGTGTTTGGCTAAGAACCGGTCTACATTCTCCGGCGAACGGTCAAGCAATACCGAGATGTAGTCGTTCCTCGCCTCCCATGGATCCTTTAAAAATTTACGCCCTGTCTCCAGAAACCGCGGTGCGAGTGTGTTCCTCAGGTTATTAAGCGCATTGCGCAAAGGAGCCCGCCATGCCTGGTTCCATCCGGGGTGCATACCGGAGTTGCAGCCGCAGTTGTTGCGCCAGCGTTCCACCCCGTGAACGCAGCTCCAGGAGCTGTTCTCATGAATTTCCACCTCGTACAAGGGGGGATGCTTTTCTAAGTACTCGCCGAAGTTAGTAATGCGTGCTAATTTATTGGATTCGAGATAACGAAGTGCGTATGCCAGCGCCATGTCGCCGTGGCGATGATGGTGCCCGTAAGTTTCCCCATCGGTGGCGATGCTGAGGAGCTGAGGCCACGACCGGCCCTCCGCAAAGCCGGTCATAATCCGCTTAGCAAAGTTTTCGCCGTTGGAGAGAAGTTTTTCGAACGCGACAGCACGCGAGATGGGGCCGTCATAGAAAAATACATCCATGGTCCGGCCGGAGGGCAGATGGATCTTATAAGGCATTGACGGATCGATGCCGCCCGGGCCCGGTTCTTCCCAGGCGCTTTCCCCGATCTTCCGCACCCGCCGGGCCTGGTAGGGAGAAAGGATGGTGAAGCGCAAGCCCTGTTCAGCCATGATTTCAAGCGTCTCGAGGTCCACCGCGGTTTCCGGCAGCCACATAGCCTCCGGCCGCCGGCCGAACCGGTGCTCAAAATCCCGCAATCCCCAAATCACCTGCGTGTATTTGTCCCGCGGGCACGCAAGCGGCATGATCATGTGGTTATAAGCCTGGGCCAAGGCGGAGCCGTGCCCGGAGAAATACTCTTTGCTTTCACGGTCGGCGTCGATTACCGCCTGGTAAACCTCCGGAACTTTTGACGCGAGCCAATCGAGGAGGGTGGGGCCGAAGTTAAAGCTTATTTTGGCATAGTTGTTAACGATCTTCTTGATTCTGCCCTGGCTGTCCAGGATACGTGACGCCGTGTTCGGCTCGTAGCATTCGGCGGTAATGCGCTCGTTCCAGTCGTGATACGGATATGCGGAGTCCTGGAGCTCAACGTCTTCCAGCCACGGGTTTTCCCGCGGCGGCTGGTAGAAATGTCCGTGTATACAAACAAACCGGTCCATCTCAGCTTTCAGCCTCCTTTGCTCTTACCAGTAATAGACAAGACATGGGACTCAAGGATAGGGTCACTTCCCCTGGGGAAACAAGCTCCGCCGGGATCAGGCTGCCGCTGCCCAACCAGCGTTCTTCTGCACTGTCCAGCATCTTTCGCCAGCGTCCTGCTGGAACCGGTAAGGCAACGGTTGCAGCGCTATCGTTGAAAGAAAAAACCATCCACGCCTCGTCATCGCCGCTCCAGCGGTGAACGCAGAGCAAACGTGCCCGGTCGCAGACGGTGATTTCCATAGACTTCCAGTCCGGATTCGATAATGCAGGCAACTCCCGGCGGAGGCGGATAAGATGCTTGTAAAAGTCAAAAAGCACCTTGTGATCTTTCTGTTGCATCAGCTCCCGGTGTAGCCGGGAGCGCCTGAAGGTTTCTTTATCCTGCGGGTCCGGTACGTCATCCTTCCATTTAAAAGCAGCAAATTCCGCGCGCCGTCCCTCGCGTACCGCTTTGACCAACGCCGGATCCGTGTGACTGGTAAAGTACTGGAAGGGCGCCGTCTCGCCGTACTCTTCGCCCATGAACAGCAAAGGTAAAAACGGGGAAAGGGTTACCACCGCGGCTGCTAATTTCAGGGCCGGAAAGGAAACGAGTGCCGTTAGCCTTTCACCGCGCGCGCGGTTGCCTACCTGGTCGTGATTCTGCGCGAAAACCACGAATTGGTCCGGGCGGCAAAGCTCCGTCCGGTTTCCGTGGCGCCGGCGACGGTAAGCTGAGTACTGTCCGGTGTAAACGTAACCGTCGGTAAGAGCCGTCGCAAGATGCCGGAGCGTGCCGAAATCCTGGTAATACCCGCTTTGCTCCCCGGTAAGCAGCGCGTGGAGAGCGTGGTGAAAATCGTCGCTCCACTGGGCGTCCAAGCCGTAACCGCCCACCGCCCGCGGTCTGATTAACCGGGCGTTGTTGAGGTCGCTTTCCGCAAATACATAGAGACGGCGACCAAGCCTTTCACCATAGAGGTGCACCGCGGCGGCCAATTCCTCAAGGAAGTACAGCGCAGACATGTCAAAGATCGAATGGACCGCATCGAGCCTGAGGCCGTCCACATGAAACTCGGCCGCCCAGTAAAGGGCGTTCTCGATAAAAAACCGGCGCACTTCGTCGCTGAAAGGACCGTCAAGATTTACCGCAGCCCCCCATGGGGTTTTATAGCGGTCCGTAAAGTAGGGCGCAAAGTCCTGCAGGTAATTTCCCTCCGGCCCCAGGTGGTTATAAACCACATCGAGAAAAACCGCCAAGTTTCTTTTATGGCACGCATCAACCAGCCGCCGCAAGCCTTCAGGGCCGCCGTAGGAGTTCTGTACCGCGAACGGGAAGACCCCGTCGTAGCCCCAGTTACGGCTCCCCGGAAACTGAGCCACGGGCATAAGTTGTATTGCGGTGACGCCAAGGTCGTTTATCCGGTCAAGATGGGGAATCACGGCATCAAAAGTGCCCTCTTCGGTAAATGTTCCCACGTGCAGCTCATAGAAGACCAGCTCCCGTTTCGCACGGCCGAACCAGCAGGCGTCCGACCATGCAAAGGCGTGCGGGTCGACAACCTCCGAAGGACCGTGTACACCGTGCGGTTGACTGCGCGAAGCCGGGTCGGGCCGCTCCTTTTTCTCATTTAGAAGATAATAATAGAGGCTTCCTGGCTCAACCCCGTCCACAACCGCGTCGTGGTAGCCGTGCTCCCTCTTTATTAGCGGAACTAACCGTTCCCGGGGTTGAAGGATGTGAACCGAAACGGTATCAGCTAAAGGTGCCCATACGCGGAACCGGCAGCGTTTGTTTTTCAGGTACGTCGCACCCAGCGTAAGGTTAAGGTTCACACTCCAACCTCCTCAGAAAACAGGATTGTACTTCTTTCGGTGGGCGCGGCGATAAGCTTCGCACTTCGGAAGTCAGATGCAAGATGTCAGAGGTCAGAACCTCGTAGAATTCGCATAGCGAATTCCCTTTTTCCCTTCAGACCTCCGATTTCTGGCTTCCGACCTCTGAATTAGGTACGCTCCGGTTCGGCCCTACCTGGACCTCCTTGTCCTGCTCGCTTCTCGCCACGTTCCGTTTATGTTGTGCTACCGCTTCTAAGCAACCAGCTTACGGGTCTGTTCGCTACATTTTCATCCCTCGTGGTGCCGCCTCCGGCGGCATGGGAGACTCCTCTGAAAACAGGTGAAGAACGGTTCAGGTTGCCTGCCTTTGTCCTCGGTGTTGACCCCTTCTCAAACCGTTGATCTTTGCGAGCATGTTCAGCACTTCGGGCATCCGGCTGAACTCTTCGAAAGAATGCCTTGCCTTTCGCCGCCAGTTGGGATAGTCGTTGGCTCCGGGGACGTTCTGCGGTGCCGTCTCCAACCACAGGTCCTCCAGATTGATTATAAGAAACTGCGCCGGGCTGGCGGCTAAGTACCGTAAGCAAGCATCCATAACGGCATTTGTATCATCGGCAGGTCTTTCAAGCCGGCTTTCGGCTTGAAGAAAAGCAGCTAACTTCGAACGCTCATGCTTGTCCGTGGTCGACCAGAATGCGGCAAAGGGCGGCATGTCGTGGGTATTCAAGCTTGTCAGAGTGTTGGCAGACACTTGGTTTAGCGGCCGCTGCGGGTTCCCGGTAAGCTCGAAGGGTAAAATGTACATGCGGTTTATCCCGTGCCTGGACATGGCCGTTCGGACGTCAGGAGGTACGGTGCCTAAATCCTCTCCCACGATCACCGCCTTGTGTTTTTGGGACTCGATTGTCAGTATGGCATAGAACTCCTCCGGACGATAGCGCACATAAACACCTTCACGGGCCGTTACACCCTTCGGCACCCAAAACAGGCGATGCAGCGCCATCACGTGATCGAGCCGTAACGCCGAGGCATGCTGGAGGTGGTTGCGCAGGCAGGCGATGTAGTACCGGTAGCCCTGTTCGCGAATCCGTTCCGGGTGCAGCGGCGGAAAACCCCAGTCCTGACCTTGGCTGAAAAACGGGTCGGGCGGGGCACCGGTGCTTGCGTCCAGGGCAAAGGCGGAGCGCTCGCGCCATACGTCGTAACCGCCGCCGTTTACTCCGAGCGGCAGGTCGAGGTAGAGCCCGGTCTTATCCCCGTTGGCAAGGGAGCGGAGCTGCTGGTCAATCACCCACTGCACATACAGGTGATAACGCTCCGCCTCAGTGTCATAGTCCTCTTCACGAAGTTCTCCCTCGCGCATCCGGACCGGCCACACCGGCCAGCCCGCACGCTGCCGCTCGGCAGTGGCACGAAAACGCGCATAGTCCTGAACCTCCGGGTGCTCCACCACCCACCGCAACAGGGCCGCCAGCCGGTCGGATTCCCTGCTGTAGCAACAGGCCGCTAACTTTTCCAGGAGCTTTCGTTTGGCTGACATCCCACGGCGGTAATCCACGAGTGAGCTCTTCCGGAGCTCTGCCGTTTCCCTCTGAAACCTGCCAGAATCTAATATCTCCCTTGCCTCGGGACAGGATCCCAATTCCGGTACGGCGGCGACATCGATATAGAATTCATTCCAGAACAGTCGGCTTACCGGCGCATAAGGGCTTGGGTCAAACGGCTCGTCGAGATACGCGGCTAACAGGGGCAAAGTCCCTACCAGACTGCCGCCAAGCCCGCGGATCCAGCCCAGCAGCATCTTCAGATCGGTGAGATCGCCCGCGCCCAAACTCCGTTCAGAATGCAGTGCATAAAGCGGAATAAAGACTCCCCATGTTTTCATCGGGGGCTCGCCGGGAAGATTGTACGCCTTAAGCGGGGCGCTTATTACCATGGATTCATACGCCCCGTCCTGCAGGACAATTGTGAACCGGTGATATCCCCAAGGTAACCCGGAAGGAAGGACGAGTTCTCTGACAATATATTGCTCACCTTCCGCCTCTGCGGTGCGCAAAACGGGGAGGTCGTTAAGGTTGCAAGTCCAACGGCGCACTTCGCCGTTCTCGACATTGAGGACGCAATCGGCCAGTCCCTCCGTAAAAACCGGCAGGCTTAATTCAAGGCGGACAGGCCTGCCATCCCACGTGACCCATACCGGCTCACAGCGACGCCGGAGCTTTTTCAGCCGGGTCTCGCGGACGGCATCGCAAACGTCCGCCATTGTCTCCACCGGGGCTCCAAGAGACCTGAGCGCAGCGAGCAGCGACTCCGGCGTTGCCTGCCGCTGAATGCCGGTCACATCATAATAGGCGGTTTCGATGCCGTTTAGCCGGGCCAGTTGGTGAAGCTGTTTAACCTGTTTTTCATACATAAAGAAATCGATCTCCGACTTTTTGCTAATACGGGTTTCCGGCGACCTGCCTTCCCATTCAGCATGCTATTACTTGAGCGGTGCTTGCCCGGTAGACTTCCGTGAGGTTCGCCGGATTAATCTCTTCCGCCCGCTGGGCCCGGGCGGTACCGGAAGGTCCCTTGATATATGCTGCAGCAACAGAAAAATTCACGAGTTTAATATAAGTTTCAGTCAAACTTTAGAAAAATTCACGAGTTTAATATAAGTTTCAGTCAAACTTTTTAACAAAAAATATTATTCCCGGCAGTCCTGATTAGAATAAAGACAACTTCTTCTTTATAATTGTTCTTCGTTAAAAGGGATTTCTTGAGCCGCCGCGAATAGATATCTTTATGCCGAAGGAGAAAACAGCTTCACCCAAAGACGGGCAGGGCGAGCGGTTTATCCGTTCCTTGCTTGAAAAAGACTCATTCCCCAACGCCCTCGGGATCATCTTTGGTCGTGTGGAACCGGGCTATGCGGAGGCCACCCTGACCATCCGGGAAGAGATGCTCAATTTCACCGGCGTGACTCATGGAGGGGTCATATTTGCGTTGGCCGATACGGTTTTCGGAGCAGCAAGTAATGCTTATGGAGAAACCGCTCTGGCAATTCATGCCGACATCAGCTATTTGCGGGCAACCACCGCCGGAGACGTACTAACCGCCCGCGCTGTCGAAGAGTCCCGCAGCGGGCGGCTGAGCCACGTGCGGGTAACGGTAGCGGACGCCGGAGGCAGGCAGGTCGCCTTGTTTCAAGGCGTTGCTTACATCAAGCGGGGGTCCAAGGCCACCCAGCGTTGAGGGTATCCCGTACTGGTTAAAAATTACTCAGGACGACGGCATAATCATTGCTGGAAAAGTAATCTTTCATTCCAGGACTTTTCCCTTAAATTGGGGACATCTTACGCTGGCAACCTTAACCCATCTTATGATCGGTACTATTATCGGGATTGGGGTGGGAATTGTTTACTATTATTCCGGCAAAGACTTTTACCTGTTAAAAGGTGCCTTATTCGGATTAGCCGTCTGGTTTGTTTAAGAAGTACACTCGTTGGGCTGACGGTTCCGGGGCCGCCTAAAGCGGTTGATGCCGTAACCACGGCTGTTTCGTTCAGCAGCCACGCATTTTACGGAATGATCAGCGGGTACATAATTACAAAATACGGCCGTTTCGCCCCTTCAACTTGAGGGTAGTGCGCACCGGTTATGAAGTGTTTAATGCGTAATAAAAAACAACACGGCTTGGATCACCACTTTGCCGCAGTATAGCGACTGTTGGTTTTTGAGAGACTAACTCCGAAACCATTGTTATTGGAGTGGTACGGTGCTGCAAACCCACAGACATAAACCAAACCGTCTTCTGAAGGAGCGATCTCCATATCTTTTGCAGCACGCTTACAACCCCGTAGACTGGCACCCGTGGACGGATGAGGCTTTTGAGAAGGCGCGCCGGGAGGACAAGCCAATCTTCCTGTCCATAGGCTACAGCACCTGTCACTGGTGCCATGTGATGGAAAGGGAATCTTTCGAGGATCCCGATGTGGCAAGGCTGATGAACGAAACTTTTGTAAGCATTAAGGTGGACCGGGAGGAACGGCCCGACATAGACAGCGCCTACATGCAGGTCTGCCAGATGATGACGGGAACAGGCGGCTGGCCGCTCACCATCATCATGACCCCGGACAAGCGCCCCTTCTTTGCGGCGACATATCTTCCGAAAGAAAGCCGCTTCGGGCGTGTGGGAATGATGGAACTGGTGCCCTATATCAAGGAGTTATGGGAAACCCGGCGCGAAGAAATAGAAGGCAGGGCGGCCCAGGCCCTCGCCGTATTGCAGGCGGTTGTCCCGGGCGAGGCTGAAGGAGATAAAATCGGGGAAGAGACATTAAAAAGGACCTACTACCAGCTTTTGCGTCTGTTTGATGAAAGGCACGGCGGCTTCGGAGTTGCACCCAAGTTTCCCACCCCGCACAACCTGACTTTTTTACTCCGGTACTGGAAGCGGTACGACGAGGCAAAAGCGCTCGAGATGGTGGAAAAGACACTGCAGGCGATGAGGCGCGGCGGCATCTACGACCACGTCGGCTTCGGCTTCCACCGTTATTCCACGGATGCGGCGTGGGTAGTGCCGCACTTCGAAAAAATGCTTTACGACCAGGCGCTGATAGCCGTCGCCTATATTGAGGCCTACCAAGCCACCGGGAAAAAGGAATACAGAGAGACGGCGCGAGAGATTTTTACCTACGTCCTGCGCGACATGACCGCGCCGGAGGGCGGCTTTTATTCGGCGGAAGATGCGGACAGTGACGGCGAGGAGGGGAAGTTTTACGTCTGGACGGATGATGAAATTCGGCGGGCGCTCGGCGAGGAAAAGGCGGAACTGGTAATAAAGGTTTTCGGCATCCAGAAAGAAGGAAATTTCCGTGAGGAAGCGACCCGGGCAAAAACGGGTAGAAACATCCTATACCTGCAGCAGCCGCTGAGCGAAGCAGCCGCCGAACTCCGGATTTCTGAACAGGAACTGGAGGGGCGCCTGGAGGAAGCGCGGCAGAAGCTTTTTGAAGTACGCGTAAGGCGTGTGCACCCGTTTAAAGACGACAAAATCCTCACGGACTGGAACGGACTGATGATTGCAGCGCTGGCAAAAGGGGCGCAGGTCTTGAATAACCCTCAATACGCCGAGGCCGCCGGACGTGCGGCGGAATTCATCCTGTCCCGGATGCGGGATGCGGCAGGACGGCTGCTGCACCGTTACCGGGAAGGTGAGGCGGCAGTCCCGGCCTTTCTTGACGATTATGCGTTTTTAACATGGGGTCTAATCGAACTCTACGAGGCCACCTTTGCGCCGCACTACTTAGAGGAGGCGCTTGCACTCAATAACACTCTGGTGGAGCATTTCTGGGATGACCAAAACGGCGGGTTGTATTTCACCGCCGCAGGAGCAGCGGACATTCCCGTCCGTCAGAAAGACGCGTACGACGGCGCCATCCCCTCCGGTAACTCAGTGGCGATGCTTAACCTGTTACGCTTGGGGCGGATGACGGCCAACTCCGAACTCGAAGAAAAGGCGGCGCAAATCGGCCGGGCCTTTTCCGCCGGGGTTATTGAGTCGCCTGCGTCATATACACAGATGATGGCCGCCCTAGACTTTGCTCTTGGTCCCGCGTACGAAGTCGTGATCGCCGGCGACCCCCAGGCGGCCGACACTCAGGAGATGCTAACAGCGCTGCGGCGCAGGTTTATACCGAACAAGGTCGTGCTTTTCCGTCCGACAGGTGAAGAAATCCCGGAAATCACGCAGGTGGCCGGTTTCACCCGGGAACTGTCCGCCAGGGAAGGTAAGGCCACAGCCTACGTCTGCCGGAACTACCACTGCGAGATCCCGACCACCGACGCGAGTGAAATGCTCTTGCTCTTAAGCGCGCCAAACGGGCAGGTCAGCGCGAAACGGCGGGTTTACGTTTAAACCTGCGGAGTGATTCCGCCTCTACGAAGATGCGGCCGACCTCGGGTACAGCCTCACGGATCTTCTTTTCTACTTCATCGATTGCATGTTCCAGTTGATCGGTGTCAAGGCCGTTCTTAAAGTTGACGTGGAGGTTCACGAGGATCTGCTCGGGGCCTACGTGCATGGTAAGCAACTCCAGAAGCTCACTGACTTCAGGCACTTCTCTTATAGCGGCGGTGATCAGTGCGCGCTGCTCAGGAGAGGCGCTTTTACCGATGAGAAAGCCCATGGTGTTCCGGGCGAGATAGAAGGCCACGAAAGCGAGTATCGCGCCGATGAACACAGAGGCGAGGGCATCAAAAACGGTGTTGTTGAGAACACTGCTCAGGAACACGCCCAGGGCGGCAAAGAGGATGCCGAGCAGGGCGGCGCTGTCTTCGAATAACACGATCAGGATAGTGGGGTCCTTTATTTGTTTCAGGTCGTTCAGAAAACCGCCCTTTCTGTATTGCTTGAGTTCGTGCAAAGCCGCACGCAGGGAATAACACTCGAATAGGACGGAAAGTCCCAGCACGATGTAGTTGACAAACGGGTCCTCAAGGCGGCGCGGGTGAATCAGGCCTTCAACGCCTTTATATATGGACAGGACGGCGCCCACGAAAAACATGGTTACCGCCACGAGAAAAGCCCAGAAGTATCTCTCCTTTCCATACCCGAAAGGGTGTTCCTCATCAGGCGGGCGTGTGCTGCGGTTGATGCCCACCAGCAGGAGTACCTGGTTGCCCACGTCGGCTAATGAATGCAGTCCTTCCGCGAGCATTGAGGAGCTATTGGTCAGCAGGGCGGCGGTGAATTTTGCCGTCGCGATCAGGCTGTTCCCGATAAGTGCTGCCATTACGGCAGTATTTTTAGTTTCCTTCAAAGCCTATACCTCTCAAATCACTTGATAAACGTCGGTAGAAATTTTATCATACCACCATAGTTTTGCCATCTGCATTTTCGCAAGTTCACAGGACTGATTGCAAAGGTAAAATCCCAGCTTTATTCCTTAATGTCAGAAGTATCAAAGAGTTCGACCTTGAATATCCACTGCCCCCCTTTTTCATTTACGCTTTTTTTATTATAAAAAAATCATCTGTAACCTTTTCTGGTTTCCCACCGTCTTTATACACTGAAAAAGAATTCTTTTTCACCAAAAGCGCCGTGCCGGATCGTGGTTAGATCGGCAGGGAAAAAGCTCTTTAAGGAGAGGCGCCTCTTGTGGCAGGAATTGTACCGGTTGACTTACCGCTACTTCAGCGGCCTGGGGCTGGTCCGGGAAGATGCCGAGGATCTGGCCCAGGAGACGCTGGTGGCGGCCTATCTCCATCTGGACGGGGTGCGGCCGGGAAAGTTAAAGGCCTGGCTTTTCACCGTCGCCCGCCACAAGTACATTGACTGGCTGCGCCGTGCCCCCAAAGGGGTGGTGCTGGTGAACTTTCCCGCGGAAGAGTTGGTGGACGGGGCGCGGGGGCCGGAGGAAGCAGTGCTCGCCGGGGCGGCGCGGGAGGCGGTGGCGGCCGCGCTGAACCGCTTAAGCCCCCCGGAGCGGGCCCTGCTGGCGCTGAAGCATAACCTGGGCCTGAGCACGGAAGAGATCGCCGCCGCCCTGAAGACGAAGCCCAATACCGTCAAGGTGAGGCTCTTCCGGGCCAGGCAGAAGTTTAAAGAAGAATACACAAAGCTTTGGGAGGGTTGATCATGAGCGAAAAAGAGTTGAACGTGGGCGAAAAAGAAAAGGAAACTTCGGGAGGAATGACCGGAGGCGAAACGGAACAGGTTTTTTGGGACGAGCGGCGCTTTTTACGCCGGGTCCGGTGGCGCAGCACCTTGCGCACGATCCTGATTTCCTTAGGGGTGGTGGTGGTCAGTTATGCGTTCCTTTTGGTGTGGACCAGGCATCTTCTAAACGAGCAGGGGGACCGGATCGATAGTTTTTACCCCGACCTGATCCGGTATAGCACCCCGAACACCATTGCCGTCCGCGGCTCCTGGCAGGATGTGGGCTGGCTGGGCCAGCAAAGGGAGTACATTCTGGTCCGGATGGTCGGCGGCCGCCCCGTTTATGTCGGCACCACCAGGGTGGAATACCAGGTTTGGGGCGGGGAAATGTTCTGGGGCCCGGACCAGACCGTGCTCCGGGCGGGGGGCCGGGAGTACCTGCTGCCCGGAGCGCTCCCGCGGTTAAGGTTTTACCACCCGGCGGTAACCCACGAACAGCTCCCCCGCCAGTTCGACAGGCTGAACGGGCTGCCCGCCGATAAAACGGTAGAAATGGCCCTGTCCTTTAACCGTCTGCTCACCGGGGAGGAGATGAAGGCCCTGCTTCCCGCGGGGGTGGAGCCGCTCTGGGGCGCCATCTCCGCCTACAGCAGCGAGGAAATTGCCGCGGCAGGCAAAAAAAGCCCATTTGCGGCGCATAGCCTGGCGCACCGGCTGGTGGGCCTTCCCCTGGGCGGTTTCCGGGACGGGGAGGACGGAGAGTTACGGTTTACCGAGGCAAATCTTCCCAAAGAATTACGGCGTTTAAGCAGGATTCCCAGCCACTCTTCCAAGTTACTCAAACGCACGGCGGATTATTTACAGCAGAACGGCATCCGTTACTACGGCCTGGTGGTCTGCGGCAAGCCGGCCGATCTTTTAAAACTGCAAAATAACCCGGCGGTTTCCGCGGCCGTCATGGGGGCGGTCGCCGGGAGGGAGTAGCGGGGGATGAGCTCAGGGTTGCCGGCGCTGTAGGAACGTTCGATTGAACCCTCTCCCGAAAATCGTTTTGAAACATAGCACAGCCAACTGATATAATTTATGTTGGCTGTGCTATGTTTTGAAAAAGGTCCTTCCTAAGCCTGAACTAAGGAGCTGAACTTTTGATTATGAAGGAGATAAATTTTCCTTACTTAAACGCTTTATTTATCGGAGTTTATATTTTTTTTGCAATCCTTGTTGCTATTATGATTTGGACAGACAGGAAATTTACAAAGCTAAAAGCATGGGAGGCTCTGGGGTGGATTATAATAGCCATATTTGTCCCATTCTTCCTTGGGGTACCGCTTTATTTTTTTTACAGGTCTAAAAAATGGTTATAAAACAGGAGCACGCCATACTGACCCCATAGAAGACCGGACAAGCGGCAATGGTAAGTTATATCTAAGCGACAGCGGGGCGGGGACGTCAAAAAGCGCCCGGTACCCGGAGAAGCAGCGGCTTCTCGCTGCGGTCCCCAAAGAGGCGGCCTTCGAAGAATTAGTTTCTCGGCGTGGAGGAGGTGGTCGGGCAGCCAAAATTTCGTAAAGAGAGCGCTCCAAAAACCAAGCATTGGGAAGGTAAAAAATGGCGCGACGGATTACTATGGTGTTGCTGGCGGTGGTGTTGGCAGTCTTTTTGTTAGTGCAGGCGGTGCTGGCTGCTGGCCCGGTCTCGGCGGACGATCTGTTAGCCGTTCTACCCCAGCCGCCGGCGGCAGGAGAGCTGGCGACGCGGGCCGACTTTGCCGCAATGTTAGTAAGGGCGGCCGCGATCCCGCAAAGCCCGGTGAAAGACAAAGTGGCGCAAGATGTGGCCCCTGACGCCTGGTACGCCGGAGCGGTGGCTACGCTGAAAGAAAAAGGCATTATGAGCGGTTACCCCGACGGCACCCTGCAGCCGGAAAGGCCGGTGACGCGCACCGAGGCGGTGGTCCTCGTGGCGCGGACCTTCGGCCTCTTCACCACCGTCAGTGCCCCTGAGGCGGGTCCTCTGCCGCAGGGCCACTGGGCAAGTTCGCTTTACAACTGGATGTATAGCCAGGGAATCGCCCCGGCAGCAGCCGCACCGGAGGAAAGGCTCACCGTCACTGAGGCGGCGGCTTTCCTGAGCCGGGTCTTCCGCAGCGACCCGGAGGCGTTAGCCATCGTTGAGAAAAGTGCGGCGGCTATGGCCAAGGTGACCGCCTTTCGGGGCAAAACGACCATGGATATCGCCATGCGGCTGCGCCCTGGCGCCAGCGGCACTGGAGGGGAAACGGGGCACATAGAGATGACTACCACTTTCCAGGCTCCGGGGAATATAGCGTCAACGAGCCGGATTGATACGGTGGTGAAAGGCAGGCCGGTATCGGCTGCTACGCCTGGTAACGGTCATCTTTATGGCCGGCACCTTCACCATCTCCAAGGCGGAGGCCGTCGGTTACAACATAGAC
>JBFLYP010000013.1:0-72431 GCA_040756575.1 Bacillota bacterium | reverse complement strand
AAGGAGGTCTACCGGCCCACGTTCAGGGCGGAGATCCTGCGGCGGCTCTACAAGAAGTATTTTACGCCGAGCGGGAAGCTTTTGGGCTCTCTGGTGGGTGCCGATATAGACCTCAATTACAAGATGGCTATCAGGCTTATGGAATCCGCCTATCGCTGCAATGTGTGCCGGAGGTGTGCACAGGTTTGCCCGGTGGGCGTGGACAATGCTTTGATCAGCCGGGAGATAAGGAAGATTTTCAGCCAGGAACTTGGCATCGCGCCTAAAGAGTTGTATGAGAAGGGTACCAGACAGCACCTAAAGGTCGGCTCATCTACCGGTATGAGCGTCGCCGGTTTTCACGAGGCGATCGAGTTTATCGAAGATGATACCGGAGAGCGGATCGGAAGAAGCATAAAGATCCCCGTAGACAAAAAGGGCGCCGATATCCTCCTGATCCATAACGCAGGCGAGTACCTTTCGTGGCCGGAAAACCCCGGTGCATTTGCCGTTCTTTTTGATGCTGCAGGAATCAATTATACCTTAAGCAGCGAGCCTGTCGGCTATGACGGGGTGAACTACGGCCTCTTCTGCGACGATATCGAGCTTGCGAGAATAGGATTGCAGCACGTTACGATCGCCAAGAAGTTAGGCGTTAAGAAGATCGTGGTAGGTGAGTGCGGGCATGCTACAAAAACTCTTTGTGTTATTACGGACAGGGTGTTCCCGGGTGATCTAAGCATCTCCGAGATACCCCGGGAAAGCTGCCTGCCCTTGTTCTGGGAGATCGTTAAAAGCGGGGTTATAAAGCTCGATCCTTCAAGAAACAATTTTCCGGTAACGCTTCACGATTCATGCAACATCGCAAGGTTGATGGGTATTGTTAAACCCCAGCGGAATGTTGTGAAGGCTATCTGCCCGCAGTTCAGGGAGATGACGCCGAACGGCCCGTACAATTACTGCTGCGGCGGCGGGAGCGGGTTTGCGATCATGAACGAGCTGAACTTCCCGCAGTGGCGCAAAAAGGTGAGCGAGCGGATGAAGACCAAGCAGATCCTTGAAGCGTTCAAGGACGTCCTTGATCCGAGCATTGACAAGTACGTTATCGCTGCCTGCTCCAACTGCAAGGGTGCAATGAGAGACCTGATCGGACATTATGGACTCTGGGATAAATACAGGATTACATACGGCGGTCTGGTGGAGCTTATCGTAAACGCTATGGTCGACCTGCCCAAGCCGTTCATCGAGATGGAGTTCATCAGCGGCGAATAGACCCGCAGAGACGTTGCAAAACGCTGAAGTTTTACAACGCTCCCCGCGAGACAAAGCAGAAGAAGAGGGCTTCCCGGTTTCATGACACTCCATGCACCGGGAAAGCCCTTTATTCATTTTTAGGTGTTTAAGCTCATTGTTGCGGAGGGAGGAAGAGTAATAACATTGAGATTTTAGCGTCATATGTTCAGAATTATATGAATCATGCGAAAATTAAAGCAATAATGTACGAATATTCTGTAATTTAACTACTTATTGAATTTACGCCTTTTTTAACTATATAATTATTGATAAAGTGTACACCAGTGACAGTACTTTCAAACTTTCTTAGATACAGTAAAACCTGAGAGCTAAGCGCGGATTTTTCTATCCTGGGACGTGAATCAACGTAGCGACATAGGGTTTGGTAGTTTTCTCTTTGATGGAAACCCGGGACATCTGTAAGAGTATCTGCGCGGAGGGGAGGTTGCAAAGCCGGAAGTTAAACAGGTAAACATAGATCTTCATTACTCAGTTAAGGAGGTAGAACAAGAAATGGGAAGCGCGGTTTCTTTCCTTGGGTACTTTTCGGTGGCGGTTTTTATTTTTATGGTAATGTACCGTTTTACCAAGTTTAATTCAATGCCGCTTCATCTCAGATGGGAGCTTTATCCCCTGCCCCTTGAACCAAAGCACCATTACGGCGGTTCTTTTATGGAGGAACTTGATTACGTTTCAAAACCAAGGCATCATATACGGATCAACGGGATTTTAGACATGGCGTCGGAGGTGTTCCTGTTAAAGAAGGTTAAAGAGTACAACCGGTACGGGATGTGGCCGTTCTCTTTTGCGATGCATTGGGGTATATACCTGGTATGTTTGTGGGTTTTACTTTTACTGGTTGAGGTCATTTTCGACTGGGGTGCTATTTACTCCGTCACAAACGTGGTTGGGACCGTCGCCGTATTTATCGGGGCCTTTGGTTCTCTTGGACTTTTATTAAAAAGAATAGGCAACGACGAAATCAAAGCTTATACCGCCCCGGTTGATTACTTTAATCTCTTGTTCATGCTGGCTATTTTTGGCGCGGGGATCATTGGGTTATTTACCGGTCAGCCCTTTCAGTCTTTTTTTGTGGATGCGAGAACGAGTATTGCAGGAGCAGTTTCTTTCCAGCCGACAGCAGTTCCGTTCTGGACTGCACTTCACTTCTTGCTGTTTGAGCTTTTCCTCCTGTACATGCCCTTTTCGAGACTCTTTCATTACGTGGCAAAATACTTTACTTTCGACAAAATCTACTGGGATGACATTCTAAATGTAAAGGGGTCCAGCATCGACAAAAAGATAACCTCCCAGCTTTCTTACAAGCTGACTTGGGCAGGACCGCATATCGTGCCGGGGAAGACCTGGGCCGAGGAAGTAGAAATCGCGGACGCAAGGGAGGGGAAGGAGGAGTACCCGTTTACCGGATTCCCGGATACTCTCCTCAAAAAGTCTTAGTGGTCCGTTAGATAGATAGACACCTTCACGATTCGTTATACTTTCATGGTTGGTAGAGGAGGTTTAATAAGATGGGGCCAAGTAACAAAAAGAGGGTCGGCTTTAAGGATATTTCGAGGCCGGGAGACGAACCCCTGGTTTCAATGGATGTGAAAGACTTAATGGCGGTTCCCTACCTTGAGGATGAACCGCCGATGCAGCCGACACCGCAAAGGTTCATTGAAAAGTACGAAATGAGCCTTGACGGCCATTGCAGCATCGGGATTCCGAAACCAAAGACCAAAGAAGAAGAGGACTTCTTTGTCCGCCGGTTTTTGAGCGGCTTGCAGAAGCTCTTGAATTCCGAAGACAGTTGGACGTTCCAGCAGGTTCTGAGACTATCCATGGATTACTGTGTTAAGTGCCAGACCTGCTCGGACGCCTGCCACTCATACCTTGCCAGCGGCAGGCAGGAGATCTACAGGCCCACTTACAGGTCCGAAATTCTTAGAAGGATCTGGAAGAAGTACTTTACACCTGAGGGAAAGCTGCTCGGCAGTTTTGTCGGAGCAGATGTGGATGTAAACTGGCGCACGGTAACGAGGCTTGCAGAGGCAGGGCACAGGTGCACACTGTGCCGGCGGTGTGCCCAGAGGTGTCCTATGGGTGTTGACAATGCCATTATCGCGCGCGAACTCAGGAAGCTCTTCAGCCAGGAACTCGGTATTGCGCCTATGGAGATTCTTGAGAAGGGTTGCGTGCAGCACATCCGCGTCGGCTCATCGACGGGCATGAGCCCTTCGGGGTTGAAGGAAGCCGTAGAGTTCATGGAGGAAGACATCGGCGACAGGATAGGCAAGAGCGTAAAGATCCCCGTGGATAAAAAAGGCGCCGACATCCTCCTGATTCATAATGCTGGCGAATTCCTTTCGTGGCCGGAGAACCCTGAGGCATTCGCGATCCTTTTTGAAGCCGCAGGAATAAGCTGGACGCTGTCCAGCGAGCCTGTGGCATACGATGCGGTAAACTACGGCCTTTGGAACGACGACGTTGAGCTTGCGCGTGTCGCTGTCAGGCATACTCAGGTTGCCAAAAAACTCGGCGTGAAAAAGGTCGTGATCGGCGAGTGCGGTCATGCGACCAAGGCGTACGTCGTCATCGCAGACAGGGTGCTGACCGGGGACTTGTCAACCTCAGAAATACCGCGGGAGAGTTGCTTACCTCTCCTATGGGAGATCATCAGGAGCGGCGCCATAAAGTTTGACCCGAGCAGGAACAACTTCCCGGTTACACTTCATGACCCGTGCAACATGGTCCGCGCAATGGGTATCGTACAACCCCAGCGCCTGGCGCTGAAGGCAATCGCTCCGCAGTTCCGGGAAATGACGCCGAACGGTGTATATAACTATTGCTGCGGCGGCGGTTCAGGTTATGCCATTATCCAGTCCTATAACTTCCCGCAGTGGCGGAATAAAGTGGGCGCCAGGATGAAGATGAAACAAACGCTTGAGGCTTTCAAAAACGAACTGGACCCGAACAGATACCCGTTCAAGTATCTGTGTGCCCCGTGCTCCAACTGTAAGGGAACGATAAGAGATGCCATCACCCACTACAATCTGTGGGAAAGATACAAGATTAACTACGGCGGCTTGGTGGAGTTGATGGTGAACGCGATGGTCGATATAGACAGGCCGTTCATCGAGTACGACGACTTTCACTAAACTCTTTGATTTACTGCTGCGGCCTCCCGGCGAGGGAGGTTTATTTTTTCGGCCGGGAACCAATCCGCTGCGGCCGGGTGAAATCAGGGATCCGGCCTTTTCTTTTATCTTTCCGAAATTGCTGCGCTAAAAAGGAAAGAGTCCAGAATGAAAATTTTTGACATATGTAAAAATATTGACACCCTCCAGGTTAGATTGATATAATGAACATATGTAAAGAAAACTAACGGCCTGCAACTTGGTCATTCCTTGGCTTGGCTTCAAGCTGATTGTCTTTTGGGTCAGATAGTTCTGTAGGGAAGAATAGGACGTCCGTTAAAAGGAGGGGGTAGGCGCAGAAGCGCCACGGTAAAACCGGTGTGTTTATGAGTTTGTTGACCAAGGAGGGATATGAAAGAGATGGCAGTTGCTAAGGCCAAAAAGAAGCCGAACCTGAAAGAGATCTCAAGACGAGGGCCCGAACCTCTTGTTGACCTGAAAGTGGAGGACCTCATGCCCATGCCGCTTCTGGGTGGAGAAGAGCCGTTTAAACCGCCGCCGGAAAAGTGGTGGGGTCAATACGACTTGAGCTTCGACGGCCACACCGACATGGGCCTTCCCATACCCAAGTCCAAGGAAGAGGAAACCGCCCTTGTTAATAAGTTTCTCAGCGGTTTGCAGAAACTCTTCGACCCGCAGGAGAGCTGGACGTTTTGCCAGACGTTGGAGATGTCCATGGACTATTGCGTCAAGTGCCAGACCTGCGCTGACGCCTGCCACAACTTCATTGCCAGCGGCGGCCAGGATATTTATCGACCCACCCACAGGGCTGAGATCCTCAGAAGAATAAGAAAGCGATACTTTTCGCCCGAGGGGAGGCTTCTCAGGGGCTTCGTAGGGGCGGACATAGATCTGAACTGGCAGGTTGTCTACCGGCTTGCGGAATCCTGCCACCGGTGTACTATTTGCAGAAGGTGCGCGCAGCGCTGCCCGATGGGGGTGGATAACGGCGTAATCAACCGGGAGTTGCGCAAGCTCTTTTGCCAGGAATTGGGCATCGCGGCACCGGAGATTTTTGAAAAGGGTTGTGTCCAGCACCTGATCGTCGGTTCTTCCACGGGGATGAGCCCGGCCGGGCTTAAGGAGACGGTGGAGTTCATGGAGGAGGACATCGGCGACAGGACGGGCAAAAAGTTCAAAGTGCGCCTCGACGAGAAGGGCGCCGACATCCTGCTCATCCATAATGCGGGCGAGTACCTATCCTGGACCGAGAACCCAGAAGCCTTCGCGATCCTCTTTGAGGCTGCGGGGATTAAATGGACCCTGTCGAGCGACATAGTGGGTTACGACGCAGTCAACTACGGCCTGTGGAACGACGACGTGGAGCTTGCGCGGGTCGCCGTACGCCATACGAAGATAGCTAAGAAGCTCGGGGTCAAAAAGGTGGTGATCGGCGAGTGCGGTCATGCAACTAAGGCTTACGTTGTTGTGGCCGACAGGGTGTTGGCCGGTGATCTGTCCAGCTCGGAGATACCGCGCGAGTGCTGCTTACCGCTCCTCTGGGAAATTATCAGGAGCGGCGCCGTTAAGTTTGACCCGAGCAAGAACAACTTTCCGGTTACCCTGCATGACCCGTGTAACATGGTGCGTATGATGGGTGTGGTGGAGCCCCAGCGTAAGGCTATAAAAGCCATTTGCCCGCAGTTTCGCGAAATGACCCCGCACGGCGTTTACAATTACTGCTGCGGCGGCGGCGGCGGATTGGCAATCATGCAGTCCATGAACTTCCCGCAGTGGCGCAGTAAGGTGGCATCGAGGGTGAAGATGTACCAGACCCTCGAAGCGTTCAAAAACGAGCTTGACCCTGTTAAATACCCGTATAAGTATCTGTGCGCCCCCTGCTCGAACTGCAAAGGGGCGATACGTGACGCCATCACCCACTACCGGATTTGGGACAGGTTCAAGATCAACTACGGCGGTCTTGTCGAATTGATGGTGAACGCTATGGTTGACTTGGATAGGCCTTTCCTTGACCCGGACGACTTTCATTAGTAGTATGAGTTTACCAGCCGGCCAATTAAGAGAGCCCGGTCCCTCAGCCCAGCGATGCTGCTCCCACAAGGTTTGAGGGAACCAGCCTCGTGGAGGTAAGGGCTCTCTTTTTGGTTTCGTAGGAGACCGCTGCAAAACTTCGCCTGGACAATGCCTGGCCGGTCGGGTCCGGGTGCTCACGTACCTCCAAGTACGCTCCGCCCGTCCCCTCCCGGCTTCCGCGCCATGCTCGTTTTTCGCGGTCTCCAGGCTTTTTGCTAAAGCTTGCCATCTATGAATAGATAGAGCCTGCTTTCGAGAAATCAAGGGTCTGCGATACTCTCTTAGAGCACTGCAAAACGGGTACTCGGATGAGAAAACGGCAGCAGCCGCCGGGAAAGCGGAAGTTCAGGGGACAAGATTTATGTTTTGAAGCCAAACGAGTTGATACTCCTGGTTTAGTAGTGGGCCGCGCACAGCGTACTTACTTGCTAAGTGGGAGTTGCAACACTTCCGTGGGGTGTTGCAAGGCTGATGACACGGGGCTTGTGAATATTGACACTCCCTGAAGAGAATGGTATAGTGAATTAACAACAGCTTATCCACACGCGCGAAAATCTGCTATTTTCCGGCAAGGGGGCGAGAGTTAACCGAAAATAATACGTTTTTGATATGGTCGAATGGAGAAAGGGGGTGCTCAGGGTTGCGAAAAATCTCGCGGCGAGATTTCCTCAAAAGCCTCGGTGGTTTGACCGCTGTTTCCGATAGAAATCAGTCCCCAAGTAGTTCCCGGAAAGATATTAAAACTCCCGTTTTAGAACAGGGAAAAGAGGTTCCCGTTCTTTGCACCGCATGTGACCGCGGCTGCGGTGTGTTGGTTACGGTGCGGGGCGGTGAGGTGGTTGGTTTTGAAGGCGACCCTGATCACCCGGTAAATCAGGGTTTTTTATGTGAAGAGGGAAAGTCCCTTTTCTGTTTAAGCGTATCAAGGAATGAATGTGGCTGGAGGCCGCACTTGTTTTATAGACCTGCGGGGAGCACATCATGGGAGACTCGGGACTGGGACTGGAGCTTGCGCTCTGTGGCCCAGCGGATTAAAGATTCAAGGGAAGCTGTGGTTAAGGAGGAATCCGATAAGGTAAAGAGTATTGCTTGTATTTGGGACGATGCTCTCCTAACCAACGAGGAAGGATACCTGCTGTTTAAATTCTTTCAGGCACTCGGTGTGCCGGTTCAACACAAAGGCCGGCATCCGGGTGCCTTACCTTTCAGGGATTGGCTCAGTATTAACGATGGCTGTTCTCCCGATGCTTCAAACGACCCTGCTCTTACCGATTGGTTGAGGAGCGGCGATACCAGAGGTTTGTTGATTTGGGGAGGTGGTCTTCTAACGCACGGGCCGGAAAATGAAATGCTGAACGTTCTCCAGTCTGTGGGATGGCTTGTACTGGTTGACTGGTTTAAAACCAGGGAGGATTTTGCCGCAAAATGCGAGAGGATCACCGATACTTGCCCCAGAGCGGAAATTTTCCTGCTTCCTGCAGCGGCACCATGGGAAAAAAGCGGTTCCTGGATCAGTGCCGGCAGATGGTTGCAGTGGTGCGCCAAGGCGACGGAACCCCAAGAACCGGTCAGACCCCCGCTTTGGATGATAGACCGGCTGTTTAAGGCTTTGAGGGATCTGTACCGCGAGGGTGGTGCCTCCCCCCAGCGGATTTTAAAGATTAAATGGGATTACGCGGGGAACACCGTCCCGGATGTAGAACTGGTTGCGGCCGAAATTTGCTCATGTTTCGGGGAAGATGAAAGGGTATCATCTGAGCAGACGAAATCGTCTGCGGAAAGTTCCATGACCTGCGGTTCACAGATGGATACAGGTTATTGGGGAGGCAAAGCCCTTACGATGCGGCGGAGCCTTGATCATGGAAGGTGGGGTTTTCTTCTGCCGCAACAGCACCAGTATTTGTAAAGCGTTTTGATAAGCAAAACGCGGCAAATGCCCGTTTAAAACTGGAGGTGTAAAGAGTGGGTTATGGGTTCCTGTTTGATGTAACAAAATGCATAGGGTGCCGTGCCTGCCAGGCGGCCTGCAGGGAGTACAACAACCTGCCGCTTGACAGCGGATTGGACCGGAGGCTTCCCAAGGCCCAATGGGATGAACAAGCACCGCTTACCGGCAACAACTGGCTCCGGATCCATGCCCGTATAGCCCAGCACAACGGCCAGACGGTGTGGCGGTTTGTCCGGCGCTCTTGTTTTCACTGTGAGCGCCCCACGTGTGAGGCCGTCTGTTTTGCCCACGCCTTTTACAAAACGCCTGAAGGCCCGGTCCTGTACAATCGGTCCAAGTGTGTCGGCTGTCGGTACTGCATGATGGGTTGCCCCTTCAGCATTCCGAAATACCAGTGGAACGAGATCTTCCCCGAAGTTACCAAATGCCGGATGTGCTACGAGCGCACAAAGATCGGGACACCGCCGGCCTGTGCTTCAGCCTGTCCCACAAGAGCCGTGATATTCGGTGACCGGGATGAGCTGCTGCACATCGCGCGTACCAGGATTAAAGAGAACCCTGGCCTTTATGACGACTATATTTACGGTGAAAAAGAAGTCGGCGGCACCTCCCTGCTCTACATTTCCGACGTCCCCTTTGAGGAATTAGGAATGAAAACTGTACGCAGCGGCCGGATAACTGACAAGCCGGTTCCAGAGTACACGGACCGCGCACTCAAGTGGACACTGGGGGTTGCTACTGTTTACGGGGCGGCTATGGCCGCGCTTTACGTCGCGACCAAGAATCAAGAAGACAAGGGTCATTAGGGCTCCCCAACAACCTTTAAGCAGACAGGAGGCGAAAATAGGCATGGCAAAGGCGAATTCCGAAGGCTTTTATTACTGGGAAGACTATTATACCGAATACGACGCAATTTTCGGCGGGAAATGGCATTTCCGCATGAGTTGGTACAGGATTGTTGCATTCGCTCTGATCGGATTAATGTTATTTTCGATGGCTTACCGGCTGGTTCGAGGTCTCGGCCCGGCGACGAACTTAAATGACCACTGGCCGTGGGGCCTGTGGATCGCCTTTGACGACTTGTGCGGTATTGCCCTTGCGGCAGGCGGTTTCTTTACCGTATTCGTGGCACATATCTTGAACCTCAAGCAGTACAAGTATATAGCCCGCGCGTCGCTAATTACGGCGTGGTTTGGTTATATTGTGGTAAGTCTCGGCGTTTTAATGGACCTGGGCCGCTGGTACAACTTCTGGCGTCCCTTTGTGTCGTGGGGTTACCACTCCTGGCTTTTTGTGGTTCTGCTTTGCGTAGTCGCTTACCAGGGCGTCATGACCCTTCAATTCGGGCACATTTTCTTCGAACGGGTTAATGTGCCGCGGCTGAAAGAGGTTTTTGACAAGATTCTCCCGGTGCTGTTTGTTGCCGGTCTTGTAATTGCATTCCTTCACCAGTCGGCACTGGGTAATCTTTACATCGCGATGATCGACAGACAACATCCGCTCTGGTGGTCGATGCTGATCGGCGTCTTCTTCTTCCTCTCCGCGGTTTTTGTTGGACCCGCAATGTGTGTCGTAGAGGGCGTGCTGGCATCAAAGGCGTACAAAAAAGACTTCCGCCACGAGGTCCCCCTTTTGGAGCCGCTGCTTAAGGTAAGCATGTGGGTGATGATCATCTATTTAGCGGTGAGGCTCATTGACCTGGCTGCCCGCGGTGACTTTTTGGCTATGTTTGAGGGAAGTGTCCCGTCGAACCTCTTCTTGTTGGAAATTATTGTTGGCGTAATCGTCCCCATAATTCTAATCGCCAAACGTAGTACCAGGAAGAGCGTAACGGGCATGGTTGCCGCTGCAGCACTGATGGTCGGCGGCGTGATGCTGAACAGGATGAATGTGGTATTTACCAGCATGTATCAGGCAATGGGCGGCAGTTACTTCCCGTTCTGGATGGAGTTCTCGATCAGCATCGGTCTGGTCAGTCTCCTTATACTGGCATATTGTTTCATTGTAGAGAACTTTAAAATAATGCCGGAGGAGCACGAACACCATCATGAGCACCATAATGAGCACCATGGCGAGCACCTCGAATTGCAGCACGCGCATAATTAATGCCACGTAAACCATTAGTTCCAAAAGTACCCGAATATAACAAATAAATTCAGGGGCAGGTTGTTCCTGCCCCTTTTAGCATTTTTTTCATGTTATTTTTCCATCAAACGGAGGAATTTTCCTTTCCCCGACGAATATAGTTTTCAACAAAGCCGGGGGAAGGGGTAGGGAAGAAGGCTTCAAGGAACGACGTTGGTTTTTCGAGCAGTTAAGCTGGAATGACCAAGCTGAGTCAGAGTAGAGAAGGAGGTTTGGTGGATGGAAATCCTAAAAGTTTCAGCAAGGTCAAACCCAAATTCTGTCGCCGGTGCCCTGGCCGGTGTTCTCAGGGAACGCGGTTCGGCTGAAATACAGGCCATAGGTGCCGGGGCCATCAATCAGGCAGTTAAGGCGATAGCAATTGCGCGGGGATTTGTGGCACCGAGTGGAATGGATTTAATCTGCATTCCGGCGTTTACGGACGTGGTTATTGACGGCGAAGAACGAACCGCGATTCGTATTATTGTTGAACCACGGTGATACGAATAAACCAGTTGCCTCCTGCCGGCGTAACCGGAAAGGGGGTTTTCCTTTTTAATGGGGCGGGATGCCCGGCGACTCCATCGCAACGCAATAGTGGTTGATTGCCATTGTGACACGCTCTCGTTATTGGTTCAAAAAGGGGGTTCTTTCGAAGCAGGGACGAAGGGACAGGTTGATCTGCCGCGGCTGCAGAGCGGGGGTGTCAATGTCCAGTTTTTTGCGGTTTTTGTCTCGCCGCGGCACCGGGGGACATACCTGCGGCGGGCCCTCGAGCAGGTAGATATCTTTACGAAAATAACCTCCGGTCACAGCGGCGAATTGGTATCCGCCAGTGACTACCCCGGTCTCGATCGCGCTCTAACCGCAGGGAAAATTGCGGCTGTACTGGCAATTGAAGGAGGTCACGTGCTTGAAGGCAGTATCAGCGTACTCCGGGTTTTTTACCGATTGGGTGTCCGGTGTCTCGCCCTGACCTGGAACTGCCGGAACGAGCTTGCCGATGGGGTGGCGGAAGACAAAACCGGCGGAGGGCTTACGAATTTCGGCCGCGAAGTGGTAAAGGAAATGGGGAGGCTGGGCATGATAGTCGATGTCGCGCATCTGGCACCGGCCGGGTTCTGGGACGTTCTGCGGCTGGCTAAGTGCCCGGTAATTGCTTCCCACGCGAACAGCAGGACACTATGCGACCATCCCCGCAATCTTACGGATGAACAGGTGCGCGAATTAGCGGCAACAGGTGGTGTGATCGGGGTAAACTTTGTCCCGGAGTTCATCGATCCCGTAAACCCTACTGTTGACCGTCTTGTTGACCATATAGAGCATTTAGCAGCTGTAGGAGGCGTTGAGTGTGTTGGGATAGGCTCCGATTTTGACGGTGCACCGAAGATGGTTGCCGGTCTGGAGGATGCATCAGCCTTGCCTTTCTTGACCGAACGCTTGCTTGAACGCGGCTGGCGAGAGGAGGATATTCGACGGGTTCTGGGGACAAATTTTTTACGAGTGATGAAAGACGTTTGGAAGTAAGATTGGGCGAAGTTTAGGTAGCGGTCTCGCGGAGGTTTGCTTGAAGGGATGCCGGGTTCTGAACACAAACCGGAGTGCCGGACGGGTGTTGAAACAAGGCAGTTTCGCGCTTATTGTGATTTGCATGTGCATACTACTGCATCTGATGGCTCAGAGACACCGGAAGAGGTCGTGGCACGTGCGGTAGCCTTGGGTTTGGGAGCGATCGGCATCACCGACCACGACACCGTTGGCGGGATCGATTCCGCTCAGAAAGCGGCTCGCGGCCGAATTGTAGTTGTGCCGGGGGTTGAGATCAGCACCGAGGAGGACGACAGGGAAGTTCATATCCTCGGCTATTTTATTAACCCCCTTCATCCCCTCATTTCGGCGAAGCTCCGCGAGTTGCACAGGCAGCGCCGTGAGCGGGTGACTGAAATAGTGAGGCGGTTACAGGCTCAAGGCGTTTCAATTACTATCGGTGAGGTTGAAAAACTGGCACATGGTGTGGTAGGGAGACCTCACATAGCGTGGATTCTGGTTGAAAAGGGTTACGCCTCTTCGATTGACGAAGTATTTGCGCGGTGGATCGGGCGCGGCTGTCCCGCTTATGTTCCAAGAGCTCGTTTCGCGCCGGCGGAGGCGGTGCTGTTAATCAGGAAAGCGGGCGGCGCCCCGGTATTAGCGCATCCGGCGGTTACCAAGAGTGAAGGGCTTATAGAACGGCTCAAGGCGGTGGGGTTATGCGGCATAGAAGTGGATTACCCTGAACACAGCAAGGTTCAGCGCGCACACCTTCGCGGGCTTGCCGAGAAATACGGGCTGATACCGACCGGCGGCTCCGATTACCACGGCCCGCAACAGCGTTTCCCGTTGGGAGCGGCATTGGCACCTCTCAGCGTTATCGAGAGGCTGCGGGCGGCGGCGGAGAATCGGAGTGCATCATGAACCGAAAAGGATAAATTGATCGCGGTGCAGCCGCTGGGTATAACTTTTAAAGAGCCGTTTTTTGATCGGCCACGGCGTCTATATGAAGGAAGTTCTGCATATTACTATTCCTGGAACCAGCTTAAAAGGGAGGGTCAACTTTGTTCCAGGAAATTGATGAAGTCAGGCAACTGATGGCGCGGGTACGCGATCTTGAAGAAAAATTAGCTCAGGCACGGTTAAGCAGGAGGGTGCTCCTTCATCTCTTAGAACGGGTGGAAACCGACCGGAACGTTTTCCTGAGCAAGCTTGAAAAAGAAAACCGCCGGTTACAGCAGGCGAACGCACGCTACGCACGGTCGATTCTAAAAAAGAACCAGCAAATTATCGAACTCCAGTCTAAACTGCTTGGGATGACCAGTCAAAATTCTTAATACCCCCAACTTATCCACAAATTTACACACAGCCTGGGAATTATTTCTAAGTATATTCAAAAGTTGCCAGCTTATAGGACTGTGAAAAACGTCCTTTTTTTGTTTGTCTCCCTGTGTTATAATTGGTGCCTGAAAGGGGACAGTTTATGCGCATAGCCGTCATTGACGGGCAGGGAGGCGGCATTGGAAAGCACATTACGGAAAAGCTGCGGCGCGAACTGCCCGAAGATGTGGAAATTTTAGCCTTGGGGACCAACGCCCTGGCAACAGCCATGATGTTGAAGGCCGGCGCCAATGAAGGTGCAAGCGGCGAAAACGCAGTGATCTGGAATGTACAGCGAGCCGGTCTGATCGTCGGCCCGCTGAGCATCTTGATACCAAATGCGATGCTCGGAGAAGTAACGCCGCGGATGGCTGAATCAATTGCTGCGAGTGAAGCCCCCAAAATACTCCTCCCTTTGCTGCGCGGAAGGGTCGAATTAGTGGGATATCGATCCGAACCTTTACCACATTTAATTGACGAATTGGTTTGCCGGGTCAAGGAGTTAATGGAAAACCCGGACCGGTAGGGGGATGAAGTATGTGTTTACCGTCTTGGGTGACCGCCGCAAAATTTCGTCTTACAAATGGAAAGTGAATTAACGGGTAAACCAAGTTTCCTCATTGTTGAGCGCCGGGCTGACATAGATGCTTACGGTTTTTGATAAGTTCGAGTTTTGCGTTACTCCTTTGGCGGCCCTCTTGGTTGATATCATTGTGGGCGACCCGGCCTGGTTGCCCCACCCGGTTCGATTCTTCGGCCGGGCGATTTCATTTTTTGAGCGCCTTGTCCGGCGGTTAGGAAAGAGCCGGGTCATCCTCACGGCGGGCGGAATTATCATCGCCGTAACACTTCCCGCTACCACATTCCTTGCGGCCGGAAAAGCCCTGGAAGCGATGCACCGGTTAAGCCGAGAAGTTGAGTTCTTGTGTGAGGTTTACCTTGTTTCAACCACTATAGCTCTAAAAGGCCTGGCCACAGCGGCCAGGGCTGTTCGTCAACCGCTCGTTGAGGGCAACCTTTCACTGGCCCGGGAGCGGGTAGGCGAAATCGTGGGGCGGGAGACCGCTGACCTCGACGCCGAAGGCGTCACCAGGGCCGCCGTTGAAAGCGTTGCGGAAAACACCGTTGACGCGGTCGTGGCACCTCTCTTCTTTGCATTTATAGGCGGAGCACCGCTTGCTCTTGCTTACCGGGCGGTAAACACCCTGGATTCAATGGTTGGCTACCGTTACGGAGATTACCGCGATCTCGGCTGGGCGTCGGCACGTCTTGATGATCTGTTTAACTTTCTACCGGCGCGGTTAGCGGGTCTGCTTTTTGTGTTGGCCGCTTTTTTGACGCGGGGCGACTGGCGCCGGGTGTGGCGGGTGATGCGCCGGGACGGGCGCAAGCACCCGAGCCCGAACAGCGGGATCCCGGAGGCGGCAATGGCGGGTCATTTGGGGGTCGAACTCGGGGGACCGTCCCGGTACAGGGGTGTCGTTTCCTTGCGGCCGCGTATTGGTGATGCTGTAATGCGGCTTGAACCGGAACATATCACGGGGGCGGTACGGATGCTTTATGCTGTCTCAGTAATCGCGGCGCTTTCAGGAGCTGTGACCCGTCTGTTAATTTACCGTTGGGCGGGCGGTTAAGGCTCTATCCCGGCACTCCGCAGGTAAAGATTCAGCATCCTGCGACAACCATCCCCCTGAGTGGTGACGGCTCAGGAGCGGCGGCTCCCGTCCGAACTAAAAAGGTTTTTGCAGAGGCTGATATAATTAATAAACTTGAAGGGGGTATCCGGGTATCGGATTTATCTATTCTTTTCTGCTTGCGGTACAAAATCTAACGCGAATTCCGGTGGGGAAAATGCCGTTTGATCCCGTCTTGTTCGGGCGGGGGACGGCTTTCTTCCCGCTGGTAGGGTTGTTGGTGGGCGGCGTTTTGGCCGCGATATACTCCGCTGCCAGCCTGTCCTTGCCGCCGCCGGTGGTCGCCGCCTTGCTGGTTGCCGGCGGGCTTGTGGTGACCGGGGGGATGCATGTTGACGGTCTTATCGACACGGCCGATGCTTTCGGCGGGCGGAATGCCGAGCACTGCCTCCAAATAATGCGGGACAGCCGGGTCGGGGCCTTTGGGGTGATGGGGGCGGCCGCTTTGCTTCTTTTACGTTTTACCCTTTTCCAGTCGCTTGCGGGGGCGGCGGCCTGGAAGGCGATCTTGTTAGCGCCGGTGGTGAGCCGGGCCGGGATGGTCTGGGCGATCGCTTTTTTCCCGTACGCACGGCCCCAGGGGCAGGGAAGGCTTTACAAGGATTATACGGGTTGGCCGGAGGCAACGGTGGCGACGCTTTTGGCCCTTGCATCATGCTTCGGTTTTTGGGGACTTACGGGCGCCGTACTGGCCGTGGCTGCCCTGCCGGCGGTTATTCTTATCGGAGCTTTTCTCAATCGCCGGTTTGGGGGACTTACCGGGGACACCTACGGAGCCATCAACGAGATCCTGGAGCTGGGGGTCCTTACTGCCGGGGTGTGGATCTCTTTTTAGCTTGGCATTTAACGGAGGTATAGAGGTATATTATTCTTAGAGAAAAAATCAGGCCGGTTAGAACGTCTTCACGGCGGAAACATTTACCGTGCCGCATTAGATTTTGGCGGTAAGCCAGAGGATTATCTTGATTTCAGCAGCAATACCAACCCGCTCGGCCCTTCCCCACGCGCTCTGGAAGCCGCGGCAGCGGTTCTCGCTGACTCCTGGCGGTACCCCGACCCGGAGTGCCGGGAGCTAAGGGAAGCGCTGGCGGGGTACTTCGGGGTGCCTGCAGAACGGGTTCTGCCCGGCAACGGTACGTCTGAGCTGATAAACCTGTTGGTGCCCGCGTTCAAGATCAGGCGTGCGGTAATTCCGGTCCCGACCTTTAGCGAATACGCGCGCTGCGTCTGCACTTGGGGCGGAGCGGTTAATCCCGTGCGTTTATCTCCGGAAGACGGGTTTCGTATCGATGTCGGGTACCTGTTGCAGGCGCTGCAGGGTTCGGATGCGCTCTTTCTCTGCCAGCCGAACAACCCCACCGGAAGGCTAATGCCGTATGAAGACCTGTCGGTGTTGGCGGTGGAGGCGGAGCGTACAGGAGCGTTTTTGATAGTAGACGAGGCGTTTCTTGATTTTGTGCCCGAAAACGCAGGGTTGACTGCGGCCGGTTTTCTCCCCCGGCTCAGCCGCGTGGTGATTCTGCGCTCGCTCACAAAGTTTTTCGGACTGGCCGGTCTCCGGCTTGGCGCTCTGGTTGCAGTACCCGAGTTACTTGAGAAGGTAGAGGCGCTTACGCCGCCCTGGAACGTGAACATGCCGGCTCAGGCCGCGGGAGTGGCAGCCGTTCAGGACGAAGAATATATTAGGAGGACACGGCAGTTAATCGCCACGGAGCGGCAGTTTTTAGCGGAGGCCCTCGGAGGTTTACCGGGTGTGCGGGTCTTTGCCGGGGCGGCCAATTTCCTGCTCCTTGATATCCGCAACACGGGACTGTCTGCAGGAGGGATTGCTTGCCGGTTGGCGGAAAAGCGGATCCTGGTGCGTGACTGCGGGAACTTTGCCGGGTTGAACGATGGCTTCATTCGCGTGGCAGTACGTCTCCGCCGCCAAAACGAGCGTCTGGTGGAAGCCCTGAAGTCGGTACTCCGCACCGGAGGCCGAAGTGACTGAGAAAACGCCTCGGAACGGGAAGATTAGTAACACGGCTGTCATTGACTGTATCGCCAATGGCCTGTGATTTTGGAGGAAGTCACAGCGAAAACAGCCTTAATGTGGGGGGAGTGCCCCATGCGGCAAGCCGCACAACGAAATCTGAAAAAGATTTTCATAACGTTTTGTGCCTTGAGCGCAGCGAAAGGAATGGTTATAAGGATGAAAAAGGGGCGGATAGACCTGTAAGCCGGTTACTTAGATGCAGAAGAGTAACATAAACGGAACGCGGTGAGGAGCGAGCAGTACAAGGAAGGCGCAGCCGGACGGGCCTGATTGGGAAGTGAGAAGTGGCGGCGAGCCTGACGCAGTAATGCGAAGCTCATCGCCGCGCCCCACGGAAGAAGAACGCATTCTCGGAGGAGGAACTCAGTGGGTTGCCGGATTTACCTGATTCGTCACGGTGAAACGCTCTGGAACCACGCCTTAAAGTATCAGGGTCATACGGACATCGGTTTAAGCGAACGGGGCGTGAAACAGGCTGCAGCTTTGGCAAAGCGTCTCAGTTCCGAAAGGTTTGCTGCTTTTTATGCCTCTGATCTTAGCCGGGCGATCGACACGGCTCGAATTATTGCCGAACCGCACGGCGGAACAGTCATTCCGCTTCCCGCGCTTCGCGAGATTAACTTTGGGGAGTGGGAAGGATTAACCCGCGACGAGATCAAGGCGCGTTTTCCGGATGTATCCCAGCACTGGTGGAACACCCCTTACACCACCCGCCTGCCGGGCGGCGAAACGCTGGAAGAGGTAGGTTCCCGCGCGGTGAAAGCGATCGAGCAGATTGCGCTCAACCACCCCGAGGAACAGGTCGTGGTTGTCTCTCACGGGGGAACCATCCGCGCGGCAATAGGGATCTTTTTGCACATGGACCTAAACCAGTACTGGCGGCTGAAACAGGATAACGTCGCCTTGAACATTTTGGAGGTTTTTGAAAAAGGAAGAGCGATGCTGCTTCTCTTTAACGACTGCGTACATTTAAAAGAGATAGATTAAAGGATACGAAATATTATCATCAAATCTTAGCAAAACTAAAAAAAACCGCGGTTAGTACCGCGGGAGGGCCAAATTCTGCTCGGCGAACCGGATCATGCGGCGGACCATGTTCCCACCGATCTTACCGCCCATGCGACCGCCTACCGCACCGCAGAGGCGGGCCGGGACGTCGCCCCAGTATCCTTCATGGATGAAGCGGTCGAGGCCCAGCTCTCCGGCGACCTCGTACTTCATCCGGCGGAGTACCTCGCGGTAGTTCTCCGGGGTGATCGCTGCGTGTCCGTACGTGGGTAAGCCGATCTCATTGGCCACCTCGATTTTAAATTTATCTAACGAGGAGGCTGCTTCCGGCACCAAAACCCGCTTTTGGTTCGGCAAAGGGCAACACCTCCGTTTTTATTTTCTCCGGTAGCGTCGAATGGAAATACGGGCCAATTTGATGGCTTAAAACCTGAATTTTCAATATTATAAGCCACCTCGTCCTGCGTAGCGGTGAGAATTTGGCCGGGGCTAACCTTTACATTCTTTACAGGAACAAACGACAAATTTTAAAAACGATCTTGGGATTTCGGGTTTAATGGATCATTGAATGTGGGGATTGCTTTGACAGGGGCTAGCGATCTCACCGGTTTATAATATGTCAAACGTTAGCGGCAAGGCAGGCGATGCCTCGCCATTGCCGGCTGACGGCAAACGCACGGGATGTCGGTTTCGGCGGGTACAGGAGGAAAGCCCGTTGGTAGAGAAGCAAGACGAACAAAAGCGCGGGCCCCGGTCTTCAAAGGCCGGGGTCTGCTTAGTCGTATGGCGGCTAAGGTCGGACCGGTATCTCGTTAAGAATGGGTCCTTTAGGGTTCCAGCCGGGTAACACACCTTTTATTCTATCGAATCTATCGAAGTCACTGCTCCCTTCTACCTCTTGCCTGCCTAACTCCAAGGCTGTCCGAAGCCGGCTGTAGCTAACTCTTGCCTTTCCTTCAAAAGTGACGGCAATTTTTTAAAAATTCTTGTCACCTCTTGATGCCGTTTTTTTTTTTTTTTTTTTTGTAAAATACGGGAAAGTGCTATAAAGTGTTGGACTTGCCGGCAAGAAGCTGACCGGTTTCCTAAACGGCGTTAACACCACATCTCTAACTTACTTGTTGCTCCTCAGTCATTGGTGTTGTTCTCGGGAGAACCCTGAACCCTCCTTGCTCAGTCTCCGGCTTGATCACCTTAGCCCCGTGGGCAAAAAGCGGAACCGTGAGGGGGTGATAAGGCACGATGATACCTCTTCGGAAACCGTTGACGGAACCGGCAAGAACAGATCGAGGGGGGAGATAATCCATGAGGGGAAAAGGGCTTTTGGTTATGTGGCTTTGTTTGGTTCTGTTATCACTGCCGGTTTCCTACGCGCTGGCCGGGGGAGGCGCACTGTACTCCGTTGTCGCCAGGGACGCGAGCACCCTCGGGCAGTCGGCGACTGGAACTCACGGTCACAATTACGTGATGAGCGATCCCGCTGTGGTGCTTGGCAGCTTCCACGTTAGTTCCCTGTACGTAGATCACAACGGGACAGGATACAACTTTGCGGAGGTCGGCTGGTGCGTACACCGGACACTGCTGGGCAGGTCTCTTTACGCCTTTTGCGCTTACAGCCTCGATGGGAACTATACGCACAGGCATTACGGCGGACTAATAAGTTATAACTCCAACCACGATTGGACCGTCAGGCATTATAGCGGCACCTACTGGCGCTGGTACTTAGACGGGAGCGAGCTGGCCACTGTGGATTTGAAAGGAAAATTCACATATGGTTACTCTCTGGCATCCAGCGAGAGAAATAACTCAGGGGATACCAATTACAGTCATTTCTGGGGCCTTCAGGACCGGAACAGCTCCGGGGTCTGGTATTCCTGGTCGAACCTGTCACAGTGGAAAGACAATGATCCCGATTATCGGCTTAACAAGGTTTCAAATACCGAGTGTTACATGCAGCTTTAACAAGGAGTTGAAAGCATGACTAAAAAGGTGCTTCTACCATTGGGTGTCCTTGTCGCGGCGGCCATCTCAATAAGTCTTTTCTGTTACGCAAAATTGCCTTTCGGCGGCGAGCCCGGTTCTCCGGGGGCCCACCAGTACATGGACTGGCAGAGCATGAGCGACGAAGAAAGGGTCGCCCATTTCAGAGACCTTGGACAAATAGAGTTCAAAGACTTCGCCGAACTACAGCGAAACGTAGATTTCCCGGTTTTGGAACCCACAAACACCTTAGGTAGAAGGCTGCTCGGCATCTTCCAGCCCGCCGGGCGCCCCATCGTAGACGTAACGGCGCTCTTCGAAAATGGTTTACAGATTTGCATATGCCGCAACGAGACTCCGCCGGATTATCAGAATTATCTCAAGCAGGTTGCAGAGGACAAGGTGGCCGGGTATTGGAAGTCTGACGGAACACCGAAAATCATCAAGATTAACGGCATAGAGGCCATCTGTGACGACCCCGGCTTCAACGACATCGAAGGCCGCAAGGTTCCAAGACCCGGATACATTTGCTGGTATGACGGGGGAGCGAACTACTCAATATACGGCGATAAGATTCCCGTTTCAGACCTGCTCGCAGTGGCGAAGTCGATGATGAACAATTCAAAGGAGGGCTCAGGGCCAAAAAGTCAAAACAACCTTTAAGGCTGCGGTGCTCGCTTTGCAAGTTTCTGGAAGCGGCAGCCAGAAGTGTTAGGGCTCTCCCGCCGTTTTTAAGATATTCAGTAGCTCTCGCTTTAGGACAGGCAGGTCTCTTTGCACTGTTTTCCAAGTCAACTCCACATCTACCCCGAAGTATTCGTGGATCAGGATATTCCTCATCCCGGTGATTTTCTGCCAGGGTATGGCGGGACATTCCCGCTTCAGCTCAGGAGAAATACTTTTCACCGCTTCGCCGATGATTGTCAGCCGCCGGATGACCGCATCCTGCTTTTCTTTCACAGGATTGCTACCTGATCCCGAAGCACCCTGTCTTTGATCCGCGGGTGTAAGGAACGGTACGTCAGAACGTCCACTTTTTTCCCCAAGGCCTCTTCCAGTTCTATCTGCAGCGCTGCCAGGTCGAGCAGGGTCCTTTCGTCTCCAAATTCGACTAAGAAATCAATATCGCTGTCTCCCGTAGCCTCTCCCCGCGCTTGCGAACCGAACAGGGCGGCGCAGACAACTCCGTAACGGTTAAGGACCGGGGCAACTTTTGCCCGGATCTCCTGGATTTCCACGAGAACCCTCTCCTCCTGCAGAACCTTTCGCTCTCAGTATACCAGCAGCAACCGCTTACGGGCAAGTAAGTTAAGCCCTTAGCTCGTAGGCGGCTCTATCGGTTCCGTAGGGCTATTTAGCAAAACAAGAGTTTTCCGGCGGTAAAAACGCCGGCCTACAGTTTGCTCGCGCCTCCGGGCAGCGCGCCCAGGCTGCAGAGGATCGCTACGGCGTGAAAGGTGTTGAGGATTGTTGGGATGGCGTAGGGGCTCGGGGAGCGGGCGAAGCCGCCGCGGGTGCGCTCGCACGCCAAGACGAACGCGGTAATTCTTTCGGGGTTCGACGGGCGGTGCCCCAAACGCTTGAGCGTCACCACCAGGTAGTACCAGTGTTCGAGGAAACCGGGCTCCTGGCGGCAGAGGTCGTGCAGGTAGGCGCGGAGGGCGGGCTTGTCAGGTACGGGCTGCCCGAGCAGCGAGAGGATCACCACGGCGTCGTGGATTGTGGCCAAGGACGGCAGCCCTCCCTTCGTCAGGGCGGCGGTCAGTTCCCTGGTAACGAAGGAGGCGCACGCCGCCGCCGCGAAAGGCGTTCCTAACCGCGTGAGCGCCCCCACTGCGTAAAGGGTGTTTTCCAGGCGCGAAGCCGCCTCCACCCACAGGTTTTCGGGCACCCAGAAGCCGCCTGCCGGTTCCTGGAGGGACCGCAGCCTTTCGCCGAGCGGCTGCCATGCCGGCGTGAGTCTGCCGAGCAGGGCGAGAGTCTCTACGGCGTAGTAGATCGCTGGCGGGGTTGTTAGGGCGTTGCGGTCGAAAAGCTCCCGGAAGAAGGCGGCCACCCCGTCCGGGTCGCGCGGGGCGGTGCCGAGGCACCGCAGCGTCGCCACGGCGTAAAAGGTATCGTGCGGGCTTCCGGGCGGGATGCGGGCGAAGTAGTAGCCTCCGCCTTCCACCCGGCAGCTTTCAAGGTAGTTAACTATGCGGGTCGTAACTTCGGGGCACCGGTTGGTTGGCATATACTGCACCTCCTCGAAAACACCGGATAATCTCCAGGCAGACCCCAGACCGACCGTTTCACGCTGGATTCTTTCCCTCTAACTTCCGGCCTCCGTTTGCGCCGGCCCGCGCAGCACCACGGCCAGGGCCGCGGCGGTTAAGACCCCCATCGCGCCGCCGAAGTAGAAGGGCGCCGCGGGGCCGAATATTTTCCAGAGCAAGCCGGCGAAAAGTGATGCCGGAAGGAGCCCTATGCCCACCAGGGTGGCGTGCAGCCCGATGAGCGTGCCCCGCTGGTATTCCGGGGCGATCTCGGCGACAAGGGCCTTCTCCACGCCTTCGGTGGCCGCCGAGTAGAGGCCGTAAGCGGCGAAGAGCGGCCACAGGAGTCCCGGCTGCCCCACCAAGGCGAAACCCAGGTAAACGAGGCCGTACGCGAGGTAGCCCCAGACCAGTAGCCGCCGCCGGCCGACCCGGTCGGAGAGGCGCCCCGCCGGGTAGGCGAGAAGGCCGTAGACGCTTACATAAACGAGATAAAGGAGGAGCACGTCCCGCACCGGGAAGCCCAGATTCTGCGCCCGCAGCAGCAGGAACTGGTTGGAGGAATTCCCGAGAGTAAAGAGGAAAACCACCACTAAGAAGGCCTTGAGCCGCGGGTCGAGTTCGCGCCAGTTAAGGCTGAGGCGCTGGGCGGTCCGGGAACGCTGGTCGCGCTTCTCCCGGACGAAGAAGAGGAGAACCACGCCGAGGGCCGCGGGAATGACGGCGTAAAGGAAAACGGGGCGGAAATCGGCCGGCGCGTGCCGGAGGAGAAAGTAGGCCGCCGCCACTCCCGCGACGGCGCCGAAGGTGTCCATCGCCCGGTGCAGCCCGAAGGACAAGCCGTAGGCGCGCGGGTCGCTCGAATCGGCGATGAGGGCGTCCCGGGGCGCGGTACGCACCCCCTTGCCGAAGCGGTCGGCGAGGCGCCCGGCCAAAACCCAGCCCCAGGAGGTGGCAAAGTAAAAAAGGCCTTTGCCGAGGGTGGAAAGGGCGTAGCCGGCGATGGCGAGCGGCTTGCGCTGCCCGACGCGGTCGGACCAATAGCCCGAAAAAACTTTCAGTAGGCTGGCGGTGCTCTCCGCCAGACCCTCGATCACGCCGACGATGGCCGGGGTGGCCCCGAGCTGGACGGTGAGGAAAAGCGGCACCAGCGGGTAGACCATCTCGGAGCTGACGTCGGTGAGAAAACTGACAAGTCCGAGCAGGATGATGTTAAGCATTGCTTTTCTCCCCTTTATGGCAGTATTTTACCGCCACCCGCCGGACGGTGGCAAACCGGTGTTTGCGGGCGGCGCAAACCGTGGCCTCTGCCTCCGGCGTGCCGATTTGGCCCAGCGCCTCGCAGGCGGCGGCCGATAGGTAGGGGTCCGGGCTTTCCTTCAGTTTAGCCGCGAGCGCGGGCACCGCGACGGCCGCTTTTAGTTTGCCCAGAAGGTAGGCGGCCCGGAGAGCCGTTGCGGCTTCGGGCGCATCAAGGGCCCGGATAAGCTTTTCTACGTAGCTGGCGCCGTCGTCCAGCGGCGCGCCACAGTGGGGACAGGGGCCCCGGGCGCCGGCCGGGACCTCCCGCCAGCACTTTTGGCAGAAGTAGGTTAGCGGCACTGCGCCATTCCCTCCGGTAGCGGTGGTGGCTTCAAGGGTTTCAGGTGCCTAGTTCCTTATCCCGGATTACTAACACCGGGCAGGGCGCGTGGTTAACCAGGTAGTTCGAGACACTGCCTAAGAGATAGCGCTTGACGCCGCTCAGGCCCCGCGCGCCGGTAACAATCAGGTCCGCCCCCGCGGCGGCGGCAAATTCCACCAGCCGCTCGCCGGTGTGGCCGTAAAGAACCTCCGATTTTAGCTCCACACCCTTTTCCGCGGCTAAGAAGGCGGCCTGCCGGAGCGGCTGCTCGTAGTACTGGCGCGCGCGCTGGATGTTTTCGTCCACCTCGTCGAGGGTGCCGGCGTATTCCGGCAGCCGCACTACGGAGACCGTGGTCACGGTAGCCCCAAATTTCTGCGCAATCTCCAGCGCCGCCCGCAGTGCCGCGAAGGACTGGGGCGAGGCGTCGAAAGCCACGATGATATTTTCAAACACCTTTATTTCCCTCCTTCACTTGCCCGCGGCGGCAGGGCTTCTTTTACGGGAGCGGTGCCCGCAGCCGGGATCTGTTCTTTTTTAACCTCCGGCTTAAAGAAGGCCTGGGCGATCAGCGTGGGAATCACTCCGCTCAGGATCACCACGGTGACCAGCACGGAGTACTGCTGCCGGTCGATGTAGCCGTGGGTGAGGCCGAAGAGCGAGGAGATGGTGCCGAAGGTGAGGCCCGTAGACATCAAAAGGGTCGTGTAGATGCCGTCATTCTTGCCGAACCGGAAGGCGGCGGTGAGCGGCCAGACGCTGGCGAGTTTGGCGGCCATTTTCACCGCTAACAGGATGATGACCAAACCGAGCCCCGCCCACAAAGCCTTGAAGGAGACAAGCGCACCGGCCTTCAGGAAGTAGAAGGGCGTGAAGAAGGCGAAAGCCAAGCCCCGCAGGCGGCGCACAAACTGTTTCTGGCCGGCGAGAACGGTGGCTACGGCGAGTCCCAGGAGATAAGCCGGCAGCACCGCTTCGCTGTTCGCTTTAACGGCCAAGGCGCCCAGGCCGAAGAGGATCAAGAAGAAAAACTTGGTCTCCAACTCGCTGACCCGGTTGGCGCAACAGGCGAAAAGGTTCCGGGCGAGTTTGGGCGCGAGGGGTAATACCACGGCCAGCGCAGCAAGAAAGACTGCGAGCCAGAGGTTGTAGTGGGCAAAAAGGACGCCAAGCGCTAACACCGTGCCCAGGTCGGTGACGAAACATGCGGCCAGGATGATTTTGCCGAGTTCCGTCTGGTTGAGCCCGGTCTCCACCATCACCGCGTAAACAATCGCCACCGAGGTGGTGGAGAGGGCGATCCCGGCGATCTTGGCGCCCGCCGGGCTCCAGCCGGCCACGCAGTAGGCATAGGCCCACGCCGCTAAGAAGGGCAGGAGAAAACTAACGAACCCGATGGAGAGACTTTCCTTCCAGCGTTGTTTGAGTACCGCCGGTTCCACCTCGGCACCGGCTAAAAAGGTGAGGACCACGCTGCCGACGGCGGCCAGAGCGTTGATCCAGGGCGTAGGGTGGACGCCTAAGAAGTTTCCCCCCAGAGCGCCGACGAAGATCTCAACCATCGCCACGGAGATGCCGAGCCGGATTGAGATCAGCGAGGCTAAGAAAGCCAAGCCCACCCACACCGTTGCTTGAAGCCACAGATCCATTCTCTGTCCCTCCGGTTTTGAAAATAAAATGACCCCTGGCACCACAGCCAGGGGTCATCAGCGTAACCGCGTTCGGTGAACCCCATCACCGGCGCTTAGTACCGGCCTGCACCGATACCAAACGCTGAGGCTAATTTTACCGGCTTTTCTCCGACGCGTCAAGAAGAATTTCGCACGACTGAAGAATTTTGCACGACTCTTGCCCGACGAAACCTGCAAAGCCGGTCGGAAGCCGGTCAAAGTTTACCTTTGCTTTTCCTGCAAGGGTAATGCTAAATCTTTGTAAGAAATTTTAGCCCGCCGCTTGACTCCGTTTTTTGTTTGTTTATGCCTGAAGGGAGATTTGTTGCCGATGTAGAAGATTAAGTAACCCATACCTTACAGAACGGAGATAAGTTATGCGTACGGTACGCGCGGAGGAGATCGCGGCGGCGGTGGCCAGGCTCTGCCGGGAGGCAAACGTAGCGCTTGGCGCCGACATACTCGGGGCGTTAGAAGAGGCGTTAAAACGGGAAGAATCACCGCAGGGCCGGGACGTGCTGGAAAAGCTGTTGTCCAACGCGGCGCTGGCGCGGGAGGAGGGGCTGCCTCTCTGTCAGGATACCGGGGTAGCGGTGGTTTTTCTTGAAGTGGGGCAGGAAATCTGCATCGCCGGCGACCTGGAGGCGGCGGTGAATGCGGGGGTACGCCTGGGGTATACGGAGGGATACCTACGCAATTCAATGATGCGCCACCCGCTCGACCGGGTGAACACCGGCGATAACACTCCTGCGGTGATCCACACCCGGATCGTGCCGGGCGACAGGTTAAAGATTACCGTCGCGCCTAAAGGGGCCGGCAGCGAGAATATGAGCGCTTTGCGGATGCTCAAGCCCGCCGACGGGGTCGAAGGAGTAAAGCGGTTCGTCCTCGAAGTAGTCGAAAAGGCGGGGCCGAACGCCTGCCCGCCGCTGGTAGTGGGCGTGGGGATCGGCGGGACGATGGAGAAGGCGGCCTTGCTTGCGAAGGAGGCGCTGTTGCGGCCGGTAGGCAGCCGTTCGCAAGATCCCCTGGCGGCGGCACTCGAAGCGGAGTTGCTGGCGGAAATCAACCGGTCCGGGATCGGGCCGCTGGGACTGGGCGGCCGGGTGACCGCGCTGGCGGTGCACGTGGAAGTGTACCCCTGCCACATCGCCAGCCTGCCGGTAGCGGTCAACCTTAACTGCCACGCCGCCCGGCACCGCTCGGCAGAATTATAACATTGACTTTTATTAGGCATGGTGTTAATTTATAACCAGGTAAGAAAATTAGAAATAAGGAGCAGGTTTAAAAATGGAACTTGTTAGAATAAGGTCAAAGGGCCAGGTAACGCTTCCCCTTTTTGTTCGTGAGAAATTACAGGTAGAAGAAGGCGATTACTTGTTATGCGAAGTTGAAGATGACCGCCTAGTTCTTTATAAGATGCCGGTGTACAAAAGGGCGAGTTTTGATGACGGTATCTGGCGGCTCATCGGCTCGGCGGTAGACCGTGAAGGGAAAACGGATGTTTCCGAGGAGAAGCACAAATACTTGGGTGAGAAGGCGTGAGGGTTTTTGTGGATTCGAGCGCGGTTGCTGCGCTTCTTCTCGAAAACGACCGGAACCATCGCGCGGCGGTTGGGGTTCTGCGCCGGCTTACCGAAGCGAAGGCAGAGCTCGTTTTATCAAACTTTATAGTGGCGGAAACCTACAATCTTCTTGCTGTCCGGGCTTATCCGGCTAAGGCCAGGGAGTGGTTCTTAGCTAATACCTGGTCGGTTGAGCGGATTTCTGCTCGTGATGAAAAAAAGGCCAGAGAAATTATTGAAAAGTATGTCGATAAAGATTTTTCCTATACTGACGCCACCAGCTTTGCGCTAATGGAGCGGCTCGGCTTTGATGCTGCCTTTACCTACGACCGTCACTTCCAGCAGTACGGGATGCTAACCCAGAAAAGCTTACGTTTTTAAGATAATGGCGGGGGGCCGCATAGGTGAGACCGTTACGAATAACAACACCCTTGACCGACGCGGTAATTGAATCCCTGCGGGTAGGACAGGCGGTTTTGCTCAGCGGGCGGCTGCTTACCGCCCGGGATGCTGCCCACAAGCGGCTGGTAGAGTCGCTGAGCCGGGGGGAGGACCTGCCAGTGGATCTGCAAGGGCAGGTAATCTATTCCGTCGGACCGACCCCGGCGCCGCCGGGAAAGGTGATCGGGGCGGCGGGACCGACCACATCCGGGCGCATGGACCCGTACACCGTTCTGCTTTTGGCGCAGGGGCTCAAAGGGATGATCGGTAAGGGATACCGCTCCCCGGAGGTAGTGGCGGCGCTGGCGGAATATAGAGCCGTCTATTTTGTCACCTACGGTGGAGCGGGTGCGCTTTTGAGCCGTGCGATCAAGCAAGCCCGGGTGTTGTCCTACGCCGACCTCGGCCCCGAAGCGGTTCATGAGTTTATCGTCGAGGACTTCCCCGCTCTGGTGGCCAATGATATTTATGGCGGGGACATTTACCGGGAAAGTAGGCGCTGGCGGCTCGCGAATAACCGGGTGAGTGGTGACGGCTGAAAGGGTTTACTCTGCATCTGCCGCAAATTCCTCGAGAAAACCTTTAAATCCCGCACTTCGGGGTCGGAAACGATTTCAAAGTGCTGACGGTTTGTATTGACAAGCGGCATTTCCAGGTAAAGTGCCGTTGTGGTATTAATGGCGCCGGCTAGGTCCTGTAATAAAACCTGCTGTATGCAACTGGTAGGCCAGGCAGCCAGCCTGTTCTGCCAGATGCTGTTCCAGGGGAAGAACCTCGAACCCCTGAAGGAGCAGCCGCGTTTTTTCTTCCTTGCGCATGTAACAAAAAACAATCAGAAAAAGGGCCAAACGTCTATATTTTCAAGAAAGCGAAACGGTACAACAATTGAAAGCGGAGGCGAAAATAGTTTATTACCGGTAAACGGCTGCCGGCGTAATTACCCGGCGGCTGTTCGTCTTGACACCTTTGCAGCCGGAAACCTATAATGATACTACAATACAGAAAATGCTGCTTACCGCGACAGATTCTGCGGGGCAGCCGAATTTTTTGTGGTGAAGTTATGGCCCTCGAGCGGCTGACAGATGAAGATTTTATCCGCCGCACTTTTGAGCTTGCCGTTCAGGCGCGCGGGTTGACCAGCCCCAATCCGATGGTCGGCGCGGTGATAGTTCGGGAAGGCCGGATTGTGGGGGAGGGTTACCACCACCGCGCGGGCCTGCCGCACGCCGAGATAGAGGCGCTCAAGGCTGCGGGCGGTGCGGCGCGAGGTTCGACGCTTTACGTGAACCTTGAACCCTGTTGTCACACCGGTAAGACAGGCCCCTGCACGGAAGCGATTATTGCAGCCGGGATCAGGAGGGTGGTGGCGGCAATGGCCGATCCCAACCCCCTGGTATCGGGCAAGGGTTTCACCCGTTTGAGGGAATCAGGAATCGAGGTGGAGTTCGGGGTACTGGAAAGGGAGGCCCACCGGTTAAACGAGGCTTTTATAAAGTTTATTACCACACGCAAGCCTTTCGTAATCCTGAAAACCGCAATGAGTCTTGACGGGAAGATCGCCACCGCTACGGGTGAGTCAAAGTGGATCACCGGAGATGCCGCGCGGGAGTATGTTCACCAACTACGGAACGCCTGCGACGCAGTACTGGTAGGTATAGGTACGGTTTTAAAGGACGACCCTTCGCTTACCACGCGTTTACCGGAGGGCGGGCGCGACCCGGTGCGGGTCATACTTGACAGCAGGGCGCGCACGCCGCTCGATGCGCGGGTGATTGTTCAGGGTTCGGACGCGGCTACCATTGTTGCGGTGACCGGGATGGCTCCTCCGGAGCGTATTGCGGCCTTGAGACAGGCCGGGGCGGAGGTCCTGGTTTGCGGGCCGGGGCCGGCGGTCGATCTCGAATTTTTGCTAACTGCGCTGGCGGAGCGGGAGATAGCGAGCATTCTGGTTGAAGGGGGCAGCGCGGTCAACGCGAGTTTTCTTCTGCAAGGTTTGGTAGACAAGTTGGTCTGGTTTATCGCACCCTTGATTATCGGCGGCCGGGAAGCTATAGGGCCGGTGGGCGGAACCGGTGTCAGGAGCCTGTCGAAAGCGATCCGCCTCAAAGAGGTCAACGTGAAAGAGTTGGGTAGCGACCTTTGCATTGAAGGATACCCGGCTCGTGAGGGGGTGGATCACGGATGTTCACCGGCATAGTTGAAGAGTTGGGCCGGATCAGGGGGATAACACGCCAGGCTGTTTCCGCGGAACTTCACGTCACAGCCGATAAGGTGATGGAGAACCTCCGGGTCGGGGACAGCGTTGCGGTGAACGGAGTCTGCCTCACGGTTACAGCCTTAAAAGACAAAGGTTTCACCGCCGACGTTATGGCTGAGACCCTTGCCAGGACCAATTTAGGGGAGCTCCGGACCGGCGACAGGGTAAACCTCGAGCGGGCGCTACGGCTTGGAGACCGGATCGGGGGACATCTTGTCACCGGGCATATCGACGGCGTGGGACGTATCCTCCGCAAAATTAGGCAGGAGATTGCTTCTGTCTTTACAATCGAGGCGCCGCCGGAGGTGGCCCGCTACCTGATCAAGAAGGGCTCGGTGGCGGTGGACGGCATAAGCCTGACGGTGGTAGAGGCGGGCGATGATGAGTTTACGGTCTCTGTAATCCCGCACACCGGAGCTGTTACCACGTTGGGTTTTAAACAACCGGGGGATACAGTCAATTTAGAGGCAGATATGATCGGTAAATACATAGAAAAGTTCTTCCGGGCTTCAAAACAAAAGGGAATGGACTCCTCTTTTTTAGCGGAGCACGGCTTTATTTAGCTGGGGGTTAAGGGCGATGTTTAACACGATTGAAGAGGCGATCGCGGACATCCGGGAAGGAAAGATGGTCGTGGTTGTGGATGACGAGGACCGCGAAAACGAGGGCGACCTGATAATGGCTGCCGAAAAGGTGACTCCGGAGGCGGTAAGTTTCATGGCCATTCACGGGCGGGGCCTGATCTGTGTGCCGATCACGCAAAAGCGGGCCGATGAGCTTGATTTCCCTCCCATGGTCCTGCATAACACGGACCCGCACGGTACGGCCTTCACGGTGTCCGTAGACGCGCGGGGTGTCACCACCGGCATCTCGGCGTACGAGCGGGCGCTCACCATTCAGAAGATCGTTGATCCGGAAGCCAAGCCGCAGGATTTTCGCCGGCCCGGGCACATCTTCCCTTTGCGGGCCAAAGAGGGCGGGGTTTTGCGGCGGGCCGGGCATACCGAAGCGGCGGTTGACCTTGCCCGGCTGTCCGGATTTTCCCCGGCGGGTGTTCTGTGCGAGATCATGAAGGACGACGGCACGATGGCCCGCGTGCCGGAGCTTTTGGAGTTTGTGCAGCAACACGGGCTGAAGATCATCACCATCGCCGACCTCATCCGGTACCGGCGGCAGACCGAGAAGCTGATCCGGCAGGTGGGTTCGGCGCGCCTGCCTACAAGATACGGCGAGTTCACGGCGGTGGCCTACGAAAGCATTCTCGACGACAAGGCGCACATCGCGCTGGTGATGGGCGACCTGAAGTCGGTGGAGGCGCCCCTGGTGCGGGTGCACTCGGAATGCCTTACGGGAGATGTCTTTGGCTCGCTGCGGTGCGACTGCGGCGAACAGATCCAGCGGGCGCTGCAGATGATTGCGGCCGAAGGCGTCGGCGTCCTGCTCTACATGCGGCAGGAGGGCCGGGGGATCGGGCTTTTAAATAAGATCAGGGCATACGAACTGCAGGATCGCGGCAAGGATACGGTTGAGGCGAATGAGGCCCTGGGATTTCCTCCTGACCTGCGGGATTACGGGATCGGGGCCCAGATCCTGGTTGATTTAGGGATCCGGAAGATGCGGTTGATGACAAACAACCCCCGCAAGATTAAAGGGATCCAGGGTTACGCGCTGGAGGTCGTGGAGCGGGTTCCGTTAGAGATACCGCCGCGGGAAGAAAACGGGTTCTACCTGGCCACGAAAAAGTTGAAGCTGGGTCACCTGCTGACGCTCGTGAAGGACCAGGGCTCCGAAGGAAAATTAGGATAAATATGGTATTTCAGGCGCAAAGAAGGACGTAGCTGCTGCAGGATTTAGGGAAGCATTTGGAAGCGAGGTAATAGGGGAAATGCCAAAAACTTACGAGGGCCATCTGATTGGTGAAGGGTTGCGGTTCGGGATCGTGGTCGGCCGTTTCAACGAGTTCATCACCCAGAAGCTCCTGAGCGGGGCGCTTGACGCGCTTTACCGGCACGGCGTCGCCGACGAGGACGTTGCGGTGGCCTGGGTTCCGGGTGCTTTTGAAATCCCGGTCGTGGCCAAGCGCCTGGCGGCGAGCGGCCGGTACGACGCTGTAATCTGCCTGGGCACCGTGATCCGGGGAGCAACGCCGCATTTCGAGTACGTGGCCGGCGAAATGGCCAAGGGCATCGCCCGGGTCGGGGTGGACACGGGCGTGCCGGTGATCTTCGGCGTGATTACCGCGGACACCCTGGAGCAGGCAATCGAGCGCGCCGGCTCGAAAGCCGGGAACAAGGGGTTCAACGCAGCGGTGAATGCGATCGAGATGGCTAATCTGATGAAGCAGTTTTAGTTCGAAGTTAAAGCTTAAGTTGTGGGCCTTCGGGGTCCGTTCACAGTTCGAAGTTCAAAGTTCTAAGTTGAAGAAAGCCGATGCCGGCGGCTTAGAATCTTTTGCATTACCGTGAACTGTGAACCTTGAACCCTTCTAAAGTTCGAAGTTCTAAAATTCGAATTAAAGCTTAAACTGTGGGTCTTTGGTATCTGTTCGAAGTTTAAGGTTCAGGGTTCAGGGTTCAGGGTAAAGAAGCCACCTTTGACGGTGGCTTTAATCTCCATACACAGGTTTTTGAACCACTTTATAATTCACCATTCTGAATTATTATATAGAACAATTGGCACAGTAGCAGGTTTTTGGGAAGAGTATAACTTGACGGGCCATACTTATTAACTATACAATGCACCAAAGCAGGATGAGTTTAAAAGAAAATGTTAGGTTGCTCTATGACTGTCTCACACGCGCAACACTGGAATCCTGAGCAATACGCCAAGAACGCGCGGTTTGTCTCCGATCTTGGTATGGCTCTTTTTCCCCGTCCAACTCCACTACCTGGAGACATGAGCGGCTGGCTGGAGACATTTGCTCAGCTCTATATCTCTGCCTTGCCCACGACCGAGAGAAAAGGCTTTGTTTCCGAGGTTATCGAGTCATTACGCCCTGTGCTCTGTGACGCGGACGGCAATTGGGTTGCTGATTACGTTCGTTTGCGGTTTTCTGCCACGAAACCGAACATCGCAACCTAACAGCGCTTTAATGTCAGGGGACGCTTCCTTGACACATTGGCTGGAGAAAAACCGGCAGTAATCAGAAATCGTTGGGCAGAAAATAAAAGGAGGGCAGGCTCTTTGTGAAGATAAAGTTCTCATGCCATGCAAAAGAAGAGGAAAATTATATAAAATTCCCGAATTTACCTGCTAAAGGTTTTAGGAGAAGAAGAGCTGACCTGTGGGAATCATGAAATCACAGAAAGTGTTGAAGGATTTAAGTATCCGTTGAAGATCGTGGTTACCGGTGGAAGATAATATTAATAACGGTGATAACAAACTATCCCCTGAAGAAAGGAAGAAAAAGATGAAGATGTATTACGATGATGAAGTAGATGCTCTGTATCTAAAATTGGGAGACGAGACGCCGGAAGGGGTTATCGAAATTTCCGAAGGCGTTAATTTAGACACAACTTCTGAAGACAAGATAGTGGGTATAGAAATCCTGAATGCCTCCCAAAAAATGGATTTAAAAACGATTTTATCTGAGTTGCATATCCAGTCACGGACACCTGGGTGGTGCTGGCGATTGGAACGGTCCTCATTGATGTGGCGGTCGTCATGAACGTGCTCGTGGCCTGGCGGTGGCGAGAACGATCTGTGCTAACCATCATCGCGGCTGCCCTGACAGTTACGATGGCCTTGTTCTTCAAACTATAGTAATTTTAACTCTTAAGTTTTATATCGCCCGCGTCACCTTGCCGCTCCTCAGACAGCGGGTACAAACCCTGATGCGCTTCGGACGCCCGTTGACGATCGCCTTTACCCTTTGCAAGTTAGGGGTCCAGGTGCGCTTCGTACGGATATGGGAGTGGCTTAATTGAATACCAAAAGTAATGGTCTTGCCGCAGATTTCGCATCGTTTAGCCAAAATCTCCACCTCCCGTAAGAGTTCTAAGTTTAACAGTTCGAAGTTCGAAGTTAATGGATAGGGGAACAAACTGGCAGGCAAGGCCGCTTTTATTTTTGCGTGGGCGCGGGATTATGCCTGCATGTTTAACTTTTTAAAAACACACCCTATTCTATCACAACTTTTGGCTCAATTTCAACCCTGAACCCCACCGGTTTTCACTCCGGTCGGTGGAAGACAGGTTGAGGTTGTTCCACTTCCCGCAGCGGGTACCCCAGCGGCTTACTAATTCTCCTGCTATGTAAACCTCGTTGACCTCGCAGTTGTTTGGGCAGTCGCCGCAGTTGAACGTCCGCGGTGTGCAGGTAAACGACGCGATGTGTGCGGCACCCCTGAAATGTGAAGGACGCCGCCGGCGCTCGTAGTTGCGCTTGGCAAGGAGCGCGGCGCCCAAGGCACCCATCACCTTGAAATGCGGGGGCACCACAATCTCCAGACCGAGGCGCTTCTCGAAGGCGGCCCGCATCCCGATGTTTGCGGCGACGCCTCCCTGAAATAAGACCACCGGTTCGATCTTTCGGCCGCGTGCCACGTTGGCGAGGTAGTTTCCAGCCAGGGCAAGGCAAAGCCCGGCGATGAGATCCTCTTTCTTGTAACCCATCTGCTGCTTGTGTATCAGGTCGGATTCAGCAAAAACCCCACACCGGCCGGCGATCTTGATCGGATTGGTCGAGCGCAGCGCATACTCCCCGAACTCCTCGATGGGTATGCCGAGGCGCACGGCCTGGTGGTCCAAAAAGGAGCCGGTACCGGCGGCGCAGACCGTGTTCATGTTAAAGCCCACTGGAACGCCGTTCTGGAAAAAGATAATCTTTGAGTCCTGCCCCCCGATGTCGATCACCGTGCGGACGTTAGGGTCCACCCTGCGGGCGGCTACGGCGTGGGCGGTGATCTCGTTCTTGATTATGTCCGCGCCTACCATGATCCCGGCCAGGCGGCGGCCGCTCCCGGTTGTCCCGACGCCGGCCACTTTGATCTCACCAACTTTTTCGCAAAGCAGCCTGAAGGCGCGCTGGATGGCCTGGATCGGCCCTCCTTCGGTCCGCAGGTAAACGTCGAATAAGATGTTGTAATTCTCGTCGATAAGTACAACCTTTGTGGTTACGCTGCCTACGTCTATGCCAAGGAAGTTGGGCATGGGATTTCTTCAGCCTCCGTTACCTTTCGTTCCTTTAAGATATCCAGGAAGGCCTCAACCCGGGTTTCAAAACCCGCCTCGCCGGTCTGGTCGGTGATGATGAACGTCAGGATTGGGAGATCATATTCCCGGCTGAGCTGTACCAGGATGTTCTGGGCCACAATTTCGGGCATACACGTGAATGGCATCAAGTGTATGATCCCGTCCATGCCTTCTCTCCGCGCGAGCGCGGTCAGCCCTACGCTGATATGCCCGTGGCCGCCCACCTCGGTGCCCAAATACGGTCGGGCGGCGGCTTTTATTTCATCCCGGCGCTTTAAAGCATCGCGCGTGGGAAAGAGGTGCTGGTGGAACCAGTTGGTCACCGAGATCTCCCGGTCGACCCAGACGCGGGGATCGGCAGAGCGCCCGAGCATCTGCTCGAGGTGCAGGTTCACGTAGCTTTCGAGCACCACCCAGATCTCGCCGATAATCCGGACGCGGACGGGGTTGGTGTCATCCAGCGGAATGCTGTTTGCCTCGTCCAAGAAATCCCGGAGCAGTTTCTGCACCGCCTGAGAGTCGGGGGCGCGCTCCACGCTGCGTACAAACCGTTGAAAGACTCTGTTTACGGTGCCCTGTTTTCTTTCAAAGGCCCTGATCCGGTGGCATTCCCGCTCGGCCCGGTCAATTGCAGCGATGCGATGGTAACCTGCATACAGGGCCTTGATGACCCGCCACCAGGAGGCATCACCCGTTGCTGCTTTAATGGCGCCGCGGAATTTGCTCCATCGCCTGGCAAGAGGCACAGGCGAGTCAATGATGATCATCTCGAACTCATAGCCGAGGTTCCGCAGCAACTGTTCCTGTATCTGGGCATACCAACCAAGCCGACACTTCCCCTTACCCCCGACCATCAAAAGATGGGTTGCCCCGCGCTCTAACAGATACCGCATCTGCCCGAGGGTGATTACGAAGGGCATGCAAACGAACTCCGGCGACAGGACCTTGCCGAGTTCCAGGATTTCTTTTGACGCGTGCGGGGTGGGGAGCGAGTCTACGCCGCACTCGCTTAGAGCGCACCGGATGGCCACATCGAGGTGTCCCATAGAGGGCAGTCCTACGACCATCCGTTCCGGATGCGGCCCGGGTATAATTTTGGCTTTCGGCGCTTTCGTTTCCACTTGTGCCGGCGGTGCTTCCTCGGGGGCAACATCCATAAACGCTTCTATCCGCGTGACCATGCCGGCTTCGCCCGTATGTTCGTCTAAGGTAAGCAGGAGAAAGGGAATACCCTGGCGTCGGGCTTCCTCCTCTACATAGGATTCAATAACCGACTCCGGGCCGCACTCAAAAGACCCTACCAGGATAAGGCGGTCCACCATCCGGTTTCTAAGGTAGTGCAGCGCAGCGCCGAGGACTTGCGCTTCAAAGCTCCAAAGGCGCTCTCCTTCGGCAATGGAATCGATTTCTCTGCGGGCTGCCTCCGGCAGGACCATTTCGGCGGTGAGCACGGGACCGTATTCCCGCACCAGCTTAAGGATATCAAGGCTGATGCTGTCGTAAATGATATAGGGATGTCCGACCACGCCGATTACCGGACGCTTCTCGTCCCGCGCTTCGGTCCGGGCGTTTACGCCGTTGAACAGCGTACCTTCCTCAAAATAACGGTACGCATCCTCGACAGTCAGACGCTTGAGGGCCACCACACGGTCGAACCGCCTTTGCACCTCGGCGGCTTTTTTGAGCGCATGGAGCGCCTGGCGCCGTGAATTTACCGCAAGACGGCGGGCAACGTTAACGAAAGACTCCTGCCAGGATGTATCATCACGGTGAAGGTCTATGCGGGGAATTAAAATCTCTCCGTGATTTTGGACTGCGTTCTGCACCATATAAGGCACACCGATGAACTTCGGACAGCAGTAGTTATCGGGTTCGACGCTTACCAGACAAGGTATCAGTATCTTATTGATATCGCGTTCCAAGAGCTCCTTAACATGGGCAAAAAGGAGTTTCACCGCCACGCAGGGCTCATCGGTGGGGCAAAATTCCATTTTCCCGAGAGTGGCCTTTGTGGTAAAGGGCGACAATACCAGACGCGCACCCAAACCTTCGACGAATGTACGGAAGAACGGGTAAAGGTAGTAGTAAGACATGGCCCGGGGAAAGCCGACAGTTAGCATAGCTCCTCCTACCGGAATGAGGCTTACCTGATATCGTTTTTTGAAATAAATTATTTCTCTAACATGGGGTTTAATACCGTTACCGTTTTTTAGCTTTTTTCCAGTTTAGCAAAAGTTTTGTGAAACGTCAATTAAGGCATAGGAGTAGACCGTGCGGCGAGAGGCTATTAGATTACCATACTTTTTTGATAAGTTAGTTTTGTAACACTCTCTTAAGGAGATGGTTGAAGTGGGTAACAACTGGTCATTTATTATATTAACGGGCACAATGTTGTTAACTCTCAAGGGTTTTTTAGGGTTTTTTCGCTGCAGCAGTAGGAGTAATGCAAAAGATGTCAAATCCGGCTTTAATAAGAGCGGTTGCCTGATTCTTTGTGTTGAGAGAGTATCTGTATCTTGGATTAAGGGTGGGTCAGGTTGCATAGCGTTTGGGAGAAACCCGTTCAATACGTGAAAGGGGTCGGCCCTCAGCGGGCGCGCCTGCTCTCCCGTCTTGGTGTGAGAAGTGTAGGCGACCTCTTGTACCATATCCCGCGGCGGTACGAAGACCGGACAGTCTGCCGGCCGGTGAAAGCCTACAAAGAAGGGGAGCTGGCTACGGTGGAGGGAGAAGTGGTTGCGGTTCAGGAGACAACAGCGCGCTCAGGGATAAAGGTGTTCCGAGCGGCGCTGCGCGACAGGTGGGGCATATTCTACGCGGTCTGGTTTAACCGGCCTTACCTGAAAAGATTATTAAAGACCGGCAGCCGGCTTACGGTGACCGGCAAAGTCCGGCACGGTTTTGGCGTCCCGGAGATCCAGGTTGCCGAGTTCGAGGCGGGTGAAGGGGAAGAAGGGCTAAGCACCGGCCGTATAGTACCCATTTACCCGCTTACCGAGAAGCTTTCACAGCGTGTACTTCGTACCGTGATTTTCAGCATCCTTCAAACTGAGGTATCAGCACTTCCTGAGGTTCTCCCCCCGGATGCCTTGCGGGAGCACAGGCTTTACGACAGGGCCCGGGCGCTGGCGGCGGCACATTTCCCCGAATCCATGGATGATGCCGAGGAGGGCCGGCGCCGCTTGGTGTTTGAAGAACTGTTCCTCCTTCAGGTCGCACTGCTCCGCCGCCGGCAGGAGATTGTGGCGGCGGAAAAGCGCCACCGCTACGCACCGGACGGAGCAAAGGTTCTCGCCCTCAAGGCCTCCTTGCCCTTCACTCTTACCCCGGCGCAGGAGCGAGCCTGGGTTGAGATATCGCGGGATATGGAGAAGCCGCAGCCGATGCAACGCTTGCTGCAAGGGGACGTGGGTTCGGGCAAAACGGTGGTGGCTGCACTTGCGCTTGCCAAGGTGGCGGAGAACGGACTCCAGGGGGCGCTGATGGCGCCTACGGAGATCCTCGCCGAGCAACACTATTTAAACCTGAGGTCTTTGCTTGAACCAGTCGGGATTAGTGTGACGCTTTTGACGGGGAGTCTCAAGAGAGAGGAACGTGTTTCCAGACTAAAAGCCGTTGCAGCGGGGGAAGCAGCGGTGGTGATCGGAACCCACGCGCTCATTCAAGAAGGGGTAACGTTCCACCGGTTGGGTTTAACGGTGATCGATGAACAGCACCGGTTTGGCGTGCGGCAGCGGGGACTCCTGCGAGCGAAAGGCGATTATCCCGATGTTCTGGTGATGACTGCGACGCCGATACCCCGGACTTTAGCACTGACCCTTTACGGGGACCTCGATCTTACGGTGATAGACAGCCTGCCGCCAGGGCGTCAGGCGGTGAAGTCAATCTGGCTCAAGCCGGCGGAGTTGGGAAGGGTTTATAGATTCGTCCGGGCGGAGATAAAAAAGGGCCGCCAGGCCTACTTTGTCTGTCCGCTGATCGAGGAATCAGAGAAGCTGACGGCGCAGGCCGCGCTCAGCCTTGCGGGGGAACTCAAGGAGGTTTTTCCCGAGTTCGAGGTTGCTGTTCTGCATGGGCGCCTAAAGCTCGAGGAGAAAGAAAAAATCATGTCCTCTTTTAGGCGGAACGAAATAAACATTTTGGTTTCGACCACGGTTGTTGAGGTGGGGGTTGACGTGCCAAACGCTAGCGTAATGGTGATTTACGATGCCGATCGTTTTGGATTAGCGCAACTGCACCAGCTCCGCGGCCGGGTCGGCAGGGGCGGGCATGCCGCTTACTGCATTCTTGTAGCCGACAGGACAACGCCCGAAGCGGCGGCGCGTTTGAAAGCTCTCACCGCGCTCAGTGACGGTTTCGCTCTTGCGGAGGAGGATCTGCGCATCAGGGGCCCGGGTGAGTTCTTCGGCATGCGCCAGTCCGGGCTTCCGGAACTGAAGGTTGCCAACATCCTCCGCGACCACGCCCTGTTAGAGCTTGCGCGCGTGGAAGCGGAACGGTTTCTTGACTCTGACCCTCATTTTGCTTCCGCCATCGGCAGGAAGATAATGGACGAGATCGGGCTCCGGTTTGAGAACTTGAAAGATCCGGTCGGCTAAACCTCCACTTCCCGCTACGCCTTCCGCTGCAAGTTCGAAGTTCAAAGTGCGATGTTCAACGGTAAACGTTATAATGCCGCTGCCGTTCTTCCCACTTCTATCCCCGCACTTGCACCTCCCAATATGTCGGTAGATACCGGCAGGTGGGACAAGTAACTCTGGATATAACTGCAGGCGTGGTCGCGTTAATTTTGTGAATTTTTGCACAAGAGTTTTCCTCAAAAATAAATTGTTTTTAAATTTACCAGACAAAATCTCGTTAACAAAAAAACACCGGGTATGAGACCGACAGCACGAACGAAAAATAAAGACAGAAAAAACTTAAGGAGGTGAAGTTAATGGCACAGGGACAGCGTACAAACAGAGTGTTGGTTCCCGAGGCCCGGGCGGCCCTTGATGCGATGAAATGGGAAATCGCTCGTGAGGTCGGCATCAACTTACCGCCCGGTAGTTACCTCGGTGATGTTCCCTCCCGGCAAAACGGTGCCATCGGGGGACATATGGTACGGCGCATGATTCAGACTTATGAACAGAACTTGGCTGCACAGACCGTTGGTGCTGCGAAGTTCTAACCTCTTGCGGGCGGGCCGGGTGCAAGATGCTGCTGTAAAGGCCCGCCTGCGCAATTCGATGTCGCCCGGCACTCAAGCGGTATTCGAATAAAAGAGCTTTATTTCCGGTAACAGTTTGATTTTCCCATATAACGAGTTGAGTGCTGGGCTACCCCAAATACAGGCTGAATTCTTCGGCAGGGATTCCGGGGTGCAGTGCCGAAGCAATACCGCCGGCTATAATACGCGCTGTTGTTTGTATCAGGCCGTCGACCTCCTTAGGCGTGACCATCAACCGCCCTCCAAATGGTTCAAGGAGCTCATCCGTCACGCTTTTTACAAGTTCGGGATGAAGTGTTTTGTAAACCCGCTGCATATTCGGATTTTTATTGAGCTCACGCCAGAGCTTTTCAATTGCGTCGCTGGCAATGAAGGCGGCGTGGACGACAGTCGGTACACCAATGGCGATTACCGGAATTCCCATGGTTCTGAAATTGATTCCGGTACGGTCGTTACCTATTCCGGAACCGGGATCGATCCCGGTATCTGCTATTTGGATGCTGCTGGTTATCCTTTCAACGTTACGTGCTGCCAGAGCGTCCACAGTGATTATGAAGCGGGGTTGTATCTTTTCGACCACGCCCCGAATGATTTCGGCGGTTTCAATACCTGTTATACCGAGTACGCCGGGGGCGAGGGCGCTAACCTCCCGCAGACCCCCGTGAAGCTCTTGCGGTGCGTACCGGTGGAGGTGTCTGGTAACCAGGGTGTAATCGATTGTCCGCGGACCCAAAGCATCCGGTGTCGCATGCCAGTTGCCAAGACCTACTACCAGAACGCTTGCGTCTTCCGGCAAATTCAGGTTTTGCAGAAGGAGTTTTAGCTTTTGAGCTAAAAGTCCGACGATTTCCTGGTGTGTCCTGCGGTCGTTATCACGCAAGGGAGGTGCGTCGATTGTGATATAAGTCCCCTTAGGCTTTTGCATGATCCGCTCAGCTTCTTCGGTTTCTACCCGAACGGTGGTTACAGTGGCATAGGGGAAGTTTTCCTTTTCAACGACTACCCCCGGTATTTCAGTGCCCGTCCTGGCCCTTGCCAGTTCGTGCGCCTCAACCGCCAGGTCCAGCATCCTATGAACCTCCCGTTTTACTGAATCTATCTTTTCCCTCCCGGAAAGCTGTTATGCGAAAAATCGCTGTGATTTGCGTTTAACTGTGCTATAATAATCTAAAATTTAATATTTGATGTCAGCAAGCCCATTTTTCCCACTTAATACCGGAAAGCGAAGGATATTGGAATGCGGGTCATTGCGGGATCGGCAAAGCGGTGTAAGCTTCAGACGCCTCCTGGAAGGAGCATCCGCCCAACATCCGACCGGGTAAAAGAGGCGCTTTTCAATATCTTGGCATCCAAGATCCCCAACGCGCGGTTTCTCGATCTTTTTGCCGGGACGGGCAGTATCGGGATCGAAGCCTTAAGCCGTGGAGCGGCGTGGGTTATTTTTGTCGAGCGCAGTCCACGGGCTGTTAGCCTGATCCGCGAAAACCTGAGACGTACGGGCATGACTCATAAAGCAACAGTTTTCATTAAAGATGCCCTGACGGCAGTTAATCTCCTCGGGCGAAGGGAAGACCGCTTTGATGTCGTATATATAGACCCGCCATATAAAAAGGGATACGAGACGAAAGCATTAAGTTTGATTGCGAAGAGGTGTTTGCTCGCCCCGGGCGGGTTAGCGGTCTGCGAAAGCGACTGCCGGGAAGAGCTTCCGGAAGCGATAGAGGACTTGGTTCTGATGCGGCGCGAGCGTTACGGCGATACGGTGCTTTCTTTTTACAGGGTTAAGGAGGATGATACTTGAAAATCGCCATATATCCGGGCAGTTTCGATCCTGTCACGAACGGCCACATAGACATCATTGTTCGAGCGTCTCAGCTTTTTGACTTGATCGTTGTAGCGGTCACGGAAAATCCGAAGAAGAAGCCTCTTTTTGAGATTTCAGAACGGCTTGAGATGCTCCGGGATTTGGTAGCGGATCAGGTTAAGGTGAGGGTGGATTCGTACGACGGACTAACAGTTGAATACGCGAGGCGTGTCGGGGCCTGCGCAATCATCCGAGGGTTGAGGGTTATTTCGGATTTCGAGAACGAGTTTGTCATGGCACTGACAAATAAGAAGTTGGCACCGGAGATAGAAACGCTGTTTTTGATGACCGAGGCGCACTATTCATTTATCAGTTCGAGTGCGGTAAAAGAACTGGCCTACTATGGAGGGTGCCTTAAGGATATGGTTCCGCCCCTGGTGGAGGAAAAACTTCGGGAAAAGTTTTCCAAATGAAAGGATACCGGAGTGAACCCGGGCCTTGACCCTTAAACGTTGAACTTTTAGAGGAGGGGTAAAGTGGAGCTTCTCGCGGTAATTAATGAGCTTGAGGAACTGATTGAGACAAGCGGCCGAATTCCGCTCACTCGGAAGGTCTTAGTTGACGAAGATAAGATGCTGGACATCCTCGATCGCATCCGCACCATCCTGCCGGACGATGTCCGGAAGGCCAAGTGGGTAGTACAGGAACGGGAAAAGGTTATGGACGAAGCCCACAGGGAAGCCGAACGCATCTTGGAGCAAGCCAGGCAGGATGCAGAAAAAAAGGCTGAAGAAAGCGAGGTTGTGCGCCAGGCAAAGGAGATGGCGGAGTCTATCCTCGGTAAGGCGGAACAGGTCGCGCGCGAAATCAAGCTCGGTGCCCGGGAATACGCGGACGATGTCCTCGCTAAGCTTGAGGACCGGTTGGACAGGATCACCCGGGAAATTCAGCAGGGCCGTGCGGAGCTAAGAGGGATGAAGTAGTTTTGCTACGGTTCTTTAGAGAAGGTAGTCCCGGAAAAATCCCGGGGTTTTTCATTTGGTTTGCCGTTTGATTGAAGCATAAAATCACTGTTGCTTGGGATTGCGCTGAAGGTTTTACAGGATAACTGGTCCGGCGGGCTGTTGTAGCGCTGGTGAACTGCGCGATAACCCGGCCGCTGCTATTGACGAAAGAACTGCCGGCACCGGAATTTGAGCTTGCAGCCGGTCAAAACAAGAAGCGCCAACATTATAAGCGAAAGATTAACGGTGATGCATAACACGGCTGCGCCCGTAAGGATGGCGGTAAAGGAGGGTGCGGCCGTAGGGAGGGCGGCTGCCGTCTGCGCGAGGCGCGGCGCAAAGAAGGGAAATAAGGCGTACGTCAGGGCGCAGGCGAAGAGCGCCTGTAAGAATCGTCCCAGGAGGAAAATACTCCCCGGGACCTTTGCCGCCGATAAAAAGCTCAATGCCTGCATGATGACAGAGAGGCCGCTCCACGCGAAGATGACTTGCGTCATGAGTAACTTTTCGATGAGGGGTGCGTCGGCGGCCGCTGCGGTTTTAGCGCCGAGAGTGACTTCGAAGAAACCGGCGCCGAGTGCAGGCCACAGCTCGGGCAGAAGTCCGATTCGCTGGAGGACGCTGCCGACAAAATGTAAAAGAGCCTGCAGAATCGGAACCTCATTAAACAACTGGAGCACCACGGCAAAAATGCAGATGAAGCCTGCAATGACAAAAAGGCTGTTGACCGCATGGCGGATTGACTCACCGGCAAGTTGACCCATGTTTCGCAGGTCGTTGCGGCGGGTCCGGGCGAGTTCATTTACCGCCCGCTGCCACGGGTTTTGGACGGCTGCAAATGTGGGGCGGGCGAAAAGCCCGAGGGTGATTCCTGTCAGTACATTGCTCAGGTAATGGACACCTGCGAGGAACGGTCCCAGAGCCGGGTTCTGGTACATGCCAACTGAGACTGCCACCAGGATGAAAAGCGGGCTTGCGTTATTGGTAAAAGCGGCCAAGCGTGCTGACTGAGATGCCGACAGTAGTTCTTGGGACTTTAAGCGCGCGGCCACTGCGGCACCCATCGGGTAGCCGGAAGTATACCCCACAGCGATGGCGAACGCGGCAGCACCCGGAAGACGAAAGACTCTCTGTGTAAGGGGTTCAAGAAGTGCCCCAAAGAACTGGATGACTCCCAGGGCGAGCAGTAGCTCGGTGGTAATAAAAAAAGGTAAAAGCGAGGGGAAAATAATCTGCCACCAAATGCTAAGTCCGTTGGTGGCACCCCGGTAGATTGCTGCGGGGTAAGCGATCATCAATAGGAAAAAGATGGTTATCAGGAACGCGAGGAGGGTTTTGCGGGAGTAAGTGCCCACGGTGTTCACCTCGCTATTTTTTATGAGGAACGAGAAGTTCTAATGCCTTCGACTCCTTTCACTTGACACCGCAAGTGCACGCCGTTATAATCTGACGGGGTGGGCAATGTTTACAATTGGCGTAGCAGGGTTGAAGAAGACCCCGGCTCAAGAGCGGCGGTATCATCTGACGGGTGAAATAGAGGTTGTTCCAGGTGAAGACAAACCCGTGCCGGTAATCTCTCCTGTTGAACTTCAGTTACGCATTACCAACGCGGGTGATTTTTTATGGGCGGAGGGTGAGGTTAGAGCGACCGTACGCCTGGCCTGTAGCCGTTGTATGAAGGAGTTTCCGTTAGACATTAAAGGGCGGTTCGAGGAGAAATACCGCCTGCACGGCGGCTTAACGGGGGATGAAAGCGAAGAAGTTGCTCCGGCGGCGGACGAACTTGACTTCACCGGTCAGGTGGCGGAGACTCTCATGCTGTCCATACCGATGAAGCCGCTTTGCGACGCTGATTGTAAAGGCTTATGCCTTACCTGCGGCCGGGACCTGAATACGGGCAAATGCAGTTGCCCGAAAGAACTCGGGGACCCGAGGCTCGCGGCCCTCAGCAGGTTATTAAGTCAAAAAGAGGGAGGTGGCAGCGGTGGGGGTGCCGAAACGTAGGACGTCCAAACAACGCAAGCGTTTGCGCAGGGCGCAGCTTAAAATAGAGGCCCCGGGTCTCGTTGCTTGCCCGCATTGTAAAGCCCTGAAGAAGCCCCACAGTGTTTGTCCAAACTGTGGTCAGTACAAGGGACGGCAAATTTTGGTCAACGAGGGGGCAAAGTAACATAATAGGATTTATTAGGGTGGGTTTTGGTGTTATGCCAGGACCCTATTTTTATAGAGGCGAGGGGCGGTAAGTTGCCGACGGATCTTAACTCCGGAGACGTTCTTGCGGCAAACGCCTGTTGCGGCTTTTAAACACCGTATATCCGGCCTCGAACCGTTTAACGGTAAGTCTGTGCAAGCGGCCTGGTGGCCAGTTGTTATTTCTGCTTAAGCCGGGAGGAGGTTCTGAGCTTGCGGGTAGCGATTGACGCTATGGGCGGTGATTATGCCCCAACTGAGGTTGTTGCCGGGGCGGTACGCGCGTCGGAAGAGTATGGGATTGAGGTTCTGCTGGTAGGAGACGAGGCGCGTATTTTAAATGAAATGACAGGCGTAAACTCTAAAAGAGTTCAGGTGGTTCCCGCAAGCGAAGTCATCGGTATGGGAGAGCACCCCGTTCAGGCAGTCCGCCGGAAAAGGGACTCTTCTATCGTCCGGGGGGTAGAACTGGTTAAGGAGGGCCGGGCCGACGCGGTGATATCCGCCGGCAATACCGGTGCTGTAATGGCGGCAGCGCTTTTGGGGCTGGGGCGGATACAGGGTATTGACCGGCCGGCGTTAATGAGCCTGATGCCGAACCCCCAGGGTAACACCGTCTTGCTCGATGTAGGCGCCAACGTGGACGTTAAAGCGCAGCATCTGGTTCAGTTTGCGATTATGGGCGCCGCCTATGCCTCGAGCGTCCTTAAAATCAAGCATCCCAGGGTAGGTCTTTTGAGCATCGGCGAGGAAGAAACAAAGGGGAACGAACTGACATTGAGCGCTTTTCCGCTTCTGAAAAAAGAACCTTTGAACTTTATCGGAAATGTTGAAGGGCGGGAAGCTTTCAACGGGAGGGTTGACGTCGTCGTCTGTGACGGCTTTGTTGGCAATGTGCTTTTGAAGGCGGGAGAGGGTTTGGCTGAGGCGCTGGAGTTAATGATCCGCCAGGAAGTCTCAAAAAACTTTCCGGCCAAGATAGCGCTGGGGCTCACCCTGGCCCTGTTAAAGGGCTTAAGGCGGCGCCTTGATTACGCCGAGTACGGGGGGGCGCCCCTTTTGGGCGTTAACGGTGTGGTTGTGGTTGCCCACGGAACCTCGCGGGCGCTGGCGATCAAAAACGCCGTCCGGGTGGCTGTAGAATCGGTGAAAAGCGGGCTGGTTGAAACCATTGCCGGGAGCATCAAGGAGCGAAACACGAAGGGAGTAGAAACGGCCAATGGCTGAAGACCGGCCCGCGGTGGGGATAACCGGTCTGGGCATTTACGTTCCCGCGCGAGTGTTGACGAACCTTGACCTGGAGCGGATGGTTGATACCAGTGATGCCTGGATCCGGGAGAGGACAGGGATAAGAGAAAGACGTATCGCCGCCCGGGAGGAGGCCGCTTCCGATGTTGCCGTGAGGGCTGCCAGGGAGGCACTTGATGCCGCGGGATTGGCTCCTGCGGAAGTAGATCTCATTATAGTAGCCACATCCACGCCGGATATGCTCTTTCCGGCGACAGCTTGTCTTGTGCAGGACCGGCTTGGGGCGAAAAGGGCTGCCGCATTTGACCTTGAGGCCGGCTGCTCCGGGTTCGTTTACGGGTTGGCGGTGGGAGCACAGTTTATCCAGACCGGCTTTTACCGGAACGTACTGTTGATCGGCGTCGACTTGCTTTCAAGGGTTACCAACTGGGAGGACCGCTCCACCTGTGTGCTTTTCGGCGACGGTGCCGGGGCGGTGGTTTTACAACCGGTTGAGCCCCCGAGCGGCATTCTCTCGATCTATCTCAGGGCGGATGGTTCAGGCGGGGAACTCTTGAAGATGCCCGCAGGCGGGACACGCCTTCCCGCCTCCGCGGAAACGGTGCGGGAAAGGCAGCACTACCTCTATATGAACGGCAGGGAGATTTTTAAATTCGCCGTGCGGGCGATGGAAGAAGCGGCCTTAGAAGCTTTACGCCGGGCCGGGGTAAGTCAAAATGAAATCGGCTGCTTCATCCCGCACCAGGCTAACGTCCGTATCATTGACGCATTAGCCAAAAGACTCGGCCTCTCCCCCGAAAAGGTGATGGTAAATGTTGATCGCTACGGCAACACCTCTGCAGCCTCCATTCCTATTGCCTTTTATGAGGCTGTAATGAGCGGGAAGATAAGGTCCGGTGAGAGCCTGGTGCTCCTGGTTGCGTTCGGGGCCGGTCTTACCTGGGGTGCGGTTTTGCTGCGATATTAAAGGAGGGCGTAAGTGAAATTAGCCTTTGTGTTTCCGGGGCAGGGTTCGCAATATGTGGGCATGGGCCGGGAGTTCTATACATTGTATCCGGCTGCAAGGGAAGTTTTTTCCTCGGCCGATGACGCACTCGGATTTTCACTCAGTTCCTTATGTTTCGAGGGGCCGAAAGAAGAACTGCAAAAGACCATTAACACCCAGCCGGCGGTAATTACGGCGAGCATAGCCTCCTTAAAGGTGCTGGAATTGCACGGTGTGAGTGCCGATGCGGCCGCCGGGCACAGCCTCGGTGAGTACGCGGCTTTGGTGGCGGCGCGTGCGTTTGATTTTCAGACTGCGGTCAAACTCACGCGCAAACGAGGGCAGTTCATGCAGGAGGCAGTGCCTTTGGGGAGCGGAGGTATGGTTGCAGTGCTTGGGTTAGACAGGGCGTGCATTGATAAGGTGGTCCGTACCGCACAGGCCAAGGGTGTGATTGAAACCGCCAACTTTAACTGCCCCGGTCAAACTGTCCTTGCCGGCGAAACTCCCGCTCTGGAAGCGGCGGTTGCGGCGGCCAAAGAGGCCGGTGCCAAAAAATGTGTCATCTTGCCGGTTAGCGGTCCTTTTCACTCGTCCCTGATGCGACGGGCCAGTGAGCTTTTCGCCATGGAATTGGAGCAAGCTCCGATTAAAAGGCTGGTGTTCCCGGTTGTGGCTAACGCGACCGCGGAGTATGTGACAACCGCGTCGGATGTTCGAAGCGCTCTGGTACGGCAGATCTTCAGTCCGGTGCTCTGGGAGGAAAGCATCCGGCGGCTTGCCGACGACGGAGTTAAGGTTTTTATCGAAGTCGGTCCCGGAAAGGTCTTGTCCGGACTGGTCAGGCGGATTGCGCCACAGGCAACTTGCTGTAATGTCGAGGACCAGGCTTCCCTAAATGCTACGCTGGGAGTATTGCAAAAAGCAGGTGTTATATGAAAATTGTAAAAAGTATAGAGACCGCTTAAAGGACGTTTTCAATGGGTTTGCTTGCTTTAGGGAGAGGGGTTGGCTAAAATGTATCTAAATGACAGGGTGGCGGTAGTTACCGGAGCTTCACGGGGGATCGGCCGGGCGGTGGCACTGGCTTTGGCGCGTGCCGGCTCGGATGTGGTTGTTAATTTTGTTTCCCGCGCGGCGGAAGGGGAAGCGGTCGCAGCAGAAATCAGGGTCCTCGGGCGCCGGGCGGAGGCTTATCAAGCTGATGTTTCGAGGGCTGAAGAGGCATCTGCACTAATCGAGTTCACCTTATCCAATTTCGGAAGAGTTGACATTCTGGTTAATAACGCCGGGGTTACGCGGGACAGCCTGCTTCTCCGGATGAAGGATGAAGACTGGGACACCGTTATTGATGTGAATCTAAAGGGAGCGTTCAACTGCACCAGGGCGGCCATTAGAGCCATGACAAAAGCCCGGTGGGGTCGCATCATAAACATCAGTTCTATCGTCGGTCTGACGGGCAACGTGGGTCAGGCGAATTACGCAGCGGCAAAAGCGGGACTGATCGGTTTTACCAGGGCGGCGGCCAGGGAATTAGGTTCACGAAATATCACGGTAAATGCTGTAGCGCCGGGTTTCATCTTGACTGAAATGACAGCCGGGCTTTCAGATGAAGTTAAAAAACGGTTAGGGGAAAGAATCGCACTCGGGAGGTTTGGAGAGCCGGAAGAGGTTGCGGACGTGGTGGTTTTTCTTGCCGGCCCGGGAGCGCGTTACATAACCGGTCAGGTGGTATGTGTAGATGGCGGTATGACCTTTTAGCAGGCTGCCGTAAAACCTCGCCTGCCCAGCACTCAACCAGACAACCGGTTTCTTAAACCTTTGATACGGCGGGTTATTAAGCGGACTTCCACTTGTTGCGGTAGATGCGATTCTCATCGAAGTTGAGTGCTGGGTCGTTTTTAACAGCCTCCAGATTTATTAGCATAACTTATTTCTGCGAATTTGATTTTTAGCTTTTGCAGAGCATTCTTTTAGAACGGGCGGAAGGAGGTGAAGGTAGAAGGTATGTCTGCATCAATTTTTCAAAAAGTAAAACAGATTGTTATCCAGCAACTCGGGGTGGAAGAAGATGAGGTTACTGCGGATGCCTCCTTCGTAGACGACCTCGGGGCGGATTCGCTTGATCTTGTGGAGTTGGTAATGGCGTTTGAGGAGGAGTTTGAAACCGAGATTCCCGACGAAGAGGCGGAGAAGATCCGGACAGTAGGCGATGCCGTGAACTATATCAAGGAGCGGATTGAATAGGAGTGGACCTCTTATTGCGGGGGGTGCAGTAGTGCTGCCGCGTGTTGTGGTAACGGGATTGGGAATCATCTCACCGATCGGTACCGGCAAGGATGCTTTCTGGGGAGCGCTTATCCGCGGCGAATCAGGTGTTCGCCGGATAACGCGGTTTGACCCGACAGGGTTTAAGACGCAGATTGCGGCTGAGGTAAGAGATTTCGATCCCGAGGCGTACATCGACAAAAAAGAGGCCCGGCGAATGGACCGCTATACCCAGTTTGCGGTTGCTGCAACAGATTTGGCGCTAAAAGACGCGGGAATCGCCCCGGGTACGGTTGATCCTGACCGGGTGGGGGTCGTTCTCGGTTGCGGCATCGGCGGTATTGAGACTTTTGAAGAACAGACGCGGGTTCTGGTTGCGCGGGGACCGAATCGAGTAAGCCCGTTTTTCGTGCCGATGATGATCGCCAATATGGGAGCAGGGTATATCGCGATTATGAACGGTTTTTACGGGCCGAACAGCACGGTGGTCACTGCTTGCGCATCTTCTAACCAGGCAATCGGCGAGGCCTTTCGGATCATTCAGCGGGGTGAGGCTGATTTAATGGTGACCGGCGGTGCTGAGGCGGCGATAACCCCGGTAGGTATCGCGGGTTTTTGTGCGATGAAGGCGATGTCCACCAGGAACGACGAGCCGGCACGGGCCTGTCGGCCTTTTGATGCGGGACGGGACGGCTTTGTGGTCGGCGAAGGAGCGGCGATTCTAATTCTGGAACGCATGGAGCGGGCACTTGAGCGGGGGGCGCACATTTATGCGGAAATAGCTGGTTACGGCCAGAGTTGCGATGCCTACCACATCACCGCGCCGGACCCGGATGGTTCCGGTGCTGCCAAGGCAATGGAAAGGGCGCTCGCAGACGCTGGTTTAAGGCCGGAAGAGGTAAGCTATATCAATGCCCACGGCACTTCCACACCGCTCAATGATAAGGTTGAGACGATGGCCATTAAAAAGGTCTTTGGTGAGTTTGCTTACCGGTTACCGATAAGCTCAACCAAGTCCATGACGGCGCACCTGTTAGGTGCAGCGGGCGGGATTGAGGCGGCCGCATGCGTCTTAAGCATTACCCACGGCATTATTCCGCCTACGATTAACTACGAGGAGCCGGATCCCGACTGCGACCTTGATTACGTTCCGGGGAAAGCTCGAAAGGCCCAGGTGGAGGTGGCGGTTTCCAACGGTTTTGGCTTCGGGGGACATAACGCCGCCCTTGTCTTTAAGCGATACAGGGGTTGACAGTGGTTTATTGGCCGTCCTTAACTGTTTTCATTTTTGAAAGTAAGAGCTCGAACGGCGTATCTCTGCTTTAAAACAGGGTACCGTTTTGCAGGGGTGTGTGTTTTGACTGACGGGTATCAGGCCTTGCGACAAAGAATCGGCATCGAGTGGAATGATGAAACTCTCTTGCGCCAAGCACTGACACACGGTTCTTACTCATACGAGCATTCCGGGGTTGCCAATAACCAAAGGCTGGAGTTTTTGGGTGATGCCGTACTTGAGGTGGTAGTGAGCGAGTACCTTTATAAGACTTTTCCGGAGAAAAGTGAAGGCGACCTGACAAGACTCCGGGCGGCGATTGTATGCGAGCCCTCTCTCGCACGTGTTGCGTCAGGGTTGGGGATCGGCGAAGCTCTGCTTATGGGTAGAGGTGAAATAATGTCGGGGGGACGGCAGCGGCCTTCAATCCTGGCAGACGCTTTTGAAGCGCTGTTGGGTGCCATCTACCTCGATCAAGGATTGTCAGTTGCGGGGGAGTTTGCTCTGTCGAAACTCAGGGTCGTTATTGAGGACATTCTCAGAGGCCGCCAGGAACGGGACTACAAAACCGAACTGCAGGAGTTTTTACAGCGCCGCTCACCGGAAAACGTTTCCTACATCATCCTGAAGGAGGAAGGACCCGACCACGCAAAATCGTTTACCGCCGGTGTTTTTTACCGGGGGGAATGCCTGGGTAAGGGACAGGGAAGGTCCAAAAAGGAAGCCGAGCAGCGTGCAGCGCGGGAGGCATTGGAAGCACTTGTTAAGGGGGATTAAAGAACGTGGGGCTCTTCGGGAGGCTGCGGGACAAGCTCACAAAGGTCCGCGAGGGTTTTATAGAAAAGATCGAAAGCGTGATTTCCCGGCGGCGCGAGATTGATGAGGACCTTTACGAGGAGCTTGAGGAGGCACTAATCCAGGCGGACGTGGGAGTGGCCGCGGCCCTCGAAATCGTGGCGCGGGTCAAGGCGTGGGTGAAAGAACTCCGGTTAAGCGACCCGTCCGGGCTTAAGCCGCTTTTCAGGGAGGAGGTTCTGCGCATCTTAGGGACCGAGACCGCGCCGCTTCTTTTACCCCCCGGGCCGCCGGCGGTGATTCTGATGGTGGGGGTAAACGGTACCGGCAAGACAACCACCATCGGCAAATTAGCGCACTATTTTGCCAAGCAGCGGGCCAAGGTGCTCCTTGCAGCCGCAGATACCTTTCGCGCTGCTGCAATCGACCAGTTGGAAGTGTGGGCCCGGCGGGCGGGTGCGGATATCATAAAGCAGCGGGAAGGTTCCGACCCCGCTGCGGTGGTATACGACGCGCTTCAGGCGGCGAAGGCCCGCAAGGCGGATGTGGTCTTGGTGGATACAGCCGGCAGGCTCCAAACCAAAACCAACCTGATGGAGGAGTTAAAGAAGCTGAAAAGGGTGTCCGAGCGGGAGGTGCCTGGCGCGCCGCACGAGGTTCTTCTCGTGGTTGACGCGACGACCGGCCAGAATGCGATCAGCCAGGCAAGACTTTTTGGCGAAGCCACCGGAGTGACCGGGATCGTGCTGACGAAGCTTGACGGCACCGCCAAGGGTGGAGTGGTGGTGGCGATTAAAAAAGAGCTTGATATCCCGGTAAAGTTTGTGGGCACGGGTGAAAGGATTGAAGATATCACGCCGTTTAACCCGGCGGAATTCGTAGCAGCGATTTTCGATTGAAAAGGTGCATGTGGGGGGTGAGCCAGTGCCGTCGATAGCAATTATTGGAGGGACCGGCGTTTACGACCCGGAGCTCTTGGAGGATATCTTTCAGGAGACTATAGACACAGCTTATGGCGATGTTAAAGTAACCCGCGGGGTTTACCGCGGTAAGGAAGTCGTTTTTCTTTGCCGTCACGGAGCGGACCATTCCGTACCCCCACACCTGATAAATTACCGGGCGAATATTATGGCGCTGAAAAAGTTGGGAGTGCGGTCGATTTTGGCGACGGCGGCGGTGGGTTCGCTCAACCCGCAAATGAAGCCGGGGGAGTTTGTGTTTGTGGACCAGTTTCTTGACTTCACCAGGGGGCGCGCGCAGACCTTTTTTGAGGGCGGACCCGAGGGGGTTGTGCATGTCGACTTTACTGAACCTTACTGCCCCGCGTTGAGGGGAATTCTTGTCCGGGCCGCGCGGTTGCTCCACCTGCCGGCCTGCGAAGGGGGCACCTATGTTTGCACCGAAGGGCCGCGTTTTGAAACCCCGGCGGAAATCAAGATGTTCCGGCAACTCGGCGGCGATCTTGTGGGGATGACCGGAGTGCCCGAGGCAGTTCTTGCCAGGGAGGCGGAAATCTGTTACGCAACGGTGGCGATGGTGACTAATTTTGCTGCCGGCATTGCTGCTTACCGCCTTAGCCACCAGGAGGTTGTGGAAATGATGCAGGGCCGGGGAGAGGATATCCGGCGGCTGTTGATGCAGGCGGTGTCTTGGATAGATGAGGACAGGGAGTGCACATGCCAGGTTGCGGTTGGGGGGCCGGTGCAGAGCTGATATGGATACGTTACGCTGGAAAAACGGGGCGCTTGAGCTTATCGACCAGACGCTTCTCCCATATAAGATAAGTTACCTTACACTTACAGACTACCGGGAGGTTATCCGTGCGATCCGCCGGCTGGCGGTACGGGGGGCGCCGGCGATCGGGGCGGCTGCGGCGTATGCGGTGGTGCTTGCAGCTATTGAAGCGGCACGCGAGGGGGAAGAGGGCTTCCAGAAGCGATTAAAAGCTGCTGCAGTCGAGATTACTCAGGCCCGGCCGACGGCGGTCAATCTCCGTTGGGCCGTGGCGCGCCAGCTGAAGGTTGCGGAAGGTATGGGCGGAGAACCGCCGGACGCGGTGGTCGAGAGACTCGCTCAGGAGGCTGATGTAATTTTCGCGGAGGACGCGGCCGCCAACAGGAAAATCGGCGCCTACGGGGCCGATCTCTTGCCATGTGAGGCGCGGGTTCTCACCCATTGTAACGCCGGGGCTTTAGCCACTTGCGGCTATGGGACCGCGCTCGGCGTTGTCCGGGCGGCACATGCGGCGGGAAAAATCAAGATGGTTTACGCGGATGAAACGCGGCCGCTGTTACAGGGCGCACGGCTTACGGTTTTTGAGTTAAGGCAGCAAGACATCCCGGTGACGTTGATTACAGATTCGATGGCCGGTTATCTTATGGCTAAAAAGGGCGTGAGCGCGGTGATTGTCGGGGCGGACAGGATCGCCGCAAACGGCGACGTGGCGAACAAGATCGGCACTTATTCCTTAGCGGTGCTGGCGAAACACCATGGAGTGCCCTTTTACGTGGCGGCTCCTTTTTCCACCATTGATCCGGATATACCTGATGGAGCGGGCATTCCGATCGAAGAACGAGATGCAGGGGAAGTAACCTCGTATGCAGGGATTCCAACGGCGCCGGTGGGGACGGCCGCCTGGAATCCCGCATTTGACGTAACCCCGGAAAATTTAGTGACGGCGATAATCACCGAGAGGGGAGTCTTTTATCCACCCTATAATTTTTCGGACTTAGCTCCTGGGGGTCGGTCGCAGGACGGGCTAAGCCGGCCCCATATTTAAAGTTCTACCGTATTAAAGTGAGATGTATGAGGTTCGAGGCCGGGGTTGCAGGCGCTGGAAAACAACCCCGGCTTCAGACATCATGCGTCCGACATCTGTTTTTTAGGAGGTTTTTATCTTGGCTCAAAGCCTGATCCGTGACCCGGACCTGGCGCCTGAGGGCCAGCAAAAGATCGAGTGGGTGGCGGCGCACATGCCGGTACTGAGCGCCGTCCGGGAGGAATTTCGGCGAGACCAGCCCTTCAGGGACATCCGCATAGCATTGAGCATCCACCTTGAAGCCAAGACGGCTTACTTAGCGCTGGTGCTCAAGGATGGCGGGGCAGAGGTGGCGGCAACGGGTTCCAACCCGCTCTCAACCAGGGACGATATCGCCGCTGCCCTGGCGGCGGCCGGGGTACGGGTATACGCCTGGTACAACCCGACGCCCGAGGAGTACCACCGGCACCTAGTGGAGACACTCCGGATAAACCCCCATATCGTGATTGACGACGGCGGCGACCTCGTCCACCTCTTACACACCGACCTGCGCGAGTTGAGCGGGGGGGTCATCGGCGGATGCGAGGAAACAACCACCGGTGTGTTGCGGCTGTATGCCCTCGAACGGGAAGGGCGGCTCCTTTTCCCGATGCTCGCTGTAAACAACGCCCGGACAAAATACCTCTTTGACAACCGCTACGGTACCGGAGAGTCGGTTTGGGCGGGATTCATGCGTGCCACCAACCTGCTGGTTGCCGGGAAAACCGTGGTGATTTTTGGCTACGGCTGGTGCGGCAGAGGGGTGAGTCTCAGGGCAAAAGGGCTGGGAGCGAGGGTGATTGTCTGCGAGGTCGACCCGGTAAAGGCCATTGAGGCGGTTATGGACGGCTTCGAGGTGATGCACTCGCTTGTAGCGGCGGAAAGGGGAGACATCTTTATCACCACCACCGGTTGCAAAGACGTGCTCCGCGCGGAGCACTTCAAGCGGATGAAGGACGGTGCGCTGTTGGCGAACGCCGGGCACTTCAACGTCGAGATATCGCTGCCCGACCTCGAGTTGGTCGCCGAATCCCGCCGGGTGGTACGTGCGAATATCGAGGAGTTCAGGCTTCCGGATGGACGGAGGCTGTATTTGCTCGCGGAAGGCCGCCTTGTCAATTTAGCGGCCGGGGACGGCCATCCCGCCGAGATCATGGACCTTTCTTTTGCCCTGCAGGCGTTGTCGGCGCGGTACATCCTGAACGAGGGCCGGAACCTCAAGCGCCGCGTTTACCCCGTTCCCGAGGCGGTTGACAACCGTGTGGCGGAGTTGAAGTTGAGTTCGCTGGGCATCGAAATAGACCGGCTGCGGCCGGAACAGGAGGCGTACCTCCAGTCCGCGGAAGGAGAGAAATAGATGAACCTGGTAGCAGAGAAGGCGCGCGAGCGGGTGGCCCAGTCAGGAGTGAGGATGGCGCGGGCAGGGCTTGTCGTGGGAACCTGGGGAAACGTATCCTGCAGGGTTTCCCGCGAGGACCTCGTGGTCATCACCCCAAGCGGGATGGCTTACGATTCCTTGCAACCGCGGGACATCGTGGTGGTGAACCTGGATGGTGAAATTATCGAGGGAGAACGGAAGCCCTCAACGGAGCTGGAATTACATTTAGCGATTTACCGCGCGCGTACCGACGTACAAGCGATCATGCACACACACAGCGTTTTTGCCAGTGCGATGGCAGTTGCGCGGCAGCCCATCCCTCCGCTGGTGGAAGATATAGCCCATATTGTCGGCGGGGAGGTGCCGGTAGCGGAATATGCCCCCGCAGGGTCGCGGCAGCTTGCAGGAAACGTTGTTGCGGCACTAGGCCAGGGGAACGCGGTGCTCTTATGCAACCACGGGATGGTCGGGGTAGGGGGCAGCCTCGATGAAGCGTTTAACGTATGTCAGATAGTTGAAAAGGCTGCGCAGATTTACTTGTGGGCAACTCTTATCGGAACACCGTCGGTATTGAGTGAAAAAGAGGTCGCTGACTTGCGCTATGATTATCTTACATCTTACGGGCAAAATAAGGGTGGAGGCGGGCGAAAGTGAAGATCCTGATTAAGGGTGTCACCGTCATTCCGGTTACCGGTGCGGATAAAATAATCCGGGACGGGGCAGTGGCAGTGCAGGACGGAGAAATCGTGTACGTCGGACCCTCCGGCGGGGTACCGGAGGGCTTTGACGAAGCCGAGGTGTACGGAGGGCCGGATATGGTGGCACTCCCCGGATTCGTCAACGCGCACACCCACGCTGCGATGACCTTGTTCCGGAGTTACGCCGACGACCTCCCGCTGATGAAGTGGTTGGAAGACTCCATTTGGCCGCTGGAGGCCAAACTAAGCGGCGAAGACGTATACTGGGGAACACTGCTGGCCTGCGCGGAGATGCTGCTCGGCGGTACCACAACCTTCGCCGACATGTACTTCTTTATGGACAGGGTAGCCGCAGCGGTTAAGGAGTGCGGGATCCGGGCTTCCCTTTCGCGGGGGCTTATCGGTGTAGCTCCCAACGGTCAAAGGGCGCTCACCGAGAGCCGGGAGTTCATCCGTGAGTGGCACGGCAAGGCTGACGGGCGGATAACATGTATGCTCGGCCCGCACGCACCGTACACCTGTCCGCCGGAATACCTCAAGAAAGTGGTCAGCTTAGCGGAGGAACTCGGCGTGGGGGTTCACATCCACGTGGCGGAGACGAAGCAGGAGATAGACGTGATCTACCAGCAGCATGGATGTTCCCCCGTTGTTCTGCTTGAGCGAACGGGACTCTTGGACCTTCCTGTTTTAGCCGCTCACTGCGTGCACCTATCGGCAGAGGACATAGAGATTTTGGCAAAAAAAGGAACGGCGGTGGCGCACAGTCCCGAAAGCAACATGAAACTCGCCAGCGGGATCGCTCCCGTAACCAAACTTCTCGGCGCCGGGGTCACCGTCGGCGTGGGAACGGACGGGGCTGCCAGCAATAACAACCTCGACATGCTTGAAGAGATGCGTGCAGCGGCACTTTTGCAGAAGGTAGCCAACAACGACCCGGAAGCTTTACCGGCATATACGGCTCTTGAAATGGCTACCATCGGCGGTGCCCGGGCGCTCGGTCTGGGGGATATAATAGGTACAATTGAGGCAGGGAAGCGCGCGGACATAATCTTGTTGAACCTCCGGAAGCCGCACCTGTACCCGCCGCACGATATTGTCGCGCACGTAGTCTACGCGGCACAGGCAGGAGACGTGGATACCGTCATCGTAGACGGTAACGTGCTGGTGGAAGCAGGATGGCTGCGGACGGTGGATACCGAGACGGTAATGGACAACGCCCGCCGGTGCGCCCTGCGGCTGGTGGGCACACCAAAGGAGCGGAGCCTGCTATGAGCGGATGTCGGTTATGGGGACATAACGTCCGTTGGGCGAAGAAAGCATTTGTCGGCCGCCGGAGGGGAGACTGCCTTTTGTAATGAGACCGGAGCGTAAAGGGAACTGTCTTTTCCCCTCAACACCCGCAAAGAAGTTTGCCTGTCTTCCTGGCAAGAACAACCTTCGGAGTTAATGTAACCTCAGTTTTCTGATTTCGCTTAGCAGGTGTTCGCCGTCGGCGATGTGCTCTTCCAAATGCCGGATTTCTTCGGGAGGGGCATTTTTGCGCCGCAGCTCTTCGAGTTCCACGCGGTGGGCGGAAACGGAACCCTCCACGTCGCTTAAAAACTCGATGGCCCGTTCAAAGGTTAGCCCCTGTTTTATTTCTTCTTCAAACTTATGGCGCATAGCCGAACAACTCATAACTTATCTCCTCCACAGATTAGTTTGTGTTGCGGCGGAGTACGATATGTACGATATTATCTTGCAGGGAGATTTTTATGGCAAAAGTTTTTATTTTGCCCGGGAAAGAGAAAAGGGTGCTATCGGGACATCCGTGGGTTTATCGCGCCGAAGTCCGCGAGGTGAAGGGCGATTTTGAACCGGGGGATGTCGTCGAGGTCTACGACGCGCGCAACCGGTTTTTGGGCCGCGGCTACGCCAACCCCGCCTCACAGATCTTCATCCGGCTTTTGACCCGGCGGCAGGACGAAGCCGTCGACCGGGAATTCTTCCGCCGGCGGCTGGAAACAGCGGCAAATTACCGCTGCAAGGTGGTACAAAACACGAATGCCTGGCGCCTTGTGAACGCAGAGGCTGATTTCCTGCCGGCGCTTGTCGTCGACCGGTACGGCGACTGCCTCGTAGTGCAGTTTTTAGCCCTCGGGATCGAGCGGTTTAAGAGCGAGATTGTGGGGTTATTAGTGGAGCTTTTCAATCCCCGCGGCATCTACGAGCGCAGTGATGTGAGCGTCCGGGAGCGGGAGGGACTGACGCCTGTTGCCGGGCCGCTTTACGGTGAAGTACCGCAGTCAGTCGAAATCGAAGAATACGGAGTCTGCTTCCGGGTTGACTTGCATACCGGCCAGAAGACCGGTTTTTTTCTCGACCAGCGGGAAAACCGGCGGGCGGTGGCGGAACTGGCTTTAGGGGCACGAATCCTGGATTGCTTCTGCTATACCGGCGGCTTTGCCGTCAGTGCCGCCTGCGGGGGTGCCGCATCGGTGGTAGGACTTGATGCTTCCGGATCGGCCCTCACATTGGCCGCAGAGAACGCCGCCTTGAACAGTGTAGCTGAAAAATGTGTCTTTTATGAAGCCAACTGCTTCGATGAGCTGCGGCGCCTTGCAGATGCCGGGACGCGGTTTGACATGATAATCCTCGACCCGCCTGCCTTCACGAAATCAAAGGAAGCCCTGCCCGGTGCGCTGCGGGGATACAAAGAAATCAATCTCCGCGCGATGAAGCTCCTCCCGCCGGGCGGTTACTTAGTTACCTGTTCCTGCTCGTATCATCTGACAGAAGATCTCTTCCTTGATGTGGTTGCCGCCGCCGCCTGTGACGCCCGGCGCACCCTGCGCCTGATCGAAGTCCGCCGCCAGGCGCGCGACCACCCGATGCTCCTTGCCGCACCCGAAACCTATTACCTGAAATGCGGCATATTTCAGGTGTTCTGAAATCCGGCGCCTTTGCCCGCTCGCAAGCGGGGCTTAGTCGAGGCTTTTGGGAAAAGGGTAAAAACGTGACGTGCAGGGCGTTTTGCACCGTCACCGCATGGTCGATCCGGTTGGAAGGACTTCCCTTATTGCTGCTGCGTACCGGGCCAGTTCTTCCTTGCGGCCTCCTTGCAGCAGCGCAACCATCACCTGAACGTGATTGACCACATCGTGGCGCTGGGCGCAAACGGCGTCGGTCTGCCGGCGAACTCAGGGGCTGGTTTTTCCTGGGCGGCTACTCCACCGCACCACCACAACCGAGAGCGTAGCCCGGGCGAACTCAGGGGCTGGTTTTTCCTGGGCGGCTGCTGCGGCCTCCCGGCAGCCAAGCCGAGAATTTACCAGCGGAAAAAGAGGGACATTATTAAAGCTAAGACCAGGATGGATCTGATTCACACAATGTGCACCCAGTTGAGTTCCTGTTTTACGATATTGTACAAACGCTGGTCAGCGGTCCAGAACTCGCATTGAAGGGTTTCCGCCAAAGACAGATAGTAGGCATCGTAGGTGGACGGCAAACCGAAACGGTCTGCTAATTCCAATGTTCGCGCGTGCAGGGATGCTGTATCTTGAATGGCAATGCCCAAACTCGCCAAATGTTCCAGTAAAATGACGGCATCTGACAGCGTTAATTCTCCGCGCCGTACGCGCTTGTATAATGCATTGGTAACTTCGATGAAGATGAGGCAGGGAGCGGCAACAAGAAAACCTTCCTCAGCCCATCGCTCGAGCAAGTTAACGGCAGTCTCCGTTCCCTCTTCATTGACCACCCACTTAGCGGCGAGACTGGCGTCAACTACCACGCTTTTTCCGTTCATAACCGTGACAACCGCTCCTCCCGAGTCTCGCGGATCAAGTCGGTTGAACTGCCCGGCAAAACGCGGTCCCCAAACACCCGCTTCCTGACCTCGTTCATTCGTGTCAAGGCTGCCCGGTCAATACCCTTTGCTTTTTTGTCTTTCCGGCCCAGCCACTGCCGCAGCGCTTCGGCTACCATTTCTCTCACCGTGGTTCCTTCCTCCACAGCCCGGATTTTAATCGCTTTATAAAGCCCCTCGTCTTTGAGGTCGATGTTAAGTCGCGAGGACATGCCATATCACCCTAATCCACATTAACACAAAACCACTCTTATGTCAATGCGCTGAGGTGCAATGGGTGGGCTTTGCCCGCCTTAAATCTTGTGACTACCGTTCGTATAGCATAATGTCCCGTATAATTCCGGTGTTACCCGGGATGCTTCTTTAAAAACCTTTGCGGTTGAAAACGCTGGGTTACCCTTTGCGGCATTGCGATCTCCTTTACATATCCGGCTTCACTGCCATAATATACCGCGCCAGTTCTTCCTTGCGGCCTTCTTGCAGCAACGCAACCATCACCTGGACGTGGTTGACGAAGTCGTGCCGCTGTGCGCAGACGGCGTCGGTTTGCCTTCGCATTTCTGCGGCCAGTTTTTCCCGGGCGGCTACGGCGGCCTCCTGCTCGGCGATGCGGAAGATGCGCCAGAGAAAGAAAAGGGACAGGAACCAGGGAATGCTCAAAAAAGGCAGGAGGATCACTTCGGTCACCCAGCCGCCGGAGCCGAACTGTTCCGAACAGAACAAGAACTCATTCAATATAATTCCCAGCAAGACAACCTGTACGGCCGGCCCAAGGGCAATTCTTAAGTGTATTTTTACCTCGTCCGATTCCCGGAATATGCGCCATTGCCTGCGGTAGCTGATGTAAGCAAGCGCGGCTGTGGGCAGGTTGTACGATAGAGGAAACAGTAAGCGCAGGGGCAGTGAAGCCAGGTAATCGTCGAATGTGACGTTAAAGCCGTAGTGAAGAATGAAGCACGCGACCCAGGGGACGGTGACAACCAACATACAGGTGAACAGGACCCGGACGGTCCGGACGGTCCTGCCGGTACTGAACCGGAACCCTGTTTTTATTGCGATATAGGTTGCCGCTAACCAGGAAACAGTCCGCAACGGGTGGGACAGACCGAAGGTTGGGACGTCAATTGCTCCCAAGACGATTGAAACGAGTAGGATTCTCCGCCAATTCCTTTTGATGTCATACCCGTTCAAAGTTAAAGCTAATGCCAGGCCGCAGACCGTGTCCATGGTGAAATGGTAGAAAAATAAAACTGCATAGGCCCACACCGAGTCTAAAGCGAACAAACAGTACTTACCTCCTGCCGGGTTCCTTTTTCCCTGCCCAAGCCGAAGGCGGCAAGACGGCCTGGCAGTGTTCATAAATTCCGTTTTATTCCTGCCGCGTACCGGGCGAGTTCCTCTTTCCGGCCTTCTTGCAGCAGCGCAACCATCACCTGCACGTGGTTGACGGCATTCAGCATCACCGCCTGTGAAAAACCGTCTTCCGGCACTGCGTGGAAGACGCACCTCAATTATCAGCCCAAAAATCGGGTTCCCCGCTCGGCCTCACTCACACGGCCCCAAATAACGCCGGGACCTTCATTGCATAACCGTGTTACATTGGCAGCGTCACCGTGAACCGCGTCCCGTCTTTTTCCGGCACGGCCTCGATCGTGCCCCCAAGACCTTCCGTCAGCGTCTTCGCTATGTGCAGCCCCAGGCCGCTGTGCCCCTTCGCCCTTGGTGGTGTAGCCGGGTTCAAAAAGCCGCGCTGCCGTTTCCGCGTCTATGACCGGCCCCCGGTTGCTCACCGCAATGCGCAGCAGCGGCCCGGCGCGGCGGATTTCCACCGTAACGATCCTTTCTTGTTCTTCGAGAGGGAGGACGGCGTCGAAGGCGTTATCAATCAGGTTGCCGATGATGCGGGTAAGGTCGAGCGATTTCGCGTCCAGGCTGGCAAGGGAGGTGGAGACGTCCACTTCGAGCCTGATCCGCCGGACATCGGCCTCGGTGGGGTCACCGGCTTCACAACGTAATCAACGGCATCCAGGTCATAAGAATCTCGGGCGTACTCGTAATGAGCGGAGACAAAAACCACCAAAACGCCGGAGAGCCCTTGCTGCAACTGGTGGGTCGCGGAAAGCCCGTCCAGATCCGGCATCTTGACATCAACGAAGACGATATCCGGCGCGGTCTCGCGAACCAGGTCGAGCATCTCCTTGCCCGTACCGGCCTTGCCGACTACCGTTACCCCTTCGAACGTCTCCAGGAGACTGCTCAACAAATTGCGAGTAGGTTCGTCATCGTCAGCAACGATTACCCTTAAGCTGGTTTCGGACCCCAAAACCGTCTTTTCAGACACCAAAACCACCACTACGAAGGTTAAAGTAGCGATTTCGCACCGTTAAGGTTTATTCTTCCTGAGGCAGGAAAATCCTTGTTGAAAAAAAGAAAATTTAGAATTTTGCCCGGAAGGTTTTTGCAAAAGCTTTCAGCCGGTATCTTGCAGCCATGCCTCTCAAATACGAAATTCTGCGCCTAATCAGCCGTAATTTCTAAGCGATGAACCGTTAATTGTATCCAATTGCCGGATTACCCGTAATATTTATTGCTATATTGCAGCCGGAAGTTTAGCCCGTGTCTGGGTAGCAGAAGCGAAGAGAGCGTTGCGCTACGCCTGCAAAACCCTGCAAACAGACAGCCTAAAGCTCCCGCCTTATCCCTGCCGTGTACCGCGCCAGTTCCTCCTTCCGGCCGTCATTCAGCAGCGCAACCATCACCTGGACGTGGTTGACGAAGTCGTGCCGCTGGGCGCGGACGGCGTCGGTTTGGACGCGCATCTCCGCGGCCATTTGCTCCCGGGCGGCGACCGCGACTTCTTGCTCGGCTGGGTAGAGGATATTGCTGGAGGTGTTTTGGGCTGATATACTGAAGGCAGAAAGGAGGATGTAATCGTGCATACAGAGGAAGATGCCACTGTTAAACTTGATCTTCCGGCGGAACTTTTGTACGCTGCAGGATTACGGCGAACCGAGCTTCAACAAGAGGTGCTCGAAAGGCTTGCGCTTTCCTTCTATGCCGATGGTACTCTTTCTTTTGGTCAAGCCGCCCGGTTAGCGGGTTTGGATTATTGGGCTTTTTCCGAATTGCTTGCGCGCAAGAGAACGCTTTACCCTTATTATTTGGAAGACCTCGATAGCGACTTTGAAGGGTAAGATGAAACCCGTAGTGAAGGATGAAGCAGGCCGTCCAGACGACCGGCATGGTTACCAGGCACGTGAACAAAACTAAAAAGGTCCTGCCGGCGCTGAAGCCGAAGCCGGTTTTCAGGACCGCAAAAGTCACTATCATCCAGGAAACGGTTCGCAGTGCCTGGGGGAGGCCGAATATCGATACATTAGCCGCCCCGAGAATCACGCTGACAAGCAGGAGTCGCCGCCAATTCCTTTTGACGTCGTACCCGTTAAGGGTCAGAACCAGAGCCAAGCCGACTACTTGATCTAAAGTGAAATGGTAAAAGAACAGTCCGGCGTACACCAAAATAGAATCCGAACCGGCCACGGTCTATCACCCAGAAACAGGGCTCTCTTTATCTTTACCCAAAAGCTGAGCTTACTCGAAAGTTGAGCTTACCCAAAAGCCGGGCTACTGAGAAAGCCTCCAATCCTCACCGGCCGGCCTTAACCAGACGGCTTCAGGTTATATTCCGAGAATGCTGCGCCAAATAGCGTAATTTCAACTGAATGTAAAATTCTTCAGCGCCATACCGAATCCTTCCGTTGCAACCCCAAATCCGCACGTTTGTTCCCCAAAAACGGCATTTCATTCCGCAAAAGCGGGAGATTGTTCCAAACCCCTTGTACTGCTGCCGTTTCTCCTGCAAACTTTAATCTGAATATCTCACAAAGAAGAGGCGGTACGCCATAGATCTGAGCGGCCAATATCTAAACATTTAAATTTAAATTGCGAGTTGTGACCGGATGGCCACACAGAACAACGGTTGTCTAAAGACAGATTTTGTAGAAAGACTGGCAAAATGGCTATAGTCTTAGATTAACGAAGGTGGGTTAAAAAATGAGAAAAAAAGTAAGGTTCCTGATTGTTGCTGTGGCCGTGGGTCTTATATTGGGTATAGCCGGGAGTATAACCGGCACAGCGGCGGCAGTTATGAAGGACATAAACGGCCACTGGGCGCAAGGCGAAGTTGAAGAATGGCTGTCTAAAGGTCTGGTTTCCGGATATCCTGATGGAAGCTTCAAGCCGGACAAAATGATCAGCAGGGCCGAATTTGTCGCGCTGGTCAACAGGGCTTTCAAGATCCAGAGCACAGAAGGTAAATGCAATTTTTCTGATGTCAAGACCTCCGATTGGTTTTACCGGGAAGTAGCTACCGTTGTGACAGCTTCATACGTATCCGGTTATCCTGACGGTGCATTTAAGCCGAACCAGGCGATTAGCCGTCAAGAGGCTGCGGCCATTATCGTAAAGGCAGGGCGCCTTAACCCATGCAATAATGACGCTCTTCAAACATTTAAAGACTTAGATACCTTCCCATCATGGTCCAAAGAAAGCATCAACACGGTAGTCTACCACAACGTAATGCGTGGATACCCTGATAACACCTTCAAGCCAACGCAATCAATCACCAGAGCGGAAGCCGTAGTATCCCTTGCGAGAGCTTTAGCTAAACCTCCTACTCCCGGTTTCGTTCCCGGGGGTATCCAGGGCACTGTGAAAATGAATGGTCAGCCGGTGGCGGGAGCATCGGTTAAGCTCTTTGCCAAGGACGGCTACGATGTATTATTGGCAACTCTTACTGACGTAAATGGTAATTACCAATTTGAGGCGGCCGAAGGCATATATGACCTTACAGCTTCAAATGACAGCAATGTAGGCTTTGCCAGTAAAGTAACCGTAGTCAAGGACAAAATTACTACCCAGGACATATTGCTCGTCAAAGGTGTAAAGGTAAGCGGGACACTCCTCGACAAAAATGATAAACCGTTTTCCAGCGTCAAGGTGATCTTTACAACCAATCCGAGTTTCATTACCACGACAGATTCAAATGGTAATTTTAAAGTTACGGTAGTACCTAATCACAAATATTTTATTCGTTCATTTATCCCCGGCAAAGAAAGCGAGGGTATTAAGGACATCGCGTCGGATATTGAGATCGGCGGCACAGACAAAGACCTTGGAAAACTGCGCGCCGGCTTTTCCATCAGCCAGCCTTCCGGTGGTGGAGGCGGCGGTGGCGGCGGCGGCGGTGGTGGCGGTGGCGGTGGTGGGCCGATCATAACCCCTGAGCCGAATCCGGATGCGCCGGTACTGAGCATGACAGAGCAAGGCGGGGCAGTTGTTTTAACCTGGACTGCGGTGAGCGGCGTTGATTACTACAAAGTAAAGCGAGGCACGGCCCCAGGTCAATTGTCCCAACTCGCTTCAAACATAACTGTTACCACCTATACCGATACTACAGTCGAACCCCAGACAACTTACTATTATGCAGTGTCCTCGGTCAAGAAAGGTAAGGAAAGCGTAAATTCCAATGTGGTCGTACGGATGGCTCCGCCTAAGGCCCCTCTGCTTTTCGGAGTAAGGGACGGCGACGTTATCAGGCTGAATTGGACGAAACCCTCGGGCGCGGAAAGGTATACCCTGTACCGGAGCACGAGCTCCGGCGGGCCGTATTATGCCATTGCCGAGAATATATTGCTCAACCAATATACGGACGACCAAATTCTGCCCGATTCAACCTATTATTATGTGGTTAAAGCATTTAACTCTGTGGGAGAAAGCGAGTACTCGGCGGAACTGGTAATGGCACCCGGTACGCAGCAACTGAGAACCTTTAATCCCGCATTAGACAACGACGGCGACAGCCTTACCAATGATCAGGAACTGGACTACGGGACGGACATGGATAAGCAGGATACGGACCAGGACTGCCTAACCGACGATTATGAAATCAATGTGACTAAGACTGACCCTTTGAAACCGGATACGGACGGCGACGGCTTATATGACGGTGCTGAGCTCACCCTTGGTACAGACCCGCTTGTTAAAAACAACAATATTAATGTTAGCAAACAGGCGCAGACTTCGGACGGCAATGTGGTTGTAGTCGCCCACGGAGACGGTAATCTTTCCATTGCCCCCCTTCAGGCTTCCTGGTCGGATAACGTTCTGCTAAACTCCCTTGAAGGCCTTGTCGGCCAGCCTGTCGATATCACCGCCGGCGGGTTCGGCATAACCTCTGCCGATATATCGATGTACTACGATGAAACAACTCTCGGCGGGGTCTATGAAGACGATCTAATGATTTTCTGGGTTGACCCCGATAAAAAGCAGCTCGTACCGCTTCAAAACGTGCAGGTTGACAAGGTTAAAAATGTTGTCACCGGTACTATCACTCATTTTAGCACGTTCCTTTTAGGCGATAAAAATATGAAGGTCGACTTGAGCAAGGTGGATATTGTTTTTACTATTGATCAGTCGGGCAGTATGAGTAGTAGTGATCCAAACTATTACCGGATCAAGGCGACGAAGAAATTTGTAGAAAATATGGATGAGCTAAATAATAAAGCCGGCATAGTAGCATTTGCAGACAGTGCAACCCTAAAACAGGCGTTAACCAGCGATAAAGAACTATTGAAGCAAGTACTCGATTCTATGATGTATTACGGTGGGGGAACAAATATCGCAGCAGGTGTTCAATTATCGGGAAACCAGTTTGATTACAACAACAATGATCGGAGACGAGTAATAGTCTTCTTAACGGACGGCCAGGACAACTACACTTCGAGACAAACCATACTTAACAAAGTGTACGAGCTGGCGATCAAAAAAGTTACTATTAACACCGTTGCCCTCGGTAGCGGTGCTGATACTCAATTGCTTCAAGACATGGCCGAAATCTCTCACGGCGGTTACTTCTTTATTAACAACGACCCCAATCTTTCCCAGGAAGACATCGACCGGCAGATCGAACTTATTTACGAAAAACTGACCAAACAGATAACTCTGGTAAAAACAGCCGAAGCTGATTTGACCCCTAAGCTAATTTCAGCAATCCAGTACACAGCCATGTATTACGGCGTTGATTTTGAAGAAGCGCGCCGCTTATTGACACCTGCCAATACAAATCTTCTCACTGGAAACTTTTTCGAACAGGTGGAAGACATCCATATAGAAAGTACCGGCTTAGATCTCACGTTGCAGAGGACATATAACTCGGCCGCATCTGGAGAAAAGACTGTCATCGGTAACGGATGGCGCTTAAACTACGATTCGAAGGTCAAAGAGGTAACTGACTCGGGGAAAGTAAAGGCCAGCGCTCTAAATGTTCGCCAACAGCCATGGGGTACTGTTATTACCACCGTAAGCTGGGGCACCAGAGTTACATACTTAAAAAAGAATGCACAACAGGATAGTGACGGTAAATACTGGCACTATGTAGAACTTCCTGACCAAACCCAGGGATACGTAGCAAGCTGGTACATTCAGGACATCAACGGCGTTGAAGTCACGTATGGTTCCGGTTCGAAAATTGCTTTCGATAATGAGAACGGTATCTTTAAAGCTCCCTATGGGGTATACGACAGGTTAGAGAAAACGGACAGTAGCTATGTCTTAACACAGAAGGACCAGACGAAGTACATTTATGGCAGCTCTGGCAGACTAACGGCGATAGAGGATAGGTACGGCAACCGTCTGACGGTATCTTACAGCGGTGACAAGATAGCCAGCGTTACGGATCAGGTCGGCAGAACCCTATCCTTCTCTTATTCGGGCGATAAAATCTCCAGGGTTACGGACCCGACAGGTCGCCACGTCAGTTATGAATATGACAGCAACGGGAATCTTACAAAGGTAACTGACCTTGCCGGTAAGTCGACAACATATGAGTATTACGACAAGAACAACAGGTTGAGGAAAATCATTGACCCTAACGGTCACCAAGTGGTCAAGAACGATTATGACCCATGGGGTAGGCTGGTTAGGCAATACGACGGAAACGATTACGTCAAGTACACCATCTATAACGATCTGTACGAGAAGGAAAAATTAAAAGTTCTGGAACGTTACTTTATCGATGAGAATGGTCGCGAGTCTAAAATTACGTTTAATGCCGACCATATGCCGATCAAAGAAACAGACACCTATGGTAAATTTACCCGGCGTCAATACAAGGTAAAATATAATGGCAATTGGGTTGATGTAACCAATATCGGGCAGAACGATGCTGTTGATGATAACTACTACTTTAATATCAAGACTGAAAACAGGCCGACGCAAGAGATTGTTACCGATAAAAACAATAATACTACAACGTACGAATACGACTCTAACAAGAACTTGTATGAGGTAACTGACCCCTACGGCAAGGAAATCGTCAACGTCTACGACAACAAAAACAACCTGATTTCCACCACGGATAAACTTGGGCGCACGACTTCGTATGAGTACCCCGACGGGATTCATCTGACCAAGGAAACCGACCCGTTCGGCAACAGCGTTGAATATACTTATTACACCAGCACTACGGTAAAGGGTCTTCTTAAGTATAAGAAAGACAAAAATGGGAATGTCACTACTTACGAATATAATGATGCCCACAATAACCTCACTGCGGTAATCGACCCGTTCACCTACCGTAATTCCTACGAATATGACAATGTGGGGAGAAGAATTAAAGAGACCAACGCCAAGGGCTTCTCTACAACTTATCAGTACGACAATATGGATAGGCTGCTGTCTGAGACGGACGCCCTCAGCAATTCTACCACTAATGAGTACGACGCCGTGGGGAATCTAATCGCTACAGTTGATAAAAACGGCAACCGCACGGAGTACGAGTATGACGCCGAAAACCAGTTGATAAAAGTAACCGATCCCCTTGGCGGAGTAAAGACCTACAAGTACGACCCGTCAGGTAACAAAATCGAAGAGACGGACGAACTCGGCCGGGTAACCAAGTACAAGTATGACGCCCTGAACAGGGTGATCGAAGTAGTGGACGCTATGGGCGGCGTGACTTCTAATGAATATGACCCCGAAGGCAACAAGACCAAGGAGACCGACGCCCTGGGCCGGGAAACGAAGTACACCTACGACAAATTAAACCGTCTTATCGGTCTCGAGGACGCCCTGGGATATAAGGAAGCCTACGGTTACGACGCCAACGGCAACAGAACATCCTTTAAGGATAAGAACGGCTATACAACGACTTACCAGTATGACAAACTGAACAGGCTCGTGTCCCAAAAGGAGCCCAACACCGCCATTATCACGTACGAGTACGACGCCAACGGCAACCGGACCAAAGTCATTGATGCACTGAAAAGGGAAACCGTGACAGTTTACGATGAACTAAATAGGCCGGTAACGGTTAGAGACGCCCTCGGTAACGAGACAATCTACCAGTACGACAGCGTGGGCAATAAGAAGCTCGAAAAGGACGCCAGGGGAAATCCGACCTTCTACGAGTACGACGAGCTGAACAGGCTGGTCAAGGTCACCGACGCCAAAGGCAATTTCTGCACCATGGAGTACGACGCCGTCGGCAACAACATCGCGAAAGTGGATAAACGGGGTAACAGGACCGAGTACACCTATGACAAGCTAAACCGTCTGGTCGAGGTGAAAGACCCGAACGGCAACCTTACCAAATATGAATATGATGCAGTCGGCAACAAGACCGCTTTTGTCGACCCGAAGGGCAACAGGATCACCTATGAGTATGACGAACTGAACCGGTTAACTAAGGAGACCGACAAAAACGGCTACACGAAGTCCTACGGTTACGACGCAGTTGGCAATAAGACCAGCGAAACCAGCCCAAAAGGCTATACCACGCAGTTCAGTTACGATAAGTTGAACCGCCTGTCCGCCGTAACCGACCCGGAGAACACCACCACGTCGTACAAGTACGACAAAGTCGGCAACCTCCTGGAGGTTAAAAACGGCAACGGCAAAATCACGAAGTACTTCTATAACAGCGTAAATCAACTGGTGAAAATGACCGACCCGGCAGGACGGTCGGAAACCTACCAGTACGACCTGGTTGGCAACAGGACTGCCAAAACCGACCGAAACGGCGTCACCACAAACTATGCCTACGACGCGCTGAACCGTCTCAAAGAACAGAGTGCAGGCGGCGTATCCATTAGATTCGCCTACGACGAGGTCGGTAACCGCAAGCAGATGGCGGACGCGACCGGGACCACATCCTACTTGTACGACGAGCTTAACAGGCTTATTGAGAAGACCCTGCCGGACGGGCTCAAAATAACCTATACCTACGACGCCGAAGGCAACCAGACCAGCGTCACCGACCCGGCGGGGAACCTGACGGAATACACCTACGACAGCATGAACCGGATGAAGACCGTTAAGACTGCCGAAGGTGTTACGACCTACGACTACGACGAAAACGGCAACCGCAAGAGCCTGCTTTACCCGAACGGCACCAGGACGGAGTACGAGTACGACCACCGCAATCTGCTTACGAAGCTGAGCATCACCATTCCGAATACCGACCCGGATACGGCGCAGGTCCAGGCGGCGGAGATCGAAAAGCTGTCCGTAACGGGCCGGGCTGATGCCGGTGCGACAGCCGCAACCCCTGATGCGAATGCCGCTGAATCTGCCGAAACGGGAGGTGCTCTACAAACCGAGAATTCAATAGGGGAAACCGTATACGGCGACGGGACCTCGGTAACCTCGGATGTGTATGAGCCTCGGGGCTCCGCGGTCAGCAGCCTTTCCGCGGATCAGGTCTCGTTGGACGAAAGCGTCTACGCGGGTGACGCTGCGGAAAGTTCAGGTGAGCCGCAGAATTCTGTAAGCGAAAGCGTTTACGAGAGTCAGGATTCGTCTTTCAATACAGGCGAGTCAACGGTGAATTCGCAAGTGTATAGTTCCGAACTTCCGGACAGCACCGGTACAGGCGAAAACCAGGGCTCGGTGGCCGAAGGTGTTTACGGCGAACCCACCGTAACCGGTAACGTATATGAAAACCAGCCTTCAGTGACCAGTCAGGTGTACGCTCAATCCTCCGTAAAGACGTTTAGTTTCGGACCGAGCCAAGTGATCGACCTCGGTAACGGCAAAGTAACCCTCGTTTACATTTACGAGTACGGCTACGACGAAAATGGGAATCAGGTCTACAAGATCGAGCCCAAGGGGAGGACCGACTTCACCTATGACTCCCTGGACCGGATCAAGACTGTCACCGGGCCGGACGGTAAGGTAACCACCTACTCCTATGACGGGGCGGGCAACCGGCTCACCGAGCAGGTAACCGGCGGCGGGGAGAACAAATCAGTCAGTTACACTTACGATGAGTGCAACAGGTTGACCGGAACCGCTCAGACCGGGGACATCGTCAAAACAACCGAATACGCATACGACGATAACGGCAACCAGGTGGAAGTACGTGAAACCGAAGGCGGCAGCACCAAGACCTCCGCCTTTGGATACGACGCGTTCAACCGGCTCGTTTCTGTTACAAAAGACGGCAAGACGATGACCTACATCTACAACGGCGACGGGCTGAGAACGCAGAAAACGGTTGACGGCGTCACCACGACCCTTTACTATACGGGCAAAGAAGTCATCCTTATACTGACCCCATAGAAGACCAGACAAACGGCATGGTAGAATGGGAGCGATAAAACAAGGAGGAAAAGAACCATGCCGAAGCGTCAGTGGACAGCCGAAGAAAAGATGCAAATCGTCTTGGCAGG
>JBFLYP010000012.1:0-81387 GCA_040756575.1 Bacillota bacterium | reverse complement strand
TTTTCGCGCTCGCGCATTCTCTCGACCTCCGGTAGTTATGGGGTTGTTATGACTTTAAATCCTTTCTACCGGAGGTCTTTTTCTAGGTCAACTCCCTCCTGATGAGATTACAGGAATGCTCGAAAATTGTACTTCTCTCGCAGGGCGCGGCGATAAGCTTCGCCCTGCTTCGTCAGGCTTGCCGTCCGAATCCTCACGTATTTCTGTATACGCTCCGGATCGGCCGGCTGCGCCTTCCTTGCATTGCTCGCTTCTCACCGCGTATCGTTTATGTTATTGCTACCGCATCTAAGCAACCAGCTCACAGGTCTATTCGCCCATTTTCATCCTTCGTGGTGCCGCCTCCGGCGGCATGGCCAACTCCTCGAATTTATGCTGACAGACCTTTGGGGTCCGTTCGATGTTCTACGTTCAACGTTCAACGTTGAAAGAGGCCGAAGCCCAAACAATTGAATTGTTTTCATTTCCGGCGGCGATTAATTGTTCTGAACGAATCCTCAAATTTCAAACGTGAACGCCGAATGATTTCCTGGGCCTCCAAGCCGGATACAGAACATTAACAACGATTTCCAGGGCGTCCGCGGCCAGCCGGATAAGTTCCTGCGCCGGAGAGAACAGCCCGCAGGAGAGGCCCCGCTGCGCCGCCTCCGCGTATAAGAGCATCTGACCGGCTCCGGTGAGCAGGTATTCCCCTAAAAGCTCATGCTCGACGCCGTTGTTCATGACCTGCCGCACCACGACTTGGTATGCCTGGCAAACTTCAAGCATCTCCCCGGCATCGCCGGCAGCAGCGGCCTCAACAACCGCGAGCAGCGCCACCACAAGGGCCAGAGGGAATTCCCCGAGCCCGATCAACTCGTCGGTTATAACCCTCTTCGCCGCAGGGCAGGCAAAACAGCTCAATTCGGACCATCCGAGACGGCCCCCACCCCGTTGCCTTAAGCCGATGAGCTGCACCAGGGGGTAAAGGTTGTGTGGAGCAAGGCGCAGGGCACTGAAATACTCATCCTCTGCCTCCCCGAGCCGCCCTAAAATGCTGCAGGCATCCCCTAATAAGGTATGCACGTGGTATGCCGGCAGGAGCTGGCATCCCCCGGCCAGGGCAGACCGCAGCGCCCCGGCTGCCGCCGCGTACCGCCCCTCACCCAGCGCCAGCACCCCTTCAAGCAGGCGCAGGTCGGGGTCGCCGGGCAGCAGGTGCAGGGCCCGGTCCAGCAGGTGTCTCAACCTGCCTGTTTCGCCGGTTTGTAAAAGCCCGGCACCAAGCAGAAGCACCGCGTCGCGAAAGTATCCTTCGTTTCCGTTCATTAAAGCCACGGCATCATCGAGCTGCCGGACGGCTTTCCCGGCCTCCTTCCCCTGAAAGTACTCAATGCCCGAACTGTAGAGGAGAAACGGGTCTGCGGGGTTCTCGGCCAGGGCCTTCTTCAACACTGAAAGGTTGCGCCGGCGCTTGTTCTTATCCTGGATCTCCCGGTCAAGATACCCGAAATGGTGGATCACCAGGTCGGAAAACGCAAGGCCGCCCCCGCCGTTATGCGTCTTAATCGTCCCGGCGACCTGTTCGTGGATGGCGCCCACAAAGCGGTACTCCGGCTTGTTTTTAAACAAACGCACGACGTGATCCCTTGCCGCCTCCCGGCCGCTGCCCAGGTAGCTGCATATCGTCACGAAGTATCCTTCGACACCCGGGACGGCGAGAAGCCCGGCAAACTTCTCCGGCGCCACCGGCTCCAGGATTTCATCTGCATCCAGCACCAGGATCCAGTCACCTGTAGCCCGGTCGAGGGAGTAGTTCCGCGCCGCCGCAAAATCATCGCACCAGGGGAAGGTGAAAACTTTTGCCCCCTTCTGCCTGACCAGTTCCACCGTCATGTCGGTGGAGCCCGTATCCACCACAATGATCTCCTGTACCAGATGCCGCACACTGTCAATGCAGGCTGTGACGCAGCGCTCTTCATTTTTTACGATGAGGCACAGGCTTACCGACATCCCCGTTTTTAAGACGCTATGACCTGCTGGTATTTGTAACTCATCATCTGACGGACGGCGTTGGCCTTTTCCTGCAAGTAAACCGCCAGCGCCATACAGCTTTGAGGCGAAAACCGAATGAGAAAATCAATGGCTTTTGCCGCCAATCCGCGATAACCTTCGGGATCGCCCCCGTTGTTTTTCGTCCCGGAACAGCGGGGCGGAGCGCGGAGACAGTTTTCGATAATAGTCAAAGCCGTCTGGATCACCGCCGCCTCCCGGGTCTTTTCCGGACGGCCGCACAAGGAATCGCCTTGACAAAGCGAAATCAGATTTAACAGCGCCCAGGCCGCGCTGCGTCCGTTGGGGCTGCGCCAGAGCGACAGGGCTTTTCTCTTTGCCGTCCCGTAGTCCCGTTTCAGAATCAACGCCATGACCTCATCAACCGCCAGGCGAGCATCCAGCTCTCCACCCGCCCGCCGGATGTCATTCAATAAGGAAAGCGCCTCCGCAGGCTGGCCAGCGTAGACCCGAAACCGGACCAGATGGCGGGCAGCGCCGTCGTCCGGAAAGCCGGCGGCAAGCACCCCTTTTTCAATGCAGGCGCAGGCCAGGTCCGGATAACCGGCCTCAAAAAAGAGGTCCGCCAGCGCCTGAGCCTGCTCCGGCCGGGCGAGGCAGCCGGCTGCTTGAAAACGATCCCAGGCGACCTCCGGCCGCGTTTCGGCCAGGTATATAAGAAAGAGATGGTAAAGCGGGTAAACAAACCCCGGATTCGCTTGCAGGGCCCGTTCATAATACTCTTTCGCTTCGTTGAGGCGGCCGAGCTGTTCGTGACAATATCCCAGGTGGTAAAGCGACAGAAAACCTTCCGTCCCCTTGGTATGGCTGAAGACAACCGGGGGGTCACCGCAGTTCAATGCCTCCCGAAACCATTTCACGGCCACCTCATACTCACCTTTTTGCTCAAACAGCACCCCGCCCTCAAAGAACAGATCGGTATACCCCGGATACCGGAGGCACTCCTCCATACAGGCACAGATGGCTTCGTCCAGCCTCCCGAGGGCCTTTAAACAGGTTATTAGATAACGCACCGCCGGTGCCCGGAAGAGGATCTGTTCGTCCGTAAGGCGGGCGCAGACATGATGAAAGCAAGGCAAAGCCCGCTCTGCCCTGCCGAAGGCCAGCCACTCCACGCCGAGATAGAACCGCAAAAAGATGTTGTCCGGTTCAGCCGCCACTGCCCGGGTAAGAAGGGCCAGGTTCCGGCCGCGTTTACGGTTGCGCTCTTTCCCGGGTACCGGCTTATGCCGGATAACCGGCCCCTCGGCAATTCCCACGGACTCCGGCCTGCTGACGACCACCTGCTCGTGAATGCGTCCCTGAAAGCGGTATTCGGCGGTGTTACGGAACAGTCTCAATACAAGATACCGGGTGTAGTCGCCGGGAGACCGGGGTACGGGGTTGTAAAGCGGCAAGAAATAGGCGTCATAACCGTCCGGACTGTTTACCAGTGCCCGGAGATCGCCGGACGAAGTATCCAATTCTTCATCAGCGTCGAGGGACAAGAGCCAGTCGCTGGCGGCCAAGCCGATGGCGTAATTACGCGCGGCGCTGAAGTCATCATGCCAGTAATAATGATATACCTTGTCGGTATAACGGTATGCGACCGCTACTGTTCCGTCGGCTGAACCGGTGTCCACGATCACGATTTCGTCCACCGCGTTCCTGACGCTTTCCAGGCAGGCGGCAAGGTTGCTTTCTTCATCGCGCACGATCATCACCAAACCGATGGTCGGCCTCATTCTCTTGCCGCCGCCTCCTCTAAGAGTTCCTGAAAAACCGGCACCTCGGGATATCTGTTGACCGCTTCCCGGAGGATTTCGCGGCGCATCTTCTCATAAAGCCTGATCAAACCGATGTAGTGACGCGGCTCTCCGGGGTCGAGCGCCAGCGCCCGCCGGTAAAAACCGTCAGCATCAAGAAATGCGCCCTCCCGGCATTTGATCTCTGCTATGGTAAAGCAGGTCCAGGCACAGCCAGGATTATTCTCTAAGTAAAGATGGAGGTAATGCTCGGCCGCCTCCAGGTAGCCATACCGGTAAAAAAGCTCGCCAACGGCGCGGGCGTTTTTACCCAGACATTCTTTACACAAGCCGGAGAGCAGCGACTCCGCCCGGCCTTTTTCCCCCAGGTCAAGCGCCCGCATAACAATATCTAAGAGCAGGGACATTCCCTCCTCACCAAGGGTAACCCCGGGGACTTTTGGGCGCTTCCCAGCAGAATCACGTACCAGGCCGACAACGGCACCTGTATCCGCCGAAAGCCCGAGGGCAAAAAGCTCCTGCGCTAACACCCGCACCTTCCGGCGTTTTCCCTGAAACCAGAAGCAGAGCATCTCATTAAGCTTTGCCAGCGGATACAAATGATGATCGGGTTTAAAACGTTCAACGATCCGCAGAGCCTCCAGGTGGCGCTTCTGCTGGATCAGGCAGATCGCTTTCCACAGCAAAACTTCCGCCGGAACCTCCTCCGGGCGGCCTACCTGCTCAAGGTACTCCAGCGCCAAAAGGTATGCTGCTTGCCGGAACAGGATCTGCGCCATCAACAGAACGGCCTCGGAATCACCGAAGTCGCAAAGTTTTCCGAGGCACTCCCGGGCGTAAACCGGATCTTCGTGCGCTTTCAGGAGGCGGACGATGCTCTCGAGGGCAGCAAGGAAACGCGGGTTGTCCCTTAAGCTGAGGATGTAAAAGCGCATCGCTTCTTCCTCGTTTAAAAAGATCTCGGATAGCTGCCCGAGGTGATAAAAGGAACGAAAGCCCCGTACGCCGTAAAACGACGCGTAATAGGCCGGCTGTTCGGGCATTGACACCGCCTTTTGGAAGAAATCATACGCCCGGGCATAATCCCTTTGTTCAAGACTTATCAGTCCGCCGTAGTAGTAAAGGTCGGCGTAGTTGGGGAAAAGGCCGAGCCCGATCTGGACGGTTTCGAGGGTCTTTTCGGAGTTGCGCGCTCCATGGTAAGCCAGGACGATGTAACGCAGCAGCTTGGGCAGGTAGATCGTCTGGGGATCGATGCCGTTCGCCGCCCTGGTCAGTTCCGCCGCCGCCTCCCCGCATCTCCCCGCCCGGTACAGCTCTACGCCGTAATGGTAGCGGAGCAGGCGGTTCTCCGGCGCGGCGGCGAGTTCCCGGCGGATCAGTTCCAGGTTCCGGTGCTTTTTGTCTTTTTCCTCGATCTGGCGGTTCAAGTAGCCATAATGGAAAATTACCAGATTCTCGGCAACTTGGTACTTAGCCTGGCTATTTTTTTCTAAAATTACATCTACGATCTGCTCGTGAATCGCCCCGCGAAACCTGTACTCGGGGCGGTTTCGGAAAAGGCGGAACACAAGATCCGGACAGGGCTCGATCCATCCGTCGTTTCCTAAATAGTTGATGATCTTCACAAAGTATCCCTCGACCCCGTCCTCGGCGGCCAGCGCACGCAGTACCTCCCTGCTTTCCCGCGAAAGTTCTTCGTCGGCATCCAGAAAAAGGATCCAGTCCCCGGTTGCCTGTTCGAGCGAGACGTTGCGGGCGTCACTGAAGTTATTATTCCAGGGAAAAAGGTGGACCCGGGCACCAAATTCACTGGCTATATGACAGGTGCCGTCGCTAGAGCCCGTGTCCACGACCACGATTTCATCTACGGCGCCGGCTACGCTTTCGAGGCACCGGCGTATGTTCTGTTCCTCGTCCTTGACTATCATACACAGGCTGACTCGGACATTCACGCCTTGCCGCAACCCCTGACAATAATTTTCTTACTCAATATATGCCCGGTAACTGTAACACTCTACATCTGCCACAAATATCCTGTGAGCAAACGAAACCTTCTCATAAATTTGAAGGAGGAAAAATCCATGCCCAACTTTAAGGTCTTCCAAGACAACCCGGATCTTGCGCGAATAAAAATCTACGGCAGCCAGAATGTGGCGCTGTATACCGACTCATCGGGTAACGTGGCGGTTACCGCACCGGCCGAAGGCCTGTCCATTACCCCGCCATCCGGCGGGCTGAGCATTACGCCGCCGGCCAACGGTTTGACCGTCACGGCGCCCGCCGAGGGTCTGTCTATTACGCCTCCGGCCGGCGGTTTATCGATCACCCCGCCAACGGGCGGCCTGAGCATCACACCGCCCACAGCGGGGCTTGCCATCACCAGCACCGGCCTGGCTATCACCCCTCCCAGCGGCGGTCTTTCTATCACCCCGCCATCCGGCGGACTGAACATCACGCCGCCGGCCAACGGTTTGACCGTGACGGCGCCCGCCGAGGGTCTGTCTATTACGCCTCCGGCCGGCGGTTTATCGATCACCCCGCCAACGGGCGGCCTGAGCATCACCCCGCCTGCGGGCGGCCTCCTGATTACCAGCACCGGTCTCGCTGTGGAACAAACATTAGCTACCACCGACGTTTCAGCGGTGATCGCCGATAATGCAAGCCCGGCCGGAGGCCCGGCCGATACTTATAACGTGCTTAGTCTCAGCCAGTGGAGCCTCGCCGTAGTGAACAACAGCACCGAAAACGGCAGGGCAACCGTGAAGCTGCAGGTGAGTCCGGACGCCGTTGCTTGGAACGATGATTCACCAGTGGTCACCCTAAACCAAGGCGATCTGACCACCCTCGTGGCCAACGTCTTCCTGAAGTACGCCAGGGTATACTACGCAGCCATTGACGGTCCAACCAGCGCCGTCACCCTGAATATCTACCTCCAGGGCCAGAGTTAGTCTTGAACAGATTTCTGTAAGCGGTTTACGTTCCGGGCGTACCGGTACCGGTATTCCACAACCCAGGAGGCCTGTGTACTTGATGAAGCAAAAACGCGGTTCTGCGGAACAAGCGTTGTTACTCCAACCGCATGATTGTCTAAATCTCGGGTATGTGTTGGGAATACTGTCGGTCTTTTCCTGCGCGGGCATAATCTGCCAACAGAACTCCTGCCGGCCTAAACCGGAGTTTATCAATATCGCCGAACATGGTTTGCCGACCTGCGACGAGGAAAATCACAGTAAACACATCGACATCTCCAGAATCAGAACCTTTTCTTTTCTTGTCCTGAACGACGGAGCCAACCCGGTGGTGGCCCAACCGGAGCTGAGCCCGGATGGAATAACCTGGGATTCCTTCGGCGAATTGCCGTATGTGATTGAAGCCGGGGCAAACCGGTTATTCGTACTTCAGTTTTTCCTGCGGTACGCCCGGATAAATTATAAGAACGCAAACCCGGGACAGAACAGTTTAATCACGGTGTGGTTTCAGGGACAAAGTCAGTAGGGTTGTTTTAACAGTAGTCGTCGGCCGTAATGTCGGCCGCTGGAGAAACGCGTGCAAGACCAATTACTGATGCCGCAAAGACATTCATCAATTTTTCATCCCAGGGGTAAAAGCACGGGGGCCGTTTAGAAGTGTATGGGGTTGGAAGTGGGAATTCTTGAAGAAATTCGTTAAGCGAATTTCTCCCTTAAAATCCCACCTCCAACCTCCCACCTCACAACTTCCCATTTGCAGGCCAAGTTTTGCAGCGGTCCCTCAGGACTCGACCTTACTTCTGACGTAATAAGTACATGCTTTTCGTTTAGTCGTTTGAGGCACCGAAGCATAACCGGCATTATTACTGACTTCACCAGGGTGAGTTTCTCCGTTAACGGTTTGAGGGCTTCGGACCGTCAGGTACGGGTCATGCTCCCACCAGTTGATGCCCATTTCCCTGGCCCGGTCAACCGACGCTACCAGGAGGCGAATCTTAATCGTAAGGAGGTCAACGTCCGCCAGAGAGATCTTGATGTCTCCGGCGATCACCACTCCTTTATCAAGGACCCGTTCCAGGATGTCCACAAGGTTTGAAGCTTCGGTAGCCTTAGTTATGGTGCTCATCCCGTCTCCACCTTTGCCGGTGCTTTCATCCAGAGCCTCCCTGCTCCCGGATACGCCGCAGTTCCTCGAGAATCTCCCGCCACGTCTCGCGGGTCCGCGCATTCTCTTGACGTAACTCGCCAAGGAATTCGGCTAAGAATTCGGCTCTCTGCTGGCGGTCGTCATCCAGCATCTGCCGCAACTGCTGGTACATCTCCCTGCGTTCCGACTCGAATTTAGCCAGGAGCCGCCTGGTATACTCGCGCGTCTCCTTCAGTAGCTCGAGCCGATCCCTGAGGCCCAAAACGATTTCTTCCCCTAATTGTTTCATGTCGCTTGATCTCGTCAAGGTATTCACCCCCTTTTAGCCTTGATTTACCAACGAGAAGCGGGTGATTGAAGGCGGAGCGCAGTGGTGGCTCCGCCCTCCGTTTCACTAAGCTGCCGCCAAGATGGGATTCTCTTTTGTGAGGCCGACAGCTTCTGCGTACTTCAACCATGTTTCGACGCTGGCAATCACGATGCGCGCCTCTATAGCCAGTAACTCGATTCCTACCAATGATACTCTGGCCCACGCATCGATGACGATGCCCTTGTCGAGAATCCGGTCAATAACTTCGGCGAGGCTGGACGCGTCAGTGCTTTTTTGTACGGCCATTGTATGCAACCCCTTTCTTTATTTAATTCTGCCTTACCAGCACATACGGCAGTTCTGGTTACATAATATGCTTATTAATGCCGTGTGTTAACATGTAGTGCTAATATTAGTATAATTTGCCTATTGGTCCGAGATCGAGGTCCAAATCCTCACGACTGAGACCGAAGACCCCGCACAGTTCGTCAATCTTTTCATCGAGTCGCAGCAGGGTGAGTCCTAATTGCTCCTCCTCATCAGGTGTCAGGCTGCCGGCCTCTACTCGCCTCAAGGCTTGTTTTTCCATCAACCGCCTGATGAGTTCGATGACCGCGAGCACAAGCCGGGCCAGACCCTGCTCGACTTTTTCCGGCTCGAGGGAGAGCCTTTTACAGCCGTTTCCTTCAACCGGGCTGATCGGGGATCACCCCGCTTTTTCTTTGATCTTTGTACAATTCCAGATGGGAGAAGCTGTAAGGGGGCCACGGCCCGGTGATTAAAAACTCAAGTTCTCTCATTCTCCCGACTTCTTCGGTAACTATGTCTCTGAAGGTAGCCGTATTTTCCTTTGGCACAAGGTAGCTGGCACGAAAAATGGTGTTAGCCCGGAGACAGACCAGCCTTTCGCCCTCTGTGCTGATTTCTTTTAGCCTCCGGTTTAATTGGGTGCAGAAAACACCGATGGGCCCGGAGTCGCAGACGGCGCCACCAAGGCGCTGGAGATACCTTCTGCCGGGGCTTAATGCCGGGGTAAAATTCCTGTAACCGTTGGGGGCCCGAACTTCAAGACCCAGCTCAACCTTTCCAGCAACCAACTCAAGTCTCCCGGCAATCTCATTGTTGTATCTTTCAACAAGATCCTGCAAATCATCTTCCGAGGCAAAAATGGTGCCGGCGCGGGCCGGCAGCACCGCGTCCAGATCGTGCAGCCGCCATAGAACCTCGTTTTGCAGTTGCAGCCCGGTAAGTCCCTGAGGCCAGGCGTCCGCCGGGGCCGCCACTCCGGCGGTGGTTTTACCGGCAACGGCGAGAAGCGCCGGGGCCCCCGCCTGTTTTACGAGTTCCGTTGCCGCAGCCCGAATAAATCCGAATAACAAGAGTTCCGTACTCATTTCGGCTCACCCCTGAGCGTTTCAACGGCTGCCAATAAGAGTTGCAGACGCAGATAGACCAGGTCGATGTCTGCCACCGAGATGACCAGATCGCCCCAGATCATGACACCCTTGTTGAGCAAGCGGTCAAGCAGTTCAAGCAGTGTCATATGCTCGTTGGTTATAACCTCATTCATCTGGCTCATCCCGTTCCATGGCAGGCGTCACAAAGCTGTACGGAGGCCAGGGACCGGATACTTCCAGGCGCAGGCTCCTCCCGCTCCAGCGGCCGCTAAACCTCTCCAGTTCCGCGAGCCACTCCCCTTTTCTTGTTCGGTCGACAAGGTAAACGCTGTTGAGCGCCATCCGCTCGTCAAGTTTACTTCCCTCACACGGATTAACCCGGTACTCGCGACTCAGTTTAACCAACGACTGGTGGCAGTCGTTCACCTCCCCCCTGATCCATTCCTTTACCTGGCGGGCAAGTTTCTCCTGCTGCTGCTTCCTGCGAAGATACTGGATGCCGCTGCCGGCCTCCTGGCTTACCTCACACGCGTGCTCTGCGGCCTGTAAAGATTGCTTTTCATTGACGTAAACTTTCACGCCCCACTCCGCGGCTGCGCGGAGCCTGTTGAAATCGGCAAGGATCATCTCCGCCTGTTTCCGGAGAAGCTCTTTTACCCTTTCTTCCGTCCTGAATATGGTGCAAAACCGCACCGGTACCACGGCGTCAACCTCACTGAAGAGGTGTCTTACGACCTCGTCATGAGCCCGGACCTTCTCCTCGAGCCACTCAATCCTTTGTATGTTCTGCGCGAGTGCCTCTGTACCAAACTCAGAGAGGTTCACTTCCTGAACCAGACCCGCTATGGGACCGAAGCAAACGTAAGAGAGTTCCCCGCCCGGACTGACTCCCCGTGGCCAGGATGAAAAAGGAGCCGGGGCGGTGTCCTTATAACAGAGCGCATACAAATAACAGGCCATATTACCCCTCCTGTTCCTGATCCGGCAACACCCGCGCGGCGCGTGCCAGGCGCAGCCGCTCCAGCAACTTGGCCTCCTCTTGCTCGAACTCCTGACGGGAAATGTTGCCCATTTCATACTCGATCTGCAAGGCGGCAAGTTGCTTCAAGATGTTCTCCTCGCTTAAGAACTCCCGCTGAGCATGGTCGTGTATCTCTTGCACTATGCGCAATAGACCCCGAACGGGGGCAAGCAGAAGATCATCTATCAAAAACATCCTCTTTCCCTATCTTTCCGACTGCAATTTCAGCCGCAGTCTTGCGAAGTTATAGGGCGGCCAGGGGCCGGTATAGCGTACATCGAACTCGCCCAGGCGGGGCTCAAGAAGTTGGTTGACCTGTTGATCGAAGAGAAGTTCGTCCTCTTTACTCACGAGGTAGGCAGCGTTCAAGACCATCCGGATCGTCAAGATCTCATTAAGGACCGCATCTTCAGCCGAACCCGCCAGGACGCGGTGAACCTCCCGTTCGAATAAGCTCCTTGCCTCCTGCACCTTAGCCTCGACAAGCTCGCCAACCTTCGCCATTACGGGATAGGACCGCTCACTGCCGCTCTCCTGCGCCTTTCTTATCAATTCGGCCACAGCAGGATCCCTCTCCCCGAACCTGGCCGCAAAAACCTCCTTTTTCCAGAATACTTTGAGCCCAAGTTCGATGCGTCCGATCAATCTCTTTAGGGCTGCCTCAAGCTCCTCTCTATTCATTTCCAAAAGCCTTTCAACCTCGGTCCGGTCCCGTAAGACGGTACCAAAACTCACCGGGACAACCGGGGTCATAGACCAGAGCGCCCCTACAACCTTCTGGTGGGAGATCATCGCCTCCCTGCTCACCTCGTGCTCCCCAACCGGCACAGGCGCTACAAATGCCGTTAGGCCATCGTAGCAAACGGTGAAGACCTCGCGCAGAGGCTCCGCAGGAGGAGGAATAAACTCCCCGCCTCCTATTGCATACAGGTAAAGCAAGGATTCATTCAATTCGGCAACCCCCTCCGAATTTCCGCCATCTCCTTGAGAGCTTCATGAAAATGGCTCCGCGAAATGAACAACTTCTCGGCGTCCGTCCCGCCTGCCGCAAGGAAATGCCGCACGGCACAGGTTCCCGCTTTCTGGCAGAGGAGGCGCAAATCGGCGCCCGAATACCCTGCGGTGAGAGCAGAAATCTCGGCCAGATCAACATCCCGCGCGAGCGGCATCTGCCTGGTATGCACCCCGAGAATCGCGCGGCGGTCTTCCGCATCGGGCATACCCACTTCTAAGAGAATTTCCAGCCTGCCGCTTCGGAGCAGCGCCGGGTCGAGCGCCTCAATCCGGTTGGTTGCCGCCATGGTGGTTACGCCGTGCAGTTCTACTGTTCCGTCAAGTTCGGTTAGAAACTGGCTGAGCGATCTGTGTCCTTGAGAGGGTCCTGCCGATACCAGTGCATCTATTTCGTCAAAAAAGAGGATGCAAGGACTGGCCTGACGCGCCTTTCGAAAGACATTTCGCACGGCCTTTTCGGATTCGCCCACCCATTTTGACAACAGCGAAGGTGCGTTGACAGCAATGAAGTTCACCCCGGCCTCACCGGCTGTGGCCCGTGCCAGCAGCGTCTTACCGTTTCCCGGCGGACCGTACAATAGAATGCCCTTAGCAGCGTAAACACCGGCCCGCTTCATGAACCTTTTGTACTGGTGAGGCCAGATGACCGCTTCCGTAAGCGCCCGTTTGAGATCGGAGTAACCCCCTACGTCCGCCCAGGAGGCGCGCGGAGAGTCAGCCTGAAACTCCCTGGTACAAGAAGGCTCAATATCCCTCAAAGCCTTCGCGAAATGGCCGTTGTTAACCCTTATCTCTCTCCAGTCGGGTCGCATCGGTCTTGACCGGTTCTGGAAAAACTCCCGCAGGCAGTACATAGCTGCTTCCCGGCATAACGCATGAATATCCGCGCCTACAAACCCGTATGTCACATCCGCAAGCTTCCTGAGGTCCACATCCTCAGCGAGCGGCATATCCCGGGTATGAATCTTGAGGATTTCAAAACGCCCGGCGGCATCGGGCGGCCCGATAAAAATTTCCCGGTCAAACCGGCCCGGCCGGCGCAGGGCTGGATCTAAGCTGTTGGGCAGGTTCGTTGCCCCGACCACCACAACCCCTTTGCGGGTCTTCAGCCCGTCGAGAAGGGCAAGGAGCTGTGCAACCACCCTTTTTTCTACCTCGCCCGTAACGTCCTCCCTCTTTGGAGCGATGGCATCGATCTCATCAATGAAGATTATGGCCGGAGGGTTGTTCCTCGCCCGCTCGAATATCTCGCGCAGCCGGGCCTCGCTTTCACCGTAGTACTTGTTCATGATTTCCGGTCCGCTGATGGCCATGAACATCGCGTTCGTTTCGGCTGCCACCGACCTGGCGATCAGAGTTTTGCCCGTACCGGGAGGTCCGAAAAGAAGCACGCCTTTGGGCGGATCTATCCCCAGCGCGGAGAAGGCTTCGGGATACCGGAGGGGTAGCTCAATAACCTCACGCACCCGGGCCAACTCCTTGGCCAGCCCCCCGATTTTATCGTATCCTGCTTCATATGTCCTCACCGGGCCGTCGCTGAACTCAAAAACCGTATCCGGGGCGACAACTACGTCCCCTTCGGGGAAGGTCCGCAGGACCACACGGCTCTCGGCACGATTGCCCTTGCCATCGTGCAGAACCACCTCATCGCCTGCAACGAGGGGGAGGCCGGCGTTTATTCCGCCCTGTTTCGGAAGCCCCTCTAACACAATCTTTCTCGCTTCCTTCGGCTGAACCGGATAAACCGCTACCGTCTCGCCCGTTGAGACCCCGGCGTTTCGGCAGACGCGCCGGTCAAGCTGGGCCAGCCTCTTGCCCCTGTCTTCGGGAAAGAGCGGCATCAAGCAGGCCAAAGTGCGGCGCCGGCCTTCTACGGCCACGATGCTCCCCACCCTGAGGCCGGACCGGTTCATCTCCGCCGGATCTACCCGCAAGAATCCTCTTGTTCCGTTCCCAGGTACCTCTTGAATCCTAAAAAACAGCCTATCCATCCGTCTTGCCCGCTTTCTTGAAGTCCATCACCAGTAACGTATGGCTGAATTCCCGTTTCACCGGCTTCGGTTCAACCTGGCAGGGCAGGAGCCACTCATAATGAACGTCCTGCCCCGGATCATCATAAACCAGGAGGTCGCCTTCAACCGAAAAGTTTTCGGCCGTTTCGGCTGCATACGGAAAATCCACAACAACGCGGAGGAATTCTCCCTCGTCGTGTATCTCCAGATGAGGGAGCATGTGAATAATAGGTTTTACAGTCGCCTGGGAAGGTTTTTGCTGCTCAAGGTTTCTGCCGGCTGCTCCGGCCGTCCCCAATCGCACGTCAACCGACCAGTGACCGGCAATTCCTTTTCCGCCGAACCTCCCCTCGCGGTGTATGGTTTCCTTTTCATCGGTGAGCCGGCTCGCAAGCTCCAACAGCTCGAACAGCCCGCCGAAAAAGCCCGAACGTCTGATGTTGTCTCCCACCGTAAAACACCCCTGACTTACGCAACCTTTTCCAGAGCCGCCTCTATCTCCCGGGCAACCTGGTCCCGGTTTAATCCTTCCGACAGCCACAGAAGTTCAGACATGAGAACATCTTTACATAGCTGTGAGAAGGCAGCGTCGTGGGCGTTGACCGGCGCTTTGGTCTGTGCGGCCAAACGGCAGATACGAATGATGCTGCGGACCGATAAGACCGGTTGGTTCAACGACCGGCGTAGTGTCCCGACGAGGTCGACCACCTTGGCCACGCTTGCCCTGTCGAGCCCGGACCTGAGCATACCGATGGCGATCTCGGTCTCGCGGTCGTACGAACTGAGCGGGAGCGTGATCATACGCTGCAAGAGGGCGTCCTGTGTCCTGTGGACACCGGCATACTCTTCCGGATTGCTCGTTAAAATCGCCCGGAAATTCTTGTTCACCTGCAGGTACTGTTCGTCCCTGTGCAACCCTTGAAAACTGAGTATGCCTTCCTCGAGCACTGACAGCAGGACATTGTTCGTTTCGGGACGGGAACGGTTGAACTCATCGTAGATCAGGGTATAGCCGTTCCGGCAGGCCGTGGTCAGTCGGCCGTCATACCAAAGAGGCTGGAAATCCTCTCTGCTCTTGTAAACCGAATGGATGAAGTTATCGTAAACAAAAGCCCTCCGAAACCCCGTAGCCCCCCCGACAAGGTCTGAGGGAACAGTCTCATCGTTTCCGAAAATCATGACGACCGGCTGGTTGAGCATGGATGCTGCCGCCATGGCAAGCGTCGTCTTGCCGGTACCTGAAGGTCCGGAGAAGTGGACCGGATAACCGGCCTTGAGGTATGTGACCGCACGATCAAGCACGGAATTCACAAAGGGTGTGCGGACCAGGTCAACGCTCCAATTGGACAGGTCAATTACGATGTCCCTGTTCATCATATCCCAACTTCCCTTAGCATTTGTCATTGTACTTTGTACTGTCCCGCTCACGGATGGCAATTCGCTCGTATCCCGTAACGTTAAAGTTGCCGTTCAACGTAACCTGATAGAGCCCGATGAGGTCGTCGCGGGCGCGTTTTCGCATGTACTCAACCTCTTCGGGAACCTCGGCCTTGGCAAGCCACATACCCCGCTCGTCCTGACATACCCCGATAACAACGGCGGTCTTCCCCAGGACGTTCTGGAAAAACGTGCTTACTGCCGCCACCACATTTGCTACTGCAGACACAATCCCACTCTCCCTAACATTGCCATTGGAGGAAGTTCTTAACCACTTTATGTAGCTGCAGACTGAAAGGTGATTGCCGCATGGCAACCGGCGGTTCGGCCCGGGAAGACCGTCCCGAGCGGCAACATCCATACGTACTCTTAGACATGATGGTTGCGGTCGTGCCCAGTACGCGGTGTCATACTGTACCGTAAAAACGAAATTAGTTCTTAGCCGGGCGCCAACTTTTAAGAACTATGGTGCACTTTCATTGAGTGCTGGGCAGGTGGTACGTCAGATTTTTCAGGATATGAATGCACTCTTGAAACAGCAGGTAAATACCATGGTAAACAGGGTAGAGAATTGAAGCATGGGGGTTGAACAGGGATGGAAGTATCTAACTCAAAACTGCCGGCCGGAGCCGGTGGCTCCTGTACGGTCCAAACGGGCGTGCTCAAGCTCACAGTAAATGTTTTCGAATTTGGAACGGAGAGGCTGATTTCCGATTTTAAATTTATCGTTAACCAGGATGCCGCTGAAAATCCGTTTGACCCGGAACAGGGGAACCGGCGTTCCACCAACGGTGCAACCGTGTGTTGTCCGGTCGTGGCAACAGGGGACTCGAACCGGAATACAGTTGCCCTGCCTAAGGGCAGATACCTCGTTTCCGTTCTTGCCCCCGGTTACAAAATGGGCGGCAACTGGATCAACCTTAACTCCGACTGCACCCTGGCCGTCAAGCTGCTGCCGTACCCTCTACCCCTTTCCATGATAAGGGTACGCGTTTTTGAAGATAATCACCCCGTCAACGGCAGGGACGACTTTCCTTTCGAGCGCGGTCTGCCGGCTTTTCGCATTATACTTCGCGACGCAGCGGGCGAGACTGCAACAGACTTTTGCGGCAACCCCCTCGGGACCGTTTACCAAGAAGACGATAACGGCAACCTGATCCTTGATCAAGACGGAAGGCCTGTACCGCTTCCCGGCACCGGCGGGGCAATCCGGACGGATGAAAACGGGGACGCAGTCATCGAGAACCTGCTCCCGGGCAGGTATAAGGTGCAAGCTCTTCCTCCTGAGGGTACAGACTGGATTCAGAGCACTACCATTTCGGGAACCAACATCATTGATATCTGTATCGAAGAAGGCAACGACGGGTACAACCCGCAAGAAGGCTTTAAACGGCCCCTGGTCAGGGTGGGTTTTGTTCAGCTAAAGGATTTTGCTCCCGGAAAGGGTACCGGTGTGATAACCGGCCGGGTCCGTTCAACAGCGGGCTTTGGACCCCCGCTTGGCTCCCCGATGCCCGGCCAACCCGTTGAGCGGCCCTGTATTGCGCTAAACGATCTCCTCCGTAACGACGAACAGGTATATACCGGACGGGGCAACCCGGACGGAAGCTTTACAATCCCCGGGGTTCCCGCAGGCCTGTACCGGATCGCCGTTTGGGATGAACCCCTTGAACACATCATTTCTTTCCGAACCGTCCGGGTGGACGAGGAAGAAACGGTTGACCTCGGCGAGATCGGCATTCCCCGCCGGTTGGAGTTGATCAGTGATAAAGTTGGCAGGTACGCTGTCGCGAACACCTGCTATGATGGTATTCCCGTTCCCGGCCGGGTGACAGGTGTGCTTGAAGATTGCACAAACCTTGAAACCGATCCCTCCCATCCACACTACGGCGAAAAGCGCGGTATCCCTTACACACCCGTCGGCATCCGCGACCACACAGGGCGCCTGCTTACCACCGTTTATACAGATGCCAGCGGCCTTTTCGAGGTCCTGCTACCATCCGGCTGCATCACAGACGGGTCCACTCCATCCGGTGTTGTGCCGGGGATGTACCAAATCATCGGCAACGACCCGGGAGACCCTGACAGGCCCAGCGCTAACTACAATCCCCACTATCAGACGCTCAAGCAGGTTGTCGATGTATGGCCCGGCAGGACTACTTGCATTAAAGTGGCCCTTTATCCCCTCACCACCTTTGTGGAAACGCCGGATTCACGATTCTCCCAGCCTCCGCTTTGCCCGGCCGAAGGTGTGCCGCAGTTGACCAGCGTAAGCAGAGTCTGTATAACTCCCGGTGAAAGCCGCAGAGTTATTATCCGGGGAGGTAACTTCGGCAACGCCAGGGGAACTGTTACACTGAACGAAACGCCGGTCCCCATTCTTGTCTGGAACGACAGGTTCATCCTCGTACGCATACCGGAAACCTTCCCTCCGGGTCCGGCTCAACTGACGGTTACCAATCAGGCGGGCGCCGCAGCAGCTTGCGGAATTACCATCCACGTATTGGAGCCCGGAACCTATTACCCGCCGGTCATTGACGTCGCTCCCGGTAAAACGATCCAGGAGGCCGTTGACAGCGCGCCCCCCGGAGCACTGATAGTCGTCCACCCCGGCATTTACTATGAAAACCCCATTCTTTACAAGAACGTTAAACTTCAAGGAATGGGGCCCGGAGCCACTAAATTGGACGGGCGTTTCTTCAGGAGTTACCGGAAGGAATGGGAAAATAAACTTATCTCCGTCGCCTTTGAGGAGCACCGGCAGATTCCCCGCGGGCAGGTCATTACGGTGTTGTCCCGGAAAGAATCCCCTGACGACTCACTCAATATGCAAATCGACGGTCTGCTGATTACCGGTGCAAACAGCGAAGAAGGCGGTGGGGTAGTGGTCGAGGCCGGATGCCGCCGTCTTGAGATCAGCAACAACGTAATCCGAGGCAACGGCGGCAGAATCGGTGGAGGAATCATAATCGGCAGGCCCTTTGCAGGTGAACGCAAAAACGAGTTAATCCGAATCCATCACAACCAGATCATCAACAACGGCGGCGTCTTTCTGGCTGGAGGAGTGGGTATCTTTTCTGGGGCACACGGTTATGAATTCGACCATAATGAAGTCTGCGGCAACTTTTCCGCGGGAAGCGGCGGCGGGCTTGCGCATTACGGTCTGAGCCATTATGGCCGCATCCACCACAACAGGTTCCTCTTCAACACCTCCCTCGGCGAGGGCGCAGGCATATTTGTCGGCGGTGAGCAACCGTTCCGGCCAGAGGAAGTCTCATACGGCTCGGGAGCCGTGGAGATATACGATAACGTTGTCCAGTTTAACATAGCAAACGATAGCGGCGGCGGCATCCGCTTGCTCCGGACAGGTTGGCACCGGATTAACCTTTTCAACAACGTAGTCACAAACAATGTCTCCGCAAACCTTGGCGGCGGGCTGGCGCTCGGCGATGCATCCAATGTTGTCGTTGCCGGCAACATCTTTGCGAAAAACGTTACCACCGCCACGGCAGAAAAAAGCGACGGCCGGCCTCATGCGGCAGGTATTGTGAGCCAGGCGCACAGCGTCGCTTACCGGGCAGGTTTGCCCAACGGCGCCCCTGACTACAGCAATCCAACCCTTTTCGAAAACCTTTTCTTTGACAACCAGGCGGGGTGGTTTGATTGGAGCATGGAAAACCGATCGGTTGTTATAGCAGGAACCGGCGAAGGCAACGACCCGGCGCGCGCAAACATTATGGACCTCGAAGTATTCGGTACACCCGCACCGCGGAGGCTGCTCGCGCGCCGGAACGCGTTTCGAAAAAACGGCGGTTTATCGCCGCCTGGCAATTCACAATCGTGGAGAGATTATTCCGATACTCAGGTAACGGTGCTGCCCTGCTATTCAAACCCTGGGGTAAAGGACGTCAAAATCCTTGTCGCCGCTCCGGAAACAAAAGCCGCACCGGGCAAAGATCCCAAAATAACTTCGCCGAGGATAAAAGACCGAACGGACGAATTCTCGTACGCTGAAAAGGTTATTCATCATACGGTCGATTCCGCTCCACGAAGCCGTGAAGGTACGGGCAGGGACGTGCTCCCGCTGACGTTGTCCGCCCGGGCGTTGTACGGGAACGGGATCAAACTCACCTGGTCCGGGGGCTCAACCGGTGAAGAAGGCTATATCATTGAGCGCAGCATGATGTGCGAAAACGCTTTCGGGGAAATTGACAGGGTTGGCGCCGGTACCGGGGAGTACATCGACGCCTGTCTGTTTCAAAGAACCCGGTATTTTTACCGCGTAAAGGCATATAGCGCCGGCGGCGTTATCGCAACTTCAAATATCGCCGTAGCCGTGCCGTCGGGGCCGCTCGCCGAATTGCCCCTTGCTGCAGCATACTACCGGACAAAGACTTAAAACCGGGCCTATGTCGATGGTCCAGGCCTGTCTCGTCGTCTAACGCCTATGGGCAGCTCCCGTCGTTTTATACCCGTGTTTGAATTGACGACGTCCGAGCGGACAGCCCTCAGCAATACCCGCTCGAGCGGAGCCCTATTGCCGCGGGCGGACGAATCTGCTTTTTAGACAGTAACAGCGTGTGTACAAGACGGCCCGCTCCCGCTGACAGGGACCGCCCCGCCGGTGCCCAGCTGCCAGGCGGCGCTCGCGCGAGCGGTTCTAAAAAATAAGCCTGCGTGAGAAAATGCAGGCTTCGTTTGCGCGCCGTTTTTCCGGATTATGGGCAGGTGGTATCGTCGACGCAGATAATGGTCTGTGTACAAAGATTAGTGACGGTGAACGACAGCGTGACGGGGCCGGAGACGGTGGTAGGTGTTGTGGTGATAGCTGCGGCGTTACAGCTCGCGGAGGATGTCACCAAGGGCATGGTACCGCCGCAGCAGAGCGTGACACCGGTCGGGAGGGTTATTGAACCGCTGTTGCCCAAGACGTTACAGTAGTCATTGAAGGTTACTCCCGCGTTCATGTACAGGTACTCGAACTGGACATCGAAAGAAAACGACAGCGTCGGCGGAGTAACCCCAAAATTCGCCGCGACATTATAAAGGGCAACATTACACTCGTCTCCCGCTCCCACTACAGGGGTATGCGCCGGAGTTGTACACGTAACCGTTTGGGAAAAGGTAGATGTGACCGAGGTTACCTCGTTAACACAGAGTCTCCTGATGGCCATACAAATTCACTCCTCCTTTTTGCTACCATTATATGGTCCTTGCAAGGAAGTGTTACTGGTAAGCCGCACCCATATGAAATTTATGCGTGCCACCGTATATATGGCAATACTGTTTAATTATGGTTCTTCGCACAAGGTAACAGCGTTAACATCCCCTTTTTGCAAATGTTCAAAAACGCGGTAGCATGAATTGCTCCCTTACCAAGTTACTTAACCACCGAACCAGCAACTACCTGATTCAAAACAATATATGACCCAAAAACGGCAGGAATCACTGTCCAGGGGTTTCTTGGTGCTTCTTACGTAAAGTAAAACCGGCGACAGCGAATTTTCGAAAATAGCTGGTAAGAGTCTCGGCATTCCGAAACTACGAGGATTATACGGCAGATACGGTCGTCTCCGACGATGGTGCTAAACTAAGTAAGAAAAAGGGCGGCTTCCTTGCCGCCCCGCCTAATCACTTTTACCTCAGAAAATAGTACTTATTTCGTGGGCGCGGCGATGAGCTTCACCCTGCTTCGTCAGGCTCGCCGGCCGAATCCTCACGTACTTCCATGTACGCTCCGGTTCGGCCGGCTTCACCTTCCTCGCATTGCTCGCTCCTCACCGCGTTCCGTTTATGTTACACTACTGCGTCTAAGTAACACGCTTACGGGTTCGTATTTTCATCCCGGTGGCGACAATTATCGTCGTAAATGACTCTCTCTACTGTTTATAACCTTAAAGCATCCTCTTCATCGATCACTAAGAGGCCTTGCCGTTTAAAAGGCGCGCGGATTTGGTTTCGCCCTTGATGCCTATTACCACCGACTCCAGCGGGATCGCAGCCCCCGTCCGGGCGAGTGCTTCCCGGGCGATGTATACCAGACCGGAACAGCAGGGAACCTCCATGTGGAGCACCTTCAAACTGCGCACGCCGGACTGCTTGATCATCTGCTCGATTTTGTCTTTGTAGGTCACGGTGTCGTCGAACTTCGGGCAGCCCGCTGCAAACGCCTTGCCTTCGAGAAAACCGCCGTGCAGATTGGTGCAGGCAAAAGGAACGCAATCGGCAACCAGGACCAGGTCGGCGTCTTTCAGAAACGGCGCCGTCGGCGGTATCAGGTAGAGCTTGACCGGCCACTGCCGGAGCGGCCCTGCGTTTTCGGACAAGACGCTTGCCTTCGTGCACGCCGTTTCTCCTGGAGACATCCCGGTACGGGGCGGCTCTACGCCGTGCTCCTTCAGATGCCTGAGGTGCTTTTCCAGGAGCTCGGGAGACTTTTCGCTTAGGTGTTTTACCACGCCGTCAAAGTCGTAATCTTCAGCCTCCCGTTCCTCGACCTTGAGCGCCCCGTTGGGGCACTCCCCCACGCAGGCCCCGAGCCCGTCACAGAAGCTCTCCCTGACCAGCCTGGCTTTGCCGTTTACGACCTGCAGCGCCCCTTCCGGGCAGCCCGGGATGCAAAGCCCGCACCCGTCGCATTTATCCTCTTCAATCCGGATGATTTTCCGCTTTACCCTTGCCATTGTTTCACCCCCGTGCAAGTTGACTCCCCCGATCGCAGCGGATCATTGTTACCGGGGCCCCGCCCGGCACTCAGCAGCATCCCGCTTCCTCCATAAGCCTCTTGTATTCTTCCTCGCCGAGGCAGTTCCTCGCGTATCTGCACCACCGCACGCACGACTGTATATCGTTGTAAATGTCAAGGCCGCATCCGGGGCACTTTAACCGCACATCATTCGAGAAAACCTCTACTTCCGACCCGCACCGCGGGCACTTCTTGATCCGGAGCGTAGGTGTGCGGATGTTATCACTGCCGGGACACCTGTCAAACATCGCCATCACCTCTCCCGAAAATAGACGTTCAACCTTATACTGACAGACCTTTAGGGTCCGTTCTGCGTTCTACGTTCAACGTTTATAAAACGCCGCAGCCCAAACAATTGAACTATTTGCATTCCCGGTGGCGACTGCAGTCGTGAACGACTCCCCCGAGAATGTGTTCTGCGTTAATAACTCGTTGGGTCACCACTCCGGGGTCCGTTCTGTGTTCTACATTAGGAAACATGAGGTTTACCCAAGCATCGCCGCAAGGTCCTCGGCCGGGGTGGTTATCAGCCTCAGGTCAAAGTTTTCTTGCAAAACCCGGAGGATACCGGGCGTTACAAAAGCGGGCGGGCGCGGACCCAGGTAAATGCCCTTAACACCGAGATAGAACAGTGAAAGCAGGATCGCTACCGCCTTCTGCTCAAACCAGCTCAACACCAGCGAGAGCGGCAACTCGTTGACCGACGTCCGGAAAGCCCCGGCGAGTGCGGCGGCGATTTGAACCGCCGAGTATGAGTTGTTGCACTGTCCGATATCGAGGAGGCGCGGGATGCCGTCAATCGCGCCGAGGTCAAGGTCGTTAAACCTGTACTTGCCGCACCCTAATGTGAGAACGACGCAATCCCCGGGGACCATCCGCACAAACTCACGGTAGTAAGGCATCGCCTTGTGGGGGCCGTCGCACCCACCGACCAGGAAGAAACGGCGGATCTTGCCGGACTTTACTCCCTCGATCACCTTATCCGCAAGGGCCAGCACAGCCTGGTGGTGAAAGCCGGTGGTAACCTTTCCGCCCTCTGAAGCCGTCAGCTTCGGGAGGGACAGCGCCTTTTCAATTACCGGTGTGAAGTCCCGGTTTTCGATGTGGACAACGCCCTCGACGCCGGCGATCCCGCAGGTGAACAGCCGGTCCCGGTAAGACTCTTTCGGGATCAAAACGCAGTTCGTGGTGGCCAGGACAGCCCCCGGAAAAGCCTCGAACTCATCCTTTTGCCTAACCCACGAGTCTCCCCAGTTACCGGCCAGGTGGCTGAACTGTCTTAAAACCGGGTATGCGTGTGCAGGAAGCATCTCGCCGTGTGTGTAAACGTTAATCCCTGTGCCCGCAGTCTGTTTCAGCAGTTCATAAAGGTCTAACAGATCGTGGCCGGTTACCAAAATGCCGTGGCCTTTCCTGGTGCCTCGCGAAACGGCCGTCGGCTGCGGCACGCCGAACCTTTCCGTGTGTGCGCGGTCGAGCAGTTCCATCGCCTTCAGGTTGACCTCGCCGCACCTAAGCACCATCCTGACCGTCCGCGGCAGGTCAAAATCGACGTTTGTCAAAGTGGAGAAAAGCGCTTCGTGCATAAAGCCGTCGATTTCCGGGTCGCTGTAGCCGAGCTCCCTTGCGTGATACGCATAGGCGGCTACGCCTTTTAGACCCAAGAGCAAAATGTCTTGCACGCTTACAAGGTCTTCGTTCTTGCCGCACACTCCTGCTTTGGTGCACCCCGCCGGCGGGGTTTGGGAACACTGGTTACAAAACATACTACTACCTCCTTTAAAAATAGTACTTCTCTCGCTGGGGCGCGGCGATAAGCTTCGCATTACTTTGTCGGCCAGGCGTGTCCGAATTCTCACGTATTTCCGTATACGCTCCGGCCATTTGAGAGGTGGGATGTAGGAAGTTAGAGGTGAGATTTCTTAAGGGAGAAATTCGCTGCGCGAATTTCTTCATAGCTCCCACTTCCCACTTCTCACTTCCCACTTCTCACTTCCCACTTCTCACTTCCCAATCAGGCCCGTCCGGCTGCGCCTTCCTTGTACTGCTCGCTCCTCACCGCGTTCCGTTTATGTTTACTCTACTGCATCTAAGCAACCAGCTTCCAGGTCTATTTGCCCCATTTCATCCGTCGTGGTGCCGCTTGACAGCGGCATGGGGAACTCCCGTGAAATTGTCAATGGTTTCTGAGCTGGCTTTCCGCCGCTGCACTCTTATTACTGCAAAAACCGTGCCACCGATAACAGCAGGTTTCATAAAAGCCCCCACCCACCGGCCGGCAAGGGGTTACAGAATTATTGCAACGGATTGCGCTTAAAGAAATTGTCTCAGTAGCGCAAAACTGATACAATAATGCTGCTGAGACAGTGATACATCCGAGACAATGAGACAGTAGGCGGTGATTATCGTGGAACACAAGCTCTTGTTCGTTGGTGAGTACAACTCGTGCCGCAGCCAGATGGCGGAGGGCTTCGCAAGACTCCTCACCCCTCCCGGGGTGTGCGTTATGAGCGCCGGTGTGCACAAAGGGGTTATCGACCCGCTTGCTGTACGGTCAATGGCCGAAGCCGGCGTAGACATTTCAGGGCATACCGTAAAAAAGCTATCGGACTTAGGGGTGCAGCTTTTCGACGTGGTGATCGTTCTGAGCGACCGGATAAGAGAGCGGTATCCCGTCCTCCAGGGTATCCACGGCTTGGTTTACTGGAACCTGCCGGATCCCTCGAAAGAAGAGAACGAGGCAGAACGGTACCGGTTTCTCTGTTCCCTCCGGGAAGAGATCAAGGATCGGGTGGTGCAACTGTTCCATCACGGCTATTTTTCCGCCTTGGTCACCCTGAAGAACAATGCCGAGCGCATCCTCGACAACCTTAAAGAAGGCATTGTTGCCCACGACGTATTCCGCCGGATCTTTTTCTTCAACAAGGCGGCGGAGGAGATTACCGGGTATCGCAGGGAAGAGGTTCTCGGCCGTGACTGCCACCGGGTTTTCCCATACGGCTTCTGCGGGGGAAAGTGCAGCTTCCAGGAAACGGGCACCTGTGTGGTGGACGGCCCGGTCGCCTACCCGCTCGATATCGCGACAAAGGATGGTGAGACAAGGCACCTGGAGATGTCTGTGGTGCCGATGAAGGACAGCGCCGGCCGGGCAGTGGGGATATTAGCTTCGTACCGGGACCAGACCCGGGTTATCGAACTCGAACACCGTTTGGGCGAAACCACACAGTTTTCCGGTATTATCGGCAGGGACCACAAGATGCTGGAGGTTTTCGAAACAATTCGCAACGTGGCGGCAACGAACGTGCCCGTCTTAATCCAGGGCGAAACGGGCACCGGGAAAGAGCTTGTGGCGACGGCGATTCACAGGGAGAGCCTGCGGGCCGCAAAACCTTTTTTGGTGGTAAACTGCGGCGCCCTCCCGGAGGGTACGCTGGAAAGCGAGCTATTCGGCCACGTGAAAGGGGCTTTCACCGGAGCAATCCGGGACAAGAAAGGCCGTTTCGAATTAGCCAACGGGGGAACGCTCTTCCTCGACGAAGTAGGGGAACTGTCGCCGGCGACACAGGTCAAGCTCCTGCGCGTCCTGCAGGAAGGCACTTTCGAACGCGTGGGCGGCGAAAAAACGATCAAGGTGGACATCCGGGTGATCAGCGCCACCAACCGCGACCTCAGGGAAATGGCGGCTCAGGGGAAATTCCGCGAAGACCTGTACTACCGCCTCTGCGTTGTGCCCATAACGCTGCCGCCGTTGCGGGAGAGGCGGACCGACATCCCCTTACTTGCCGAGCACTTTTTAAAAAGGTACGCATCGCAGGCGGGCGGCCGTCATTTTTCACTGAGCGGCCCGGCGCTGTCCGCTTTGCTGGACTACGACTGGCCGGGCAACATCCGGCAGTTGCAGAACGCCATTCAGTTCGCGATGGTAAAGTGCCGGGACGGCGAGATCGGCCTGGAACACCTGCCTTCAGAGATAACAGCGAAATACCGGAACCTGCTCAAGGGGCCCCTCCGCGGAGAACGTCCGTCCGGGGCCGCGCCAACATTAAAGACAAAGCTCCGCACTGAAGATGTCGCAAAGGCGTTGAAAGAAACCGGCGGCAACAAAGTGAAAGCCGCCAAAGTCCTTGGAGTGGGAAGGGCCACCCTTTATCGTTTTCTGGCGAAAAACAAGTTCTCCGATCAATGAGCGGCCGGTCTTTATTTACACCCTGCCCATGTGTTTAAATATATTGAATTAGAAGGACGGCAGCAAGAAGCAACCCTCCATCCTTTTTATGGGCTCAGTGGTGGACCCTCAGGTGTAGCCGGATGTATTCCGGGCCAAACAGCAGGATTCCGCTTCGGCGGCAGTCCTTCTGCTTTACATTCCCTTCGTACCGTTGTTGAATTTTTAAAAAGTAAAAGGCAAATAATATTACCGGAGCTAAATTTACGGGGGTTAACCCTATGAAATCCTTCCGGGAAATACGGCAAAACCGGGCTCCAAAATACGGCGACTGTAAAGGGGTATGCTGTGCACCAGGTCATAATCACGGGCGCCGGGCCCGCGGGGGCCTATCTTGCATACCTGCTTTCCCGCGAAGGTGTGGACGTCCTGATCCTGGAAAAAGAACGCCTTCCGCGGTATAAGCCGTGCGCGGGGGGCATAGCTCGCAAGGCGCTCCGCTTTCTCGACTTCCAACTTGATCCCGTTATCGAGGATACAGTCCACACGGTCGTTCTGACCTACCACAATTCCCGGCCGATAACCATCTCCCTCGACCAACCGGTCGTGTACATCGTGAGCAGGGACCTGTTCGATGCTTTTATGGTGGAAAAGGCAAAGGAGGCCGGCGCAACGGTCCTTGACGGAGTACGCGTAAGCCGGGTAGATACGGACGGAGCCGCGGTAACCGTGCAGGCGGGCAGCGCCGAATGGTCCGGTGAAATACTTGTAGGTGCCGACGGAGCCATGAGCGTAGTGGCGCGAAGCCTTGAACTCGCTCCCGGCAGAAAAACCGCCGTGGCTCTCGTGAAAGAGGCGGCGGTCCGCGGTAACCGACTTGAAGACAGCAGGGGCAAGATTAAGGTAAATTACGGGCTTGCACCAGGGACGTTCACCTGGGTGTTTCCCAAGGCTCAGGGGCTGTCGCTCGGCGCCGGCAGCATATCCCCCCGTTTCAAAGGCCTGCGTCCGCTCCTTGGTGAGTTGATCCATGCCGAGGGTCTGGCGGAACCTGCCGGAACGTCAAAAACGCGCGGCTGGGCTATTCCCTACAACCCGAAACCCAGCCTTCTGCACCGGGGCCGCGCCCTCGTGGTGGGCGATGCAGCGGGTCTTGCAGACGCACTGACCGGCGAGGGCATTTACCCGGCACTGCTGAGCGCACGTCTTGCCGCAGAGACAATTCTGGCCGAGATCAAAAAGCCGCAGCCCGACCTGCGTCAATACACCGAGTCGGTGCGCAAAGAGATGGGGCCGGAAATGCTTACCGCCTACCGCATTGCCCGGATGTTTTATCCTGCATCCGGTCTCTTTCACCGCCTTCTCGAACGCCGTCCTGAATTGGCCGCAGAGTTTGTCCAGCTCGTTGCGGGAGAAGTCACCTACGAGGAGTTTTTTCATTCATGTATCAAACACCTGCCGGCAGCATTTATAAAAGCTACCCGGCAATAGCGCACCGGGAGGCAAGCGTGCGTAATGTTCCCCTTATTGCCAAGCTGCAAGGCCAGTACGCCGTTTTCGGCAGGGTGGTCAAAGGCATGGACGTGGTCCACAGACGGCCGTCGGCGACAAGATACTGAAGGCACGGATGGTGAAGTAACTTCACCGCTGATTAAGGGCGAATACCAGAACCCGGCAGTGCCGGGTTCTTTTTATATGCTATCTGAGCGATAAACTGGCGTTGATCTCTCTTCTCGTTCGTCCTTAAGGCTTAAGGGGCCCCTCGCACTCAGAAAAGACCTGCCTTTCTTACCCCTGCCGCAGCCCAAACCATCACCTATGAGACCGCTGCAAAACTTCGCCTGGCTATTTCGGAGGTCAGAACCCAGAAGTCGGAAGTCAGAAAATTCAAGGGGAATTCGCGTAGCGAATTTTTACAAATATTCCGACCTCTTACATCTTGCGTCTGACATCTGTTTTTGCCATGTTCGTTTTTCGCAGCCTCCGGCCTTGCTACTACAAGTTGCCGCTTGCGAATAGGTGAGCTTACTCTTCAACAAATCAGAGTTTTGCAACACTCTCCTATTTCAACCTTGGCGCCCGTTTCACCCGCCCGGAAAAAAGGGTGCTCCTTTTACGCGGAACCAGGGGCTGAGTGCTTTCGTGTTCCTTTCTCGCGCATTCCGGCCAGGCAGTTTGTATTACTGCCGAGGACGTCATCTCAGACCTCGCATAATCGTGGAATGGTAGAGAGATAATGTCAAGGTAGTAAGTAAAATGCATGACTGGCCGCTGATCGGAGGTTGCAGGTTTGGTTCCTGAAGCGGGACGCACGCCGGAAGTTTCGCTCATCGAACGTGTCCACGAAGCGCTGAACGTCTGGAATATACCCGAACAACCCTGGCGTCTGGGTGAAGTCTTCGGCTACCCGATAGAGGTAAACCCACGCACGATTATCTTTACCTGGGTGGCTATGGCCGTGGTTATTGTCGGCGCGATAGCGGCAGCCCGCAGCGCCCATGTTTACCGGCCGGGACGCCTGGCAGCCCTGTTCGAGATAGTTATTGATTTTATGCGCGACATGATCAGGGACTCGATGGAGCCGCGCCGCGGCGAAGGCGTTCTCTTGCTTGCGCTGACCTTTTTATTTTTTATCACTGTAGCCAACCTTCTGGGCATTGTACCGACTCTCTCCGCGCCCACCGCCGACCACCAGACCACCTTTGCGCTGGCCGGGGTCACCTTCATCGCCATCCACGCCTGGGGGCTGCGCTACCGCCGTGGCGAGTACTTCAAGGATTTCCTCAAACCTTATCCGTTCTTTCTGCCCGTGAGGCTTGTTGAGGAAGCAGCCAAGCCGGTAACCCTGGCTTTCCGGCTATTCGGAAACATGAAGGGGAAGGAGATCATGACCCTTGCGCTGCTCGGACTCATCACCGGTTTTGCCGAGCTGGCCGGCGGTTTTTTGGCTTCGGTGCTGTGGCTGGGATTCGGCGCCTTCTTATCGCTGATTCAGGCTTTCCTGTTTACAATTCTGAGCATCGCCTACATCTCCATGGCGACCTCTGAGGAAGGATGATCGAGAGTGGATTTAAGCGCAGCCTCCGCTTTAGGCATGGCAATAGTGGCGGGACTGGCGGCTACGGGTGCGGCTATCGGCAACGGAATTGCCACCAGTAAAGCCATCGAGGGGATCGCCCGCCAGCCGGAACTGCGCGGATCGCTGCTGACCATAATGCTGATTTCGGTCGGCCTGATCGAGACAGTGCCGTTGATTGCCGTGGTAATCGCTTTTCTGCTGTTAGGAAACATCCGGTAGCTGTCAATTCGGTTTTGCATGCCTGAAAAGCAGCGAATTGATTTCTGCGTTAACGGGGGTGAGCTGTTCTGGACTTAAGTTTTAACGCCACGGTGGCTGCCCAGGTGTTCCACTTCCTGTTGCTGCTCGTTCTCCTCCGGCTCTTTGCCTACCGCCCGCTGCTTAAGGTCCTTGACGACCGGCGGCGGTTTGTAGCGGAACAGATCGCGGCCGCAGAAAAAGCCCGGAAGGAAGCGGAGGAACTGCTCGCGCAGCGGCGGGAGTTGCTCGTAAATGCCCGCGAGGAGGCGCGTGCCATACTGGCCCGTGCGGAAACCGCGGCGGAAAACCGCACGCGGGAGGTTTTAGAACAGGCGCGCGCCGCATCCGACAGCATGCAAGCCCGTGCGGCCGCGGAGATCGAGCGGCAGAAGAACGAGGCGCGCCGCGCCCTGCACGCGGAATTGGCCGACCTGGTACTGCTCGCAACCGCCAAAGTCGCCGGGCAGGCGATCGACCGCAACCAGCATTTCCGCCTGGTGCAGAACGCCGTGGAGGAGGTCGGCCGGCAACGTGCCTGACCGAAAAGTGACCCTGCGCTACAGCCGGGCGCTCTTTGCGGCCGCGCAACGCCAGGGCCGGGTTGAACCGACCCGCCTGGAGCTTTCCGAATTGCTCCGGGCGTTGGCGGACCTGCCGGAACTACACACCCTGTGGTATGCCCGCCTCCCGGCGAACCGGAAGGCAGCGGCCGTGGAAGCGGCCTTCACAACGCGGCTTTCACCTTTATTGCTGCGGTTTCTGAGGGTACTGGTCACCCACCGGAGGGAAAGCCATCTTCCCGACATCGCTCGGTCCTTTGCCGCTCTCAGCCGCAAGGCCGAAAAGCGGGAGGAGGCAGAGGTGGTCACCGCGCTTCCCCTGCCTCCCGACCTGCAGGCCACAGTCGTAGAAACCGTTGCCCGGATGACCGGGCGGGAACCTGAAGTGCGGTTTTGTGTGGATCCCGGTTTATTAGGCGGCATTGTCCTGAAGATCGGGGACCACGTAATAGACGCCAGCATCAAGGGACGCTTAAAGCTTCTTCGGAAAGAAATTCTCGCCGGTGAGGAGGTTTCGCCGTTATCATCCGGGTAACATCGAGCGTCTAACTTGCACATTTAACGGACCCTGACGGTCGATCAATCTGAGCCGAACTTTGAACCGACCTCTAAGGTCAATCCGTCGAGCCGAACCTTGAATCTTGAACGTTGAACGTTAAACCTTTGAACGGACTGGAGGTGACCGTAATCAGCCTCGGCCTTGAAGAACTCAGCTCCGTCATCAGGCAGCAAATCGAGCAGTTCGAAACCGTTGCGGAGCTCAGCGAAGTAGGCACGGTGGAACACGTGGGCGACGGGGTGGCCCAGGTCTACGGCATGGAAAGGGCCGTGCTTGGCGAGTTGGTAGAGTTCTCCGACGGAGTGCTGGGAATCGCGTTAAACCTCGAAGAGGAAGCGGTGGGGTGCGTAATCCTCGGGCCCTTTCACCACATCCACGAGGGGAACCGGGTCAGGCGCACCGGCAGGGTGGTTTCGGTGCCGGTGGGCAGCCGGCTCGCGGGCCGGGTGCTTAACCCCCTCGGCGTCCCTCTCGATGGCCTGGGAAAAGTGGAGGCGGAAGGTTTCCGCCCGGTCGAACGGTACGCTCCCGGGGTTACCGCCCGCGCTCCCGTCAACCGGCCGTTGCAAACCGGGATCAAGGCTGTGGACTCCATGATACCCATCGGGCGCGGCCAAAGGCAGCTGATCCTCGGAGACCGCCAGACCGGCAAAACGGCGATCGCCGTGGACGCCATTTTAAACCAGCGGGACCAGGGCGTGATCTGCGTATACGCGGCCATCGGCCAGAAGGCCTCTTCCGTGGCCAGGGTTATCGAAAAACTGCGCGAGAACAGGGCCCTTGACTACACAGTGGTTATCGCCGCTACCGCCGCCGACCCCGCCCCGCTGCTGTTCATCGCCCCTTATGCCGCAACCGCCGTTGCCGAGGAGTTTATGGAGCGGGGAAGGGATGTCCTCGTCGTCTACGACGACCTTTCCCGGCACGCCGTCGCTTACCGCGAGATTTCCCTCCTGCTCCGGCGGCCTCCGGGGCGGGAGGCTTTCCCGGGGGACATCTTTTACTTGCACTCCCGCCTGTTAGAACGCGCCGCCCAGCTAAATGACAAGCACGGCGGGGGGTCCATGACTGCGTTCCCCATCGTAGAAACCCAGCAAGGCGACATCTCGGCGTACATCCCAACCAACGTGATCTCCATCACGGACGGCCAGATATACTTAGAGTCGGACCTGTTTTACGCCGGCATCCGCCCGGCGATTAACGTGGGACTATCCGTCTCCCGCGTTGGCGGCAGCGCACAAACCAAAGCCATGCGGCAGGTTGCCGGACGGCTGCGCCTTGACCTGGCCCGTTACCACGAACTGAAGGCATTTGCTCATTTCGGCACCGAGCTTGACCGTACCACCCGCGCCCGGCTGGTGCGCGGCGCCCGCCTGGTGGAACTCTTAAAACAGGAGCAATACCATCCTTACCCTCTCGAAGACATGGTTGTCTCATTATATGCCGGCGTAAACGGGTATCTTGACGAAATCCCGGTCGACCTGGTTAAGGAGTTCGAGGCGGAACTGCTTAGCCTGGTCGGGCGCGAGTACGCCTCACTGAAGGAACGTATCAGGCAAAACACCGAACTGAAGGAGGAGGATGTAAGGCTGCTGGAGCAAGCAGTCGAGCAACTGCTGCAACGCTTCAGGATGGAACACGGTCTGGAAGCCGGCAAAGAACAAGTCCGGGGCGAAAAGTATGCGTGATATACGTAACCAGATCCGCGGCGTCCGCAGCATCCGGCAGGTCACCCAGGCCATGAAGGCCGTCTCGATGGCCAAGGCTGCGCGGGCCCAAGCCGCCGTCCAGGCGGCGCGGCCCTACAACCGCATGCTGCGTGAGGTCCTGGGGCGAATTGCCGGGGCTGCGGACCGGGTCCACCACCCTCTTCTTGACGTCAGAGAAGCGCGCAGAGCCTGTATTGTAGCGGTTTCCGCCGACAAGGGTCTATCAGGCGGTTTTGACGTCCCCGTCCTGAAACGCGCGTTGCATGAAGCCGAAGCCTTCCCCTCGGCGGTCTTCGTGGCGGTGGGCAGGAAAGCGCTGAGCTATCTTACTTTCAGGGGTGCAAAACTTGCCGGGAAATTCGTTGAATTGGACGAGAACTTGCACATAAAGGACGCCCGCTCGATCGCACACCATCTAATCACCGGCTACGAACGAGGTGAGTTCGACCGGGTTGATCTGGTTTACAGTGAATTCATCAACTTCTTTGAGCACCGCCCCACGGTGTCCACCCTGATTCCCGTCCCCATAAGCGAGGAACCGGCCAGGAACTACATTTTCGAACCCGAAGCAGCGGCGGTCTTGAGCGCGGTGCTGCCGCTGTATGTTGAGGAGGCCGTGTTCCACGCACTGACCGAATCCAAGGCCAGCGAGCACACTGCGCGCCTGGCCGCGATGGACAGGGCGACCAGGAGCGCCGACGAAATGATCGACCGCTTGACCTTTAAGCTGCACCGCATGAGGCAAGCGGCGATCACCGGCGAACTGCTCGACATCCTGACGGCCGCAAGGGCCCTCGAATAAGCGTTGCAAAGGGAGCCGTTCACGATGATTTAACCATCGCCACCGAGAATGAAAGTGATGGTTCAATGTTCACTAACGTAACGCTATACGGAACGTGGCGAGAAACAAGCAGTGCGAGGAAGGCGCAGCCGGAGAATTGAGAAGTGAGACGTGGGAAGTTGGAAGTGGGATTCTCGAAGGAATTCGCTCATAAGCGAATTTCCATAAGCATCTCACCTCTAACCTCTCACATCACACCTCTCAAATGCCGGCGAGCCTGACGAAGCAATGCGCCGTTTATCGCCGCGCCCACCAGTAGAAGTACTATGGTTAAGGGGAAGTCTTGTGCAGGGAGAAGTAATAGAGGTCATCGGGATCATCGTAGACGTGCGCTTCCCGCCGGGTAAGCTGCCGAAAATCCTCAACGCCCTCGTGGTAGAGGATTTCGCGGACCCGTCCGGCCGGGGGGGTGAACTGACCCTCGAGGTCGTGCTTCACATAGGCGACGAAGTCGTTCGTTGCATCGCTCTTTCGGCCACCGAGGGACTGAGGCGCGGGATGCCGGTGCGTGACACGGGGCGCCCGATAACGGTTCCGGTCGGCCGGGCCGTCCTCGGGCGGCTGCTCGACGTCCTCGGCCGGCCGATAGACGACCACGGCCCCGTTGAGACCCAGTTATACTACCCGATTCACAAGACCCCGCCCCCGCTGCTGCACCAGTCCACCGACGTGCAGCAGTTGGAAACGGGGATCAAGGTCATCGACCTCCTCGTGCCCTTTGTCAAGGGCGGCAAAATCGGCATGTTCGGCGGCGCGGGCGTCGGTAAAACGGTGATCGTCATGGAGCTTATCAACAATATCGCGAAGGAGCATGGGGGTATCTCCATTTTTGTGGGCGTGGGGGAACGCACCCGCGAGGGGGCGGAGTTGTTAGCGGCGATGGCCGAATCCGGTGTTATCGAGCGGACCACCATGGTCTTCGGGCAGATGAACGAACCGCCGGGAGCCCGCTGGCGGGTGGCGTTGTCCGGATTGTCGATGGCCGAATACTTTCGCGATGAGGAAAACGCTGACGTCCTGCTTTTCATCGACAACATCTTCAGGTTCGCTCAGGCCGGAAGCGAGGTCTCGGCGCTCTTAGGCAGGCTTCCTTCTTCCGTGGGTTACCAGCCCACCCTGGCGACGGAAATGGGGCAGTTGCAGGAACGCATCACCTCCACGCACAAGGGGTCGATTACCTCCGTGCAGGCCGTATACGTCCCGGCGGACGACCTCACCGACCCGGCCCCGGCCACAACCTTCCAGCACCTTGACGGGACGGTCGTCCTTTCCCGCACCATTGCGGAACAGGGCCTTTACCCCGCCGTTGATCCCCTCGATTCAACCTCGCACATCCTCGAACCGGGTGTGGTGGGACAGGAGCATTTCCGCGTCGCCCGGCAGGTCCAGGAGATCCTGCAGCGCTACCGGGAACTCAGGGATATCATCGCCATTCTCGGGATGGAGGAGCTTTCCGACCAGGACAAGCAAACTGTTGCCAGGGCCCGGCGGATTCAACGTTTCCTCTCGCAGCCCTTTCACGTGGCGGAAAACTTCACGGGTCACCGTGGCCGGTACGTCCCCCTTAAAGAAACCGTCCGCGGTTTCAAGGAGATTGTCGAAGGCCGTCACGATGACCTTGATGAAGACGCCTTCTACATGGTGGGCACAATCGAGGAAGCGGTGGAAAAGGGCCGTCAAACCGCACCCCGCAAGGAGCAGCCGGCCTTATGAGCGACAGCCGGCAGCGCGTTTTAGTGGTCACACCGGAACAGGTAGTCTACGATGATAACGCCCGCTTTGTGGTCGTACCGGGGACCGAGGGTGAGCTCGGCATCCTGCCCGGCCATGCGCCTTTGATAACGCTGCTGAAGGTCGGAATAGTGCGTATCGGGCAGGACGGCGGGGAATCGAGGTTTGTAATCTCGGGCGGAGTGTTAGAGGTCAGGGACAACCGCGTAACCGTTTTGACCGGCGCGGCGGAACATCCTGAGGAAATCGATCTCGCCCGGGCGCGTGCGGCATTGAAACGGGCCGAACGGCGGCTGGCGGCACGTGCTCCGGATATCGACCTCGACCGCGCGCGGGCGGCACTGATGCGGGCCATCGTGCGCCTCAAGGCCGGCCTGCCGGAGGACCGGTAGGAGACCGTTGCAAAACTTCGCCTGGTAAATCAGACGTCAGATGTCGTATATCGGACGTCAGAAAATTTAGTCGGAATTCGCATATAGCGAATTCCTACAACGGGTCCGACGACTGACGACCGACGACTATTTTCACGGTCTCCAGTCTCTTGCTAAGTTTTACCACTCGCAGCAGACGTACCTAAATTTTAGCTGTTTTCCGGCACTCTCCCGGGACTTTCGCCCGGATTGGGGAGCATCTATCCTGTACGCAGGGGGAGGCCGCGGTCGCGGATGGCCTGCCGCGCTGCTGCAAGTGTTTCGGGAGCCGGTTCGGGGACGCCCTCAAGGGGGGCGCAGTCCAGGCCGAGCTGCTTCCACTTGACGACACCCATCCGGTTATAGGGCAGGATGTCCACCTTCACCCTGCCCCGGTCGCCTAACGAGGCGACGAGGTCCGCGAGGTCGTCGAGGTCTTTTTCCGAATCGTTTACGGTCGGAATGAGAACGTATCGCACCACGATCTCGGTACCTGCGGCAGCCGCCGTGCGCAGGTTAGACAGAATCAGGTCGTTTTTCACACCCGTGAGCCGCAGGTGCTTCTCCGGGTCCACCGCCTTCACGCTGAAAAGCAGCAGGTCCGTGCAGTCGAGCAGGGAGGCGAAGTCACCGTGCCTGCAATACCCGGCGGTGTCCAGGGCGCGATGAATGCCGTGCCTGCCGCACTCGATGAAGAGCGCCCGCACGAACCGGTGCTGCAAAAGCGGCTCCCCGCCCGAAACTGTCAGGCCGCCGCCGGAGGCGTCGAAAAAGACCTTGTAGTCGAGGAGCTGCCGCATGATCTCTTCCACGGAGACCTCCTTCCCCCTGCGCAGCCAGGTGTCCGGGTTGTGGCAGAACACGCACCTCATCGCGCATCCCTGCATGAACAAAACGAACCGGACGCCGCCGTTGTCCACCGTGCCCATGGTTTCGATAGAATGGATGTATCCCCTGACGTCTTGCGGCAGTTCCTCGATGCCCTTTGCCCCCTACATCAGTCCGATTCTGTTAACGGGCAGGATTCCCGCAAACGCCCGTCCTTTTATGTTTTCCACGGGCAGCGGCCCCCAATACCTGCTGTCCACTACAAACACTCGGCTTTTTCGAATCTTGCGCTTTCGGCTTCTTTTACCACGCTATCAGTTCTACAGGCTCGTCGTAATAAATCGTTTTGACCACGGTGTTTTTGCCACCAGGAGGAGGAAAAGCTGCGATATGGACCTTGTGCGAGTCATAGTTGTCGATGTAGGCAAACTGCTTGCCGTCAGGCGACCAGACCGGACGGGATTCCCGGGCCCGAGGCGTGCGGGTCAGGTTGCGCGATTCTTTCGTCTGCTGGTCGTAGAGCCAGATGTCACCGTCTTTTATATACGCCAAGTACCGGCCGTTGGGCGAGTATTGCAGGAACTGGCTGACATTACGCCGCACCCAACCCGCGAAGGACGGTTCCGTTTTCCATGGGCAGTGCCCGTAATACCTGTTACACAAGTACGCATGCATGCGCCCCGCTACCGTTCAAATATCGTTCGCGCAATGATCTCTTCCTGCTGTTCCCGGGTGAGGCGCACGAAATTCACCGCGTAGCCCGAGACCCTTACGGTGAGCTGGGGGTACTTTTCGGGGTGTTCCATCGCGTCGATGAGCGTCTCGCGGCTGAAAATGTTCACGTTCATATGGTGGCCCCCCTTGATGAAATACCCGTCGATCAGAGCCGCTAAGTTGGTTACCGCCTCTTCGGCGGTCTTGCCGAGCGCCTTCGGGGTAATCGAAAAGGTATACGAGATTCCGTCCAGCGCGTGTTCGTACGGGATCTTGGCGACCGAAGTAAGCGAGGCCACCGCACCTCTGACGTCCCGGCCGTGCATCGGGTTCGCCCCCGGCGCAAAAGGCTCCCCCGCCCGCCTCCCGTCCGGTGTGGCCCCGGTTTTCTTACCGTACACAACGTTGCTTGTGATCGTGAGGATCGACAGGGTGTGTAGGGCGTTACGGTACGCCGGGTACTCCTTGAGCTTCCGGTCGAAAAGGATCACACATTCGCGCGCAATCGAGTCCACCCGGTCGTCGTTATTCCCGAACCTCGGCGGGTCACCCTTAATGGTAAAATCGACCGTGATGCCCCGCCCGTCAAATCTCGGCATCACCTTTGCGTACCTGATGGCAGCCAGCGAATCTGCCAGCACAGAGAGGCCGGCCATGCCGAAAGCCATATACCTTCTTACATGGGTGTCATGTAGCGCCATCTGGAGGCTTTCGTAGGCGTACTTATCGTGCATGTAGTGGATCACGTTCATGGTGTCCACGTACTTGCCGGCCAGCCACCCGAGCATCCTGGTGAAAGCGTCCCACACCGCCTCGTAGTTTAGAGGCCCCTCCTTCACCTGGTAGAACTCCGGGGCCACCTTGACGCCCGAAATCTCATCCCTGCCGCCGTTCAGCGTAAGCAGAAGCGCTTTTGGCAGGTTGGAGCGGGCACCGAAAAACTGCATGTCCTTCCCCACCCTCATCGCCGAAACACAGCAGGCGATTGCATAGTCGTCCCCGAAGATCGGCCGCATGATATCATCGTTTTCGTACTGGATCGAGCTCGTGTCGTAGGAGACCCGGCACGCGAACCGTTTGAAGGCCCTCGGCAGGTCCTTCGACCACAGCACCGAGAGGTTCGGCTCGGGCGCCGGCCCTAAGTTATAGAGCGTCTGGAGAAAGCGGAAGCTGGTCTTGGTCACGAGCGGCCTGCCGTCCAGACACATCCCGCCGACGGCCTCCGTGACCCACAGCGGGTCGCCCGCGAAGAGCTCGTCGTATGCCCGCGTCCTGAGCTGCCGGGCCAGCCGCAGCTTGATCACGAACTGGTCTACAAGTTCCTGCGCCTCTTCCTCCGTGAGCCTCCCCTCCCTCATATCCCGGCTGAGATATATGTCTAAAAAGGTGCTCGTCCGCCCCAGCGACATTGCTGCCCCGTTTTGCTGCTTGATGGCAGCGAGGTAGCCGAAATAAAGCCACTGGAACGCCTCCCGCGCCCCTGCCGCCGGCCCCGATATGTCATACCCGTACATGCGGGCCATCTCTTTCAGCTCTTCGAGCGCCTGGATCTGGTCGTGGACCTCCTCGCGTAGCCTTATCGTATCGACGCTGATTACGGTAAGCTCCGGACTCCGTAAATCTTCCCTTTTTTGCCGAACCAGGCGGTCGACGCCGTAGAGCGCCACCCTGCGGTAGTCGCCGATGATACGTCCCCTCCCGTACGCGTCCGGCAGGCCCGTGATCACCCCGGACTTCCGGAGCGCGCGCATCTCATCGGTGTAGACCGCGAAAACGCCCTCGTTGTGCGTCCGCCGGTACTTGTGGAATATCTCGCAGACAGCAGGTTCGAGGTCCACCCCGTACTCATTGCAGGCCATTTCGGTCATCCGGATGCCGCCCCAGGGGTTTATCGCCCGCTTCAGCGGCTCGTCGGTCTGTAAGCCCACGATGATCTCGAGGTCCCTGTCCACATATCCGGGAGGGTGGCTGGTTATGCCCGCGATGGTTTTGGCGTCGACAGCGTAGACCCCGCCGCGCCACCTTTCCTCCGCGAGCAGGACCAGGCACTTCTCCCAGAGCCGCCGGGTCCTTTCCGTCGGTCCGGCCAAAAAGGCGCCGTCACCCTCATAAGGCTCAAAGTTACTCACAATGAAGTCGCGCACATCAATTTGCTCGCGCCACTTATTACCCTTAAACCCGCGCAGGTAATCGGTCACCGAAACCATCCCCCTTGGTAAAAACCGGCAGGCGGACTGCCGGCGGCAGTACACCCCTCCTGAGCTTATGCGCGTCGGGTGGCGTCTTATCGTATTATTTCCTTTGGAGATCCGGTTGATTAGGAGGCGTTCGTCAAATAATCCCCGAAATGATCAGGCGTTCCGAGGCTGCAGTCATAACTCCTGCCCGCTCGGTATAGGAATCAGTGAGGGACCACACCCAAAAGGGGCGCTTTAAAGCCATGGACGGATTCGGCCAGCGATTGGTAATAATCTTCTTTACGGCCGGCGGCGTGCTCATCGGGGCTGCCTTCGCCGGTGCGCTGGGTGCAACACTTACGGGGCAGCCGCCCATCAGCACCATGCTGCGGCTTGCACGGGAGGTCAAGATCTGGGCAATCGTAGCGGCGATCGGGGGGTCGTTTTCCACCTTTGAAATCTTTGAGTCCGGCCTCTTCCGCGGGGAAATTACCGCCGTAGCCCGGCAGCTCCTCTACGTCCTGGCCAGCTTAGCCGGCGCCCAGGCGGGCTACTTCCTGATCACCACCTTGGGCGGCGGGCACGAATGAAGCGCGTGCTCCTGCGCTATCTTGCCTGCCTGACGCTGGGAATCCTCGCCGGAGCAGCAGCAATGACCGTCAACCTGGGTGACGAGATCGAGCGCCTCACCTACCAAACCCGGACCCTGGAGGACGAACTCGCCGAGGCGAACCAGGAACTCGAAAAGCTGAAGGCCAGCCTTGAAGCAAAGCGCAAGCGCTGCGTGCGGGGCTTTGACGTCAAAACCGTTCTCACGGGGGACCTTACCGGGATCGAGAAGCGGGGTATCCGCATCGAACTGGAGAAGGAAGTCGAGAAACGGCTGCACCCCCTGATGGGGCGCGAGCTTGCTACCTTGGACTACTGGCTCATCCCGGGAATGCTGAACGAACGTGTAGTCGCGGTCGACGGGAGGGAATTTGAGCTGCACGCCGACACCATCGTGGTCAGCGAAACCCTCGGAGTAGTAGTCCGGGCCAAACTCAAAGAAAAAGGGCCCTTGCCGGCCCCGATTTTAAACCCCTGAATTCTTAAAGTTAACATAAAATCAGTTACGGGCTGGATGGGACGCCGTTTGCCTTAAAACGGTGTCGCCTTGTTGCCATAATTTATCATACTTTGGACGAGACTTCAATCCGCTTTTAGGAACCATAAAAAAAACAAAGCGTAGGGCTCCAACGATAGACCACAGCGGGATACTTTCTCGCCCTACGCGGATAAACTCAGTATAAGCGCATCGAGCGGGATGACCCTGATTAAAAAAGGCTGGACACGTCTTATATCGCTGCCCAGCCCCTGATAACAACTCGGCGCTACTACGGATCGATCTGTTCGGCGCCGATTTCAATATTACAGATGCGGGATATCGGAATTATCGCTATCTTTACTCTTTCCTTGTCAACGATATGGCCGCAACTCACAACCTTTAACAGGAGATGCTGACCCGGCGGCGGCAAGAGCACTGCCACGTTTATGACCGGGATGAAAAAGATACGGGCGCCGTTTAAAATTTTCTTACAACATTCCTCACACTCAAATTCGAGTGCTATGTTTAACAAACCCCTTTTCTCCTCGTCGTATGAATCTAACAAACCATAAACTAGTTTTTGCCACGTTTCAATGTAAGCGTCCTGCGCCGCCCCTTCGGGGAACGACAGCGTTACCGGTGAACTTCCTTCGGGCAGATGAATTTTCATCAGTATGCAACCCCTTCCAGTAATAATTATTTTTTACCACACATCTTATGTTAGCTAACCAAAAATTGTTAATAAAACAATTGTCAGGATAAGTAAAGTAAAAAAGAGCAGGAGTTTCAAAGGGCGACTCCTGCTCTGGCATTATATTCACTAAGGTTCTCTAATATAAATCCGGCGAATGTACTTGCTGGGGTAACTTATTTAACACAGCAGTTCACACCCGATTACGAATATGTTCCACAGAGGAAAGAATGCTGTCAAGAGGGGGCCCGCCCATACTATCCGTGTGTTGAGATTAACCGTCTGGAACACCGTAACAACAAATATAACTGTCGCAACATTTATGAGGACAGCCTCTTCGAACCCGAGTAGATATGTTGCCAGCCCAACCTCCCAGCTATTAAATACCTTAATCGCGATCCATGTAGTAACGACGTCCAGTAACTTTGCTACCAGAAAAGCCACCGTAACGGGTTTTAACCTTGATCTCGGGCAGTATACAGGAATTGCAAAGGTGCTGCTCCTTAACAACGACTCGTTCTCAACCAAAACAACCCAGCCTCCGGCTTTTCATCATCTGTCTTATCTCTAAACCAAAACAACCCAACCTCTGGCTTTTACTAAAACAACCCATCCTCCGGCTTGTCTTTTGCTTTTCTAACCCAGCCTCCGGCTTTTTCTTCTGCCTTTCCCAAGTAAGAAGCTGTTCACTTAATCATTCCTGTAACTGCCCTTAGCATAAAATTAACACGTCAAGCCGGTAAACTTCCATCCATCGCAAGTAGTAAAAACAGTTGACCCGGAATGCGGAAGCTTAATCCTTGAAGACCTTGCGGATAGAAAAAGTCGTAATGTTCAAGGTTGGACTCACGCATTGTTGGATTCTTGATCCTGCTAAGGCGCTACGGCCAATTCCGGTACTACGCCGTTTAGAACGCAACTATACTGAGGATTAATCCTCAGTGTGTTCTAAGGTTTGCTTTTCGTGCAGAAAACTCTTTACGGGAAAGCTACCAAAATAGAACGTGCCGGTAATACCGCCAGGCCAAACCCTAATCGTTATCATAAATGTAGAGATTATACTTCCTCATGATAGATATCAGTTTTTCGGGATACGCCGGATCAGTCGCGTAGCCGCACTTATACAACTGATAAGCAGCTTCGTCAGGGTCACATGCTTCCCTTACGGGTTTGTAGCGGGGATGCATGATTATTTTTTCATAGTCCTCTATGCACTCCGCGAAGCTTCGGTAGCAACGGAATTTTGCCATGCGCCACACTTTCTTCCCATTTTCGAATTCAGGATGGGGGATTTCTACATAACCGCACGGCCCTTCGCCCTTAATCCCGAACAGATTGTAACTGGAGCGCCCGGTCTTTTTGTCAACCGGAACGGTCTTCCCCCAACCGCTTTCCAGCGCGGCCTGAGCGATGATACAACTCGCAAAAACGCCGGTCCTTTTGTGACACTCCCGCGCGGCGGACGCGATCTTTTTAATAAATTCATCAGTGTACACCGAAATCACCTCTGTTCTAACTCGGTGTTATAAAGTATGCGCGCCCCGGCATACTGGTGAGAGGAACTCTCCGGGCCCGTATCCGGTTATAAAAACCCGGCCGAGAGTGCACTCTTCGTGCCCAAATAATCTTTTCTTCATACAACAGGAAAAAAGACAAGTCACTCGAATTCAAAAAAGAAGACAAGCTTAAAATTAAGGAAGGCTCACTTTGAAAGAAAAGGAGTTTATAGATTACTACAAAACTGTTTCAGATAACCTTAAGGTGTTTCTCCGTGACTACCACGACGACTTTAATACTTTCCTTGCTCTTATGGACACTCTGCAACGTATCTGGGCTCCCATAGGAACGGACAGGGATCTAAAAGGTAATCACCATGCCGGTCTGGTCCCTTTTGTAAACCTATTAGTACGGCATCTCGTATTCGGGTTCCAACACATAGTGTCATACCAAAGTTTTATTGCTTGGTTGGCGTTCAGGCCCGGCCTTGAAGCATTCCTTATAATAGGCAAGTTTGTGGACGACCCTGTGAACGCTCAAATATGGCTGAAACGGAATGAAGATCGGAAATCCTACGGGGAAGCGTTCTTCGGCAAAAGTTTAGTTTCGGAATCGCTTTCCAGAAGCGCTGACTTCCAGAAAGTGTTAAGCCGGTTAAACGATAATTTTATGCATCCCAATCCGAATTTTACTTATCGAGATATGGTGATCGAAGAAAACGAAACCAGCATGTTTGTTAAGATACTCTATTTCGACGATTCCCCCGAGCTTCATGAAGCGCATTTGCTGTCATATTTAAACCTTTTAAATGAAATTGTTACTGCTTCGGAAAAGCTGATGAGTAAACTCTTTGGGACCCCCCGACAACATAGGATACGGAAGGAATTAGCTCAAAGGCTGAGAACACGCGCTCTTTATTTACTGTCAATAAAACCTTTCACAGAGAGAATAATGAAGGAATTAGGCTTGATAAAGCTTTAAGAAGGCACCTGTTTACCGGAGGGCCGGCGGTGAAAGTACCGGAAATGCTGGTATGCGTCTCCTAAGCAAATGCTCAAACTCGAATTACAGTAAATTGCAGTAAAGGTAAGAGGCGGCCGTGGGAAGCCGCCTCTTACCACCTCTCGGGGATTATAAGCCAAATGTGCTGGTTTTGTCGGCCGGTTAAACCGGTTGCTTCCCTACTCCACCGTTACGCTTTTGGCAAGGTTGCGCGGCTTGTCGACGTCGCACCCGCGGGCAACGGCGGCATAGTAAGCAAAGAGCTGAAGCGGTATAACCGTTATCGCCGGGGCAAGCAGCGGGTGGACCGGCGGCAAAGAGATTACCGTATCGGCAACCTGAGCAATATTCCCGCCGGTTTCCGTGGTGACAGCCACAACACGGGCACCGCGGGCCTTTACCTCCTTGATGTTGCTGATCATCTTTTCGTAGAGCGCCGGCTGGGTCGCGAGCGCGAATACGGGCACTCCGTCGGTCACAAGGGCCAGGGTGCCGTGCTTCAGCTCCCCGGCGGCGTATGCCTCCGCGTGGATGTACGAAATCTCCTTAAGTTTCAGTGCTCCCTCGGAGGCCACAGCCCAATCGAGGCCGCGGCCGATGAAGAAGGCATGCTCAACGTCCTTGTACGCGTCCGCCAGCGCCGCTATTTCATCTTCCCGTGCCAGCATCCCCGCGGCGTATTCAGAAAGATACGGGAGTTCTGCCACCAACTCCTTTAGCAGGTCCTGCGGCACCGTTTGGTGCTCTTTGGCCAAATAAACGGCTAATAGCGTAAGCACAAGCACCTGCGCGACGTAAGCCTTGGTAGAAGCCACGGCAATCTCCGGGCCGGCCCAGGTGTAGAGCACGTCGTCGGCTTCACGCGCTACCGAGCTGCCGACGACATTCGTAATCGCTATTGCGGTAGCCCCCTTGGCCCTTGCCTCCCGCATGGCCGCCAGGGTATCTGCCGTCTCGCCGGACTGGCTGATGACAACTATCAGATCCCCCGGACCGATGAGGGGTTCGCGGTACCGGAACTCAGAAGCGATCTCTGCCTCCACCGGCAGGCACGCCAGCCGCTCAATAAGCGCCTTCCCGATCAACCCGGCGTGGTAAGCGGTACCGCAGGCGGTGATGAAAAGCCGCCTGCAGGACTTTAAGACCGCAGGGTCGAGTTTCAGTTCGGGAAAGACGACCCCCGAGTCGCTTAAACGCCCGCGCATGGTGTCCCGCAAGGTTTTTGGCTGCTCGTGTATTTCCTTTAGCATAAAGTGCGCATAAGGGGCCTTCTCTGCCTGCGCAGCATCCCATTTTACCTCAAAGATCTCCTTGTTTTGCCGGCAACCGGTTTCATCGAAGATGAATACTCCGTCCGGCCGTACGTCAGCCAGGTTCCCGTCGTCCAGGATGTAGGTGCGGCGGGTAGCGGATAGGATGGCCGGGATGTCGGAGGCCAAAAAGTTTTCCCCTTCAGCCAACCCGACAATCAGCGGGCTGTCGCGCCGCGCGGCCACGACCCTTCCGGGCTCGGTGGCCGTAACCGCTGCCAGGGCATAGGAGCCCCGCAAAAGCGCCACCGCACGCCTTAGGGCGGCGAGCAAATCCCCTTCGTAGAATTCCTCGAGCAAATGAGGAATCACCTCGGTATCGGTGTCGGAAATCAGGTTATGCCCCCGCGCCACAAGCTCGTGCCTCAGCTCGAGGTAGTTTTCAATAATTCCGTTATGTACCACGGCAATACGCCCTTTGCAGTCCAGGTGCGGGTGGGCGTTCGTATCTGTCGGCGCCCCGTGGGTAGCCCAGCGGGTGTGCCCGATACCGATAGTGCCCGACGGACGTTTCCCGTTTAGGCAGGTTTCCAGCGCAGCGATTTTACCTTCCTTTTTATAAAGGGACAGGAAACCTGCCTGCTCTACGACTGCAATGCCTGCCGAATCGTATCCTCTATACTCCAGTTTCTTCAGGCCCTCCAGCAAAAAGGGCAACGCCTCCTGGTGGCCCGCATAACCGACTATGCCACACATGGTATTAAAACACTCCTCTTAACTAACTCCCACAGTAATACCGGGTTACAAGTTTCGAGTTAAACGTCTAACTGGTCACCGCCTTTGTTAAGAACCTTCGCCAAATAATAAACGCCGGCAGTTAAGCACGGCGCCCTTCCCTGCAAAGACAATAAACCGCAGATCACTGCAAATAGGCCATACTTTGCCATCCGCCACCTGGTGCTTTTGTCCTGGCGGTCGCCCACCAGTTTTGTGACACCGCTTACGGCCGTGGCCGGCCGGGAGGCACCCGCCGAAGATAGCTCGATTAACCTCCCCCTCGTCAACTGTTTGTGGAGGTCCGAGTGCGGTGATAAACTTCGTCTGGCTTCGTCAGGCTCGCCAGCCGGCGCTCACGTACTTCTTGTACGCTCCGCGCCTACCGGCTTCGCCTTCCTCGCCATACTCGTTTCTAACCGCACTTTGGTTTCCGAAATTAGAAGATGGAATCTTCGCAGGATTCGCAGTGCGAACCCTACTTTATATGATCTCCAACACCAATCTCCTACCTCTGACCTCTGAAACAGTTCTGGCGCTTTGGTATTCAGTTGTCGGTCTTAAACCAGGACGCTTGACGGTTAAGCTGCGGTTTCACCCCCTTCGATTGCGCGGACGACTCCTACCAGCTCATTGACCACCTGAAGCGTCGTTTCCGGGTCGCGCGCTTCTACCATCACCCTGATGAGCGGTTCGGTACCGGAGGCACGGATAAGAACCCGCCCGTCCTCACCGAGCCGGGACTCCTGCTCCTTTATCGCCGCAGCCAGCAACGGGCTTTTCAAGACGCGCTCTTTATCGCATACCCTTACGTTTTCAAGAAGCTGCGGGTAGCACTCCAGGTCTGACGCCAACTCTCCCAAAGACCTTCCGGTATCCTGCATCACCCGCAGGAGAACGAGCGCTGTGATAATCCCGTCTCCGGTGGTATTGTAGTCGAGAAAGATAATGTGTCCGGACTGTTCCCCACCGAGGCGCGCCCCCTTCCGGAGCATCTCCTCAAGGACGTAACGGTCGCCGACCTTGGTAACCACACTCTTTATTCCCGACGCGGCGAGCGCCCGGTGAAGCCCGAGGTTGGACATTACCGTAACAACAACCGTGTCGCGAGGAAGGCTGTTTTTTGTTTTCAGGTAGCGGGCGCAGGCCAGGATAACGGCGTCCCCGTTAACGATATTCCCTTTCTCGTCTACCGCGATCAGCCTATCGGCATCACCGTCAAAGGACAGCCCCAGGTCTGCACCGTGAGCAAGGACCGTTTCCTGCAGCAACTGTGGTTTAGTTGACCCGCAGCCGTCATTGATGTTCAGCCCGTCAGGTCTAACTCCCAACGGAATGACGTCTGCACCTAATGCGCTCAAAATCCGGGGGGCAAGGTCGTATGCCGCCCCGTGTGCGCAGTCGACCGCGATTCGCAGCCCCTTGGCCCCCCGCGGTCCAACGCTCAAAGCATGCGCTATATAGCGCTTGCCGGCGTCGTGCGCCGGTATCGCCCTGCCGATTCCTGCTCCGACCGGAGAAGGGATACCAGACATTTCGCCCAATACAAACCCTTCAATCATTTCTTCGGTTGAGTCAGGCAGTTTATAGCCGTCCGCCGCGAAGAATTTAATCCCGTTGTCCGGGGCAGGGTTGTGCGAAGCCGAAATAACCACCCCGCCGGCCGCTCCGAGCGCCTTGGTTAGATACGCAACCGCAGGCGTTGGTATAACTCCGAGCAGCAGCGCATCTACCCCTGCGGAAAGTATCCCCGCTACAACCGCCGCTTCCAGCATCTCACCGGAAGCCCGCGTGTCGCGCCCCACAACGATACTCCTGGACCCCGCCTGCCGGGCAAGGACGTAGGCCCCCGCCCTTCCTAATTTAAACGCGAGTTCCGGCTCGAGTTCCTTGTTGGCTATTCCGCGGACGCCGTCCGTACCAAAAAGAATACCCACCCCACAAAAAGCCCCCTTCGGGAAAAACTTTATTACGACGCAACGGCGATGTCAACGCTATTCTATGGTATGTAAAACGCTAATAATTGGTTAGTTTGGGGAGGAATCCTCAGATCGTGCCTTTTCACCTGTGCCTCTGCCTTTGAGGAGGCCGTAGGCGAAGCTGTCCGCGAGCGCCTGCCAGCTCGCCTCGATGATGTTGGCGGAAACGCCCACCGTGGTCCACGTCCGCTCTCCGTCAGCGGTCTCGATAAGCACCCTCACCAGTGCACCCGTCCCTGCCGTCTCGTCCAGCACGCGCACCTTGTAGTCGGTAAGGCGCATTTTTTTGATGTCCGGGTAAAACCGTTCGAGCGCTTTGCGGAGGGCGTTGTCGAGAGCGTTTACCGGACCGTTCCCTTCTGCGGCGGTGTGAACTATCTTATCCGCTACCCTCAGCTTGATAGTGGCCTCGGAATGAACCGTCCCGCCTTCCTTCAGCTCCGTAAGTATACGCAGGCTCTCTAAGAGGAAGGGCTTTTGAAACCCGTTGGCAGCCCGCAACAGCAGGAGCTCAAAGGAACCTTCGGCGCTCTCGAATTGGAACCCCTTGTGCTCGAGCTCTTTTAACTGCGCAAGTACCTGGCGCGCCGCCTCGCCCTGCGTTGGCAGGTCGAGGTTCAGCTCGCGGAGCTTGTAAAGCATGTTTGAAAGGCCGGAGAGTTCCGAGACGAGGACCCTTCTGTGGTTACCGACCAGTTCAGGGTTTATATGCTCGTAAGTCTGCGGGTCCTTCATCACCGCGCTGACATGTACTCCGGCCTTACTGGCGAAAGCGCTCGTTCCCACGTACGGCTGCTGCGGGTTGGGATGTACGTTGGCTATCTCGCTTACGTACCGGGAGAGTTCCACCAGGTGCCGCATTTTTTCGACCAGGATGGTCCCAATGCCGGACTTGAACGTAAGGTTGGGGAGAACCACGCAGAGGTCGGCGTTACCGCAACGCTCACCGTAGCCGTTGACTGTACCCTGGACGTGGTTGGCGCCTGCTTCAACGGCCATCACGGTGTTGGCCACCGCCATGCCCGCGTCGTTGTGGGCGTGTATGCCCACCGGCACGCTGAAGCGGCTGCACACCTTTTCGACAACCGATTTTAGTTCCCAGGGAAGGGTACCGCCGTTGGTGTCGCAGAGAACAAGCGTTGCCGCGCCGCCGGCCACGGCCGCCTCGAGGGTGGCAATCGCATAATCCGGGTTTGCCTTATACCCATCGAAGAAATGCTCGGCGTCATAAAAAACCTCCAGCCCGTGCTCGCGAAGGTAGGCCACGGATTCCCGGATCATCGCCAGGTTCTCGGTAAGCGTGGTATTGAGTGCTCTGGTAACATGAAAGTCCCAGCTCTTCCCGAACAAGGTGGCAACTTTGACACCCGACTGTAAAACCGCCGCAAGGTTTTCATCGTCGGCCGGCCGAATGTTCTTTTTCCGCGTAGAGCCGAAAGCGGTAATTACGGCGCTCTCTAACTCAATATTCCGCACGCGGGCGAAGAATTCCATGTCCTTCGGATTGGAACCGGGCCAGCCACCCTCGATATAATGAAAACCAATGCGATCAAGTTTATGTGCTATCTTCAACTTGTCTTCGACCGAGAACGAGATGCCTTCTGTTTGGGCCCCGTCGCGGAGCGTCGTGTCGTATACGATTACCGTACGCATCTCCACTGGTGCTACCTCCGGTGTCACAGTACTCTTCCCAAAGCAAAACCAAGTTTTTCTTGCCCTCCGGATCGCCCTCCGAGGGTGTGGTAAAACCATCCGGCACTGAAAGTAAGAGGGTTAATGATTTTCAGAATCGTGCACAGGGTGCTTTATTACCCTTTTCAACCGCAGGGTTGAGTGCCGGGTCACCGCCCTCCCGCCAAGCGGGCCTTGACGTACGGTATTAACCCCCCGGCTGCAATTATCTCTTGCATAAACGGCGGTACCGGCCGCGCCTGGTATTCCTGCCCGCCGTCGACCACTTTAATCCTTCCGTTTGCCAAATCAACCTGCAACCGGCTTCCGGCCGCCACACCCCATATTTCCGCGCATTCAAGAATCGGAAGTCCTACGTTAAAGGCATTCCGGTAAAAAATCCGGGCGAAGCTCTTAGCCACCACGCAGGCCACACCGGCCGCCTTTATCGCTACAGGAGCGTGCTCCCGGGAGGAGCCGCAGCCGAAGTTCGCCCCTGCCACGATGATGTCACCGGGCTTGACCCGGCCGGCAAAGGTGGGATCAGCGTCCTCCATGCAGTGCCGCGCTAACTCTGCCGGGTCACAGGTGTTCAGGTAACGTGCAGGAATAATCAAGTCGGTATCGATGTTGTCGCCAAATTTAAAGACGGTTCCCTCAAGCACCTATCTCACCTCTTCCGGGCTCACGATCCAACCCGCAACAGCACTTGCCGCGGCTACCGCCGGATTGGTCAGGTAAACCTCGCTCTCCGGGTGCCCCATCCGTCCGACGAAGTTCCGGTTGGTAGTAGCCACGGCACGCTCGCCCTTCGCCAGGACACCCATATGCCCGCCCAGACACGGCCCGCAGGTGGGCGTGGACACCGCAGCCCCGGCCCTTACAAAGGTCTCGATAAGACCTTCTTTCACTGCCTGCCGGTAGATCTCCTGGGTGCCCGGGATTATTATCAACCGCACATCCTTGTGAACCTGTTTCCCGCTGAGCACTTTGGCCGCCAGGCGCAGGTCTTCGAGCCGCCCGTTGGTGCACGAGCCTATCACCACCTGGTCGATTTTGACGTCCCCGGCCTTGCTTACAGGCCGTACTTTATCCGGCGAATGCGGGAAGGCTACACATGGCTCGAGCCCGGTCACATCATACTGGTAAACCTTTTTGTACACCGCGTCCGGATCGCTTCTAAATAATCTGTGCGGGCGCCGCCCGCGGCCCTGCACGTATGTGACGGTTTTCTCGTCGGGAGCGATAATCCCGTTCTTGGCGCCGGCCTCTACCGCCATGTTGCAAATTGTGAACCGGCCGTCCATAGACAGGTTCTCGATCACCGGCCCGGTGAATTCCATCGCACAGTAAAGCGCACCCTCCACGCCGATCTGCCCGATGGCGTAGAGTATGAGATCCTTGCCCCCGACCCAGGGACCGGGTTGGCCGTCGAAGACGAACTTCAATGACTCGGGAACCTTAAACCAGGTCTCGCCGAGGGCCATTGCGGCCGCTAAGTCGGTCGAACCGACCCCCGTAGCAAAAGCACCGAGCGCCCCGTAGGTGCAGGTGTGGGAATCCGCGCCGATGATAACGTCGCCCGGCACTACCAGGCCCTGCTCCGGCAGCAGGCAGTGCTCGATACCCATTCGCCCGACCTCGAAGTAGTTGGGCAGGTCGTGCCGCCGGGCAAAATCCCGTACAGCCTTCGCCTGCTCCGCCGATTTTATGTCCTTATTCGGCGTAAAGTGGTCTGGGACAATTACTACCGCAGCGGGATCGAAAATCTGAACGCCTATGCGCTCGAACTCCCTGATGGCCAACGGAGCCGTAATGTCGTTTGCAAGAAGCACGTCGACCCTCGCGCTGATAAGTTCTCCCGGTTCAACAAATTCCTTGCCCGCATGCGCTGATAATATCTTCTGGGTAATCGTTTGCGGAATACGCCCCAAACCTTCGTCCACCTTTCAAACAGTTCTGAGTTTTAAGTTCGAAGTTCGAAGTTCCAAGTTACCTAAGACCCGTTGATATCTACCGCCATTTTATTCAGCACGTCAATGTAAGCCCGCGCGCTGGCCTCCAGCACATCGGTGCTGAGCCCGCGTCCGACATAGGTCTTGCCCTTTTCGCTGGAAACCCGCACCATCACACTGCCCACGGCGTCCTTTCCGCCCGTGACCGCATCAATCCCGTATGACTCAAGGGTGCACTTGATACCGGTAATTTTATCGATGGCCTTATAGATGGCGTCCACAGGACCGTTCCCGCAGGCCGCCTCCTCGATCAGGTTGTCGCCCACCTGCACCCCCACCGTCGCCGTAGGCACTACCGTTGTGCCGCTTGAAATGTGCAGGTACTTGAGTTCATAGGTCGGCGGAACCCGACCGATCTCTTCCTCCACGAGCGCCAGGATGTCGTCGTCGGTAACCGCCTTTTTCCGGTCACAAAGCTCTTTGAACCTCGCAAAAGTTGTTTTCAGTTCCTCCTCCGACAGAACATACCCTAATTCCTGAAGCCGCTGTTTAAAGGCGTGCCTCCCGGAATGCTTTCCAAGCACCAGGCTCGACTTAGGGACGCCGATAACCGCGGGATCAATGATTTCGTAGGTAGTGCGTTCCTTTAACATCCCGTCCTGATGAATACCGGACTCGTGGGTGAAGGCGTTCTTCCCGACAACCGCTTTGTTCGGTTGCACCGGCATTCCTGTAAGCGTGGCCACAAGCTTGGAGGTGCGGAAAATCTCCTCCGTTTTAATGCCGGTAACCATCCGGTATAGCGCACGGCGGGCATAGAGTGCTGCCACCAGTTCTTCGAGCGCCGCGTTACCCGCACGCTCTCCGATACCGTTTATCGTGACCTCCGCCTGCCTTGCGCCGTTCTTCATAGCGGCAAGCGTGTTGGCAACGGCAAGACCCAGATCGTTGTGGCAGTGAACGCTTACGGTCACTTTTTCGATCCCCGGCGTCATCTCCCGGATGGTCCTGATGAATTCACCGAACTCTTCCGGTACAGCGTAGCCGACGGTGTCGGGAATGTTCACGACAGTGGCCCCCGCTTCAATCGCAGCCGCCAAGACACGGCAGAGGTAGTCGATATCGGAGCGCGAGGCGTCCATCGCTGAGAACTCTACATCCGCGGTGTAACCCCTCGCACGCTTGACCGCTTCCCGTGCCGCTTCCAACACCTGCTCGCGGCTCATCCTCAACTGGTACTTCAGGTGGATGTCGGAAGTGGAAATAAAGGTGTGGATCCGTGGCTGTTCCGCTTCCCGCAGGGCCTCCCATGCCCGGTCGATATCTTTGAAGTTCGCACGTGCTAAAGCACAAACCCGAACACCCTTAACGATTCTCCCTATCTCGGCCACCGCGGCGAAATCCCCCGGGGAAGCGACCGGAAACCCGGCCTCGATCACATCTACGCCGAGCCGTACCAGTTGCTTGGCTATCTGCACCTTTTCCTTGACGTTCAGACTTACCCCAGGTGACTGTTCTCCGTCCCGGAGCGTGGTGTCGAATATGTAAATCCGTTCCATCTCTCTCCTCCAAAAAATAAACGTTCAACCTTATACTGACGGCCTTTAGGGTCCGTTCAACGTTCCACATTCGACGTTTATAAAAGACCGATGACAAGCTATTAAATTTTTCATTCTTATAAACACGCCTTTCGCTGCACTCAGGCACAAAACGTTATGAAAATGTTTTTCAGATTTCGTTGTGCGCCTTGCCGTATGTGGCACTCCTCCAGAGAGTTTCTCACCAGACCGCTTCCTCGAGGCCGCGCCCGGCCAGGACCATAGGCAGAACGTTTTCACCGGGCTCGACCAGGCAGTTCACCAGTACCGGCCCCTCCTCCGCAAGCGCTTTCTCTAAAATCGCGTCCAAAGCGGCCGCCGTATCGACGTTGTAGCCGGGAATGCCGTAAACTCCGGCAAGGGCGGCAAAATCGGGACAGAATTCAAAGTCCACCGCCGAATACCGCTTATCGCAGTAAAACTCCTGGAGTTGCCGGACCATCCCGAGCCGTTTGTTGTTAATTATAAATATCTTAATACTCAGGCGCTGTTCCATCATGGTCCCGAGTTCGGTCATCGTCATCTGGAAACCCCCGTCGCCGCAAACCAGGACCACCTGCTTGTCCGGCCGGCCGAACTTTGCGCCGATGGATGCCGGCAGACCGTACCCCATACATCCCAGCCCCCCTGAGGTAATGAGCGTACGCGGGTGCTTGAAGCGATAGTACTGCGCCACCCACATCTGGTGCTGCCCGACATCGGTAACTATTATGCTTTCGCCCTGTGTGACGGCATTCAGCCGTTCAACCACATACTGCGGTTTAAAGCCGCTTTCCCGGTCGTATTTAAGGGGGTACTCGCTCTTGTACCCTTCAACGGCGGCAAGCCACTCCTCGTTCTTGCGGGGAGACAGGAGCGGCAGCAGCGCCTCCAACACCTGTCTTACATCACCCACTATCGGAAGGTGCGGCCGGACGTTCTTGCCTATTTCCGCCGGGTCGATATCCACGTGGATGACCCTGGCCTTAGGCGCGAACTTTTCCACGACGCCGGTAACCCGGTCCGCAAACCTGACCCCCAACGCGATGAGGAGGTCCGCGTTGGTAATCGCCATATTCGCGTAGCGCGTGCCGTGCAGGCCCGCCATCCCCAAAGACAGGGGGTGGTCCCCCGGGAACCCGCCGAGCCCCATCAGCGTTGAAGCCACCGGTGCAGAAATCGTCTCGGCAAGCTTTATTACCTTCGGTGAGGCACCCGAACTAATCACCCCGCCGCCGCTCAGAATCACCGGACGGATCGATTCAGAAATCATCCGCGCTGCCTGGGCAACCTGGGTAGGATGCCCCCGGTAGGTAGGCTTATAACCCTTGAGCTGGACCTTTTCGGGGTATTCAAAACGTATCTTTGCGCTGGTTATGTCCCGGGGAAGGTCGATCAGGACCGGCCCCGGCCGCCCGGTACGGGCAAGGTGAAAGGCTTTTTTTATTACCGAGGGAACCACAGCCGGGTCCTTTACCAGAAAGTTATGCTTGGTTATGGGAAGTGTTACTCCCGTAATATCAACTTCCTGGAAGGCATCGGTTCCCACCTGGTTGGTCGGCACCTGCCCGGTGAAAAGAACCACGGGGACCGAATCCATGTAAGCGGTGGCGATGCCAGTTACCAGGTTGGTCGCCCCCGGACCGGAAGTTGCAATGCAAACCCCCACTTTCCCCGTCGCGCGGGCATAACCATTGGCGGCATGCACTGCGCCCTGCTCGTGACGGACGAGGACGTGCTTTATTTTTGCTTGGTAGAGAGCGTCGTAAACAGGCAGGATAGCCCCGCCGGGGTAACCGAAAACCAACTCTACCCCTTCCGCTTCAAGGCACCGTACAACAGCCTCGCCTACCGTAACCACGGCATCACCCCCATAAGAATCCGACGTTAAGGCTTATTCTAAAGGATACACAGTCAGTACAACGTTTAACGTTCTAAGTTAGAAGTTGGTCCCAGTAGGACGGACTTTTAAGGTTAGTTCGAAGTTAAGTTTTTAATTAAACTCCTGAATCTTCGGCTCAGAACTTTGAACTATTTGCCCTCAAACCGTCAACCTCTAACCATTCAAACCTCTAAGCTGCCCGACTTTGAACCGTTAGACTTCGAACTGTTAAGCTATTTCCGCAGCCAAGACATCATCCCGCGCAACTGCTTACCGATTTCCTCTATCTGGTGCTCCCTCTCCCGCCGGCGCATCGCCCTGAGTACCGGTTGGTTGGCCTGGTTTTCCAGCACCCACTCTCGCGCAAACTCACCACTCTGGATCTCGGCGAGCACCTGTCTCATTTCCTCCCGGACCCCTTCGTCGATTATCCTCGAGCCGGTTACATAGTCGCCGTACTCCGCTGTATTACTGACCCGGCGGCGCATCTCCGTAAGGCCGCCTTCGTAAATCAGGTCTACAATGAGCTTCAACTCATGCAGACATTCGAAGTAAGCGATCTCCGGTGCATACCCGGCCTTGACTAAGGTCTCGAAACCAGCCTTAATCAGTGCCGACACCCCGCCGCATAGCACGCACTGCTCCCCGAAAAGGTCCGTTTCCGTCTCCTCCCGGAACGTGGTCTCGAAAACGCCTGCCCGCGTTAATCCTACAGCCTTTGCATACGCAAGGGCGAGATCCCTCGCCCGCCCGGTGTAATCCTGGTGAACGGCGATTAGACCCGGCACGCCCGCCCCTTCGGCATAAAGCCGGCGCAACATCGGGCCGGGGCTTTTCGGCGCAACCATGAAGACATCCACGTCTGGCGGCGGGACAATTTGCCCGAAGTGGATGTTGAAGCCGTGCGAAAACATCAGTGCCTTCCCGGTTACGAGGTAAGGCTCGATTTCTTCCCGGAAAACTTTAGCCTGCTGCTCATCCGGTATCAGCATCTGGATAATGTCCGCCTGACGCGCGGCATCGGGTACGGAAGCGGTAACCAAGCCGTCCGCCTGCGCTCGTTCCACCGATAAGCTGGACGGTCTTAGCCCGACAACGACATTGATGCCGCTGTCCTTAAGGTTCTGGGCCTGCGCCTGTCCCTGACTGCCGTAACCGATAACTGCCACGGTTTTCCCTTTGAGAAAATCGAGATTAGCATCCCGGTCGTAATAAACCCGAATCATTCCTCAGCCTCCCTGCCGTTTGTTGTAATGTCCTTAGCTCCCCGGAGCATCGCCACTTTTCCGGTTCGCACAAGTTCCTTTATTCCAAAAGGTTTGAGGGCATTCTCCAGCGCGTTGACCTTGCCCTCATCACCGGTGACTTCCACGATCAGATTCTTCCGGCCGATATCAACTATATGTGCACGGAAAATCTCCACGATCTGGATGATTTCGGCACGTTTGGCCGGTTCCGCGTTAACCTTGATCAGCGCTAATTCCCGGTCGACGTGCTCCTCCCTGGTTACGTCCTGGACCTTCAGCACCTCGATCAGCTTGCGAAGTTGCTTGATAACCTGCTCGATCACCCGGTCGTCCCCTTCGACAACTATCGTCATCCTTGAGACCGTTGGGTTTTCAGTTTGGCCGACCGCCAAGCTCTCGATGTTGAACCCGCGGCGCCCGAAAAGCCCGGCGACCCGTGCAAGTACCCCCGGGTTGTTCTCTACGAGGACGGCTAAGGTGTGGCGCACCAAAATACCCCCTTCGACCCGGTTAACACCTTGCTAACCGGGTTTCATCCCAACATTTTCTCCAAAGACTCCCCGGGCGGAACCATCGGCATCACATTTTCCTCGCGTTCTACTACGAAATCGATAAAGACCGGTTTAGGCGAGGCTATGGCCTGTTCCAGCGCCGCGCTGACATCATTGGGCCTGGTAACCCGGATGCCTTCCGCGCCGTATGCCTCCGCAACCTTGACGAAGTCGGGGCCATAGATTTCGGTATGTGAATACCGGCGCCTGTAGAAGAGTTCCTGCCACTGGCGCACCATCCCGAGGAACCCGTTGTCCATAATCGCGACGTTCACAGGCAGGTCATTGGCCACCGCGGTCGCCAGCTCCTGGATATTCATCTGGATGGAACCGTCCCCGGCAATGTCGAAAACCGTTTCGTCGGGACAGGCAACCTGCACCCCCAGTGCAGCAGGAAACCCGAAACCCATCGTCCCCAGCCCGCCGGAGGAAATGAAAGAACGTGGTCGCGTGAAAGTGTAAAACTGAGCCGCCCACATCTGGTTCTGCCCCACCTCGGTGGTAATCCGGGCCTTGCCCTGCGTCACCCGGTCTAATTCTCTTATGACAAACTGCGGCTTCAAACCGGTTTGCTTAAAATCGAGCGGATATTCCTTCCGCCAGGTGTCGATCTTCTCCAACCATGCCGGGTGTGAAGCACTTTTGAGCACCTCGAGCAGTTTTTTCAACACCCGCCGGACATCTCCCCTGACCGCAACGTCAACGCGAACGTTCTTTGCGAACTCCGCTATATCGATGTCAATGTGAATTATTTTAGCCTCGGGTGCAAACGTTTCCACCTTGCCGGTCACCCGATCGTCAAACCGTGCTCCGACGGCGATCAGGAGATCGCACTCGCAAACGGCGTAATTGGCATAACGCGTACCGTGCATGCCTAACATCCCGAGCGAAAGCGGGTGATTTCCGGGGAATCCCCCGATCCCCATAAGTGTCGTGGCTACCGGTGCCATGATCAACTCGGCAAGCTGGCGCAACTCCTCATGAGCACCGGAAATAATGACCCCGCCTCCGGCATAAATCACCGGACGCTGGGCGCCGGCAATCAACTCCGCCGCCGCGAGCACCGTGGCGTTGTCCGGGTCAAGCACCGGCTTGTACCCCGGCAGGTCCACCGGACCGGGGTCGGTATAAACCGCCTTCCCCCCGGAAACATCCCTCGGTATATCGATAAGGACCGGACCGGGGCGACCTGTAGTGGCAATGTAGAAAGCCTCGCGAACCGTCCTGGCAAGGTCCCGCACGTCCTTCACCAAATAATTATGCTTGGTTATTGGCAGGGTAATCCCGGTTATATCCGCTTCCTGGAAGGAATCCCGGCCGATAAGGGCGGTCGGGACCTGTCCGGTAATTGCTACGACCGGGCTTGAGTCCATAAATGCCGTAGCGATCCCGGTAACCAGGTTCGTTGCCCCGGGACCGGAAGTGGCCATGCAAACCCCCGGACGGCCGGTGGCGCGGGCGTATCCGTCCGCTGCGTGGGCCGCCGCCTGTTCGTGGCGCATCAGGATGTGCCGGATATCTGCATCATAGAGCGCGTCGTAAATCGGCAGCACCGCTCCACCGGGATACCCGAAAATGACCTCGGTCCCTTCCTTCTTCAGGCTCCGGATTAATATCTCTCCGCCGGAGATCTCGTCCAAAATAACCACCCCCGTCTCAACCGATCAGACTTACCTCCCGTCAGAGGTAAATACCGCCCCTTTGCTCGCTGAAGAGACCAGCTCCGAGTAACGGCCGAGGTAGCCGTGGGAAATCTTGGGCTTGAAAGGCGGTAACGCCGCAAGTCGCGCTGTGATTTCATTCTCCTCTAACAGCACCTCAAGCCGCCTTCCTGGAATATCTATTTCAATCACGTCACCGTCGCGCAGCGCGGCGATGGGTCCTCCCGCCGCCGCCTCCGGAGAAACGTGCCCGATGGAAGCACCCCGCGTGGCGCCGGAAAACCGCCCGTCAGTAATCAGCGCCACATCCTTGTCGCGCCCTAGCCCCGCCAAAGTCGCCGTCGGGGTCAACATCTCCCGCATCCCCGGTCCGCCGCGCGGACCCTCATACCTGATTACGATGACGTCTCCGCTTTTGAAAGCCCCGTTCATAATAGCCTGCACTGCTCCCTCCTCGCTGTTAAAAACCCGTGCCGGGCCGCGGTGCCGGAGCATCTCCGGGGCCACTGCCGCCTGTTTCACCACTGCGCCCTCGGGGGCAAGGTTTCCAAAAAGAACCGCCAGTCCGCCCGTAGGGCTGTAAGCTTCAGTAATAGACCGGATTACCTCTGGGCGCCGGACCGACCGCCCGTTGACGTTTTCCTTTACCGGCCGGCCCGTAACCGTCATAGCCTCGCCGTCTATCAAGCCCGCGCCTATCAGTACGTTCATGACCGCAGGGATGCCTCCGGCTTCGTCAAGGTCCTGCACGTGGTAAGGGCCGGCGGGATCTAACCGGCAGAGATTCGGTGTTCTCGCACTGATTTCGTTAACCTCCCTCAGGTCGAGAATAACCCCCGCCTCGTGCGCTATCGCCGTCAGGTGCAGGATCGTGTTAGTGGAACAGCCGAGCGCCATATCGACGGTTAAAGCGTTTACAAATGCGGCTGGTGTAAGAATCTTCGACGGGGTGAGGTCCTCCTTCACCAATTCCACTACCCGCATTCCGGAAAGCTTCGCCAGGCGCCGGCGTGCCGCACAGACTGCGGGGATGGTGCCGTTACCCGGCAGCGCCATCCCCAATGCCTCCGTCAGGCAATTCATTGAATTTGCGGTGAACATCCCGGCGCAGGAACCGCATCCGGGACAGGCCGCTTCTTCCAGCTTGGCCAGTTCCTCCATGGTCATGTTGCCTGCCCTGACCCGTCCCACGGCTTCAAACACGCTGTTCAGCGAAACATCCTGGCCCCGGAACCTCCCCGCCAGCATCGGCCCGCCGCTAACTATGATCGAGGGTATGTCAAGCCGCGCCGCAGCCACCAGCATACCGGGAACAATTTTATCGCAAGCGGTCACAAGAACCAGACCGTCAAAGGCATGCGCCTCGACCATCACCTCAACGCTGTCGGCAATGAGTTCCCGGGACGCCAGGGAGTATTTCATACCGCGGTGGTTCATTGCTATCCCGTCACATACACCGATTGTCGGAAACTCTACCGGCACCCCGCCGGCCATACGAATACCGGCTTTAACCGCTTCGGTAATCTCCCGCAGGTGGATATGGCCGGGGATGATTTCGTTGAAAGAATTTACCACCCCGATAAGCGGGCGGTCAAATTCCGTGTCGGTAAAACCCAACGCCCTAAAGAGTGAACGGTGAGGCGCCTTTTCCAATCCCTTTTTAACCGTGTCGCTTCGCAAAAAACAAGCCCCCTTATAACAGATGTCGGATGTCAGACGTCGGACGTCGGACCTTTGAAGGAAATCGCCTGTGCGATTTCCTTTTAGTTATAACGGATGTCGGATGTCATCTTTGTAAGTATTCGCCAAGCGAATCCCTTTTTCTTTTCCGACTTCCGATCTCTTGCCTCCGACCTCTAAATTTCGGGTCCCTCAGTCTTTGTCAGTTCGCGGAAGGCCCGAATCAGGTCCCAGGTAACCTCTCCCGGACGCCCGTCGCCGATGACACGTCCGTCGACCTTTACCACCGGGATGATCTCCGCCGCCGTTCCCGTCAGGAAACACTCGTCCGCGATAAAAACGTCATGCCGTGTGAAGTTTCTCTCAAAGACCGGTATTCCCTTGCCGCGCGCAATTTCCATTACCGTGTTCCTGGTGATTCCCTCTAAGATGCCCAGGTGCGGCGGCGGTGTAACGAGCTTTCCGTTTTTTACAATAAAAATGTTGTCTCCCGTGGCTTCGCAAACGTAGCCGTCACTGGTGAGCATAATCGCTTCTTGGACCCCGATAAGCCCTGCCTCGATTTTAGCTAAGATATTGTTCAAATAGTTTAATGACTTAATTCGGGGGTTAACCGCCTCCGGAACGTTACGCCGTGTGGGCACCGTAATAACCTCGAGCCCCTTCTCGTAAAACTCCGGCGGATACAGTTGGATCGAAGCCGCAATGCAGAAAACCGAGGGATTGGGGCATTTTTTCGGATCAAGCCCCAAATCGCCTTTGCCGCGCGTGACCACCAACCGGATGTAACCGTCGCGGATGTTGTTCCGGCGGCAGGTTTCCAAAACAACATCCTGCATCTCTTCCTTACCGAGCGGAATTTCGAGGAGAATCGATTTTGCTGATTCGTAAAGCCGGTCAAGGTGCTCCTTGAGCTTGAAGACCCGGCCGTGGTAAGCCCTTATTCCCTCAAAAACCCCGTCACCGTACAACAACCCGTGGTCAAAAACCGAGATAACAGCCTTCTCTTCAGGAACGTATTCCCCGTCTAGGTAGATAGTTAGCCCCACTACTACTTCCTCCTTGCCCCGGATAAATTTAAACAAGCCTCCCTGCCCCGCACTCAACTTATTCATTCGAGGTTCTCCTTCGACCGAAAAAGCACCTTTCAACAAAACGATGCTTTTTCAATCGAGGGGTTGAGTGCGGGGACGAGAGGCTGAAACCTCCGCGGTACCACCCCGGTTGCCGCCACCTCGCGGTGAACGACCCCTCATGTGTGTCTCGCAAACACACGGTTTCGGTAACGGGAAACCTACCCGGGAAAGACTACTCGAAGAAAAGTCTTTCGCCACCCGGCTCCGGGGTGATTAGGCAACCGCACCTCTGCACCGGCTTTCACCTTACCCGGCTCTCTGTTGCAAGAAGCCCGCGGCACCTCGTCCCCTTCTTTGCCTTTAACCGCTATAATTTCCCCTCAGTATACAAAAATCATTACCAGCATGTCAAGTATCGATGCCGACATAACAACCGTTTCAACGCTCTAATTCACTATAGATAGCGGACAACAAGGTCGCCTACTTCGCTGGTAGAATAGCCCATTTGCCCCGCAGCCAGACTTTTCAGGTGTTTGGCACAGACCTCCTGGACAGCCTTCTCGATCCGGGCCGCCGCCTTCGTTTCGCCGAGCTGTTCGAGCATCATCGCGGCAGCGCAGACCGCGGCAAGCGGGTTAATGACGTTCTGCCCGGTGTATTTGGGCGCGGAACCGCCTATCGGCTCAAACATTGAGACCCCTTTGGGGTTGATGTTGCCGCCGGCGGCAATGCCCATACCTCCCTGGATTATCGCACCAAGGTCGGTGATGATATCCCCGAACATGTTGTCCGTAACGATGACGTCAAACCACTCCGGGTTTTTAACCATCCACATGCACGTGGCATCAACATGCGCATAGTCCCGCTTTATATCCGGATAGTTCTCTCCTACCTGATGAAACACCCGCTCCCAGAGGTCAAAGGCGTAGGTAAGGACGTTGGTCTTGCCGCAAAGCGTCACCTTTTTCTTTTTATTCCGCCGGCGGCAGTATTCAAAGGCGTAGCGGACGCAGCGCTCAACGCCCTTATAGGTGTTAATCGAATTCTGAATCGCAACCTCGTCCTTAGTTCCCCGCTTCAAGAACCCGCCGGCACCGCAGTAAAGGCCCTCTGTATTTTCCCGTACAACGACAAAGTCGATCTCTTCCGGTCCCTTGTCCTTAAGCGGCGTCTCTACCCCCGGATAGAGCTTGACCGGCCGGAGGTTGATGTACTGGTCCAGCCCGAACCGCAAGCGTAAAAGAATGCCTTTTTCCAAAATCCCGGGTTTAACGCCCGGATGCCCGATGGCACCCAGGTAAATAGCGTCAAATTTGCTTAGCTCCTCAAGTGCTCCATCCGGCAGGGTTTCTCCTGTCCGCAAATACCTCTCCCCGCCAAAGTCATAAGTGACCGCTTCAAATTTGAAGTCCTCGCGCTCGGCTGCCGCCGCCAACACCTTCAATCCTTCCCTAACCTGCTCTGGGCCCGTTCCGTCGCCCGGTATCACCGCGATCCTGTACATCCGCTTCTTCCTCCCGCTAAAGCTTGAATTGCGTGAAATTTTACCTCTTTCCACATAACCTGTCAAGATGCCAGAGAAAAGCGCCTAAAAGCGCCCGACAAAGCTCAACTATTGTAAAAAATAGTATAAGCGGTTAAAGAAAAAAGGCCAGTCGAACTGGCCTTAGGGATGGGGGTTATGTTGAGGTGTTACTATCACGGCTTTCCTTGTATCGGCTCCCGGGCTTCAGGTTATGTTTCAGCAACCACTCCCTTACCTTTTCCGGGTCGCCGTCACCAAAAAACTCTATAATCTGTTTCTCTTTTACAAGCACCACCCCGCCATCATTACAGCCGATCTCGTACCACTTCGTTCCCGGTACCGGGACGAACCTGCATCCTGCCGCTTCAAGGACTTCGAAAGCTTTGGCAAGCTTGCTCACCGCAACCACCTCTTTCGGTGGGTGGAGGGTTGTGAAAGTTATCACTTACACCTTCAAAATACCAAAAAATTCGTCTTTTGTCAATTAGTATTTTTAAAAATGTTATCGGACTGTGATATTGTCACCCTATAAGCGGTCTGAGAAAATGTCACCCATGAGGAAAGGAGACATTTTCTTGAGTACCAAAGAAGCCAGAAGGGTGTAATCATGGAACAGGTCCTGGGTGGCAAGCTGACAATCCGGCAGGCAGCAGAGCTTCTGGATTTGAGCAAACGCCAGGTGAAACGCCTTTTTTTAACCCCGCCTTCCGCCGCGATACTTAACCGGATTCTCTGCCTGAAATACGAACGTAAGGCAACTCAAGGCTCCACCGTATCGTTCTTGGGTTCTACTTATCAGTTAATTGACCTTAAAGGCAATGTTATGCCTCTCCGATCTCGGAGCAAAGTGGTTATTCTTAAATACCTTGATGGCGCTTTTAGCGCCCTTTACAAGGACAAGCCTTTTGCGCTTCAAGTCTTCTATCCGCCACCAAAGACTAAAAAAAATTGTATCAAATTACGAAAACGCCGTTATACTGAGTAGCGGTAAGAAATGCTGACACCCAGAATCCCGGTCTGTCCAAGTAAACGGCCGGTTTGCCCCCTGATGTAAAAGCAAACCGGTAACAGAACCGCTTCTACGGGCTTTGCCGGTTTCTGCCGGAGTTTACCGCGGGTTCCGGTACTTTGAGCAGTTTATCAACCTGTCAAGAGTTTTTTAAGGTATTCGATCCTTTCCCGGACAGCGACCGGCGCAGGCCCCCCTATGACCCGCCGCGCTTGCAGCGCCTCTTTAAGGCTGACCACCTCAAAAACATCTGGATCAACTACAGGAGAAAAGCGCCGGTATTCGTCCAGCGTAAGGCTACCAAGCTCTTTCCCCTGTTCAAGGCAATAGAGCACAACGCCGCCAACTACTTCATGCGCCTCGCGGAAGGGCAGCCCTTTTCGGACAAGGTACTCCGCGAGGTCGGTAGCAGTCAAAAACCCTTGACGGGCGGCAGCCGCCATCCGCTCACGGTTGACCTGAAGGGATTGCAGCATCGGAACAAAGACCCCGAGGCACCCCTTCAAGGTGTCCACGGTGTCGAAAAGCAGGGGCTTGTCTTCCTGAAGGTCCTTGTTGTAAGCAAGCGGCAGCCCCTTCAGGAGAGCCAACATCCCGGCGAGGTTTCCAACCACGCGCCCAGTCTTGCCCCTGCACAGTTCCGCCACGTCGGGGTTTTTCTTTTGCGGCATCATGCTCGATCCCGTGGCAAAGGCGTCGTCAAGCTCGACAAAACCGAACTGCGGTGTCGCCCAGAGGATTATCTCCTCGCAAAGCCTGCTGAGGTGAACGATCACAAGTGCGGCCGCACTGCAAAACTCAACTACGAAGTCCCGGTCGCTGACGGCATCCATACTGTTCGCACTGAGCGCTTCAAAACCCAAAAGTTGCGCCACATACTCCCTGTCGAGCGGGAAGGTTGTTCCCGCCAGGGCCCCCGCCCCGAGCGGGAGGACGTTCGTGCGCCGGCGGCAGTCCTCAAACCGCGCATCGTCTCTGGTAAACATCTCGTAGTAAGCTAACAGGTGATGGCCTAAGGTCACCGGCTGCGCCGGCTGTAAATGCGTGAATCCGGGCATCAGCGTTTCCACGTGCTCCGCAGCGAGTTCCACCAACGCCAACCGGAGCTCCCGCAGCAGCCGCCGCCCTGCATCGATCTCGTCCCGCAGGTACAGCCTCAAGTCGGTGGCAACCTGGTCATTGCGGCTCCGCCCGGTGTGCAGCTTTTTTCCGACTTCGCCAACCCACTTCACGAGTAGTGCCTCAACCAGGGAATGAATATCTTCTTCTCCCGCCGGCTCTATCTTCCCCGAGGCAAAGGCCTCGTAAATCTTGTCGAGTCCGTTAAGGATGGTTTCTCCTTCAGCGTCGGTCAGGACTCCGATCTTTACCAGCATGCGGGCGTGCGCCCGGCTTACCGCAATATCATAAGGCCAGAGCCGGAAATCGAAGCTCAAGGAGTCTTGAAAGGCCCTGACCCGCTGGTCGGTTTTCTTTTCAAAACGTCCGCCCCAAAGCGCATGCAACGTTGTTTCCTCCTTAGCACCAAAAAGGATGAAGGACTAATGACGCCGTCCCCTTCATCCTTCCGTCCGCCTTTCCTTTTCCACCATCGCCCGCACCTTGAGAGGGAGGCCGAAAAGATTGATGAACCCGGCAGCGTCCCTTTGGTCGTACATCTCGTCCCGTCCGAAGGTGGCCAGGTCCTTTAAGTAGAGAGAATGCGGCGACCAAACACCCGCAGGAGAAACGTTCCCTTTATAAAGTTTAAGGCGAACCCGGCCGGTTACCTTACGGGATACCGATGCAACAAAGGCATCCAAAGCTTCACGGAGGGGCGAAAACCATAAGCCGTCATAAACAAGTTCTGCATACCTTAGGGCTACCACCTCCTTAAAGTGAAGCGTAGCCCGGTCAAGTGTAAGCCGCTCAAGCTCCCGGAGGGCGCAAAAGAGGATCGTCCCTCCTGGCGTCTCGTAAACCCCGCGGGATTTCATCCCCACCAGCCGGTTTTCCACCATATCTACAATGCCGATGCCGTGCTTTCCACCGAGGGCGTTCAGCCTCTCCATCAGGGTCAGCGGGTCCGGGCGGGTATCTTCGAGCCCTACCGGTATGCCCTCCTCAAAATAAAGGGTCACGTACGCAGGCTCCCCGGGCGCCTCCTCCGGCGGCACCGTTAACAGGTACAGGTCCTGCGGGGCTTCGTTTCCGGGATCTTCAAGGTCGCCGCCCTCATGGCTTAAGTGCCAGAGATTCCGGTCCATGCTGTAGGGGCGTTCCCTGGTGACCGGCACCGGGATGCCGCGCGCAGCCGCGTAGGCAATCGCGTCTTCGCGGGAGCGTATATCCCACAGCCGCCAGGGAGCAATCAAGGTCAGGTCGGGGTCAAGCGCCTTCACGCTTACCTCAAAGCGGACCTGGTCGTTCCCTTTGCCGGTAGCTCCGTGCGCCACCGCTTCCGCATTTTCCCGGTGGGCAACCTCGACCAATTTTTTGGCGATCAGCGGGCGCGCCATTGAGGTTCCGAGCAGATATTTGCCTTCGTAGACCGCTCCCGCCCGCAGGGTAGGAAAAACGTAACCCGTTAAAAACTCCTCCCTGACGTCCTCGATGTAAACCTTGCTTGCCCCGCTTTTTATCGCCTTTTCTCTTATGAGTTTCAGTTCTTCGCCCTGCCCGAGGTCCGCAACCATAGCGATGACCTCACAGCCGAAGTTTTCTTTCAGCCAAGGGATGATGATGGAGGTATCGAGCCCCCCCGAATAAGCAAGAACTACTTTTTTGACCATAAAGTACCTCCTCTGGTCCTAAAGCAACAGGGCTAAAAGCGCCTTTTGCAGGTGCAGCCTGTTCTCCGCCTCGTCCCAGACACGGCTTGCCGGGCCGTCGATCACCTCGTCGGTAACCTCCTCACCTCGGTGTGCCGGAAGGCAGTGCAGGAAGATGAAGTCCGGTTTCGCATGGCTGACGAGGGCGTTGTTGACTTGATAAGGACGGAAAATACGTATTCTCTCGGAGTATTCGGCTTCTTTCCCCATGCTTGCCCAGACGTCGGTAACAACCACGTCGGCACCGCGCACTGCCTCCACAGGATCTGCGACTACCCTTACCTTGCTCTTTACTGCGGCCGCCTGCGCCGCGCCCACAATTTCCCGGTGCGGCTCATAGCCCGGCGGGCAGGCGACGGCGATATCCATGCCCACCCGGGGACAGGCCAGGAGCAGCGAGTGACAAACGTTGTTTCCGTCACCCACATAGGCAAGCTTCAGGCCTTCGAACCGCCCCTTTTCCTCCCACACGGTCATGAGGTCGGCCATTATCTGGCAGGGATGCTCCCAGTCCGTGAGGCCGTTGATCACGGGAACAGTAGCCGCGGCTGCGAGAGCTTCTACGTCCTGCTGGCTGAATGTCCGGATCATTATAGCGTCCACGTAGCGGGAGAGCACCCGTGCCGTATCCGAGATGGTCTCGCCCCGCCCGAGCTGCAATTCCTGTGCGCTCAAAAATAAGGCGTTCCCTCCCAGTTGGTACATACCTACCTCAAAGGATACCCGCGTACGGGTGGACGGTTTCTGAAAGATCATCGCCAGGGTTTTCCCGCTGCAAAAGGCGTGGGGATCGCCCCTTCGCTTAGCCTCTTTGAGATCCCGGGCAAAATCAATAAGGGCACTGATCTCCTCGCCCGTAACATCGTTTATAGACAGGAAGTCCCTGCCGTGAAAGAGCTTTCTTAACGAACCGTACACGTTAGCCCTCCTCGCCTTGATTAGCCGTCGCCAGCATCGCTGCCTTCAAAACTGCAACCGCCTGATCAACATCCTGCCGGGTTATAGCGAGGGGTGGGACAAACCGCAGGGTATCGTCTTTCACCGCATTCACAATGAGTCCTCTTTCCTGGCACGAAGCCGCCAGAGCTTTTGCGGGAACATTCACCACAAGGCCGAGCATCAATCCCATACCTCTGACCTCGCCGGCAAGGCCTGTTTCCCTTCCCAGGTCGGCCAGTCGCTCCTTTAGATAGGCGCCGGTCCGCTCCGCATTTTCGGCCAGCCCTTCCTCCTCCAACGCCTTGACCGCCGCGAGAGCCGCTGCCGCCGCCAGCGGGTTTCCGCCAAAAGTAGAGGCATGATCGCCGGGGCTGAAACCGGATGCAACCTCTTCAATTGCGAGCATTGCGCCAATGGGAAAGCCTCCCCCGAGTGCCTTCGCCAGGCAAGCAATATCGGATTGAACCCCGTAATGCTCCTGGGCCAGGAACCTTCCGGTCCGTCCCAGGCCGCACTGTACCTCGTCAAATATCAGCACCGCTCCCCGCTCCCTGGTGATCTCCCGCGCCGCGCGCAAAAACTGCGGCGAGGCCGGGTAGATTCCTCCTTCACCCTGTACCGGTTCGAGTAAAACTGCCGCCGTTTTCTCATTCACTGCTTCTTCCAAAGCCACAGGATCGTTGAAGGGGATGTATGAAAAGCCGGGTACCAAGGGTTCAAAACCCTGATGGTACTTAGGCTGTCCCGTAGCGGTAACCGCCCCGTATGTCCTGCCGTGAAACGAGTTCTCTGCCGTCACGACCTCAAAGCGGCCGGGGCCCCATCTCTTCTTCGCGTATTTTCGCGCTAACTTGAGCGCCGCCTCGACGGCCTCCGCCCCGCTGTTACAGAAAAACACCCGGTCGAAAGGCGTCCGCTCTACCAGCCATTTCGCTAACTCGGCCTGAGGCGTGCTGTAGTAGAGATTGGAGCAGTGTATCAGGACGCCCGCCTGCTCCCGGATGGCCGCCACTACCCGCGGGTGGCAGTGTCCCACGGAATTCACGGCAAGGCCGGCAACGAAATCGAGGTACTCCTTACCGTCTGCATCCCAGACACGTGCTCCCTCCCCCTTAACCAGCACTAACGGCAGCCGCCCGTACGTCTTTAGCATATACTTCTCGGCCTGCGCGATAATCACCGCCGAGGATAAATCCGGGAAATTCTCCGCCTTCATCCTTCCGACCTCATCCTTCCTTAATTAATGTACCACAATTAAGGTACCACCATGGTCCCGACGCCCTCATCGGTAAACACCTCGAGCAAAATCGCATGCATCACTCTGCCGTCGAGGATATGCGTGCTCTTTACTCCGCCTCTAATGGCCGCCTCGCAGCATTCGAGTTTCGGGATCATGCCGCCGGAAATCTTGCCCGACGCAATCAGACCCGGAATTTCTGCAAGTGTAATGACCGAAATCACTGAGCCCCTGTCTTCCGGGTTTCGCAAAATTCCTTCAACGTCCGTGAGGATGATCAGCTTATCCGCTTTAAGCGCTTCAGCGATTTTTCCCGCCACGGTATCGGCATTGATGTTGTATCCTTCGCCCTCAGGGCCAAGTCCGATCGGTGCAACCACGGGAATATACCCCTGTTGGATCACGCTCAGTAGAAGATCCGGGTTTACCCGTGTTATCCTGCCGACGTAACCGATGTCCTGCACCACTTCCGCTCCGTCCGCACATCTAATAACTCCCGGCTTTTTTTCAGCCATTACCAGGTTGGCGTCCTTTCCGCAGAGGCCCACCGCTCGCCCGCCGAGCCGGTTGATGAGGGCAGTGATCTCTTTATTCAAGCGACCCAGGACCATCTCAACGACCATCATCGTCTCTGCGTCCGTGACCCGGAGGCCGTTAACGAATGTTGTCTCCTTTCCCAGACGCTTCAGCATGTTGGAAATGTCCGGGCCGCCGCCGTGAACAACCACCGGGTGCATGCCTACGTACTTCATGAGCACAAGGTCCTTCATTACTGCTTGCTTCAGCTCGCAGTTAAGCATCGCATGCCCGCCGTATTTCACCACGATAATCTTGCCGTAAAACTTTTTAATGTACGGCAGGGCCTCGACCAGAATGCCTGCCTTTTCAATCGCCGTTAAAACCATCTTTCTCCTCCGAAAATGTAAGGTTTCTGCAGCGGCGGCTTTAGGCAGACCGGCTCGCGCCGGATTCCTGCGCTGACCGCACTATCGCTCGTCGCCGGCTCTCCGTCCGGCACCGCGCAAACTCGGCGTCCCTGCCTCGGTTGCGCTTGCCGGCATCCGTGCCGGCATCCGGACTCCGAGTCGTCGCCTCGCCAAGTGCGGTTCGCAGCTCGTCATACGGCGCGGCTCCGGTCTTGCCGCAAGTCCTATATACATTTTCATTCCCGGTGGCGACGATGAATCGTCGTGAACGACTCCTCTGAAAATAATCAGATATTGCCACCTCCGGCGGTCGTATCCGCCTGTTTTGCTCCCGCTCACACGTTCAAGGCGCGGACCAAACTTTACCCTCCTCTTAAGCCTGATTCTATGTCCGGTAACTCGCATTGATCCGCACATAATCATAGGTCAGGTCGCAGCCCCAGGCTGTAGCAGCACCGTCTCCTTCCTTGAAATCCACGGTGATGACAACCGGATCCCGGTCAAGTTCCGCCGAAGCACGCTCCTCTGAAAACGCGACCCCCACACCGCCGGCCGCCACCTGTTCCGCGCCGATGAAAATGTCCACTTTTTCCGGGTCGAAAGAAGCTCCGGAATACCCAGCCGCGCATAAAATACGCCCCCAGTTTGCATCGCGGCCGAAGACCGCCGACTTAACTAAGTTCGACCCGGCAACGGCCCGCGCCGCCTTGCGTGCGTCGGCAACCGAACCTGCCCCTCTCACGCGAACCTCGATCAGCCTTGTGGCCCCCTCTCCGTCCCGCGCCACCTTTTTCGCTAATTCGGTGGCGACAGCCGTGAGCGCCGTTACAAAATCATCGTATTCCGGCCCTTCACCGGTGATTAGGGGATTTCCGGCGCAGCCGTTTGCCAGCACCACCACCATGTCGTTGGTGCTTGTATCCCCGTCCACCGTAATCATGTTGAACGAAGCGTCGACCGCGCTCCTAAGCGCCCGGCGCAAAAGCCCCGCCTCCACCGCCGCATCGGTGGTGAGAAAGGCCATCATCGTCGCCATGTTGGGGTGAATCATCCCGGAGCCCTTGGCCATCCCGCCCACAGCGCACCGGTGCCCGGCGAGGGAAAATCGGACCGCCGCCTCCTTTACCACCGTGTCCGTGGTCATTATCGCCTCCGCCGCGGACCGGTGGCCCGCACTGCCCAGTGCCCCGGCAGCCGCAGGCAGCGCTTCCTCAATCTTCGTAACCGGCAGGCGCTGGCCTATTACCCCCGTAGAGCCGACCAGCACCAGTTCTTCCGGTATCTTTAAGGTCCTTGCCGTCGAACACGCCATGGCCTGCGCGTCCTCATACCCCTCCGGACCGGTGCAGGAGTTGGCATTACCGCTGTTGACCACTACAGCCTGCGCTACACCTTTCTCCAGCCGCCGCGCGGTGAGAAGGAGCGGCGCCGCCTTCACCCTGTTGGTAGTGAAAACCCCTGCCGCCGTCGCCGGCACCACACTGTAAAGGAGTGCCAGGTCCTTCTTGCTTTTTTTAATTCCGGCGGCCACCCCGCTCGCTTTAAAACCGGCGGGAGCCGTTACGCCCCCTTCGACCCACTCCATAATAACGTTTACCCCTCCAAAATGTTCGATCTTCGACGCTCGGCGTTGAAGCTACCATACTAATCCCGGATTCTAACCCCTAACTGCTTCCTGCAAGCTTACGGAAATATCCCCGGAGACTCAAGCCCCCTCGTCTCCGGAAGACCGAACATTAAATTCATATTCTGCACCGCCTGCCCTGAAGCCCCTTTAACCAGGTTATCGATCGCTGACAGGAGAACCGCCCGGCCGGTCCGCGGGTCGGCTACTGCGCCGAGGTGTACCATATTTGAGCCTGTCACGCTTTTGGTCTGCGGGAGGGCACCCTCCGGGAGCACCCGAACGAAGGGCTCGCAGCTGTAAAAGCCCCGGTAAATCTCTAACAGCTCGGCCGTAGAAAGACCCGTTTTAAGAGCCGCGTAAACCGTGACAAGGATTCCCCTGGTTTGCGGGACAAGATGCGGCGTAAAGGAGATGCACACGTCTCTTCCCGCCGCAACAGAGAGCTCCTGTTCTATCTCAGGGGTATGCCTGTGGACTGCAACGCTATAAGCCTGGACATTTTCGTTCACCTCGGCGTAGTGCACGCGAAGGTCGAGCTTCCGCCCGGCACCCGAAACACCCGACTTCGCGTCGATAATAATGCCGTCCGGGGCAATTACCCCCGAACGCAGGAACGGCACCAGGGCCAAAAGCGAAGCTGTCGGGTAACAGCCCGGATTCGCCACGATCCTTGCCTCCTTCAGCCGGTCGCGATAAAGCTCCGGAAGACCGTAAACAGCCTCTCTTGCTAATTCGGGTGCCCCGTGCCCCACCTTGTACCAGGACTCGTAGACCCCCACCTGCCGAAAACGGAAATCCGCCCCCAGGTCGATCAGCTTTTTCCCCCGCTCTATTACCGCCTTGGCAACCGGCACGGCGTGCCCGTGCGGCAATGCCGTGAAGACAACGTCGGCTTCGGCTGCCATTTGGTCCGGGTCGTAAGCGGTAAGTACCCGGTCCGTGAAGCCCGTAAGGTGCGGAAAAACCGCCGCCATTTCTTTACCCTCGTAGCTGCGCGAGGTTAAAACCGTCACTTCCACCTCCGGATGCCGCGTCAGAAGGCGTACGAGTTCCGCTCCTGTATAGCCTGATGCACCAACAATCCCGACTTTGATCAATTGAACCACCTGCCGGAATTAATATGATAATTATACAAAATGATGCATAAAAATACAATAGGGCGGTAAAAAATATTGATATATTGTAAAATCCGCCCTGTCCAAAACAGAATGCAGCAGTATCACTACCGTCTTTCCCAAATCTCACCCACTATTGGAATCGCTTCCCCGCAAGCAGTGCACCTGCCGTCTTTAAAAGCCGCCTTTCGTATCCTGTACCCTTCTCTCTGGACGACCACCTCGTTGCAATTCGGACAGTAAGTGTTGCCCGCTTCGTCATCCCAGACGTTGCCGAGATAAACAAACTTCAGTTTCTGCCTTGCAATCTCACGCGCCCGGTAGAGGCTCTCAAGCGGTGTCGGCGGAAGGTCCATTTCGAAGTCGGGGAAGTACCGGGAAAAATGAAGCGGTATGGCGGGGTCGAGGCCGGAAAGCCAGTTCACCAGGTCAGAAATCTCCTCTTCGGAATCGTTGAGGCCGTTAACAAGAAGGTTTGTGACCTCGACATGGCACTCTTGGGAAGCGAGCTCCACCGTCCTTAAAACCGGCTTCAACCTCCCGGCGCAATATTTACTGTAGTAGTCGTCCCTGAACGACTTCACATCGATATTCATGGCATCAATATAGGGAAGAATCTCCTTCAGGGGCTCTTCGCTGATAAATCCGTTAGTAACGAGTACGTTTCTGAAACCGGCCTCTTTTACCGGGCGGACAGTGTCGAAAATAAACTCATACCATGCAATAGGCTCCGAATACGTGTAGGCAACGCCGACACAGCGCGGCCCCTGGGACGCGGTCATTGCGACCACCTGCTCCGGAGTTAAAGGAATCGCAGGCGGCGAACCGTGGGCTATCTCCCAGTTCTGGCAGAAACCGCAGCGCAGGTTGCAGCCGTAAGTGCCGAGGGACAGGATCGTATGCGCCGGGTAAAAGTGATACAGCGGTTTCTTCTCCATCGGATCGACGGCACAAGATGTGCACTGGCCGTAATTTAGCGCGTAGAGTTTCCCGCCGCGGTTTTCCCTTACCCTGCAAAACCCCGTGTGCCCCTCTTTGATCGCGCATCCTTTAGGGCAAAGCCGGCAGAAAACAGTGTTTTCGTCCTTCTTTTCGTAAAACAGTGCTTCCCGCATAACAACCCCCCTTAAAAAGGGACAGGCTTCTATTCAGCTTGCCTCCGCACCATCAGTCATACCGGACAACCTGAAAACGTTCCAACTTTACCGGTTCATCCGGGTCAATGCCGGCTTTTCGCCTGGCAATGGAAACCTGTTGTTCGGGGGTATCTACCCCTTCCAGGTCCGGAAGCAAAAGCCCCCGTCTTGATCCCCGGGAAACGATTACCCCGTACCGCTTTGGGTCGAGATCTTCAAGCCCGCCGACCGTTTCAGGTTCGCCGAGAACATCAACGGAAATGGTGAGGTCCGCTATCTCCGCAGGGCTCACCGGATCGAACCGCGAATCGCGGGTTGCGGCACTGATGGCATTTTCAACAACCTCCGCTACGATGTTTTCCTGCACCGGCTCCACGGTACCTATGCACCCCCGCAAAAGCCCGTCTTTTTTCAGGCACACAAAGACTCCGGCCCGCCTTGCGAATTCCGGGGGTACATCCCTCACCCTGATCCTTTCACCGCGATTAATATAGGCTTCAATCGCCTGTTCGGCCACCCTGACCAGGAAGCCTTTCGCTTTGTCTTGCGCTTTTGCATCCTCCGCCATTTTCACTGCGAAAAGACGGTTATGCTCCTTGTCCCCCGGCAACAGGCTTGCGACCATGTACCCCACACCGAACGGCCCCTCATAGGATAGAACCTCCGCTTCAACCTTGTACCCGTCAAAAGCCCCGAAAAGCATCACCATGGGCCGCAGTCCGCACTCTCCTGCCCGTTCGATCAATACCGGGTCAAGCCGGACCAGCGCCAGCGGGTCGGCAGCCGCAACGATCTCCTGCACCTTCCGGTCGAAAACCGCACCCATCGGGTCGTACCCATTCGGTGCTTCAGGTAACAGGCGGTGGGAAAGATCCCCGCTGGCAATAACCGCCACCTTCCGACCTGTTGCCGCTGCTGCCCTTTGTACCGCTAAACCGAAGCCGTACAACCGCCGCAGCGGAATGATCGCCATCCCGCAGATCACCACCGGCAGGTTCACGCCGCCTTTTTCGAGCCAGTAAAGCGGCGCCGTGACTCCATGGTCAAGCCGGTAATCATAACGGCCGCTTATTTCCGTTTCCGGTATTCCGCCGGCAGTCAACTCCTCCCGTAAAACATTTGCCAGCACCGTATCCGTATCCAGACCAAAAACGACCCCCGGCGCCCCGAACCGACCGAGGTTGCCGTGAAGATGTGTCTGTGTCACCACACCCACCGCATCCCACATGACCGGCCCATGCGGCGAAATCATCACCATTGTTTCAGCCCCGCTGCCGCATATCCGCCGGCCGAGTTCGACAAGCGCCTCTACGGTCCGCCGTACCCGCTCAGCCTCTCTGCCCCCCACCTCCGGTACCATTATCGGCGGATGAGGGACTATCCCACCGATCACGACCGCCCCAGGATTCTCCGGCACAACTTTCACCCCCCTACGGGAAACCACTTCTTAGCAGACCGCTGCAAAATTCGCCTGACAATTTCAGAAGTCAGAAGCCAGAAATCGGAAGTCAGAAAATTCAAAGGAAATTTGCACAGCGAATTCCTACGAAGATTCCGACTTCTGACATCCTGCATCTGACATCTGTTTTCGGCATGCTCGTTTTTCGCGGTTTCCAAACTTTCTGCCAAAGCCTGGTATCTACGAATAAACAGAGCCCGCTTTAGGGAATTTAGAGTTTTGCAAACACTCTTCCAGTTACTGACAACGCCAACCCATGTGGAAACCCAGAAGTATCTACAATCTGCTTGCAAGCCATGGGACCTGAAATCATTGCACCGTCACCATACGCCCACGAAATGGAAGCCGCCGAACACAAAGTACCCTCCCAACCCTATTAAGAAAAGACCTGCAACGGTCAATATTCCGCGGTAGACCGCCGGGCTTAAAAATCGCCTGCCTCCGGCCACTACGCCTGAAACCGCGGCATACCAGACAAGGTCGGCCAGGATATGACCTACGTAAAAAACAGCTATTCCGGTCCAAGCCCATTTGAGCGCCTCGATAATATATTTCAGCCCAAACGTCGCCCACCACAGACTCCAGTAAGGATTCGAAAGGCTGACGACCACCCCGAGCCCGATAATCCGGCCTGCAGTGAAGCTGCCTGCCGTCGGGCCGCCGTTTGTCTCCTCGAGATTCACATCTAAAGTCAGTCTTCCCTTAATAGCATCCCTTACTATTGTCCCCCCCATCCAGAGCAGGAACCCCCCGCCGGTAAATGAAATCACGGCAACTACTCCGTGGTGGGAAATGAACGGGCCAAGCCCCAAAGCCAGAGCAACCACCGCCGCTGCTTCCAGTACGGCGTGGCCGGCTACTAAAAGCGGCCCAGTCAGCGGCCCTCTCTTTACGCTCTCGGCTATCGTCACCGTTAGCAGCGGTCCCGGCGCCATGGCCCCGGAAAGGGCAACTATAAAGGAAGTAATGAAAAGCCCCGCCAGCCCCATATTACCTATAACCGGCGGCCCGCTACGCGACTGACGTACTTATCCAGGAGCTCACGCGAACCCGCAAGAAAGGCCCGCAAAACATCAAGTCGCTTCGCCCTCACCCCGGCGTTAAGCACCGACATCGCAAGCTGTATGGGTACGGGAACGAGCGTCTGCCGCCTGAAGACTAGGTCCGGGTTCACTAAACCTGTATCGAGCATCAAAAGGCGCATCCTGTATTCGTCTATTTCTCTCATCGTCAGCCGCGCCGTACCATTTCCGGAATACCTGCTGCAGTAAGGACGGGGCGACCAAGCTGCGGGCGGCAGCTCAATCCCATAATGGGTCCGGAGAAACTCCGCAAAGGCCTTAACCCTTTCGACCCTTTCCTCCTCAAGCCTCTCGTAGTCATCCTCTTCTAATAAACCAAACAGCCGGCAGCCCAGGGGACGAACGGGTGATATAAGGCATCCGCTTTCAACTGACCGGAAAGGGCATACCTGTTCTGGAACCGCTAATTCCAGAAAGAAAAATTCGGCTGCCCGTTTCAGAATCCCGGCCTGCTGTTCGGCAAGGTTGTCCCTGCAGTACCGGAATACATAAAGGTATTCTAAAAAGGAGGCATCCGGCGGGTTCTTACAACAGACATCACAGTCCGCACATTCCTTCTCCGGAAACTCCTCGTACAGGGTTTCAAGATCGCTGAAAAAACCGTTGTTGTGGGCATAGACCAGCACTGAATAAATGTCGCAAATCGGTAACATTATCCACTATCCCTTCTGTAATCTTGTCCGACCGGAAGGACCACTGGTAAAATATCTTTAAGCACAAATATTCGTCTTCAGAACGCCATATTCCTTTCCGGCGGGCAAAATAAGTATAACCGTTAACCGTAAAACTCTCAAGGAGTAAGCGCTATGGCTGCAAATTTTCCTTTTTTCGAGATCCTTTGGGCAATTTTTATAATATCCGCGTTCCTGCCGATGCTGAAGCAGCAGCGCCTGGAAATACAGCGGGTGAGGCTGATACGCAGCATCGAACAAAGCCGGCGCTCCCGCTTGATCACCATGATCCACCGTCAGGAATTGCTCAGCCTTCTCGGTCTGCCCATCAGCCGGTATATTAATATTGAAGACTCCGAGCACGTCCTGCGGGCCATCCGGTACACCCCGGCGGAGATGCCCATCGACCTCCTGCTCCATACACCCGGCGGGCTGGTCCTGGCCTCGGAACAGATCGCCCGCGCCCTTGAGAAGCACCCAGCGAAGGTAACCGTTTTCGTTCCCCACTATGCAATGTCTGGCGGGACAATGATCGCCCTGGCTGCCGACGAGATCGTGATGGACGAAAATGCGGTACTCGGTCCTGTTGACCCGCAGCTCGGTAATTACCCGGCGGCCTCCATCCTCGAAACGGTACGCCAGAAGGGAATTGATAAGGTTGACGATACGACGATGGTACTTGCCGATATTTCACGCAAGGCGATCCGGCAGGTGGAGGAGTTTGTGCGCTATCTCCTGCGGGAGAAAATGGGGGAGGGAAAGGCCGCGGCCGTCGCCCATTTCTTGACCAGCGGCCGCTTCACCCACGACTACCCGATTACCTACGAGCAGCTAAAAGAATTAGGCCTACCGGTCAGTACCGAACTGCCCAAGGAGATTTATGCGCTGATGGAGCTTTACCCCCAGCCCGGCCAGCGCCGGCCGTCTGTGCAGTACATCCCACTTCCTTACCGGCGCGAGAGTAACGGCAAGAGATGAAAAGCTTTGAAAAATCAAGGCAGGTTCGGCACTCCAAAAATCGAAAAAACAGCCTTCGGCAGACTTTTTCCCTTGCTTTTCCTTTTCATCACTGGGCTGGGCTTTATCCCATGCTTTGCTCCTATATGCTTGGGCTTTTCGAGGCGGAGCCTGGTCACAAATTTTTCAGTGGAGAATAAAAAGCGTAATAGGAAGCGCCGTTTGAGTACGTGTTATAGGAGCGCTCGTAGGACCGGGCCAGTTCATTTCTGTTTTAGTTAAATAACCAATCGGGTCTTTTGACATTTCTAAAGCTTGGAGTTGCCCCGGTTTTGTGGACACCGTGGAGCTTTGATTTCACGCTATTGCAACCTGTTTCTCCATATACCACCTCCTTTCGAACTCAGCCGGGCTGAGACGTCCTGGCGCGGAATGCCGCCGCCAGCGGTTGTAAAAGGTCTCGATGTATTCGAAGATTGCTGGTTGGAGCATTCGGCGGGTTGCGAGACGGTATTCCTGTCCAGCAACTCGGTCTGCAGCGTGGCGAAGAAGCCCTCAAACGACCGCGTTATCCAGCGCGTCACCGACCGAGCCCATCGAACAAAATATGCCAGCCTCTTGGAGCCGACAGGTAAAGGCAAGCGAGGTGTACTGACTACCATGGTCAGAGTGGTGAATCAGCCCATTCTCTGGACGACAGTTCCAAACGGCATGTTTACCGCACCCACAACCAGATCAGCCACTGGACGCTCTCCCATGCTCCAGCCCACAACCTTTCGGGAGAAGGCATCGATCACAGTGGCGAAGTAGAGCCAGCCTTCGTCAGTGGCATGCTGTGTTATGTCGGCGACCCATAGCTGACTTTAACGCAGTTACCGTGAAATCCCGCTTTACCAGGTCGGGATAGGACGGGCGCGCCGGATCCCTCCGGGTGCAGCCATGGCGCTTGCGGCGGTGCACGCCAGTCAGGCCCGCCTGCCGCATGAGCCGGGCCACACGCTTTTTGGAACAGCGGATGCCGTGGCCCATGGTGAGTTCAGCGTGGACCCGCGGTGCCCCATAGGTCCCGCGGCTGGCCCGGTGAATCTGCACGATGACCTCAGTGAGTTCGGCATCCCGTTGGGCTCGGGCCGAGACTCCCCGCTGCCGCCACGCGTAGTAACCGCTGGCGGAGACCCCCAGCACACGGCACATGGTGGCAACGGGATGGTTCGCCTTCTCCCGCTCAACAAACAGAAACGCGGCTACTTCTTCCTGCTGTTGGTCTTAATGTCGCGAAGAAGGCGGCGGCTTTTTTTAGGATCTCGCGCTCCTCCCGGAGGATCCGGTTCTCCCGGCGCAGCCGTTGCAGTTCCTCCCGCTCAGCCGTTGTCAGACCTGCGCGCTGGCCGGGTCAATTTCGTACTGCCGGATCCAGTTGCGCAGTGACTCCGTTGATACCCCCAGATCCCGGGCCACCTCCGTCATAGTCCTGCCGCTCTCCCGCACCAGGCGAACAGCTTCCGTCCGGAACTCCGGCGGATACGGTGGTCTTGTCCTCGGCATCGGTAGCATCTCCTTTCCAGGGCTTACCCCAAGTATCAGGGTATCCACCAAACCGGGTCAAGTCCGACTCGAGTTCCGCCAGGCGCTTCCGCCCTTTACGCACCGCTGCGAAGATCTCGCCGCCGTTAACCGCACCCACTACCTCTGTTCCCGCCAAGCGCCAGTGGACCCTGTCACGGATGACAACGGCTAAGTAATCTCCCTCGCTTACGGCAGCGGCAATCCAGAGCCCGGACGGCGGTTGGTATACCTTTTCTGCTGTTTTCCGGTGCGGGTCGATCAGGTAAAGGCTCCGGGATATTCCCCCATCCGGACGGTAAAGGAATCCCAGCACCCGCCCATCCAGCCTCCCCGAAACTACCGTCGCCACTTGGGGCAGAAACAGTCTTGTGGCAAGGGAGTGGAGATAGGGAGCTTTTTCTTCTATAATTGATAGTTCAGCCGGACTTTTGCCGGTTCTAACAAACGGCTCTCGCTCGGCTTCTGCCTTGCCTCACACCCCTGGAAGAGCAAAAGACTGATCGCTATTAGGCCTGCAACTAGCAAACGCTTCGGCATTTTACCACCCTGGTTTTCCCCAGCGGGTGCCGGAGGTTCCGCGGCCGGCACCCGCCAAAAAAGATTTATATGGCCCGATTAATAGACCATTCCCCGACCGCGAACCACATTGTACATCAGGTCCCGACTAACGGAGTGCCAGCCGAATGCCCCACTTTAGGGTAGTCTTTTTATTCCTCCTCTGTGCGGCGCTTCGTCACAAATAACGAGAAATCGGCTATATCTGCTCCCGAAGAAGGTGACCGCATTTACGGTAGCTACGTAAGTTCTGCTGAAAGTGTAGCTTCTAATACCTTTGCCTGGAATACTTAAATAGATAGACGAACGGCCGGGTGATTCTTGTAGCGAGGCTACTTCTAACCGCAGGGCGATGACTGACTCTAAGGAGCCTCCAATTGACTGGCGTACCTGAAATATGGCATACTCGGCGGCTAGTTTTTCTTCTTCTGTAAGTCCCTGGGGGATTTGACGTACAAACAAAAAAGGGATAGCCAAAGCTACCGCTCCCCCAACCAGCAAGAAGATAAACATGCCAAGTAGAGCCCGGCTTCTTTTTGAATAAGTGCACCATATTTTCATAAGCTGCTTTCTAATACCTCCAGTATTTATTGCCAGGCAAGTTAACCTGCCAAGCAGGTACGATAAATTCATATTTATCACCGTAGCTGCACCAAACGCTGTAACACCAGGACGGATACCGGTGCCCGAGCTGGGCTACTATTTTGCCGGTATCGGAAGAAGCATTCCCCGGAGTTGTAATGATGGCGCTGGAATACCATTGACCTGCCGCCACGTCCGCAGCCCTTGCCGTACCGATCGTATACGCTTTTTCGCCCTCCGGGTCACCCAAGCGCGTGTCAAGGTAAGGCCGCGGGAGATTCGTTGACCAATATTCAACCACTGGGAATTTACCAGGCCAAGAATCACGGGGGTTGAGGTATGCTTTTTCATCGTAATAGTTTGTAAAAAAGTCGTGCTCATATGTTGAGGTATCACTAAAACCGGATTTGTTATCCCATCTGAGCCACTGACAAATGGTACGCATATCATTACCGTACGGTCCACTAACACAATAACCCTCTTCTGGTACCCATGTCTCCGGATCAGGCGTTGCTGCTGGCATGACTGAGCTTTCTAAAGGTTGGTCATTTTGTCGTTGATCATTTCTCACGGATGGAATGGTTCTAGTGGCCTCTGCATTCAACCTTTGAGATAACATATTTATCTCCTTCCCGCCACCAGCAACTAACAATCCTTTAACCTCTGTGTTTTTAACGTCATCCGACAGTACCCCAACTGCAGCGATAAGCTCGTGTTGGACTTCCTGTAATGCAATCTGTCCTTCCTTAGTGCATAGCTGTTCCTGAAGCATTTGCTTACACGAGTGCTGTAAAAGCCTAATGATTTGCTGACGGTTCGTGGTCAACTTTTCGACCACGGTAGAGATATCGTCCGTTTCCTCACACTTTTGAAAATCAGTGAAAACTGGTAGCTTACCTACCTGGAACGTGCTATAGATACCCAAAACCTTCACTCTACAAGTTTTTGCTTCCGACAAAACCTGCGGAAGGGGCCTCTCTTCTCTCAGGATAACCTCCGCAACGTGTTCTTTCCCTAAATTCCCTTGCGTTGCTGCAAACCCCACCAACGCTGGCATGACCAGCAACACCACTGCCAGCACCGCTACCAAGACCGTCCGCCATCTCAAGCGTAATTTCTGGAACACAAAAGCCAACCTCCTTTACACTAGAAGTTTCAGTGCCAAAGCCAGCCTTTCTGGCGCGAAGCGACTTTTAAAACCTACTCGACATTCACCACCTCTCAGACTCAAAACTTCCTGCTGCCGCATTTTCCCCATAAGTATAATCCGGCAACTCTTGCCTACCTATCCCGAAAACTGGGTATTTTTATACCCAATTTCCGGGTATTTTTCGAGGAAGAAAAATGGTTTAGCGATCCAAAATAGACAAAAGGCCGACTCTGCCTTTCACGCCGAGCTTCTGGTAGATACGCTTGCGGTAAGTTTCGAGGGTGGAAGGGCTGAGGTGAAGTCTTTCCGCAATTTCCTTACTGGTCAACCGATTACACAGTAAGGCAAGGACTTCCCGCTCACGGAGGGGTAAGTCCCCGCTCCGTAATGACCCCCGTAAGTCAAGACAAAATCGGCCGGTTTGAAGGGAGTCTTTTAAATTTTAGGATAGGCTGAACACCACCTCAAACCATTATCTATCTCGCCCGGCTGCCGTCAAGGGCAAGGGCTTGCGCCGCCGCTGCGCGGCCCCTTGACCGCCGCCGGGCTGCGATAGGAGTTACACCCAAGAGGTGTTCAGGATGAATTATGGGCTC
>JBFLYP010000011.1:0-82277 GCA_040756575.1 Bacillota bacterium | reverse complement strand
CTGAACCGGTCCCGCATACTTCACCGCCGTAGCGCTCACCCGCGGGTCGCTCCCGTCAGTGGTGTACCAGACCTCACCGCCCGCGGCGCTTTCAAGGCGTAAAGTCGCACCGGTGAATCCCCCTGCCGGCGGCGCCGGTAGGTAAGCGGCTGCCGCCACGCCGTAAGTGCCGGCACCGGCAACCGCCGCGAAGAGATGGCTCTCCTCTCTTTGGGCCGGGAGGCGGTACCAGCCCCGCTCACCCCGGCAGAGAAAGACGCCGGTTTCCCCGGCAGGTAAGCCTAATTGCACCGGCGCCGGCAGCGCCGCCCCGCCGGTGTCCAGGTAAACGGCGAAAGAAATACCGGTGGCGCCGGAAGCTACCGGGGTAATGGTAAAGGCAAGCGTCTCCGTCTCCGGCGGGAAGGCCGCCGGGGTTACGTCAAGGTAAACCGCCTCCCCTACAGGGAAAAGAATCCTGACGGCTCCGCCAGCGGCGCCCCGGTAAACGGTCCGGCTAACGGCGCCGGGCAGGTCCTCACCTGCCACCGGGTTAGGGGCGTAAACCGCCGCCGCAGTGGCAGAATCATATGCCGCAGTTAAAACGCCGGGGTCTTCGCCGGGCATACCGGCACCGGCAATGCGGGGAAACAAACCGGGTATCAAAACGAAGCATAAGGCAAGAAGGACTAAAAAGAAGGGGGCTCGCTTTGGTCCGCAGAAGAGCGCCCCCTTTGGTTTCGCCCGGGATACGGATTTTCGCAATAACCGCACCGCTAAAGAAACCAGGCAGCCTTTTTCGACACCACGGCGCTGATAGGCAGACATTTTGCTTCCCAAGGGCATTGATCTCCCTCCCTGATTGATTATCTGGCCAACTTTTGCTGAATCTAACCCGCAATGACCGTCTGAATCGTGCTGGCATCCTTTCTCGCACCTAATTTGGGGAAATTTTACTTAACTCTTATGCTACCTGTCAAGAGCTAACTTTTTAGTGGCATTTGCGTTGTCAGCATGGTGAGTATGACTGTCAGGGCCAACGTACACTTGAGCCGCATCTTGGACAGACCCCGAATGTAATGCTGCTCAAACCCGAAAACCCGGTCCAAGCGGCTGTTTACCCGCTCCACCGCGGTACGTTTTTTATAAAGGCTTTTCCACCGATAACTTGAGCGGGCCAAAGGTGTAAAAACCCTTCGGTCCGCCGCAAGCGGTACGCAAACCCCGCTTTTGACCGGACACGCTTCTATTCCGCTACACTCCAGACCGTAATGCCGTGCCGGACACCGGTACTTTAGTGTTTCCCGGTCCTTTTCAAACCCACCATAGGCCATTTCCCGCCGCTTATCCGTCCGCGGACAATGGCAATATACTTGACCCTGAAAGTCATAAACTATGTTTTCCTGCCCATCAACCAGCCTGGTTTCTTCGCCGTCCCGCCAACAGTTCCGGATATCTATCACCGGCTTAACCCCGTCTTCTTTCCATAGCTTCTCGATCAGTTTTCCGTCATCATAGCCGCGATCCCCTAAAAAGTACTTGCACCTTCCCCAAGTCCGGGGCGTTTTCTCTTCTATACTTATCAAGAAGTTTAGGTGCCTCCTTTACCTCGCTAATGGAGGCTTTGGTTACCGTAAACCCTACCGGTAATTCATACGTGGCATCTACCACTAAGTGCAACCGGTAACCGAACCAGGACACAACCTTCTCCCACGTGCTCCCGTCTTCTTTCTTCCCCCGGTAAACCTTCCGCCCCCAATCGGCGTCTAAATCACGTCGTCCATCTGGTTCAGGCTGTTCTTGCTGCTCGCGTTTGGGCCCACGGGCGTAACTCGCTAAGGCTTTGCCGTCTAACGCCAGTACTTGGCCAAATTGAGGCAACTGCTCGCTTAACTCCTCTACCAGCCCGCTAAACAGCTCCTCCAGCTTTCGTAAAATGGAGTTGCCCCGGTTTTGTGGACACCGTGGAGCTTTGATTTCACGCTATTGCAACCTGTTTCTCCATATACCACCTCCTTTCGAACTCAGCCGGGCTGTACCGGCATCCAGCGCGGCCCGGATGTACTTGCGAACCGTGTTGCGGTCTAAACCCAGGCTTCTGGCGATTGCTCGGATGCTTTTGCCCGCCTGCCAGTGCAGATAGATCTCGACTATGTCGTGCACGATGAAATCCCTCCGTCCCATCCTGGTACCCCTCCCTTACGACCTTGCACCAGGATGTTGATTTCTCCATGTGCGCTACACGGTCTTCCCTGGGTGAATTATTTGGCGCTGGGGTGGGTGAATTTCTTGGTCGGGGGATGGGTGAATTTCTTGGCGTTTTTACCCCTCAGGTGGGTGAATTCCTTGGTCGTTGACACCAGTTGTTCCTTATCTCCAACAAGCATTTATTCGCCCCCTTAGACCCCTAGCGCAACTTTACTAACATTTAATTAAAAAACTGCCCTCAAACCCAGTAATCATCAGTAGTTGAAGCAACATGCCTTTGTATAAACTAAATCACCCCCGGCACAAATCCGCAAAAAGCCTCCCGAGTGCCGGCTTCCAACTGGGTCTCTTTCCGCGGTTTGCCCTTAAGGCCGCTTACCGTGATTATTTCCGCTCTCCTTACCTCTGTCAGCTTATTGATCAAGCCATCTATACTGAAGGTGTAACCCAAATCTGACGCCTTCTTCCAGAGAACCTGCGAAAGGAGCAGCCCGATTACGCAGACAAAAGCATGAACCTTAACCTTCTGATCCGTCCAGTGGTACTGGGGGTGAACGGCATGGTGATAAGGATTCTTGAAATGCTTGAAGACCCGTTCTACGTGGCTCTGCCCGTGGTAGGCGGCAATGATCTCTTCCGCGGACCACTCTTCGCGGCAGGTCACTAATATCCTTTTCCCGAAAAGGTTTTCCGTCACCCACCGATAGGCCGCAGCATCAATCTCCCACTCGATGTCAAACCGCCCGTTACCCTCATCAATAATGTCAACCTTTATTAAAAGATCGCCTCTTTCTCCATTTAAGAATAGCCTGTACTTTACGCTCCACATCCTCCCGCGTCCGCTTCCTTGCCCGCGGGGAGCTAAGCATCGCTTTCAGTTCCTGCAAATCTTGATATTGGCAAGAGCTTGGCTAAGCCCCCTTAACTGTCCCTGGCGGAGCTTCTCACTCATATACAAAACCACGGTCCTTTCCTTGCCCCAAACCGCTTTCTTGGTCCGGTAGCATAAAAACTCTCGCTCGCCGACTTTCACCTTTTGGTATTCAGAAAGCGGTATGCGCAGCAGGTCCTCGTGGTAAGAAGGGGTAAGGGAAGCAACATAGGCGTCAAGTATCTCCCACAGCTCGGATTCGTCATAATACTCGTGGCCGGTAGCCTCGAGATAGGCTCTGGCAATTTTTCGGTCTGTAGGCGTAACAATAGAATAGGGAATCCTTGACGGGATTGACCGGGCTGCCCGAACCGTCCGCGGAGTTTACGAAACACTCGACATGGCCCCGCAATGTGAAACGATGTTTAAAAAGCGCGGCCTTGCCTGACATCTGCTTCCAGCTCGCAAAGCCGCGCCATAACTGCTTTTTCTGGTGGGCGGAGAAGGAATTGAACCTTCGACCTTCTGCGCGTCAAGCAGACGTTCTCCCACTGAACTATCCGCCCTCTGTTGCAGGTTTAATTATCACACAACACAACCTAAGTTGTCAAGACCAACCGCTTTCCACTTACGTAAGCGGGTACAATCGGCTGCATTGTTTTGAAAGGTTTCTCGCCCCTGTCAGCGCCAAACCCGGGGCAAAAAGGTTTCTCCGCTGCGTTTCACTGAACTGAGTTTCACATCTTTCGGCTACCGTCCGAAATGGTACCAGGGCTGCTTTTCTACCGGCCTGCCGGCCACGAGCTCCGCACGACCGAGTTCCTGACCCCGCCAGGTGAAAACGACTTCGCCCAGCCGCTGTCCCGGTCGCACCGGTGCCACCGGCAGCCGAAAGAGCACAACTTCCTTTTGAAGCAGGTCTTTTTCTTCCCTCGGTAAAGATACGGCCACGTCTCGGTCGGCCACCAAAGGGACGTCATGTACCCGTCCTTCCATGACCCTGAGACGGGTGTAGTACTCGCCCTTATAGCAGACGGAGATCTTCTCAACGGTCTCATATCCCCAGGAAAGCAACTGGACAGTATCCCAATACCGGCCGTGGCTGCCTAAAACGACCGTAATCAGATTGCGCCCGTTTCGCGAGGCAGACGCGATAAGACACTGCCCGGCCCTGCTCGTGGTCCCCGTTTTGACCCCCGTCACGCCGGGGAAACTCCCGCTCCGGAGCAGCCGGTTCGTATTTACTACCCTCACTATCTGCTCCGGCTTGATCCAGTATATTGTAGCCTCCGGCATCCGCACAACCGAAGCAAAATGTGGATTTAGCAAAGCATACCTGGCCAATACAGACAAATCCCTGGCGGTGGTATAATGATTCGGGTGCGATAACCCATGGGTATTCGCAAACCGCGTTTTGTTCATTCCTAACAAAACGGCCTTGGCGTTCATCCAGAGGACAAAGGTATCGTAGTCACCGGCTACTCCCTCCGCGATCGCAACGGTGGCGTCGTTTGCCGAACAGATCAACGCGGCCTTGATAAGTTCCCCCAACTTCAGAACTTCACCGCGCCTCAGGCCGATACACGATCCGATCCAGGTGGACGCCGCCCGTGCGCTCACTTCCACCTCCTCTTCGGGGTCGGCCAGCTCGAGTGCCAGGATGCACGTCATTATCTTTGTCAGGCTGGCCGGTTCCCTACGTCCTTCTCCATTCTTCTCGTAGTAGATCACCCCGCTGTCCGCGTCCACCAACAATGCCGCTTTAGCGGTTACCTGCGGCTGTGCACAGGCTTGCACCGGTGCGGCGAAAAATATAAGCAAAAAGCAAATAAAAAGGCAGGTATTTGCCCGCACTTCTCCACCGCCTTTACAGTTATCCACGAGAATGTTGTGTATGATATTTGCGAATACGCTTTCGATAAATTAAAGTTTTACAACGCTCTCCTAATAGCTTTTCTCCGGTGCTCCCCTTTTATTTGACCTAAAAAGCATATTTAACACTGTAAGATAATAGCTATAAATGAGGACATGTTTCAAATAAATGACTAAAAATCCGGGCCTCATGAGTACCATCGCCCGGGTGATAATTTTTCGGAAGTGCCACGTGCGGCAAGCCGCACAACGAAGGATGAAAACGGGGCATAGACCCGTAAGCTAATTACTTAAATGCAGAAGAGTAACATCAACGAAACGTGGCGAGAAGCGAGCAACTGGGAAGTGAGAAGTGAGAAGTGAGAAGTGAGAAGTGAGAAGTGAGAAGTTGGAAGTGGGATTATTGGAGAAATTTGCTCACAAATTTCTCCACATAGAAATCTCACCTCTAACCTCCCACATCCCACCTATCAAATGGCCGGAGCGTACTTGGTGGTACGTGAGGATTCGGACCCGGCTGGCCGACGAAGTAATGCGAAGCTTATCGCCACGCCCCACGGAAGAAGTACTATTTTCAGGGGAGTAGGAGGGGATCATGATGCTTGTATTCTACCTAAATTTACGAACATACAAGCAAGTCGTGCTTTTAACCCTTTGCCTTTTTGCCATTGCAGGCTTGTTTACGTTTGCGGTTCTCCGGCAACCCGCAGCCTCCCCCACAAACGCGGAGAATAAGAACAGTCCTATCATTTACCGCGTCAGGACCGATAAAAAGGCCGTTGCCCTCACCTTCGATATCAGTTGGGGGACTAAGACTCCCGGGCCGGTCTTGGATATTTTGAAGGGAAATGATGTGCGGTGCACCTTTTTCCTCTCCGGACCGTGGGTCAGGAAATACCCTGAGGTAGCGAAACGGATTGCTGCGGAGGGGCACGAGATCGCCAGCCACGGTTACCGGCACATCAACCTCAGCCAGCTCTCCAAGGAGGCCGTAAAAAGCGAAATCCTGCAGGCTCACCAGATCATTGCTTCCGTGACCGGCAAGAAACCTCGCTATATCCGGACCCCGAACGGGGACTGGGATGCCAAGGTGTTGAAAGCCGCTCAGGAGGTCGGCTACACGGTCATACAGTGGGAGGTAGACTCCCTTGACTGGAAGAATCCGGGGGTTGACACCATTATCAGAAGGGTGACGACATTGGTACGGCCGGGAAGCATAGTGCTGCTCCACGCGAGCGACAGCTGCCAGCAGACCGATGAAGCCTTGCCCGTCATCATCCGGGAACTGCAGGAGCAGGGGTACGAATTAGTAACGCTTTCGGAACTTCTGCGTTACGGACCCGGGGTCGTGGAATAAACGTCCTGCCTGTTGCACACCGTCTGCTAAACTGAGCCCGGGCTTTTGTCATCCGGCAGTCAGGCCGGCACCCGAAAGGCTCAAAAGGTTTTGTGCCACTGATTCCGCCGTGTCGGTAAATGCTCTGAGGACTCATGCGTAGTGAGAAGTGGATGTGCGGATCTCACAGGAATTCGTTGAACGAGCATCCATGAGTATTGTCCCACCTCCACTTCTCACCTCTTGTTCGTCAAAATGCCGGTTATTTTCAGCGTGTCGCCGGCGTCATTCGCCTGTTGATCTCACGAATCTGATCTGTAAAAGCGGAAAGCGGCCGCCCTTTCGCTATTCCATCCTGAACGCGCTTGATCCTCGTAAAGGTGTCGGAATCGGTGGTGACCAGGACACGGGTAAGCCGTGGTTCGGCCTTTTTCACCCGCTCAGCAACATTCCTTTTTGCTCTTTCCGTCTCCGCTCTCTCCAGCCCAGCCTTCAGGTTGATGCCTACATAAGCCGTTCTGCCCGCGATGGCAACCGTGGCCCTGTTTACCCCTGGAACACGTACCGCCACCCCGGCCAGGTGTTCGGCAAGGCGGCTCATCTCCCGCGGATCGGTAGGCATCGGCTTCCGTGCCGGTGCGGGCGTTACAGGTCTGGTCGGGGCCGCGGGCGGGGGCGCGGGTTTACGCTGGGGAGTTGTACATCCTCCCGTGGACAGGCTCGCTACAAAGAGCATGGCTATAATGCCGAGACATAACCTTTTACGCAGCACATGCCTCCTCCTTTCGTTCTTTTTGAGTTTAGTATCTCTTCGCAGTTGCCCAACATACCCCAGGGTGTACTGGAAAATACCACAAAAAAACCCGCCCTTTTCCGGCGAAAAAGCAGGTCACGTCTTACGTGAAGAAATGCATTAGCGAAAGACAAGAATCGCAGCCGGATTGTCAACAGCCGTTTGCAGGCGACCAACTGCCGACGGCCTTCTGCCCGGAAAATCGCCGGTGACGATTTCCTGCAAACATCCCGACGACCGGCTTTGACAGCCGGCGGCTGTCATTACCTGCGGCGCCACCAGAGGAACGTTATTACTCCCACAATAATAAGAAATACGACCGCCCAATCAAAACGGTGGAACCAATGAGCGATGGCTTCCCTGTGCTGGCCAAGTTTCACCCCGAGGTAAGTGAGAAAAAAGCTCCAGGGCAACGACCCCATAAAGGTATAGACCACGAACCGTTTGAAATTCATCCGCGATACACCTGCGGGAAACGAAATAAAGGTGCGGATTACCGGTAAAAGGCGGGTGAAAAAAACCGTAGCTTCGCCCCAGCGGGCGAACCAGCGGTCGGCAACCGCCAACTCGCGTGGAGAGATCCAGAAGTACCTGCCGTATCGCTCGAGAAAAGGTCGCCCGCCTCTTGCCCCTAAGTAGTAAGAGACAATCGAGCCGATCGTGCCGCCGATGTTGCCTGCCAGCACAGCGAGGAAGTAATTCAGCTTTCCCTGGGAAACAAGGTAGCCGCCGAAAGGAAGGATAACCTCACTGGGAAGAGGGATGTTGCAGCTTTCTATGGCCATCCCGAGGGCTATTCCCCAGTAGCCCAGAGACGCTATATGCTCGGCGGTATCCGAGGCCAAAGCGACTATTCTATCCAACATACCGATTTCCCCCGTCTGAGAAAGAAGCACAAAAAAACCCCATTTAAGGGGTATGTTCGGCAGGTATAATTTAAAACAGCCCGAGCGAACGACAAAGCATCCGGTGTTTTATTGAGACCGCAGAGACCGAAACGCCATATTCCGCCGCCAGCCGCTGCTGGTTGAGACGGCTGCCCTGCATCCGTGCAACGGTGTAGACCACAGCCGCGACCCAAGCCGAAACCTTTCGCACCGCAGGCCGGTTCAAGACACAAAACCGGTGCCACAAATCAAGGGCCTTTTTTACTTCTTCAGCTTTACCCCGCTTTTTCAGGTCTTTAGTTATAAGGCGTGCAACCTCCGCATACACGGGTTGCGGCCAATTGAAAACCTCATCGCCCGGCGACTTTTTCTTTTGCTCGCACTTTATGTCGCCAGACTCGGGAGCTTCCTCCGCCAACGCCTTTCCAAAGAGTTCCTTCCACCGCTCCCGCCTGATACGACTGCGGATCAACTCCCTGAAAATGTATTCTTCAAGAAGAAATATCAGGTTGTTAAGCCTTTCGCCCCAGACCTCTTCGCCACCGGCTGCTTCCCTTCGTTCATTCGAAGCAACGAAGGCCGCCCACGCTATGATGCGGTGGGCCCTTTGTCTGAGGTAAGAATTCCAGTCGATTCTTTTCTTTTTCCCCGAAAGGCGTGTGTAAACCGCGAAATCCTGCTTGAGCCACGAAACAAGCGTTTCCTTGACTTCCCCGGGAAGCGAAAGGCCGGTGGTCGAAAACTCAAATTCATCTCCCACGCGGAGAAGGCGCAGGTAAAGGATGCTTCCCGGACAGACATCGTCCGGGTTTTCAAAACCCCTTACGCAATAAGTATTGCCCGTAAATACATCTTCTACGAGGATTACCTGTCCCCAGGACTCCTTCACCTCGTAAAAGGCGCTGGGTGCCTTGCTCCACCACTTTAGCAGTTCAAGTTCCTGCTCGTTCAATTCGCCGGCAGCGACCTGCCTGAATATGTCGATAACGGCTTCCCTGCCGGAAATGGGAAAATCGAAGATAAACCATTCAAAGCAGCGTTCGCTGACGAAGTCGTCATCGAGGTACAGCAGACTTCCGGCTATTGTACTGAGATAGAGGTGTTGCGCCCAAATAGCCGCCTCTGTAAACAGCGGCTGCTGGGCGAATGAACCGAGCTTCCGCTTCAGCTCACGTGCCGTGGTCCGCCAGCGCAACTGGTCTATCGAGACCACGTTTCCGGCACAACAATCCTGAAACTTGTGACCGCTCCCGCACGGACAGATTCTCGAACCGGGGTTTTTTATGCCGGTGAACCTCCTTTAGAGTCATTGGCTTTAACTTGTCTTTACTACCTTTTCGACCGGTTCTACTATATTATGTAGGTTATGAAGGTCATTTCTCTTCCGACCATATAATTTTTTCTTCAGGCCGTATAATATATTCCCCTTTGTATTTATTTTTCCTGCATCTCTATTTCCTTTTCCGAATCCTTGACAGCCTGCCGGGCCGCCCAGCAGCCGGGGCGTTGATATAGCCGGGTGAATCTTGCGGTTTCCGAGGAGTGCCACATGCCGCGTTGCGGCACAACGAGGAAAGAAAATGGGGCGAATAGACCTGTAAGCTGGTTACTTAGATGCAGCGGAGTAACATCAACGGAACGCGGCTCATCGCCGCGCCCCACGGAAGAAGAACGCATTCTCCGAGGAGGTATTTTACTCTTTGTGGTGAAATACTACCCTAAGAGTCAAACCTCTAAATTTTATAGAGAAGCGAGACATTCAAAGATGGCGGCGGTGCAACGTTGCGAAAGATTCTGTTAATCGACGGCAACAGCCTGGTTCACAGGGCCTTTCACGCCATTCCGCCACTGAGCACCAAAGAGGGCCTGCCCACAAACGCCGTTTACGGCTTTACCAGTATGCTCTTGAAACTGTTAAAGGATGTGCGGCCTGACGGCGTCATAGCCGCGTTTGACAAGGGAAAACTGACCTTCCGCCATGATTTAGCCGCATCTTACAAGGCACACCGGCCTGCAACGCCGGAGGATCTCCGGCCGCAGCTCCCGCTTATCAAAGAGGTTTTAACCGCCTTACGCATACCGGTCCTGGAAACCGAGGGTTTTGAAGCCGATGATATTATCGGAACGCTCGTCCCACGGATCGAGGCGCTCGGTTCTTCCTGCCTGATCGTCACCGGTGATATGGACACGTTACAATTAGTCTCACCGAAAACCCTTGTACTCCTCACCAGAAAGGGAATCAGCGAGGTAGTACCTTATGATGAAGATGCGGTGCGGGAGCGCTTCGGCGTAAGCCCCCCGCAATTAGCCGACCTGAAGGGCTTAGCCGGTGACACCTCGGACAACATCCCCGGTGTCCCGGGCATCGGTCCGAAAACTGCTGCCTCTCTGTTGAACAGGTATTCCAGCATTGAGGAGGTTCTGCGCCATGCCGACGAACTACCCACGGGCTTACGCCGGAAGCTGCTGTCATACGGTGAGCAGGCCCTCGTCTCGAAACGCCTTGCATCTATTGAAAAGGACGTTCCGCTCGAGATAGACCCGGGATTCCTCTCCTGGGCCGGTCCGGATATCGACGCTGTCTACCGCGTTTTTCACCGCCTGGAATTCCGTTCGCTGCTCAAAAAGCTGCCGGGGATGGGCCGGGAGACGCATAGAGATCAGGAAACTCGTAGAACCGGACTTCCGCCGGCCGATAAGGTTGTAGCGACACCTGAGTCAATCAGCGAAATCATCGAAAGACTCAAGCGGGCCGGGACCGTAGCCGTCGCATTCTCCTCCGGGAACAGGCGCACCGCCGCCTGCGCCGTCTGCTGCGGTGCGGATAAGGTTTTTTGGACCGGGGATCCAGAAAACACCGCGGCACTTCTTCAGGCAGTAGCTTCCCTTCCGGAAATCAAGCTCACCGTGCACGACGCCAAGCAGGCGATCAGCCGGTTTAAATCCTACGGGAAGGTGGAGGGACAAATCATCTTCGATACCATGCTGGCCGCGTACCTTATAAACCCGGCCGCACCGAACACGCTCAGCGGGGTTGCGTTTGAGCACGCCGGTCTGGTGCTGCCGGAGGACGAAACCGGGCCCGCCGAGCATGCGCACGCCGTCTTTTTACTCACCCCCGTACTTGCGGCCAAGCTCCGCCTTCAGGAGCAGGAGTATCTTTTTCAGGAAGTGGAACTTCCCCTGTCCGCGGTGCTTGAGGATATGGAGAGCACCGGAGTGGCGGTCGACCGTCAGGAATTAGCAGAAATTTCAGCGGAACTGGGGACGCAAATTGAAACGGTATCCGAGGAAATATTCCGGCTTGCCGGAGAACGCTTCAACATAAACTCCCCCAGGCAGTTAGGGCACATACTTTTTGATAAGTTAGGGTTAAAAAGCGCTAAAAAGACGAAAACCGGGTACTCAACCGACGCGTCTGTACTGGAAAAGCTGAGCGATCACGAAATCGTCGCCAAAGTCTTGCTTTACCGCCAGCTCGTTAAGTTTAAAAGCACTTATGCCGACGCATTGATGCATCTGATCGACCCTGAAAGCGGCCGGCTTCACACAACTTTTTACCAAACGGTCACCGCCACCGGGCGCCTCGCTTCCGCGGAACCGAACCTCCAGAACATCCCGATTCGCGACCCTCTGGGCAGGAGAATCCGCCGGGCATTCATAGCAGGCATACCTGACGGCCTCATTCTAAGCGCGGACTACTCGCAGATAGAACTCCGGATTCTGGCCCACCTCTCCGGCGATCCCCTTTTGACAAACGCCTTTACCACCGGGGAGGACATCCATACCAGGACTGCAGCGGAGGTCTTCGGCGTACCGCCGGAAAGGGTGACCCCCCAACTGCGGGCGCGCGCGAAAGTGGTCAATTTCGGCATTATTTACGGTATGAGCGAATACGGTCTCGGGCAGGAATTAAAGATCGAACCCAGTGAGGCCCGCCGCTATATCGAAAACTACTTCACCCGCTACACAGGCGTTAAACGTTTCGTTGAAAAGACCGTTCGTGAGGCACGTGAGAAGGGGTTTGTCGCAACGGTGCTCGGGCGCCGCCGCTATATTCCCGAACTCTTCAGCTCGAACCGTATCCAGCGACAATTGGGCGAACGGCTGGCGGTGAATACCACGATCCAGGGAAGTGCCGCCGACCTCATTAAGAAGGCAATGGTCGACATCCACCGGGAACTCCGGAGAGCAGGCTGCAACACGCGGATGGTGCTACAGGTGCACGACGAACTCCTTTTTGAAACACCCCGGAGGGAGCTGGCAACAGTGGGAATGCTGATTAAGGAGAAAATGGAAAACGCTATAAAATTTAATGTACCTATAACGGTCACCCTGAAAGCGGGATCAAACTGGTGCGATGTAGAAAGGATTGAGTAAAGATTGCCCGAATTGCCTGAGGTGGAAACCATAAGGCGCCAGTTGTCGGAAAAAATTGGGGGTTTGACTATTGCCGGCGCCACCGTATACTTAAACAAGGTGATCAAGGAGCCGTCACCGGAGTTATTCGTACGTGAAATCCGGGGGCGCAAAATCTCCGGCATCACCCGCCGCGGAAAATACCTCCTTTTTGATCTCAGCGGCGGTTATCTGTTGGTCATCCACCTGCGGATGAGCGGGCAGCTTGTCTACGAGAGCGAAACGGCACCGCAGCCGCACCATACCCACATGCTCCTGCACCTCGAGCGGGGACGGCTACGCCTTACTGACGTACGCCAGTTCGGGCGGATATGGCTGCTGCCGGCCGAAGAGTCCTGGCGGATGGCAGAGCTTAGAAAATTAGGACCTGAGCCGCTGTCAGCGGACTTCACTGAAACCTACTTGCGCAACCGGCTCAAAAACTCCCGGCGGCAAGTAAAACCGGTGCTGCTCGACCAAGAAATTGTTGCCGGGATCGGAAACATATACGCCGACGAGGCACTGCACATGGCGGAACTGCATCCCGGCAGGCGGTCTGACGGGTTGACCGTAAGGGAAGTAAAGAAATTGTACCGTGCCGTCAAGGAAGTGTTGCAGGAAGGGATTTTACACCGGGGGACCAGCATCCAGAACTATGTAGATGCCGAGGGGCAGAAAGGCACCCACCAGGATTTTCTCAGAGTCCATAACCGCGCCGGCCAGCCGTGCCCCCGGTGCGGTACGGCGGTCACAAAGATTAAGTTAGGCGGCAGGGGGACTTATTTTTGCCCCGGTTGTCAGACCTTAAGGGGTCTGAATTTAAAAGGCGGAGACGGGCTGGAATAAGCGTGGATAATGAAGGAACGTCGAACCGTTTGTGCTTTGAACTTTTCTGCGGAGTGCCACGTGCGGCAAGCCGCACAACGAAGAACGAAAATGGGCGGCGTTGCCTGTTTTCAGCTCCAAGCGAACACTTGAGACGCGCGGCAACCAAAACGGAGGTCTCATGAAGGTCATCGGACTAACCGGAAGTGCGGGTACCGGGAAAACGAGTGTGGCTCGCCACTTAAAAACCCTCGGCGCAGAGGTTATCGAAGCTGATGCAATCGCGAGGGAACTCACGGAACCGGGTAAGCCTCTGCTGTCCAAAATCGCCGCGGCCTTCGGCCCGGATTTCCTAACGCCGGAGGGTTCACTCGACCGGAAAAAGCTGCGGCGTTTGATATTCAGCGACCAGGCTGCGCGGAACCGCCTCAACGAGATTACTCATCCGGAGATCATTGCCGCGATTAAAAAACGGCTTGCCGAGCTCCGGCAGCGGCCTGTCCCGCCTCGGGTGGCTGTTGTGGAAGCCCCTCTCTTGCTGGAAACCGGCCTCGAGCGCATTGTTGATGAGGTTTGGGTGGTAATTGCGGAGCGAGAGGCCGTTATCCGGCGCCTCGTCGCCAGGGACAGGATCCCGCCGGAGCAGGCCCAGGCTATTATCGCAGCCCAGATGGCCCAGGAGGACAAAGTCCGGAAGGCCCACCGTGTCATCGACAACAGCGGCGGTTTTGATCACTCGAGAGAGCAGGTCGCTTACTTTTATAAAAAACTGATCGAGGAGCAAGGCGAGACCGAACAGTGATAAATAAAGTGTTTTATAAGCTTATCTTGGTACTTTTTTTTATCTTTTTGGTCATTAACCTTAAACCAATCGGCAGATATTACTATCCTTTGAAATATCAAGAGACTATTTTCAGGTATGCATCAGCAAACGGTCTCGATCCGTTCTTAACGGCGGCAATCATCAAGATCGAAAGCAACTATCGTCCCGGCGCGGTCTCCCCGCGCGGCGCGGTTGGACTTATGCAACTGATGCCGAAAACCGCCCGGTGGATCGCCGAACAGCGGGGGGAACCTTTTGACCCGTCCTTGCTGTCGGACCCCGAAACAAACATCTCTTACGGCACCTGGTACCTGGCCTTCCTGAACCGTGAGTTCAACGATATAGTTGTCGCCCTCGCAGCTTATAACGCCGGTCGCGGGAACGTGAAAATATGGCTGTCCGGTCAAAGATGGACTGGACAGGCGGAGGACCTTGACCAGATACCCTTCCCGGAAACCAGACAGTTTATCCGGAAAACAATCTGGACCTGGCGGGTTTACCGTTATCTTTACGGCGACGTCAGTGCCCCCACCACCTCTGCACAGCGACTGCAGAGCTCAGGAAAAACGGTGTTTTGCCCCGCCGTTTCGGTATAAACCCAGCAGCGCGCACACTTTACACCGGGAGCCCTTTTTACCGACACCGCAATATCCTCGTTTACGACGGCCTTTTCCGGTTCGGGTGTTCCCTGCGGCACCACCTCCAGTTGCGATACAATGGCTATCACCTTGAGGTCATCCTGCGCAGCCCTCAGGAAATCGTACATTACCCCGTTCGCGTAGAGTTCCACGGCCGCCTCGAGCGAATCGCCGATGACCTTGTTCTGACGCGCCCGTTCCAGTGCCTCCAAAATTACCCCCCGGACTTTCAAGAGGCGTCCCCAGCGGTTTTCGAGCTCTACGTCGAGGTAATCGTCATTGAGGGCAGGCATATCAAGGAGCTGCACGCTGATTGCCTTTTCAGAAATAGCAGGAACGTAGCGCCAGATTTCCTCCGATGTGAAAGCTAAGACCGGCGTCACCAACCGCAACAGGGTGTCGAGCACTTCATACAGTACCGTCTGCGTAGCGCGCCGTTTCATAGACTCCGGGTGCTCGCAGTAAAGCCTGTCTTTTAACACGTTCAGGTAAAAGGCACTGAGGTCCAACACGCAGAAGGAATGGATTGCATGATGAACCATGTGGAACTCGAACTCCCGATAAGATCGCAGCACAGAACGCTTAAGCTGCTCCAGCCGGAGCAGGATGTAGCGGTCGATCTCGGGCAGCTCGCCGTACGGCACCTTTTCTCCCGGCCGGAAATCATAGAGATTCCCCAACAGAAACCGGAAGGTGTTACGTATCTTCCGGTATGCCTCCGCAATCTGCTTCAGGATGTTATCCGACGCCGCGAGGTCACCGCGGTAATCAGCGGAACAGACCCACAGACGCAGGATATCCGCCCCGAGTTGCCGGACGACCTTGAGCGGATCAACCACGTTGCCTAGGGACTTCGACATCTTCCGGCCCTGCTCGTCGACCAGAAAACCGTGGGTCAACACCGCCCTGTATGGCGGTTCCCCCGTTGTCGCCACCGAAGTGGAAAGCGAAGAGTTAAACCAGCCGCGGTGCTGGTCGCTTCCTTCAAGGTAAAGATCCGCCGGCCAAACCTGCTCCGGCCAGGGAGACGGCTGCCGCAGGACCGCCCAGTGGCTCGAACCGGAATCGAACCAGACATCCATGGTGTCGTCCTCTTTTGTAAATGATGCGTTTCCACACGCCGGGCATTTTACTCCCGGCGGTAGCAACTCCTCCACAGGGGCGCTGTACCAGATGTCGGAGCCGTGCTCACCGAAAAGACGCTTCAGGTGATCGATTGTAGCCTCATTAATCATCTCCTTGCCGCAGCTTGAACAATAAAAGATCGGTAGCGGCACCCCCCACAGGCGCTGGCGCGAAATGCACCAGTCTCCCCGCGCGGCCACCATGTTGAAGATCCGCTCCTCGCCCCATGCGGGAATCCACTTGACCTTGCGGATTGCTTTTAGCGCCGCCTCCCTGAAGCCGTCGATGGAGGCGAACCATTGCTCTGTCGCCCGGAAAAATACGGGTTCTTTACACCGCCAGCAGTGGGGGTACTGGTGCCGTACCCTACCTGCTGCGAGAAGCGCCTCTTGACGCTCAAGCTCCTCGATGATGGCCTGGTTTGCATCCCGGTAAAACAGTCCCTCAAAGGGTCCTCCCTCAGAGGTAAAAAAACCGCGCCCGTCAATCGGTGATATTACCGGCAAACCATACTTCTTACCAGTAATGAAATCCTCCTCGCCGTGCCCGGGGGCATTGTGGACACAGCCGGTGCCATACTCAAGCGTCACGTAATCATCTATGACCACCACCGACTCCCGGTCGAAGAAGGGGTGTTTCAAGCGGACGCCTTCGAGCTCCCGCCCTTTGTACTCAGCCTCGACCACGTTTCTCTCTTCCCTCAACACATTCAAAAACGAGGACAGCAACTCCCGCGCCACTACATATCTGTTGCCGTCCATTCGGACCACGGCGTAATCGTACTCGGGGTGGAGACACACGGAGACGTTGGCTGGAAGCGTCCACGGTGTGGTGGTCCAGATCACAAAGCTTGTGTCAGGCGGTAAGAGCCCTTTCCCGTCTGCTACCTTAAAACGGACGTAGATCGAGGGGGATTCCTCCTCTGCATACTCCACTTCCGCCTCGGCCAGCGCGGTTTCACAGGCGGCGCACCAGTATACCGGCTTAACGCCCTTATAAATGTATCCCTTCCGGGCCATCCCCCCGAAGACCTCGAGCTGCCGTGCCTCATAACCCGGCATGAGCGTGAGGTAAGGGTTCTTCCAATCGCCCCGGACGCCGAGACGTTTAAACTCCTCCCGCTGAATGTCAACAAATTTCAGCGCATACTCCTTGCAGCGCCGCCGGAACTCGACGGGATTTACAGCATGGCGGCTAATGCCGAGGTTTTTTATCGCCTGTTGTTCTATCGGTAAACCGTGGGTGTCCCAGCCGGGTACGTATGGCGCATCAAAACCGGACATCGAATGGAACTTGACGATAATGTCCTTCAATATCTTATTGAGGGCATGCCCTAAATGGATGTGGCCGTTGGCGTAAGGCGGGCCGTCATGCAGGATGAACTTCGGCCGGCCGGCCGTCTTTGCCTGTACAAGACCATAAAGGTCGATCTCTTCCCAGAACTTTAATGTTTCCGGTTCCCGCTGGGGCAAATTAGCACGCATCGGGAAATCCGTTTTCGGTAAATTAAGTGTCTTGCTCCAGTCCATGGTTAACCCCCTCAAAATGCCCGCAGCACCTTCCCTGCATCTTAAAAACACTATATTTATTTATAATACTAAAAGACTCCCGCGGCAAGAGACCAGCGGCCGATAACTTAGGGGATTTGCTGATAACACAGGGGTAATTAGGAAGTTTCGAAAAATGGAGGAGGAACGGCGTTTGGGCAACAACGGGGAACGAACGATCACATACTGACATTTGAAACTTACGCTTGTTCAGACACAAATTGACAATTCGGCTTCGTTTACTCTTGGCGACCAAACACCTGTCTCAACCGCTCCACCGCCTCTGTTCTCACGATACCTTCGACCTTTATTATCTTTTCACGCCCTGACTCACCACGTAATATCGCAAGCCTGCGCACCGGTATACCAAAAAAGCCGGCCAGGTATTTCAAGAGAGCCTCGTTCGCCCTGCCTTCCACAGGAGGAGCGGTAATGCGAACGCGAAGCGCCCCTTCTGCTAAACCCGCAATGGCGTTAGCGGACGCCCGCGGGGTAACGCGTACCCGAAATGTTATGCCGTTTTTATCTTCATGAAAAAGGTTGAAAAGGTTATCTGACATTTTACGGCTTGCAGCCGCGGGAGCTTCCTGTTTTTTTGACCCGCGTGACGCCGCCGGCCCTTGTCACCTCACCGTTTATGAGAAACCGGAATTTTTGTGCCGCCTCCCTCAGGAGCCTTTCCAAGGATTTTTCCGTTTCGTCAAGAATCCGCTGGGATTCCTCTTCGATTCGAGCCACCAACTCCCCAAAGCGGCTCTCCGCAAGCAACACTATGTCCCCGGCCCGCTGGGCCGCCTCGACCGAAGCGGAACTGATTATGCGTTCGACCTCCTGCTTGAGTTCCCCGATCTTTTCGTCGACCTCTTGCAAGAGGTCCGCCATCCCTAAAGGCCGAACCCCTGGATTCCCATAGGGCTTTTGCAGCCTCTCTGCAGCTTGGCTGCGCGAACGTAATTCTTCGTTTTCGCGCTGAAGCTGCTCCACCGTACCTGCCAACCGGTCGAGAAACTCGTCTACTTCCTGCTCATCGTAACCGCGGAAAACCCGGCGGAACTCCTTCCGGTGAATTTCAAACGGTGTTACCACCCGCACCACCCCAAAAGCGTAAATGAGTCGGCTTTAAAACCCTTTTCCCCTGCTATGAGGCGATTTTTCCAATGAGAATGAACAACTGTATGATCAGCCCTTTGAGCAGCTGGAGCATTATCAACGCGATAACGGGTGAAAAATCAATCATCCCCACGGGGGGGACGAAGCGCCGGAAGAAACGCAGGTAAGGATCGGTCACGTCGTATATAAACCTAATCGCGGGCTGGTAAGGATTATGCCTTACCCACGACAGCAGCACACGGACAAAGATAAAAACGGTATAAACATTAAAAGCTACATCAACCGTTTTAATCAGAAACCCCATTCCTTTAAAACCTCTCTTTGTAAGGCTTCCTGATCCTCTTTGATAAAGTCTATGTCATTTTGTCCTTGCTTAACTCTTTTGACCGCTCGGACGCCGCCGAAACCGCTTCAATCAATGCGGCCCTGACACCCCTGCACTCAAGTACAAAAAGGCCGGCTGCGGTTGTCCCGCCGGGCGTTGTAACGCGGTCCTTCAATTGGGCCGGGTGCTCCCCTGTGGTCAGCACCATTTTTGCCGCACCAAGAACGGTTTGCGCAGCTAATAAGAGCGCCGTGTCACGGGGCAAACCCATTCTAACCCCGCCGTCCGCCAGCGCCTCGATCACCATGTAAACGTAGGCCGGGCCGCTGCCGCTCAACCCGGTAACCGTGTCAAGAAGGCTTTCTTTCACTGCCACCGTCCGCCCGACAGAGGTAAACACGGCCTCAACCCGCGCCGCGTCGCGCGGCCCGGCATAACTCCCAAGGACGTAAGCGCTCGCCCCCTCGCCAACCAGACACGGGGTATTTGGCATTACACGCACCACGGGAACCGGTAGACGAATGTACTTCTCGATAAAGCTTATCGGAACACCGGCTGCTATTGAGATAACCGTTTGCTCGGGGCGGAGGACCGGCCCGATTTCTTCCATGACCGGTGCGATGATATCAGGTTTTACGGCTAAAATAACTATGTCGGCTTCGTTGACCAGAGGCTTGTTTTCTTGAAAAGTACGGATGCCTAAAGTTTCTTCAAGGTGGCGCAGCCGCTCGGCGGAAACGTCACTGACGGAGAGGGCGGTTTCCGGGATTAACCCGCTCTTAGCAAGACCGGCGGCCAGCGCCCCCCCCATCGCTCCACCACCGATAAGTCCCACTTTCAGGCCTTTTAGAGGCACTACTCAGCCCCCTTTAACCCGCGCGTCCAGGGGAAAATTCCTTTTTCGCTCTCTTTTGCCTCCGTGGCTATGTCAACGTTGTTCGGCGCGAAAAGAAAAATACCGCCACCCACCTTCTGCACGCTGCCGCCGAGAGCATAAGCAGCACCGCTGACAAAGTCCACCACCCGCCGCGCTAAATCCGGTTCCACACGCTCGAAATTTACAATGACCGGGCGGCGGTTCTTCAGGTGATCGGCAATCTCCTGGGCATCATCAAAGGAACGCGGCTCGGATACCATCACCCGCATCTGCCTTTGGGTATGAAGGCTCACCACCGTCCCCCTCTTCCCCCGCAGTAAAGCCTCATGGGGCTCAGCTTGAACCTGGTCCTCGTACGGTTCGTCTTCAAACCCGATGAATCCCAGCACTTTGTCCACCAGCCTCTTACCCATTTGACTCCCTCCCTTGGCACTGTCGCGGGCCAAAAACAGCCCTACCGATGCGTACCATATTCGCCCCCTCCTCGATTGCCACCGCGAAGTCTTGCGTCATCCCCATAGACAAAAACTCCATACTGACATTCGGAACATCCCGGCATTTTAGGGCCAGTTCCCGAAGTCTCCTGAAGACCGGGCGCGCATCTTCCGGATCATATACATACGGAGCCATGGTCATCAGGCCCCGCACCCGGACACCCGGTAACCCGGCAACCGCCGCTAAGAAATCTAAGACCTCTTCTTCATAAAGACCGTGCTTTAAAGGTTCCCGGGCTACGTTAACCTGAACCAGCGTGCTGAAAACCTCTTTCTTTTTCAACGCCCACCGGTTAAGTTCTACGGCCAACTCCCACCGGTCAAGACTGTGGATAAGGTTGACCAGCCCGCAAAGGTATTTGACCTTGTTCCGCTGCAGATACCCGACAAAGTGCCATTCAACTTCTGCCCCGATTTCCCGGTACTTCCGGACGAACTCCTGAACCCGGTTTTCCCCGAAGGCCGTAAGACCAGCTGCTTGCGCCTGCCGTATGCCTGCGGGCGGTACCCCTTTGGACACGGCAACAATTTTCACTGCGGCCGGATCTCGCCCTGCACGCCGAGCCGCCTCAGCGATCTCCTTTTGAATCTGCCTGATATTATCGCCTATGTTATTCATTTTGAGATATTCTACGCAATGCAGGTAAATTCCTCCGTTACCGCGGGTGAAAACATTACAGCCGTCCAGTAAAGCTTCCCTTTTTCAGTTCAGCTCTTCCCACTCGCCCGTAACGAGATAAATAACGTCTTCACCGATGTTCGTGGCACGGTCGGCTACCCTTTCGAGACGCAGAGCCGCTAAAAGTAAATACACGTAACAACGAGTGTTTCCAGGCTCTTTTTCCATTAAGTCCAATATGGCGTTGAAGGTTTTTCTGTACAGGTGGTCGACCTCGTCGTCTGCACCGCTCATCTCACGCGCCCTTGTCACATCGTTATGAACGTAGGCATCCAAACCGTTTTTAACCATCTGTTGTACCATTCTGCTAATCTGCAAAATATCCTGCAAAATAATGTCTGCAACGGTCGAACTGTAGCAAATTATCAGGTTTAACGCGTAGCGGGCTATATCTACAGCATGGTCGCCCATCCGTTCCAGGTTTGAAATGATCTTTATGCCCGTAAAGATAATTCGGAGGTCACGGGCGATCGGCTGCTGGGTGGCAACCAGCCGGACACACCTTTTTTCGATCTCTTTGCATAATGCATCGATCTGGTCGTCATTCATCATAACCTTTTTAGCTAAAACCTCGTCACGCGTGACCAAAGACTGGACAGCATTAAAGACGGCTTCCTCAACCAGGCTCCCCATTCGCAAAAGATCCCTCTGAAGTTCTGTTAACTCATTTTCAAACGTCGTCCGCTGGCTCGTCACGTTCACACCACTCCTCCGAAAATACGTTCTTCTTTCGTGGGGCGCGGCGATGACCTTCCATCACTGCGTCAGGCTCGCCGCCACTTCTCACTTCCCAATCAGGCCCGTCCGGCTGCACCTTCCTTGTACTGCTCGCCCCTTGTCGCGTTCCGTCTATGTTACTCTTCTGCGTCTAAGCAACCAGCTTACATGTCTATTCGTCCCATTTTCATTCTTCGTTGCGGCTTGCCGCATATGGCACTACTCAAAGAAACAGGTTAGCTTCAAACAGACTATGGAAAGATTTAGTAAAAGTTTACCAAGGAATAGAATACAAAGCAACCGATAGACCGCGTATTAACCGAAGCGTCCGGTTATATAATCCTCAGTCCGCCTGTCCCTGGGTCGTGTAAAGATTACTCCTGTTTCATCGTACTCAATCAACTCCCCCATAAGGAAGAAGGCTGTGGTATCCGAAACCCGTGCCGCCTGTTGCATGTTGTGTGTTACGATGACTATGGTATACCGTTTCTTCAGTTCCTGGAGGAGCTCTTCTATTTTCATCGTCGAAACCGGATCCAGTGCGGAAGTAGGCTCATCCATCAAAACCACCTCGGGTTCTACGGCAAGAAGACGCGCAATGCATAGCCGTTGCTGCTGCCCCCCGGATAAACCGAGCGCCGAACGGTAAAGTTTGTCACGGACTTCGTCCCATAGCGCAGCTCCCCGCAAACTGGCTTCGACAATCTCGTCAAGGCGGTGCTTATCTTTTATACCGTGAATCCGAGGACCGAAAGCAATGTTATCGTAAACCGACATAGGGAAAGGGTTGGGGCGCTGGAAGACCATCCCTACGCGCTTTCTCAGCTCCACCACGTCAACAGAAGCGGCATAGATATCCTCGCCGTCAAGCAGTACATTTCCCTCCACGCGGGCTCCTTCGATTAAGTCATTCATCCGGTTGAGAACCCTCAGGAACGTGGTCTTCCCGCACCCGGACGGTCCAATCAGGGCGGTTATTTGATTCGCTTTGATCTCGATGTTTATATTCTTTAAGGCCTGCTCTTCCCGGTAGTAGAAGTTCATGCCTTCAACTTTGATCTTTACCATCATTCCTCCCCTATACCCCGCCCCTGAGCGGTGTTCTTTTGCCTGTGGGCGTGAAGCCGTTTCGAGCTATACCCGGCAGATTGCCTGGGTGATCGTTCAACCGGCTACCGGGTAAACCTTAGGGACGTAGATCGCTGAACCCACTTTTTCGATAAGTCAGGGTGTTGCAACACTCTTCTCGAGGCCGACCCTTCCTACAGCGGAAACAGGCAGCAGTCCCATCCTTTTCACTCTGATCTGAAAAGAATCACTGGTTATGAAGTCGATAAACGCCTTCACGGCCCCGGAGGGCCTTCCTTTCGTATACATGTGCGCCGCTGCGACCAGAGGATAAGTGCCGTTAACCACGTTTCTTTCACTGCACCTCACCCCGTTGTATTCCAGCGCTTTTACGGAATCGCCCAAGTAACCCGCACTTATGTACCCTATAGCACCCGGGGTATTTGCCACCGCATCCCTGACCTCACCGTCTGAGTTCACAACCATAGCATTGCCGGTGAACTCCCCTCCCTCAAGAATTATATCTTTTATAAGCTCACGGGCGCCGGAGGATTTGAGCCGGTTCACGATAGTAACTTCCACTTCGTTTCCACCTACCGTACGCCAGTTTTTAACCTTACCGGTAAAAATGTCGAACGCCTGCTCCTGCGTCAGGCCATTCACACCGACGTCCGGGTGTGTGATAAGCAAAAAAGGCACCACCCCTATCACGTGGTCCACCAAACCCTGGTACAATGGGTCCCTCGCCGGCGGTTTTACGTTAGACGCACCAATATCCGCTGCTCCCGCGGCCACCTGGTACAAGCCTGTAATAGAACCGCCCCCGGACACAATAACAGATACCTCCGGGTTCACCGCCATAAAGTCTTTTGCCGCCGCCCTTATCAGAGGGAGAAGCGCAGTCGAGCCTAAAACGGTAACCTCCGTCCGAGGGGTGAAGACTTGATCTTCCTTACTGCAACCTCCTGCGAAAAGCGTGAACGCTACAAGAAACATCACGGCTTTGCGCATTTTTCCCCATTTTAACTGTAACACTTTTTTGTTAAACCGGTATTACGTTCCCTACAATTTTAAACTTGTAGCACCGGGAGGTAGAAAGAGAACCGGCTTCCCTTACCTAATTCACTTTCTGCGCTGACCCTGCCGCCGTGGGCTTCAACTATATGCTTTACAATTGATAGGCCGAGCCCGGTTCCCCCCGAAGCCCGCGAACGTGCTTTGTCGACGCGGTAAAAGCGCTCAAACACGCGAGGCAGGCTTTCTTCGGGTATCCCTATTCCGGTATCTTCAACGTCCACCCGGATCCGTCCGGGGGAAGCGGTTGCCTTGATCCGGATCTCTCCTTCTGGAGTAAATTTGAGGGCATTGTCAATAAGATTTGCAAACACCTGGCCGATAAGTTCCGGGTCGGCAAGTATTGTCGGTAAATCGGGAGGGACCTCAACTAACAGTTTTATATTCTGAGCCTGTGCACGTTTCTGGAAAACGGGCAAGAGACGGGCAACAACATCTCCTATGTTAACCTGCTGCCGGATAAACGCTGTCCGCCGGTCTTCCAGCCGGGATAGGCTCAACAGGTCTTCAATTAGTTTTTCGAGACGCTTGGTCTCCGACTCGATGATTTCGAGGAACTCCTTTGCTTTTGCAGGGTCTTCCACGGTGCCCTCACGGAGGGTTTCAACGAAACCCCGGATAGCAGTCAAAGGTGTCCGCAGTTCATGCGATACATTAGCGACAAACTCGCTGCGCACCTGTTCAAGCCGCCTCTGCTCGGTAATGTCCCTAAGGACCACTACCACACCCGGCCCCTCCGAGGTGTTAATCGGTGTGACCCGGGCAGAAAAAACCCGGGGCTCCGGTGTAAGGAATTTCAGCTCCTCTCTTGCAGGCGACACGCATGACAGAACTTTATACACTAACTGCTCCAACTCGTGATTACGAATCAATTCAATGATGTTTTTCCCCCTTGCCTCCTCTGGACTCACCCCGGAAATGGCCTCAAGGGCCGGGTTGGTAAGCAGCACTTTCCCTGTAGAATCCAACGCCAGTACCGCTTCGTTTAGACTTGACAAAATGGCTTCCATCTGCGCCTTCTCTGTATACAAAGAATTAAAGGCCCCTTTCAGTCCTGCGGCCAAAAGGTTTGCGCGCGACGTCAACCAGCCGACTTCATCCGTCTGGGGCAGTTCCTCCGTTCGTGCATAAGGGGCCAGTTCCCTCGCCACAGTAACCAGATTCCGCATTGGGTCGATAACCTGCCTGTTGAGCACTCTTGCGATGAGAGCAGTCGAGATAATACCTGTAGTAAATACCATCCAAAAATGCAAATGGGTATAGTGGCTGAGCGCACAGAGCCACGCAAAAACAACCAGTAGAATAAACAGCCAGGTGTAAACCCGCCTCCGTATTGTTCTTACCATTTTTCTATTCTACCTGCTCCCGAAAACGATATCCTGCACCCCGTACTGTTTCGATAAAACGTGGCGCTCCCGGTAGTTGCTCAAGTTTTTGCCGGATATAGCGTATATGAACATCTACCGTCCGGGAACCGCCCGGAAAATCGTACCCCCAGATTTTATCCAGTAGGTGGTCACGTGAAAAAACCCGCCCCGGGTGTGCAGCAAGAAAATAAAGCAACTCGAACTCTTTGGGAGTCAGCCCCTGCCGGACACCCTTCCATGAGACCATCAGACGCTCCCGGTCGATGGTTAGTTGGCCGTATACAAGCCTGTTCTTCTCCTTGGCCGGAGGTTTGCGGCGCAGGTGCGCCCTCACCCTCGCGGAAAGTTCGCGTACACTGAAGGGCTTGGTAACGTAGTCATCAGCCCCTGTTTCTAAACCCGAAACCTTGTCCTTCTCTGCTCTCCGGGCACTAAGCATGATTACGGGTATTTCCCGCGACCTTTCGTCTGCCCGTAAAGCCTGGCAGAACTGCATGCCGTCCATTTCGGGTAACATAACGTCAAGGATGATCAGATCCGGGTGCTTGCTTTGAGCAAGGTTGAGCCCGGTAAGACCGTCCCCGGCAGTTAAGACCTCATACCCTTCACGCTCGAACGTAAAGCCGAGTAACTTCTGGATATGCTCCTCGTCGTCAACCACTAAAATCAGCGCCATGGTTTAACCCTTTCTATGGAGACCGCTGTAAAACTTTACCTGCCTACCGGAGCATTATCACGGCGGCCATTCTCCCCGTGTTGCCGCCGTCCCGCCGGTATGAAAACATGAGTTCGGAGTGGCAGGCGGTACAAAAATCAATTACCGTAATATTTTTAGGGAGCACCCCCGCCGTAAGCAAGTCACAGCGGTTAGCCTCCCGTAAATCAACGTGCCACTTGCTCCCGTCCCGCCACGAAACCGCCCTGCCCCAACCTTGAAACTTCTCCGCCACAGGCCCGTCTGTTGTATAACAACACGGGCCGATAGCCGGACCTACCACCGCCACGCACTCCGCTGGGTGGGTGCCGAATGCCCGAGACATTTCAGCAACTGCCTTACCGGCAATTCGCTGCACAGTTCCCCGCCATCCGGCATGCACGATCCCGACCGTTCGATTTGCGGTGTCTACAAGAAAAACCGGGACACAGTCCGCAAAGAAGGCCATAAGCGGTAACTGTCGCGTCGACGTAACAAGACCGTCGGCCGCCGGAATAGAGGTTTCCGGCTCGAAAGCACCCGCCCCCGCGTCAAGGAGGCTTACAACAGCGACATTGCTCCCGTGTACCTGCTGACCCGAAACCGCGCGTTCGAAGTCATAGCCCAGCGCGTGTGCCAACCGCTTTCTGTTGGCTACTACCCGTTCCGGAGGGTCACCGATCGCAAACCCGAGGTTCAATGAATGAAATACGCCCTCGCTTACGCCGCCCAACCTGGTGGTGAATGCGTGGAGAAGCCACGGCATGTCTAATGACGGCGATTGAAACACCTTTAAGCCGCAATACTCTTTAAGCATAAAGGCTGGACCTAACCACTCCTCCGAGAATGCGTTCTCCTTCCGTAGGGCGCGGCGATGAGCTTCGCATTACTGTGTCAGGCTCGCCGCCATTTCTCACTTCCCAATCAGGTCCGTCCGGCTGCGCCTTCCTTGTCCTGCTCGCTCTTCTCCGCGTTCCGTTTATGTTACTCTTCTGCATCTAAGCAACCAACTTACGGGTCTATTCGCCCCACTTTCATTCCTCGTTGTGCGGCTTGCCGCATGTGGTACTCCTCTAAGGCGGCCGCACTCAGCCGGTAATCTATTATACCACCGCCAGCACGACCTTGTTTATCATCCGTCCTTTCCGCTATTATAACATCGGGCTCCGAGACCCGGCTACTCTTAAACTGTCCGGCAGAGGCCGCATGACCCCTAAGCATTTGAAAGAGCCGTCACCGCTGAAGCTGATAAACGAAGCGGCTAATCTCCGCCCGCAACGATCGCCTCAATCTTACGAGCAATTGCGGCCATTTCGGCGGGATCCGCCGCGCGCGCAACCTCCCGAACCCTTTCACCCAGCCGGTGGTAAGCGTCTAACAAAAGCTGCGCCTGGTAATCCGTTACAAGGATCCACGACGACCCGTAATCCGGAACAACCGCTTTGAGACCAAGGTCGGCCTCGATCTTTTCCCGTAAGTCTGCCGCAGCGTCCGGTTCACCGTGAACAACAAACACCTGACGGGGCGCGTTCTTGATGCTCTTCAACCAATTGAATAATGCAGGTTGATCGGCATGCGCGGAATACCCTAATAGCTCAACGATTTCCGCCTTTACGGCAATCTCTTCGCCAAAGATTGCGACAGTCCGTTCCCCGGCAAGGATGCGCCTGCCTAACGTTCCCTCGGGTTGGAACCCGACGAAAATAATTGTGGATTCAGGCCGCCAGAGATTGTGTTTGAGATGGTGGCGTATGCGCCCGGCCTCACACATGCCGCTGCCGGAGATAATGACCAGACCGCCTGGAACCTCGTTGAGAGCGCGTGATTCTTCAGTGGTAACGGAAAAGTGGACAAATTCAGAGTCTAAAGGGTTCTGCCCACGTTGCACCAGGTGGTGCATATCTCCGTCATAACACTCTTCATGCCGGTTGAAGATATCGGTCACCGCCGCCGCAAGGGGACTGTCGATGTAAACCTTTACAGGCGGGAGTTTACCGGCGTGATAAAGTTCGTTGAGGTCGTAGAGAAGGTCCTGTGTACGCTCCACGGCAAATGCCGGGATGATTACGTTTCCGCCACGGTTGTAAGTGCGCCAGAGGACATCATGCAGCACGGAGACCTCGTCCTCCACGGGATGAACCCTGTTCCCATATGTGGACTCAATAACGACGTAATCCGCCGCCTCGACTGCTGCGGGATCCTTTACGTAACGCTGTCCAGGCCGGCCGATGTCCCCGGTAAACAGTACCCGCAGCGGAGCGCCGTTTTCGATAACCGTTAACAGAATCATGGCCGCACCAAGGATGTGACCTGCATTCAGAAAGGTAACGGTTACCTTCGGTGAAAGCACTACCTCGGCGTTGTACCTGACACCCGTAAAGAATTGCCCGCATCGTTCCGCATCAGCAACCGTATAGATAGGCTCAATAATCGGCTTGCCCGCGCGCCTTGCCTTCCTGTTTTTCCACTCAACCTCCATCTCCTGAATGTGCCCTGCATCCGGCAGCAGAACCCTCAAGAGATCAACCGTGGCTTCAGTAGCAAAGATCCTGCCTTTAAACCCTTCTTTGCAAAGACGTGGTATCAGCCCGGAGTGGTCGATATGTGCATGGGTCACAAGCAGATAATCGATGGAAGCCGGATGAAAAGGAAAGGGCTGATGGTTTCTCTCCCTTACCTCACGCGGCCCTTGAAAAAGACCGCAATCAACCAGAACCCGCAAACCACTGGCTTCAACTAAAAAACGTGACCCGGTGACCGTTCCCGCGGCACCGAAAAAACTTAAACGCACGCTCTTACTCCTCCGTTATAGTCACTCAGTTGCCGTTCCGGCCGCCTCGGGTACTCCACCGGCCTGCGGCCTCGGCAGCCCGTTGTGCCGGAAACGCAGCGCTATTCCAGCCTGCTCGCCGGGCAAACCCGGTGACACTTTACCACAAATCATATTCTGTACCTGTCTTGAAAATCCTGTCGAAATGCACCGCTTTCCTTGACAACAAACTTGATTTCCCATAAGCTTTTGTTGACAACTATATGATCTGAAAGAAAGGAGCATAGCGGCAATGCCTATTTATGAATTTCGCTGTAACGCATGCGGCCTGCGCTTTGAAAGGTTGTGCCCGTTGGGTGAGACTGGGGAAAACCTCGCCTGCCCGGGCTGTAATACTCCTAAACCAGAAAAATTGCTTTCCTTTTTTGCCACCAGGGGTACAGACGGCGGCAAGGGATCATCGTGCACAGCCTGTAAAGCCACAAGTTGCTCGAGCTGTTCGGGTTCTCACTAATCAGACCGGCCCTGGATCGCTTCGGGCATAAAAATGCCAGGCTTTAATTGCCTGGCTGAATCAACGGCTGTAAAGTGTGCTTTCTGTCGCCCAACCCCGGCTTACCGCCTGGCACCCCCCGCCATTTCAACAGCTTTGAGTCTGGCAAGTGCACGCAGGAGGGCTGCCTCGGCCCGGACAATGTCGATGTCCGGCCCGCGGGTCCGCAAACGCTCCTCCGCCCGTTCTTTTGCACGGCGAGCACGGTCGACATCTATCTCCTCAGCTAATTCCGCAGCGTCGGAAAGAATGACCACACGGTTGTCCTTGGCTTCTAAAAAGCCGCTGCATACTGCCATGTGCCGCCATTTACCGTCTTTTTGTATCCTTACCACGTCAGTCTTTAAAGCGGTAATAAGCGGAGCGTGGTCGGGCAATATACCCAAGTCGCCGGCTGCACCCCGCGCGCACACCATCCGCACCTCGTCGGAATAAGCAACGCGTGCCGGCGTAACCACAACCAACTTCTGGAGTTTCTCAGCCACTAACGCTCACTCCTTAGGAGGCCGCCGCAAGGAGTTTTTTACCGCGTTCAACGGCCTCTTCAATTCCGCCAACCATATAAAAGGCGTCTTCCGGCAGGTCGTCGTGCTTCCCGTCCAAGATCTCCTTAAATCCCCGGATAGTTTCTTTCAGTGGCACGTAAGCTCCGGGTCTGCCGGTGAATGCCTCGGCAACGTGGAAGGGCTGCGAAAGGAACCGCTGAAGTTTCCGTGCCCGCGCCACGATTAGTTTATCCTCTTCCGACAATTCTTCCATACCGAGGATAGCGATGATGTCCTGGAGCTCTTTGTATCGCTGGAGTACCTTCTGCACACCGCGCGCCACCTGGTAGTGATCCGCACCCACTACCTTTGGATCGAGAATCCTTGACACCGAGTCGAGCGGGTCAACCGCCGGGTAAATACCGAGCTCTGCGATCTGCCGTGACAACACCACGGTGCCGTCCAAGTGCGCGAAGGTATTGGCCGGAGCAGGGTCGGTCAGGTCGTCGGCAGGTACGTATACGGCCTGCACCGAAGTGATCGAACCCTTGGTGGTGGACGTAATCCGCTCCTGGAGCTGACCCATCTCGGTCGCCAGTGTCGGCTGGTAACCCACGGCGGAAGGCATCCGGCCGAGCAAAGCCGACACCTCGGACCCGGCCTGCGAAAAACGGAAAATGTTGTCAATGAAGATCAGCACGTCCGCGCCCTCTTCGTCCCGGAAGTACTCGGCGAGACAAAGACCGGTCAGGCCAACACGCAAGCGGCAGCCCGGCGGCTCATTCATTTGGCCGAAAACCATCATCGTCTTGGGCATAACGCCGGCCTCCGTCATCTCTAAATAAAGGTCGTTTCCTTCACGGGTGCGTTCGCCCACGCCCGCAAACACCGAAATGCCGCCGTGCTGCTTGGCAATGTTGTTGATAAGCTCCATAACGATAACCGTCTTACCGACGCCAGCGCCGCCGAACATCGCAATTTTACCGCCCTTCATGAACGGGACCAGCAGGTCGACGACCTTCAGCCCTGTTTCGAGCTGCTCCACCTTCGTGGACTGTTCTACCAGCGGGGGCGCTTGCCTGTGGATCGGATAATACTTATCCGTGTTTATAGGTCCTAACCCGTCAATCGGTGTGCCAAGAACATCAACAAGCCGGCCGAGCGTCGCTCTCCCGACCGGTACTGAAATCGGTGCACCGGTATCAACAACCTTGGCTCCCCGTTTCAGCCCGTCGGTAGTGGACATAGCAACGGTCCTAACCACGTTATTGCCAAGGTGCTGTTCCACCTCGAGCGTAAGCTCGATTTTCTTACCGGTAAAAGCGTCGTCGTACTCCACTTTTAAGGCGTTGTAAATCTCCGGTACCTGACCGGGAGGAAACCGCACGTCAACCACAACGCCGATTATCTGTACTACTTCGCCAACATTCATTTTCTCGTTCAAACCTCCTCCGAGAATGCGTTCTTCTTCCGTGCGGCACGGCGATGAGCTTCGCATTAATACGTCAGGCTCGCCGGCCGGGTCCTCACGTATTTCCGTATACGCTCCGGCCCGTCCGGCTGCGCCTTCCTTGTACTGCTCGCTCCTCACCGCGTTCCGTTTATGTTACTCCTCTGCATCTAAGCAACCAGTTTATGGGTCTATTCGCCCCATTTTCACCCTTCGTTGTGCAGCTTGCCGCCTGTGGCACTCCTCCAAGGAAACCGCTGTAAAACTTCGCGCAGCAATTAAGAGGTGCGAAGTGCGGAGTTAGAAGTGAGATTTCTAAGGGAAAAATTCGCGCAGTGAATTCTTCCGCAAGCCTCACTTGCACTTTTCACTTCCCAATTCGTTATTCGCGCCACGCTTGTTTTCGCGATTTCAACATTACTTATTCAATTTTCAACAGTGTAAGCTCACGAAACCAGTTCGACAGTTCACGAGACCTCCAAGCGTTACTCGAGCGCCGCCGCGCCGCCAACGATTTCGAGCAACTCCTTTGTAATTCCGTCCTGGCGGACCCGGTTCATCCTCAGCGTCGTCCGGGCGATCATTTCTTCCGTATTTTTTGTCGCTCCGTCCATTGCGGTCATCCGGGCGCTGTGCTCGCCGGCCTTCGACTCTAATATCGCATGATAGATAACCGTCTCCACGTATTTCGGCAGCAGGTCGTATAGCACGGCTTCCGCAGAAGGCTCAAAGATATAAAGCGGCTCCGGCCCACGCTTCTTCTCCTCCTTGCCGGCACCCTCTTCCTCGGCCGGCGGTTCAACCGGCAAAACCTTAACCACCGTCGGCTGCTGGACAAGGATATTGATAAATTTTGAATAAACAACGTACACAGCATCGTACTCACCGGCAGCGTATTTCTCGATCGGGAGCTTCGCTATCTGCCGGGCGTATGCAAATTTGATATCCTCGCCCAAGCCGGTAAACTCCGCCTCCATCGGCATTTTGCGGAAGCGGAAGAAGTTCCTGGCTTTACGTCCCACTGCAACCAGAGCCGCATCAGGGTGCGCCTGAAGCTCACGCATCGTCGTCCGTAAAATATTGCTGTTAAAACCTCCGCACAAACCGCGGTCGGCGGTAATAACTATGTAGCAGACCTTCTTCGGCTCGCGTACCGCCAGGAGCGGGTGCTTCACATCACCGGCCGCCCGGGACAGGCGCCCCAAGACTTCGTGGATCTGCCGGGCGTAGGGTCGTGCCGCCGTAACCGCTGCCTGTGCCTTGGCCATCTTTGCGGTGGCCACGGCCTTCATCGCCTTGCAAATCTTCTGCGTGCTCTGGAGACTCTTGATGCGCCGTCTAAAGTCGCGTAGTGATGGCATTACGTCACCTCCGGCTTACGCCAAGCCGTACTGCATCTTGAAGCCCTTCTTGAACTCCTCGATGGCGCTTTTAAGTTTCGACTCCGTCTCGGGCTTTATCTCAAGGTCTTTCCTGATCGCGTCTAAAATGCCTGCCTGCTGGGTTCGCACATACTTCAACAACTCAGCCTCGAAGTCACGGACCTTGTCTGTCGGCAGGTCATCGAGGTAACCCCTGACGCCTGCATAAATGGAGACAACCTGCTCCTCCATCGGCATCGGAACGTACTGGTCCTGTTTCAAAAGTTCCACCAGCCGCTCACCGCGGTTTAACCGGGCCAGGGTCGCCTTGTCAAGGTCAGAACCGAACTGAGCAAAGGCGGCCAGCTCCCGGTACTGCGCAAGGTCCAAGCGCAACTGTCCGGCTACCTGACGCATCGCTTTCCGCTGTGCCTTACCGCCGACGCGGGATACCGAAAGACCTACGTTAATTGCCGGACGGACACCGGCGTAAAAGAGGTCGGGTTCAAGGTATATCTGGCCGTCGGTAATTGAGATAACGTTCGTCGGGATGTATGCAGAAACGTCACCCTGCTGCGTTTCGATTACCGGAAGCGCGGTCATTGAGCCGCCGCCGTAATCGGGATGCAACTTCGCCGCTCGCTCGAGGAGCCGGGAGTGCAGGTTAAAGACGTCACCCGGGTACGCCTCGCGACCGGGCGGGCGCCGCAGAAGAAGCGAAAGCTCGCGGTAGGCCGCCGCCTGCTTCGATAGATCGTCATAAACGATGAGGACGTCCTTGCCCTGATCCATAAATTCCTCGCCAATCGCCGCTCCGGCAAAGGGAGCGATGTACAGCAGCGGCGACGGGTCGGAGGCGGTTGCCGAGACCACTATCGTATGATCCATTGCGCCGTACTCATGGAATTTCTGAATGACGTTGGCCACCGTCGAGGCCTTCTGGCCGACAGCCACATAAATGCAGATGCAGTTCTGGCCCTTCTGATTAATGATTGCGTCCACGGCGATCGCCGTTTTACCCGTCTGCCGGTCGCCGAGGATCAACTCGCGCTGTCCGCGGCCGATGGGGATCATTCCGTCTATTGCCTTAATGCCCGTCTGCAGGGGCGTGTCTACCGGTTTCCGGTAAATAACACCGGGGGCGATTTTCTCGATCGGGCGGAACTTGTCCGATTTTATGGGGCCCTTCCCATCCAGCGGCATCCCCACAGGGTTGATTACACGGCCGATAAGCGCGTCACCCACCGGCACCGAGGCGATACGCCCAGTCCTCTTAACCACATCGCCTTCTTTAATGTGTTTATACGGACCGAGAATAACGCAGCCGATATTGTCCTCCTCCAGGTTGAGCGCCATTCCGAGCGTGCCACCTGGGAACTCCAAAAGCTCGGCATACATACAATCTTCCAGCCCGTAAACCCGCGCAACACCGTCACCGATGTAGATAACCGAACCGACATCGGTAACCTCAACCTGAACCTCGTATTTTTCAATCTGCTGGCGGATTATCGAACTGATTTCTTCAGGTCTCAGTTTCATTTTCTTCTGTCACCCCTATCCAACTCGAATTTCGCGGATCTGTTCTCTCAGGCGCTCGAGCTGCCGCACAATGCTCGAATCGATAACCCGGTTACCGATGCGGATGATGAGGCCGCCCAGGATTTCCGGTTTCAGCTCGTACTCAACCCGGACATCCTTGCCCGTAACCTTGGAAAGGGCTTCCACCAGGTTATCCTTAGAATCAAACGGCACCTCCACCGCTGACGTGATCTTGACTTCAACAACATTCCTTGTTTCGTTAACCAAGCGGGTGTACTCGTTGACAACATCCTTGAAAAAGGCCTCCCGCCGGGCATCTAAAATAACATTTATAAAGTTCAAGGTCAACTCTTTCACTTCAGCGCCAAAAGCCTCTTTGATGATCTGCTTCTTGAGAGAGGTAGAAACCTGAGGATGATAAAACACCCGCCGAAAGTCCGGTGAAGCATCCAAAGCCTCCAGTATGTCTTTGAGTTCCTGTTCGATCTCATCCATGAGGCCCTTTTCCTGCGCTACGCTGAACAGCGCTCCAGCGTAACGTTCGGCTACCGCGCCTTTTAGCATGGCAGATTCTTCACCTCACTAACGGCATCCTTGATGAGCCTTTCCTGCATATCGGCCGTCAAACCATCCCGGATCACTTTGCTGGCGACCAGAACAGCCATACTCGCAACCTGATCCTTAAGCTCAGCCAAGGCCTTATCTTTCTCTCTTTCGATGTCCGCCAGCGCTCCCTCTTTGAGACGGGCCGCCTCTTCTTTCGCCGCTTCCATGATGGCCTGCGCCTGCTCCTCGCTGGCCTTGGTAGCCCGTTCGATAATCTTCTGGGCCTCCTCGCGGGTGCGGCGCATCTCCGCCTCTAAGTCCGCCTTGATCTTCTCCGCATCCGCCCGCTGCCTCTCTGCCTGTTCAATATTAGAAGCCACATACTTCTGGCGTTCTTCTAATACCTTCAAGATCGGCTTATAGGCCACAAGGCGGAGAAGGACCAGCAAGAGGAGGAAATGAAAAATCTGGACAAGCAGCGTTCCATTAATCTCTACCACCGGGTTTTCCCTCCTTCCGCAAAAAGGGTTCGGTAGCAGGTTTCAGCCGCTCGACGGCTAAAACCTGCTCCAATTTCAATTAATGACATAGTTTTTCAAGCCTGTAACCCTGTAAACGAAACCCGTAACTGTCTTAAAAATCCTTGCGAATGAGTCAATTAGTGACCGATCTTACCCATGAGCATGAACGCCACAACCACGGCAATAATCGGAATTGACTCGATTAAGCCCACGCCGATGAACATAATGGTCATGAGCTGACCCCGCAACTCCGGCTGGCGGGCAGTACCCTCCAAGCATTTACCGGTAGCGATACCGTCACCAATAGCAGCGCCGAGAGCACCGAGCCCGGCAGCAAGAGCCATACCTAAAGCTGCACCGGCACCAACCTCCATCACTTTCCCTCCCTTCTCCTCAAAGATGTTTCTTGGTTAATGGTGATCCTCACTTACAACCATTGAGATGTAAGCGATACTTAACACTGTGAATACAAATGCCTGGATTGCCGAAACAAATATACCAAAAGCAAGCCAGATAACCGAAGCCAGGAATCCGCCGCAGTACTCCGCAGCGCCGGTAATGAGGCCTAACAGCGCCACCGTCATGATGTGTTTGCCCTTCATGTTGCCGAAAAGTCGGAATGCAAGCGTGATCGGTTTGGCGAAGTCTTCGATGATCGGCAGAAGCGGTATCGGCATTACGTAATGCTTGAACATCTTAGGCCCGGTATACCTGAGCCCCCAAACGTAGATCAAGACAAAGGTGATCAAGGCCAGCCCCAAGGTGGTATTAATATCGCCTGTCGGGGCTACCAGCGTAGGCACCAGACCCATCAAATTGCATACTAAAATGAAAATGAAATAGGTAAGGATGAGTAGGTAAAGCCCCCGGCCTTTCTTCTCACCCATGCTGTCATAGAGCTGCCCCTTCAGAAAGTCGAAGATCATTTCTATCATGGAAGCCAGCTTGGACGGAGTCCGGATAGTACATCCCCTGGCTGCAGCAAGGCCGAGAAGCAATGTGAGCGCCATCGCTATCCAGGTGTAATAAATCGTGCCAAGGTTCAGCTTGACGTCATAACCGGCAATATTAACAGTGGTCGGTTCCATGGGAAAACCCCAGGTATTTAACTCTTTCTCGGTATGGTGAAGGTCGAAACCTTCGCCGCAACCGGAAGCAACGAAAACCATGAAAATCAGCAGCAACCCGAAGAAAAGAATTCTTTTACGCCTCGTTACCTCCAAAACCACACTCACCCCCTTTCTTAACCGACTGGAAAACAAAGAAGCCCTTATGCGCCGGCTTCTACACGGCTGCAAATAAGGGCCCTTATCGCCTCACAAACACTGAAGACGGGCACTACCAACAACCCGCCTAACACGGCAGCAAGATTAAACCAACCCGTCTTCACTGCAAAATAAAGCACCGCAAAGATCAAACCCCAACGGCTGACCATTCCCACCTGAACGAATATTTTGGCGCGGTCGGAGCCGTAAGGCATAAGTAAGAGCATTTTCCGCATTCTGAGGGTGAGAAAGAAACCGTTGAGGATGCTGACGGCCAAGCCCAAGGCAAAACCGGCAAGCAGCGGGTTCCGCGGATACCACGGCAACACCGCCAATAAAACTACCAGGATCCAAATGGCCTCGCGGATTATCCTACCGGTAAACCTTTCAAACTCTCCCAAAAACCAACCCACCTAACCTATCACTCCGGCACGCAAACTATTTCTGTTTATTGCTATTTTTCTTATTTTCTTTGCTGCAGGAAAAACGCCCCGTCAAACGAATAATTCCATAAATGCCCGCTCCGACACCCAACAGTAATCCTCCGACGCCTAACCACGGCGTTTCAAGATGAAGCCGTCTGTCAAAGAAGTGCCCGATCCACCAGCCGACTACCACAGAGACTGCAAACTGGACGCTTATGCTTGAAGCCAGAGCAAAAACCTGCAAAACCCGACCCCATCCTGTATCCCTGGCCACAACGGCATTTGTCCTCCGTTACCGATTGTCCTTTATTGTTCCCGAATTTACAAGCTCGGGGGTTTTTGCACTCTTTTGTTAACCAAATAAGGTTTATTCTGTCCAGTATATTTTCTACGCCATGAGAAATATTCCTGCCGAAAAATACAATTTCACCTACGCTTTTTTAAAATTTTTCTTTTGACGGTTGGCCCTCAAAACCCTTGTTCCCGTCAGAACTTTCGGGGTGAAACTCCGCGGGCCGGGGCCCTTCTCCGAGATAGTGAAGGAGCCCGGACTTAATCCTGGCCGCGGCCCGCCCGTCACCGTATGGATTCACCGCCGTAGCCATACGTTTATAAAAAGCGGCGTTCTTGAGGAGCCTTTCAACTCCTGCAAAAATCCGCTCTTCATCCGTGCCCACGATTAACACTGTTCCGGCTTCCACTGCCTCCGGCCGCTCGGTAACGTCCCGTAAAACCAAGACCGGTTTGCCTAACGCCGGAGCCTCTTCCTGTAAACCGCCCGAGTCTGTAACCACAATGAAGCTCTTCGCCATCAAGTTGGCAAACTCCACGTATGAAAGCGGTTCCGTAAGGTATACACGCGGGCACTTCCCTAAGATCTCCGCAGCCGCCTGTCGAACAAGCGGGTTTTTATGGACCGGAAACACCATCGCCATGTCAGGGTGATTCACAATTGTGCGTTTTAGTGCCTTATAAGCATTAACGAGCGGCTCACCCCAGTTCTCACGGCGGTGTGTGGTCACCAGGATCAACCGGCGGCCGCTATTTACCGCCTGCGCTATTACCGGCTCACGAAACGTATAGTCCGGGCGCACTACCTGGTGTAGCGCATCGATAACCGTATTCCCGGTGACGTAGATGCTCTCCGGGTCAACTCCTTCCCGCAGCAGCGCAGCGCGCGCCCGCGCCGTCGGCGCGAAATGGATGTCGGCCAGCACCCCCGCCAGGTGCCGGTTCATTTCCTCGGGATAAGGCGCGTACTTATCACCGGTACGCAGCCCTGCTTCGACGTGGCCCACGGGAATTCGGCGGTAAAACGCCGCCAAAGCAGCAGCAAATGTTGTGGTCGTGTCGCCGTGAACCAGAACGATGTCGGGGCGAACCTCCTTGAGAACCTTTTCAAGCCCCGTGAGCGCCCGGGTGGTTACCTCGAAGAGAGTCTGTCCTTCCTGCATAATATCAAGGTCAAAATCGGGGGTAATACCGAAAAGGTCAAGCACCTGGTCCAGCATCTCCCGGTGCTGGGCTGTAACCGCCACGGCGACCTGGAAAAGATCGGGGGAAGAACGAAGCACCTGAATTACAGGCGCCATTTTTATGGCTTCCGGCCGGGTGCCAAAAACGATGAGGATGTTTCGGGGCGTCTTCCTCATAGGGAAAGGTACCCTTTGGCCTTTAGCTTTTGCACGTGCTGGTCGAGTGCCGCCTCAATGTCTATCCCGTAAGACTCCTCGAGGACGAACATCATTGAGACCGCCGTCTGGGCTACATCCAAAAGCTCGCGGGTCACCTTTTCCATGACCGTGCGGGTATCTTCGGCACAGACTTCACCGGAGAGACCCCGGAGCTTCCCGATAGCCTGGGCCAGTTCTCCCGCTTCCTCCATAAGTTTCAGCGCGGTGGACTCGAGGGTGGGTGATAAACGGTTGAGCTGCGGCAAGGAGATCACCTTATGCTTGACCGCCATCGCCGTCGCCCCCTCCCGGCAAAGAAAGCTCCCCTGTAAAGCGCTCCATGCTTATTCCGGCTTCTGATAGGATATTTTGCGCAAGGGCATCCGGGTAATCGCCCCTGAACACAACGCGCTCAATTTTAGCTTGAACAAGCATTTTGGCACATAGCACGCAAGGCTGGTGGGTTGTATAAACGGTTGCCCCCGCGATGCTTACGCCGTAGACGGCGGCCTGCAATATGGCGTTCTGTTCGGCGTGCAGCCCCCTGCAAAGCTCATGACGCTCCCCGCTTCTGACACCCTGCTTCTCTCTGAGACAGCCGATATCGAGACAGTGTGCAAGCCCGGAGGGAGCACCGTTGTACCCGGTAGATAAAATCCGTTTCTCCTTTACAATGATCGCCCCGACACGGCGCCGAACGCACGTGGAACGGGTGGAAACGACTTTGGCCACCGTCATGAAATAAACGTCCCAGTCAGGGCGCATTATTCCCGGTAGAGCGGGTACTGCCGGCAGAGATCCGCCGTCATTTCCCGCGCCTTTTCTTTCATTCCCTTATCCTTCCTGCAATCGAGAGCATAATGGATAATAGCTGCAACTTGCTTCATCGCCGCCGCCCCCATTCCCCTTGCCGTCACAGCAGGAGTTCCCAACCGTATGCCGCTTGTAACCCTTGGGGACTGGGTGTCAAAAGGCACCGCATTCTTGTTCACCGTGATATTAACCTCTTCCAGAAGTAGCTCCGCTTCTAAACCTGTTATACCTTTATTGCGGAGGTCGATCAGTATCAGATGGTTGTCCGTACCGTCCGAGACAAGCTTAAATCCATAACCTTTAAGCGCTTCGGCCAAAACACGCGCGTTTTCGACCACCTGCTGCTGATACGCTTTGAACTCCGGGCGCAGCGCCTCCGCAAAAGCCACCGCTTTCGCAGCTATCACATGCATTAGCGGGCCCCCTTGCGTCCCGGGGAAAACGGCTTTGTCTATAGCTGCGGCGTATGACTCACGGCATAGGATAATACCGCCGCGCGGGCCGCGGAGGGTCTTGTGCGTAGTGGAGGTAATAACGTCGGCGCACGGTACCGGGCTCTGGTGTAGGCCTGTCGCCACAAGACCCGCAATATGCGCCATGTCCACCATAAAATATGCACCTACTTCTTTAGCCGTCCGGTGCATCCGTTCGAAGTCAATTTCGCGCGGGTACGCGCTCGCCCCGCCGATGATGAGCCGCGGCCGGTGCTTCCTCGCGATATAATCAACCTCTTCGTAGTCGATGCGCCCGGTTTCCGGGTCCACACCGTACGGGACAAAGCGGTAATACTGACCTGAAAGGTTAACGGGACTCCCGTGGGTTAAGTGTCCGCCGTGAGACAGATCCATGCCCATGATGGTCTCCCCGGGCTGTAAAAACGCGAAATATACGGCAAAGTTGGCCTGTGTGCCGGAATGGGGCTGGACGTTCGCATGCTCTGCACCGAAAAGCTGCCGTACCCGTTCAACCGCCAGCCGTTCCACCTGATCGACGTACTCACAGCCCCCGTAATAGCGCCGACCCGGGTAACCTTCAGCGTATTTATTCGTGAGAACAGAACCCTGGGCCTCCATTACCGCTCTGCTAACGAAGTTTTCTGAAGCGATCATTTCAATTTTATTTTGCTGCCGCTTAAGCTCCAGCTCGATGGCCCGCGACACCTCCGGGTCGACTTCGGCCAAAGGCCGCATTGAAAACACCTATCTTCCCCTCCACAACCAGTATTTCCGATTTATGAGCGCTTCTCTATAGCCGCGATCTTTTCGACCCGCCTGCCGTGCCGCCCGCCGGCAAATTCTGATTTTAACCAGATGCGCACGATATCCGCCGCCAAGCCGGGGCCGATCACCCGTTCGCCTAACGCGAGAATATTCGCGTCGTTGTGCTCCCGTGACATCCGCGCGGAAAAGGTGTCGTGGCACAAAGCGGCCCGGATGCCCGGCACCTTGTTGGCTGTGATCGCAACTCCTATGCCGGTGCCGCAGACGAGTATACCCTTGTCGAACTCCTTTCTCGAAACCGCTTCCGCCACCGCTGCGGCGATATCGGGGTAATCGCAGGACTCGGAGGAAAAGGTGCCGAAGTCGCGGAACTCTATACCCTCTTCTCCTAAAACCTTTACTATTTCTTGTTTCAACCTGAAGCCGCCGTGGTCGGAACCGATGGCTAACCGCAAACGGATTACCCCCTTTCGCCCCATCTCATCCTTCGCGGTGCCGCTTGACAGCGGCATGGGGGACTCCCGTGAAATTCAAAGTAGCTGTAAATAACTGAATCTTACCGCAAAAAGGCAGGTACCTCTTTAAAGGAGATGGATGTACCGACTAAGGATATTCTACGCAAGAATACCATTTCCTATCGGGAACCTCAATTTTTTTCGCGCTCCGCCAAAAACCGCTCCAAAACGAGCCGGCAAAGCCGTCGAATCTCCTCTGCATACTGCCGGTAAAAGAAGACCGGTTTACCGATCGGGTCGGGAATGTCCCCCGCAAAGCCGGCGTACTCGTTAATGGTGAAAACCTTACCCTCAGCTTTCGGAGCCATCTCCAGTACCGCCTCTTTATGGCGGGCTGTCATGGTGAGAATAAGGTCAGCCTCGTGAACCATTTCCGGGCTTAAAAGCCGCGCCCTGTGGCCGCCGAGGTCAATTCCCCACTCGGCCAGGGCATCCACCGCTTCGGGAGTAGCGGGTGAACCCGGCAACGCAAAAATCCCGGCCGAAGCAACTTCTACGCCTTCTATACCCTCCATGGCAAGCAGGTTTTTAAAAATTCCCTCCGCCATACTCGAACGGCAGGTGTTGCCGGTACAGACAAACAGTATTCGTTGCATTTTCCGATTCCTCCGAGAATGCGTTCTTCTTCCGTGGGGCGCGGCGATGAGCTTCGCATTACTTCGTCAACATTTTTATTCTTCGTTATGCGTACCGCATGTGGCACTCCTCCGAAAAGTCGAAAATCACGAACAGTCTACTTCAACTGTGCCGCGGGATAACGGGTAAACAGGCCGTTTTCATCCCCCGCTGGTGCGCCCTGAAGGGTTCAACGCAGGAGCTGTATCCCGACGCCCAACAGAATAAGTCCACCAAGAAGCTGTGCCCGCTGTCCTACCCAGCTATTTACGGTCTTGCCGAGTCCTAAGCCGAGAGCCGCCATAAGGCCCGCCACCAACCCCAACGTTCCCGTAACCAATAGGGGGCTATACTTATAAACCCCCAGCGCAAAACCGACACTGAAGGCGTCCATGCTGACACTCGCCCCAAGGATTAGGGTGCCCAACCTCCCTAAGGAGAAAGGACCGGCTGTTCCGGGAACTCTTACCCTGACGGCACCGTAAATCATCCTCGCACCGAGAAAGAAGAGCAGCACCGCCCCGATTATGCCGGCGAGGCGTCCGAGGGCCGATCCCACGGCACCCCCGAGCCGCCATCCCGCCAGCGGCATCAGCACATGAAACACCGCTACTGTTACCACTAACAAAAAAGCACGCCGGCGGCCGATCCCCCAAAAGCCGACCCCGAGGCAGGCCGAGAAGGCATCGGCTCCAAGAGCCATCCCGAGAAGAAGTACCGCAACGAGGTTCATAAACCGTCTCCCGCTTGGATAACCTGTGAAGCAGCCTGTCGTAAGCGTTCACTCACAGCAGCACCGGTTTGTGCAGGTACCCCTTCCGCTAAAATGATATCCACATCGGCCTCAAGCCGCCTGATTGCCGTGTAAAGACAAGCTGCTACCGAGCGGGCATCCTCGCCCCGGCCGCATGCCATTACGATCCCCGGGTAGTCGTGAATGCGTTCTTCCCGCGCCAGGATACCAACCCTCTTCCCCTCTGCCATATGCTTATTATAAAGCTGCAGGATTCTTCCTATGATCGCCTGCGGTTGACCTTCCACCAGAACCAAGGGAACACGCGGCCGGTAATGCGGCCTTTTCGCTTCCATCCCCGGAACCTCTTCCGGCATCACTCCTGTAACCGCAGCAATTTCACCCGTACTCACGGCTCCATGTCTTAGAACCCGCGGCACCGGTCCCGTCACATCAAGAACGGTGGATTCGATCCCGATGGGAGCGGATCCGCCGTCCACCACCGCATCGATCCGCCCTCCAAGGTCCGCTATCACGTGTTCGGCGGTAGTAGGACTCGGCCTGCCGGAAAGGTTAGCACTTGGCGCCACGACCGGAACGTCCGCGGCGCGGATGATTCCCAGTGCCACCGGGTGTGCCGGAACGCGCAGCGCTATAGTCGGCAGTCCGCCCGTAACCAGCGGCGACAGCATTCGAAGGCCTGCAAAAACCAGTGTAAGAGGACCGGGCCAAAAGACCTCGATAAGCTTAGCCGCAAGGGGAGGGACATCCCGCACATAATGCAGCGCTTCGTCTGCCGCCGCCAGGTGCAATATAAGGGGGTTGTCCGCAGGCCGCCCTTTCGCTTCGAAAAGCGCTGCAACCGCCGCAGGGTCAGATGCATTTGCACCCAGGCCGTAGACGGTTTCCGTCGGAAAAGCAACCAGGCGTCCACGGCGGATAAGTGCCCCGGCTTCTTTGAGTATTCCGGCTTCAGGACGGTTGGGATCCACATGCCAGACCACAGTACTGATAGCAGCCATTAACGAAAACCTGCCAATCGGCTTATCCCATTAATAAGTAGTATATCACCCAGAGGATGGATGAAGACCGGCGGCTGTGTCCGCCGGTCAAGAGAAAGTCCGGCGGACACAGCCCGTTTCTCCGGTTTTGCACAGCCCTTATCGCAAATAAAAAACGAAAAGGTAGACCGTCGCGATAAGGATTGAAATCAGCATTAAAGGAAATCCGACCTTGAAGTAGTCCCAAAACGAAATGGGACTGCCGTACTTTTCTGCCACCCCGGCCGCGACTACATTCGCCGCTGCGCCGATAAGTGAACCGTTCCCACCAAGACAGGCGCCTAAAGCGAGCGCCCACCAGAGCGGGTCTAACTCCTGTATCTGGCCCAACCGCCCAAATTCCTGGATTAACGGAATCATCGTCGCGACAAAAGGAATGTTGTCAACGATGGTCGAGGCCACCGCAGACATCCAGAGGACCAAGAGCCCGGTAAGTAAGAGATCCCCGCCCGTAAAGCCCAGGCCTCTCCGGGCCACCATTTCGATAACGCCGGTCTTCTCCAGTGCCCCCACCACCACAAAGAGCCCCACAAAGAAAAAGATGCTGGGCCACTCTACTGCCAGGAAGACATCTTCCGGCTCCTCGCGCGTGACCAAAACGAGCACCGTCGCTCCGGTGAGGGCAATGGTAGCAGAACCTAAGTGCAGCCACTCATGAAGGCCGAAACCCGCTAAGGTCATCCCCAAAACTATCAGTGACGGTTTAATCAGGCCGCGGTCCCTCAAGAAATCCTCTTCATTAAGGGTTAATATCCTTTGTTGCTCTTCCGGTGAAATTTTAAGCTGTTTTCGGAAAATCAAGACAAGAAGTACCAGTGTAATAACTAAGATGACCGCACTAACTGGTGCCAGGTTCAGGAAGAAATCCATAAAGCTCAGCTTTGCCGGGTGACTGATCATAATGTTAGGGGGATCACCGATAAGGGTAGCCGTACCGCCGATGTTAGAAGACACTATCTGAGCTATCAAATAGGGAAAGGGACTTACCCCGATGCGATCTGCTATCACCATTGCGATGGGGACGGTAAACAGCACCGTTGTTACGTTGTCTAACAAAGCTGATAGAACCGCAGTGAGGAGTGAAAGCATTACCAGGATGCGTACCGGCTCCCCCTGCGAGCGTTTGGCGACCCACACCGCTATATATTCGAAAACCCCGGACCGGCGTGTGACGGCCACAATAACCATCATCCCGACCAGCAACCCGATGGTGTTAAAATCGATACTTGTCGCAGCCTCTTCCTGAGAAATGAGGCCGGTGACTACAACCAGCACAGCCCCTACCATAGCTGCTGTCGTTCGCGGCAAACGTTCCGCCACTATGAGGGCATACGTCCCGGCAAAAATGAGTGTTGCCATCAAGGCCGTCAAGTTGTCGCTAAAGTGCAAGGCTGTCAACCACCTGTACGCGCCACCACCAGGCGCTCGCGTCCCCCGAGGTCCTGTTTTACATAAGCATGCCAGGGCTTAAGCATTTCAAGCACCGCCTTACCCTGGCCGGGTGCTATTTCGAACAGGAGGCAGCCGCCGGCCTTCAGCAGCCGCCTTGCTTGAGGGAGCAGCCGCCGGTACGGCGCTAAGCCGTCCGGCCCGCCGTCAAGCGCTATGGCAGGCTCGTTTTGAACCTCACGGGGGAGCTGGGCCATCTCGGCTGTGGGAATGTACGGAAGGTTTGCGGCGATAAGATCGAAAAACCTTATTTCCTCAAGTAACGGCTCAAGCAAGTCACCCTGAAAAAAGGTCACCCTGTCGGCGACCCCGTGCCTGCGGGCGTTTTCCTGCGCCACGCAAACCGCCGCGGGCGAAAGGTCAACCGCGAAAACCCGCACGGCAGGCAAAAAAACAGCCAAACTGACTGCTACCGCACCGCTGCCCGTTCCTACGTCCGCAACCACCGGCGCTTGCACGCGCTTCAGGAGTTCAATTGCAGTTTCTACAAGCAACTCGGTCTCGGGTCTCGGCACCAATACCGCCGGCGTCACCGTAAATTTCAGTCCCATAAACTCTTTTTCACCGGTTAAGTAGGCGACCGGTACCCCTGCAGCACGGCGGCAAAGCAGTTCTTCGTAACGGTTTTTCTCTTCAGCAGCTATTTTCCGTAACGGCTCCCGGTAAAGCGCCAGGCGGTCACAAGCGAGTACAAAACTCAAGAGCACTTCCGCGTCGACCCGCGGAGAAATAATCCCTGCCCCCTTGAGCAGGTTTGCTGCATCTTTCAAAACCTCTTTAACAACACACCCTGATATCATGCTCATAAGTACACCCGTACAAAACAGCAGCCACCCACAAGGCGGCACGGTATCATACAAAACCAAACATAGGAGCCGGCTTTCGAGGAATCAGATTTTGCAACATCTCCCGGAGATCAACTGATCCGGCGCAATCTCTCCGCCTGGTGGTGCGTAATAAGCGCGGTAACGAACTCGTCCAGGTCGCCTTCCAGAACCTCGCCCAACCGGTATAGTGTCAAGCCCACACGGTGATCCGTCACCCGGTTCTGCGGAAAGTTATACGTGCGGATGCGCTCACTCCGGTCGCCGCTCCCCACCTGGGCGCGCCGTGCCTCGGCAATGGCCTCCTGCTGCTCCTGCTGCAGCCGGTCCAAAAGCCGCGCCCGCAGGACCTTCATCGCCTTGTCGCGGTTCTTGTGCTGCGACTTCTCGTCCTGACAACTGACCACTATCCCCGTAGGAAGATGAGTGATGCGTACCGCGGACTGGGTAGTGTTTACCGACTGCCCGCCCGGCCCGGTGGAGCAAAACACATCAATACGGAGATCCTTAGGATCGATATCCACATCTACCTCTTCAGCTTCGGGAAGAACAGCCACTGTAGCGGCCGAGGTATGAATCCGGCCGCTGGCCTCCGTCTCCGGAACACGTTGCACCCGGTGGACGCCGCTTTCAAACTTCAAGCGGCTGTATGCACCGCGTCCTTCAATCAGCACGATCGCCTCCTTGAAACCGCCGAGGTCAGTCGGGTTGCTGCTCAGCATTTCGGCACGCCAGCCCAGCCTTTCGGCGTATTTCAGGTACATCCGCAAAAGGTCACCTGCAAAAAGTGCCGCCTCTTCGCCCCCTGTCCCAGCGCGGATTTCGATAATGACGTTTTTCTCGTCGTTAGGGTCCCGCGGCAGAAGAAGAACCTTTAAGCGCCCGGCCAGATCCTCCTTTTTCGCCTTGAGCAGTTCTAATTCTTCTGCAGCCAGTTCCCTCAAATCCGGGTCTTTTTCCTCCCGCAGCAACGTTTCGGCTTCAGCAAGCCCCTCAAGAGCATCCTTGTATTGCCGGTATACCGTTACCACAGGCTCAATCTCGGCGTGAGCCTTTGCATACTCCCGCCAGCGACTGTAATCCGCAATCACGTCGGGATCGGCGATTCGTCTATTCAACTCTTCATAGCGTTCCTCAAGTTCCGCAAGCTTTTCCCACATCGTTCGATTCACCCTCTTTCAACAGCACCGCATCAAGCGCCGCCAGCGCCACCGTCACCTGAGCATCATCCGGTTCGCGCGTGGTCAACCGTTGAACCCACAACCCGGGAGCGGCCATGGCCCGAAAAATCGGGTTTTGCCCCTTGCGCGCCGAAAGCTTAATCAGCTCGTAGCTGATTCCTGCAATCACCGGGAGAAGCAGTACCCGCGACAGCAAACGCCACCACAGCGGCTCCTGCTTTAAAAGCGAAAAGATTAAAACATGCAAGATCAGAACAATCAGTAAAAAACTTGTGCCGCAGCGGGGGTGAAACACCGGAAAGCCTCGCACCCCCTCAGGGGTAAGGGCCACCCCTGCTTCGTAAGCGTTAATGACCCGGTGCTCGGCTCCGTGATAAGCAAATACTCGCCTTATTTCAGGGATCAGGCCGACAAGAAAAATATACGTTATAAAAACGGCCAACCGCACCAGCCCCTCCAGCAGGTTCTGCCCCAGGTCGGAAGATACGGTGCCTCTTGCGAGGTGCGCCAGGCCTACAGGAACAACGGCAAAAAGGAAAACTGCAAGGGCGATCCCTAAAAGCATGGTGGCCGCGATTTCCCAGCGGCCAACCGGATGCTCCTCCTCACCTACCGCCTGTTGGGCGGAATAACTGAGAGCCTTTACTCCGAGAACCAGCGCCTCGTACAGCACCGCAATCCCGCGGAAGAGCGGCCGGCGCCACAAACCGGTAGCGCTTAAGGCTTTGAGTTTTTCTTCCTTTATTACAATCGAATTATCCGGCCTGCGCACGGCCACCGCCCAGGATTTGGGACCGCGCATCATTACTCCCTCGATGACCGCCTGCCCGCCGTAAGTAATTTTTGCTTTGCTCAATTGCCACCACCTGATTAGTAAGGAAGAAAACTGCTCCTGATCATCCTTTTGCAGCCGCAAAACTTCGCCCGGCAAATGGGAAGTGTCATTAAAACCATCGTGCCGTGAATAGACGAGCTCACTTTCTTCGAAAAGTAAGAGTTTTGCGACACCCTTCTATAGTCCGTACTTCTTACGGAACCGTTCCGCCCGGCCCCGGCGGTCAACCACCTGCCGCTGCCCGGTGTAAAAGGGGTGGCACTTCGAACAAACCTCTACCCGCAGTTCCTTTTTTGTGGAACCCGTTTCAAAGACAGCGCCACAGGCACAGAGTACGCGTGCCGGCCCGTATTGCGGATGAATACCCTTTTTCAATCCAGCTCTCTCCTTTCTCGATCCGGGACCCGTTTCCCGCAGGCCCATGCTATTATAGCATAGGCGGGGCCTGCCTGCAACGCCTGCCGCTTGCATCCGCATTTCCGGGGTTACCGTTGGCAAAAACCTTATTCCGGTATTACTGTTTACTGTACCTTCCGGAATTTAGCTTAAAATTGTACTCCGTTTCATCATCAACGTCAACGTCAACTATTCAATTTCGCCGGTAGTTATGTGAATAAATCTCTTTCTTGCCAAACAAGCGGATCCGGCTGTTAACAAACAGAAAAATACCCGTTCACTTTCGCAAGAGAACGGGTTCCGATCGTCATGAGTAAGCGCCAACCCCAGAAATCACTTTATCTCAACAGTCGCTCCGGCCTCGGTCAGTTTGGCCTTAATCGCTTCCGCCTCTTCCTTATTTACTTTTTCCTTTACCGGTTTGGGTGCGTTATCCACGAGGTCTTTCGCCTCTTTAAGCCCCAGCCCGGTAATCTCCCGTACAACCTTGATCACATTGATCTTCTTGTCTCCGACCGCTGCCAGAATTACGTCAAACTCCGTCTTTTCTTCCTCCGCCGGAGCGGCGGCTGCAGCCCCTGCCGCTGCCGGAGCCGCTGCCATAGCAACCGGTGCAGCAGCGGTTACCCCAAACTCCTCCTCCAGGGCCTTCACGAGCTCAGCAAGCTCTACCACCGTAAGCCCCTTTATCGTTTCGATGATTTCAGCCGTTTTTGACACAACAAAAAACCTCCTTAGTTTTAATCATTACTAAATAAGATTTAGAAAACCTACGACGCCTCGGCCTGTTTTCTCCTGATCGCGTCCAGTACGTAAACAAGGTTACGCATGGGTCCGCTCAGTACACCGACCATTCCGTAAAGCGGCGACTTGATTCCGCCCACCACCTTTGCGATCATCACATCAAACGGCGGCAGGTCCGCTAAAACCTTAAACTGTTCGGCAGATAACAACCGTCCGTTGAGCACGCCGCCCTTTACATCGAGAAGTTTAAACTCACGCGTAAAATCGACGAGCACCTTGGCAGTGGCCGCAGGGTCGCCAAAACTGAAGGCCAATGCCACCGGTCCCTCAAGATAAGATACCAGATTATCCAGGCCGGCCTCTTTGGCGGCAATTTTGGTCAGGGTGTTCTTGGTGACCTTCAGAAGGCTGTCGGAAGCCCTCAAACGGCGCCGGAGCTCGGTAAATCTTGCCACGGGAATGCCTTTATAATCGGTTACGAAAACCGCCTTTGCCGTCGTCAATTTATCTTTCAGCTCTTTCACCACTGCCTTTTTTTCATCACGAACCGGCATACCCATTTTCACCCCCTTCCGCGCCAATTTACAAAACCTTTTTCCCCTGAACCACCGCGCTGTAAAAATAAAAACGGGATCCGTAGACAACACAAGGATCCCGCACATGATCCAGCCTCGGTTGGCGGCGGCAGAACCAGCCTTTAAGTATACAACACCAACTGTCTACGGCTCTGAGACGTGGGATGCCGACGGTTGGAGATTGTACTAAGTCCCTAAAAATTTTGAACTCCCCCTCCGCGCAGCCCGTGACAATTTTGACCGCCATAGCGGTGTTTTTGCAGCGTTAATCTTCCCGGTTTAAGAAACCTTCAACACGTTCACTTTTACCCCGGGTCCCATTGTCGATGAGACGCTGATCCCCTTCAAATACTGACCTTTCGCTGCAGCCGGTTTCGCACGTACCAGGGCTTCGACCAAAGTCCGCAGGTTTTCGACCAGCTTCTCGGAGTCAAAAGAGACTTTACCGATGGGGGCATGAATGATCCCCGCCTTATCCACCCGGTACTCGATCTTGCCGGCCTTCACCTCGGAAACAGCGCGGGCGATATCGAACGTAACAGTTCCCGTCTTGGGATTCGGCATCAGACCGCGGGGACCTAAAATACGCCCCACTTTACCGACCATCCCCATCACGTCAGGGGTGGCGATGGCCACGTCGAAATCAAGCCATCCCTCCTGCACGCGGGCAATCAGGTCTTCCGCCCCAACGAAATCGGCACCTGCGGCCTCTGCCTCTTTCACCTTTTCACCGCGCGCGAATACCGCCACCCGCCTTGTTTTACCTGTTCCGTGCGGCAACACCACCGCGCCGCGCACCTGCTGGTCGGCATGGCGCGGGTCCACACCTAATTTTATCGCCGCTTCAACCGTCTCATCAAACTTAGCCGACGCAACCTTCTTAATGAGGTCCATCGCTTCAAGGGGCTCATAAAGCTTGGACCTGTCCACCTGTTTTTGAGCTTCCTGATACTTCTTTCCGTACCTTGGCAATTTAACTCCTCCTTGTGGTAACCGGAGTCAATCTCCTCCCACAGACTTAACCTTGAAAATTACCCTTCAACGATTTCGATACCCATACTCCTGGCCGTGCCCTCGACCATTCGTACAGCGGCTTCAACCGAAGCCGCATTCAAATCAGGCATCTTTAATTCGGCGATTTCCCGCACTTTGGACCGGGTCACTTTACCGACAATTTTACGGTTCGGCTCTCCGGAAGCCGTTTCGATACCCGCCGCCTTCTTTAACAGCACCGATGCCGGCGGCGTCTTGCAAACGAAACTAAAGGACCGGTCCTCGTAAACCGTTATCTCCACCGGGATGATCAGTCCGGCCTGGGCGGCGGTCCGCTCGTTGTATTCCTTGACAAAAGCCATGATGTTAACCCCGTGCTGGCCCAAAGCCGGTCCGACGGGCGGTGCCGGAGTGGCTTTACCTGCCGGAATTTGGAGTTTCACTATCGCCTGAACCTTTTTTGCCAATTCTTTTTCGCCCCCGTTTAAATTATCTTCTCTACCTGGGAATAGTCAAGTTCTATCGGTGTCTCCCGGCCAAACATGGAGATCATTACTTTCAGTTTCGCCTTTTCGGTATTAATCTCCTCGATAACGCCAATGAAATTTTGGAACGGCCCGGACGTAACCCTGATCTTTTCTCCCGGGGTCAGGTCGATCCGTACCCGTGGAATTTCTCCCTGTGCCTGCTTCAGTATCAGTTCTGCTTCAGGCTCCGTCAAAGGTACCGGCTTGTTTCCGCTCCCTACAAAGCCGGTAACCCCCGGGGTGTTCCGTACCACGTACCACGATTCATCGGTCATGTCCATCTCGACAAGGACATAACCGGGGAATATCTTTCGCTTTGAGATCCTCTTTTTACCGTCTTTAATTTCGACTTCATCTTCCTCCGGCACAACGATGCGAAATATCTTATCCTCCATATTCATTGAGGCGATCCGCTTTTCCAAGTTTGCTTTGACTTTATTCTCGTAACCGGAGTAAGTATGCACGACGTACCACTGCTTATTCACGGCAGGGAGGCGACAGCCCCCTCACCTCCTTAACCAACATTCGCGGGCGCTCGCACCCGGGAGCGGGGTTCAAGCGATGATCAGCCTCAGTATCTGGCTGAAAATCGAATCGGCGATCCAAATAATAACCATTACGATGGTTACCACTGCAAGCACCACGCCCGTATAGATCGCCACCTCTCGCCTCGTCGGCCAGTGTACCTTTTTCAGCTCTTGCCATGCGCCTGAAAAAAACTGCCGGATGCTTCTTACCTGTTCTTTAAAATTCGAACGCCTTTTAACAGCCTCGCGCCTGGCAGTTTCCTGCCGGACCGGCTTTAGGCCGGACTCTTTCTGTACCGGGCCGTCCGCAGACTTCTTCGGTTGCTTCGCCTTCCCAACCTTTTGCGGTCCCGCGGCCTTTTGCACCGCGTGACGTTCTTTTCTTTCCTTACCGGTCTTTATGACGGCCATCTTCTCACCCTTTACCAAGCTACCTGGTCTCTTTGTGCAGAGTATGAGTTCCACACCACCGGCAGTACTTCTTAAACTCAATCCTCCCCGGGTCGTTTTTCTTGTTTTTGGTCGTAGTATAGTTCCGCCGTTTGCACTGCGTACAAGCAAGTGTAACAATGACCCGCATGCTGATACCCGCCTTTCAATAGTAAAAAAAAGACGCGTTATAGATTACACACCACGCCTTAAGTAATGTAGCACAAGGAATCCCTGCTGTCAACTATTATCTGTCGGTGCTGCGGTCAGCTTTAGAACACTGTCATGTAATTACAATGCCTACATAGTAAGCGTAAAAAATAAAAATAAAATCAAAGAAGGATAATATGTTTACTTGCCTAAGAAGCATTAGAACGGGTTTAATAAAAAGTGTTAGTTAAAATCTAAGGAGCGCCGCATGCGGCGAGCCGCATAACGAAGGATGAAAATGGGGCGAATAGACCCGTAAGCTAATTGCTTAGATGCAGAAGAGTAACATCAACAGAACGCGGTGAGGAGCGAGCAATTGGGAAGTGGGAAGTGGGAAGTGGGAAGTGGGAAGTGCGAGCTATGAAGAAATTCGCGCAGCGAATTTCTCCCTTAAGAAATCTCACCTCTAACCTCCCACATCCCACCTCTTAAATGCTGGGCGAGCCTGGCGCAGTAATACGAAGCTCATCGCCGCGCCCCACGGAAGAAGAACGCATTCTCGGAGGAGCGAGTAAACTTTGCCCGGCACCTACCACCTTTACCTTGCGGTTATTGTCTTCCTGGTCACCTACGCAGTTATCGTTACTGAAAAAATTCACCGGACAGTGGCTGCTTTTGCGGGCGCCGCCGTCGTTGTCTTAGCCGGGATTACACCGCCGGAAAAAGCAGTGGCGGCAATCGACTGGAACACCATAGGGCTGCTTGTTGGGATGATGATTATCGTGGGTCTGACCCGGGAAACAGGGATTTTTGAATTCCTCGCCATCAAAGCAGCCCAGGCAGCAGGCGGACACCCGCCCGCTATCCTGGCCTCCCTCGCCGGGGTAACAGCTGTTGTTTCATCCGTACTTGACAACGTTACCACAGTGCTGCTGATTGTACCCGTCACCTTGGCCATCGCCGGTAAACTGAAGATCAACCCGCTCCCGTTTCTGGTAGCGGAAATCCTGGCATCTAACATCGGCGGGACCGCAACCCTCATCGGCGATCCGCCGAACATTATGATCGGGAGCGCAGCCGGTCTCGGGTTTATGGATTTTGTAATTAACCTAACCCCCGTTATCGTTCTGATTCATGTAACAACCGTCTTTATTTTGCAGCTTATCTACCGGAAGGAATTGCGCCTCCCCGATGAGCACCGCAACGGTATCCTGGAGTTCGACGCCAGGGCCGAACTTAAAAACCCGTCCCTTTTGCGTAAATGCATAACCGTCCTCGGCCTGGTCATAGTAGGATTCTTGCTCCACCAGTACCTGCATCTTGAATCAAGCGTTATCGCATTGAGCGGCGCTGCGCTCCTGTTGGTGATTACCCGCACCGACCCCGAGGAGCCTCTCTCCTTTGTGGAATGGCCCGTCATCTTCTTCTTCGCCGGCCTTTTCATTATCGTCGGCGCCCTTGAAGCGGTCGGGATCATCGGGGCACTGGCCAGGTTAAGCCTTGAAGCAACGGGGGGGCAAACGATCCTCAGCGGCATGCTGGTTATGTGGATTTCGGCGCTTGCTTCTTCGTTTGTGGACAACATACCGTTTGTGGCCACGATGATTCCGCTTCTCAAGGAGGTAGGGCGGTTGGCCCATATGTCGGTCGGCGACCTGCACTTCCTCTGGTGGTGCCTTTCGCTCGGCGCCTGTTTGGGCGGCAACGGAACCATTATCGGGGCTTCGGCAAACGTAATCGTTGCCGGAATTGCAGAAAAACGCGGCCTGTACCTCACTTTCGCCGGATTCATGAAGGTCGCTTTTCCCCTGATGTTGATGTCCCTCGTGATATCCACGGTTTATATGGTGCTCTGGTTCTTTCTACAAAATATTTTGGTAATTTCCTCTTTCCTCGCATTGTCCGGGCTGGCGGTGTTAATCCTTCGCTTTAGAGCAGAAAGGCCGTGTAGAGCCGAAGGACCTTAAATGAGCCGGATAACCATTGACAGGAGCAATCAATAAAAGTAGGCTTTAAATGACTAACTCGCTAAGGGGGAAGAAACTTGGAGTTAAACAGCAGCGTAACCGTTAACTCTACCCGACAAGAACTTAAACCTGAGGATACCTTTACATTCGAATGCAACGCCCAGTGCATGGGTAAATGCTGCCGTCTTATAACAATCATGCTTGACCCCTGGGATGTGGAGGTGATTACCAGACGCCTTAAAACCTCGGGGGCTGAGTTCCTCGAGATCTTCTGTAATTACGATTTCGGCACCTCCTCACGCTGGCCCTTTGTGTGGTTCAATCATGCAGAAAGAGGTAATTGCGCTTTCTTACTTGAGGACGGGCGCTGCAGCATTTATGAGGTCCGGCCGCGTAACTGCCGCACTTATCCGATCGGCCGCGCGGTGCGGATTGAAAACTCGGGCGAAGCCCCCCGGGTGCAGGAAAGGCTGTTTATGGTGGAACGAATGGAATTCTGCCTGGGACACGAGGGAAAACGCGAGTGGACGGTCAGGGAATGGCTCGAAGACTCCGGGGCCTACAAGTATTACGAACTCTCCGATCTGTATTTGTCTTTGGTCCAGTATGCAACAGAAACGCTGAACTGCCGCGCCTGGCTCACCGCTAACACCGCCCGGATGCTGATGCCTCTTCTCTTTATGCCTGATACTCTAAGGAAGAAGCTCGATATCGGCGAAGATGTTATGGACCATGAAACCTTCTATCGCCGCCGCCTAAAAGCGGTGAGGGTGCTCCTCACGGAAATGGCGGCGACTTTCGGTGAAGGCCCGCTCGCGGGTACAACACCCGGCAATACAGAGTTATCCTTAGCGGACCGCCTCCGTCAGGCGATACTTGAAGGATAGAACGGTCCCGCCTGCCGTTCGATTTGAAAAATCTGCCCGGGAAAACCTCCCGGTTTTTTCTTTGCCCAAAGGCCTTCCGGCACAATCCCGGGAAACCCCTTTTTGTTTTGGGGCGAAAGACCGGTTTCGAACCCGCGGCCCCGTTTCGGTAAGGCGGCGAACTGATTGATACGCCGCCGGATCCAAGGCATGGTACGGCTTCCGGACTAACCCCCCTTCAAGAGCAACGATATGAACGCATACGTTTCAAATGCAAGCCTCTCTGCGTCTAAATACGTCTATAAACCAGCGCGCCGGCCGCCGCCAACAGGGTAAATGCGATAGGGGGATTAGTTTATGCTTGACGAGTAATTTAACAATTGATATTATACGATTAACCCTATCATTATAGTAGTATTTCATAAGTGAAAGGTTTCAGGATTAACTGAGCCCTTATCCGGATGATAGCGGATTGGGGCTGTAACAGACTCTTTAGCAACAGGAGGTTCCTCGTGTTAAAGATTAACAATTTGACGGTCGCAATAGAGGATCGCGTTATCCTCCGAGATGTCAACTTGGAGATTCGGACCGGGGAAACCCACGTCCTTTTCGGACCCAACGGTTCGGGCAAATCAACTTTGTTAGGGACCTTAGTCGGTTTCCCGCGCTATAAGGTTCTTGAGGGGCAGATCCTATTCAAGGGTGAGGATATAACCCATCTGCCGGTTTATGAACGGGTGCAGCGGGGGATCGGACTGTCCCTCCAGCGCCCCCCGACGATCCGGGGTCTTCTATTGCGGGATATGCTCCAGATCTGTTCGCGGGGTCGGGTGATGCCCCCCGAACTGCCCGCGCAATTAAACTTCGAGGACTTTTTAGACCGAGAAGTGAACCAGGGCTTTTCCGGCGGGGAAATGAAGCGTTCGGAGCTTTTGCAGCTCATCGTCCAGGATCCGGACTTGGTCCTCTTAGACGAGCCGGAGTCAGGGGTTGACCTGGAAAATATCAACCTTATCGGCCGGACCATCAACCGTTTGCTTGACCGCGGAATGCCCGGGCATTGCGGTGACGGCGGCAGGCGCCACCCGCGGCACAGCAAGTCGGGCCTTATCATTACGCATACCGGACACATTCTGCAATACGTAAACGCTGATATCGGGCACGTAATGTTTGAAGGCCAATTAGCTTGCAGCGGTAACCCTCTCGAACTGTTTAACTGCATTCGGCAGGCGGGGTACAGCGCTTGTGTTCCCTTACATCCCACCATTTCGGTTCAGAAAGACGGGAGGTGACTTCAATGAAGAAAGACCAACGTATCAGCCCGCTCATCTTTGAGAAAAAGGCGCCGTCACGGGCCTATTTAGACGACCTGAGTGTTTTACGCCGGGAAGATGCCGAGCGGATGCTGGGCACCGGAGTGGACGTCAGGGAAATAGAGCGTATCGGCACCTATATTCAGATTGACCATTCGGTCGTTCACTGCCACACAAAACAGGACGGCCTCGAGGTTATGAGTACAGACGAAGCCGTCAGGCGTTATCCTTGGCTGGAGAACTACCGCTGGCGGCTCGTGCAGGCCGACAAAGATGAATATACTTCTTACGCCCGCGAACACGCCCTCCACGGATACTTTATCCATGCCCTGCCGGGAGTAAAGGTAACCTATCCCTTGCAGGCTTGCCTGTACATCGCTGCGGAGGGGATTACGCAGGCAGTGCACAATATCGTGGTGGTGGATGAAGGGGCCGAGTTGAACCTGATTTCAGGATGTGCCAGTGCCCATGACGCACGTACCGGCATGCACATCGGTATTTCCGAATTTTACGTTAAGAAGAACGCAAGGTTATCCTTTACAATGATTCATAAATGGGGAGAAAAGATGCATGTGCGGCCGCGCAGCGCCGCCCTGGTGGAAGAAGACGGGGTTTTCATATCCAATTACATCTGCCTGCAGGCGGTGGATACCCTGCAGATGTACCCTGTGGCCTATTTAGAGGGGTCAGGAGCCACCGCCCGCTTTCATTCGATTTTGGTAGCCCCGCCGGAGAGCTTAATGGACGTCGGATCCGGCGTTGTGCTTCGCGCCCCTCATACGCGGGCGGAGTCGATAGCCAGGACCATTACCGTAGGAGGCGATATCATCAGCCGCGGGCGGCTGGTCGGGGAGGCAGAAGGGGTAAAAGCTCACTTGGAATGCCGGGGCCTGATTCTCGCAGAACGGGGTCTCATTCACGCCATTCCGGAACTAGAAGCTAAAACGGCTGGGGCTGAGTTGTCCCACGAGGCGGCGGTAGGAAAGATCGCACAAGAGGAGATTGAGTATCTGATGGCCCGCGGGTTGAATGAAGAAGAGGCTACAGCTACGATTGTCCGCGGCTTTTTGAATGTACAGATTGAAGGCCTGCCGACGGAGTTGGAAGCCGAGATCAACCGCGCCATCACGGCCAGCCAGGGAAGTATGGTCTGAAGGGTCTGTCGGCGTCCACGCCGCCGCGTTTCCGAACGGGACGAAACTCCTTATGTTGTTTATGGAAGACGTAAGCCGGCACAATGCTGTTGACAAATTTGCGGAGGGAAGACGAGATGAAGCTCTCTACCAGAATCCGTTACGGGGTGAGGGCGCTTATGGATATTGCGGAACACAGCGCGGCGGGTCCGGTGAGCCTGAAGGATGTTGCGCGCCGCCAGGAGATTTCTGAACAGTACTTAGAGCAACTGATCCTGCCATTAAAAGCTGCAGGGTTTGTCAGAAGTTTCCGCGGCGCCCACGGAGGGTTTGTTTTGAGCAAAGATGCTTCGGAGATCCGGGTCAGTGAACTGGTCGAGATCCTCGGCGGGACAATCGCCTTAATGGACTGCCTTTATGACCGGGAAGCATGCTCGCGGGTCGATTGTTGCGCCGTTCGAGACGTTTGGCAGGAAGCCAACGAAGCTCTGAGGAACGTACTGGCATCGGTAACACTTGTGGATCTTCTAAAGCGGCAGCAAGGCAAGCTGAAACACGCCCAGGAAAAGGAGGGAGGAGTGGACGGAGGTGACCAAAAACGAGCATAAAGAGAAGATTTTAACCCTGAAAATGGAGAAAAACGCCGTTATTCTCGCCCACAATTATCAGCGCGGCGAAGTTCAAGACGTAGCGGATTTTGTCGGGGACAGTCTTGAATTAAGTCTGCAGGCTGCAAAAACCAGCGCGGAGATAATTGTCTTCTGCGGCGTCCACTTTATGGCCGAAACAGCGGCGATCATTTGCCCCGGCAGGAAGGTGCTGTTGCCGGATGTTACAGCAGGATGCCGCATGGCAGACATGATTACGCTTGAGAACTTGGAGGAGGTTAAGCGCCAATTCCCCCGGTCGCCGGTAGTCTGCTACGTGAATTCCAGCGCGGCTATAAAGGCGGCCAGCGATATTTGCTGTACCTCCGCAAATGCCGTCAGCATAATCCAGTCGCTTGATGCCGGAGAGATTCTTTTCGTCCCCGACCAGTACCTCGGCGAGTACGTTCGGGAAGTTACCGGAAAACGAATAATCCTCTGGCCGGCCTTTGTCCTACCCATGTTACAATAAAGCGCAAAGATATAGTAAGAATGAAGGCCCGGTATCCCGGCGCAGACGTTGTAGTACACCCCGAGTGCCTCCCCGAGGTAAGGGAGGTTGCTGATGCAATACTGAGCACAGGCGGTATCTGCCGTTACGCTAAAGAAAAGGAGTTTGATACATTGATCGTAGGCACCGAGGTGGGAATACTGCATCGTTTAAGGAAGGAAAATCCGGACAAAAATTTCGTTCCTGCTTCGCCCAAAGCGGTATGCCCCAATATGAAGCGCATCACCCTGGAAAAGGTGGTCCGCTCACTCGAATCGCTCCAACCGCAAATCACCGTGCCGGAGGAGATTCGCATAAGTGCGCACCGCGCGTTGGAACGGATGTTTACCGCAACCCGGCGCGAGCAGAAAAAAAAGCGCGCACCGGTGTCGTTAGAGTTACAAAGAAGGCAAATACCCGCTCGAGAGGTTTAAACAAAACCAGAAGACGGGAAAGTGCGCCGCTACAATGCCGTCGGTACAAAACAGCCGTACCGCGAAGCGGTGCAGTGGATCCTGAATAATCCGGCACAGCATTTCCCCCTGCTTAACCGATTACAAGATCCCAGTTCTCTCCCGTGATTCCTTGTACCCTTGCCGCCGGTGCCAATCCCAGGCCGTGCGGACGATCGTTTCCAGGTCCCCGTAGCGCGGCCGCCAGCCCAAATCCTCCTTGATCCGCTGCGACGACGCCACTAACACCGCCGGGTCGCCCGGCCGCCGCGCTCCCTCCACCACAGGGAAGTCCCGCCCGGTGACCCGCCGGGCGGTTTCGATCACCTCCCGCACCGAGTGGCCGCGTTCATTACCGAGGTTATACGCCCCCGGGGCGTGCCCCTCCGCCAGCGCCTCCAGCGCCAGCACATGCGCTGCCGCCAGGTCGGTAACGTGGATGTAGTCCCGGATGCACGTCCCGTCCGGCGTTGGGTAATCGGTCCCGAAAACCGTCACCGCCTCCCGCAGCCCGAGCGCCGCCTGCAGCACCACCGGGATGAGGTGCGTCTCCGGCCGGTGGTCCTCGCCCAGGTCGCCTTGCGGGTCGGCGCCGGCGGCGTTAAAGTAGCGCAGGCTGATATACCGCAGACCGTAAGCCGCGCCGTACCACCTGAGCGCTTCCTCAAAGGCCAGTTTCGTCGCTCCATAGGGGTTCGTAGGCACTAAAGGGTGATCTTCCGTAACCGGCACCTGCACCGGCTCGCCGTAGACCGCCGCCGTCGAAGAAAAAATGAAATACGGAACACCTGCTTCCCGCATCGCTTCCAACAGTGCCAGCCCTTTCACCATATTGTTCCGGTAATAAAGCGCCGGATCGGCCGCAGACTCCCCGACGATGCTTAGCGCCGCAAAATGCAGCACCGCAGCGATGCCGCGCGACCGCACAAGCCCAACGACCAACTCCCGGTCGGCGATGTCGCCCCAAACGAACTCTGCCTGCGGCAGCAGCCGCGCCACCGCCTTATGCCCCCGGGAGAGGTTATCCAGAACCGTCACCTTATACCCTGCCCGCAGCAGCTCCTTAACCGTTTGGCTCCCGATGTAACCGGCCCCGCCGGTGACCAAAACGTGCAATTTATCGTCCTCCGAAATCATGTTTGATCAAATGCTTCAAAATTCCTACCCACCACGCGTCACCGGGGCGTGAACGAAATGCACTAAATGTGATTATAAGACATCCGCCGGCGAACCTGACCTTCCCGCCATGAATGTTCCGGCACCCGGCCGAGCAGCCGGGCGCCTTGAAGCGGCGGTCACGGAACCAATTCCAAGGCATTGGTGAAGTGTGGCTTGTAGATAGAAAAGTGTTTCCGGTCATAAGTGAATACCCGCCGGAGTTTATGTTTTTCACAAAGAGCGAAACAGGTAGCGTCTATAAAACCAAAGGCTACATCGTTGTATTTGCTTTCGATTTCGAGCGCCAACGCCAAATCTTCTCTTTCGAGGGGTAATATTTCGAAGGCACCGTCACATACCGATTTCCACAACCGGTCAGCAAAGCAGCTGCCAAGGCGAGCGCCTATCAACAGCCACGCCTCGCTAAGAACGGGAAGGGAGGTACAAAGAACCTCCCGTCCCGCTACACTTGTATAAAACTCCTTGGCCAGGCTATGGTTCACGTCGTTCTTGTCGATCAAGGCGTAGAACACGCCGGTGTCTACGAGGATCAACGCAGAACCTCCCTGAGGACGTCGCTCTCGAGCATTTTCCGGGTCAAGGTCTCGGGGGCTTCATCTCCGTCCACTCCTATAACATTGAGAAGCCCGCGAAATCAGTGTATAGATGAGATTCTGGACAGAACTGCCGCCCGAAAACCAAGACGCGGTTAGAGCCGCTTCTAAAAACCGGCTTACCATGAAGTTTTTTGGACGGCCTCTATCGTATATTAACCCGCTCCCGTATGGTTTGCCAAATGGCCGGGTCTTCCAAGCCCAGACGCCACAGAGCCAGCCCGGCAATATCATACTCCCTGATTAAATCTAATTTTCTTTTCAGGCTTTCGGCATTTTCATACCAAACTTCGTGCCGCTGGTTGTTTGTAATATAAGAGAAAAACGGTGTTTGACTGGCCGTATCAAGCATGGGGTCAGCAGCAAAATCTTTAACCCGTTGCATAACTAATTCGTGTGACAAGTATTCGTACTTGTTGGTCTGCAGGTTAAAATCAAATCCGAAAACCGGTTCCGCCGCAATGATCTTGTGCCGGGGAATTTTCTCCACTGCGTACTTGAGAACCGCGTGGTTAAAACCGATTGATGAAACGGGTCCGGGGCCGCTCCCGGGAAAGCCGTGCTCGTTGTACATCATCAGCACGACCAGGTCGGCAGCCCTGCCGATAGCCGAGTAATCATACGGTGCTGCCCAGGGATTACTCCAGTCATCCGATTTTGCCGGGACGGCAACGGTAAAAAGGTATCCCTTTTCTCTCAACCGGTCGCCAAGCTCCTGGTAGAAAAGAGACAGGTTATCCCGGTCGCTCACCCTGATACCTTCAAAATCCATGTTGATCCCATCGAAGCCGTAAGACTCAATGAGCCTGATAATATTCGCGATACATCTGCTTCGCGATTCCGGGCTCGATAGCATCGCAGTTACCAAGTTCTTGGTAAGCGACTTATCCTCATATAAGAAATTGTGGATTACCGGCAGTACCGGCACATCATACGCATGAGCCGCTGCTACTAGTTCATGGGTCTGTGAGGGATCAAAGTAACCCGCTGTCTCCAGATTCGCAGGATCATACCGGTTCAACCGGAACCAGAACGGGGTGACGTAGGACAGATCGCTCATATGGGCCATAGTCGACCATGCCGAGGACTGCAAATGGGCTTCTTCCTCGGTATGGTAACCTACTATAAACGCATCCGGGGGCTCGTACCGGCCGCCGTTGATCCTGAGGACTTGTCCGACACTCAGAGAATCGTTAGGCAGGTTGTTGGTAGACATAATTTCGGAAACAGTCGTATTATACAACTTGGCGATATGAGAAAGGGTTTCTCCCTTAGCCACAACATGAACCGTCACCTGGTTGGGAATGACCAGCTTCTGACCGGTATAGATCAGGCTGCTGCTTAATCTGTTTAACTGCCTGATTGTCTCCACAGACGTTTGGTATTTTTGCGCAATTGAATACAGCGTATCACCGGGCGCCACTGTATAAAGCTCCTGCGCGTAAACAGGCGGTTTCAAAAGGAGTCCGGAAATCAGAACCAGCGACAGTAGAAGTCTTTTAAAGTTCTTTCGCACTATCGTTACCTCCCAATAACGACAAGAACAGATTTTATTTCATTTTATAATTTGGCTAAACAAAAAACTATATGGAATAGATGGTTCTTTTTGAAATAGTTAGTCAGCAGCCGGATGCATAACCAGCCAGTTCCTGCCAAGGAAATCAGGCTTTGTGGTGCGGATTAAATTTAAAAATTAATTAACTTGTGCAGCGGCAGGCGACGGTTGCCGGGATGGGAGATACTTTTTTAGTTGATAAGAGGCCGAAGCATAAACATTTGAGCCATTTTCATTCCCGGTGACGACGATGAAATGTCATAACGACTCCTTTACTTTACCTGTACGAAAATATAACATAAGATAAAATTTAACGCAATTCGTAAAACACCTCAGAAAAAATACCCTCACAAACCGGCCCAATACCTCGACCGCCCAGTCCTGCAGTTGGCCAAGACGCTCCGGTGGATCTTCTATCCTTCCCTCGGTATAAACCGCTATCCTTCTCGCCTTGGGCAACTCCTCCCAAAAGAGCGGCTGCCCCATCTCCTTCTCTATTTCGTCCTGTTGGGCGCGCATCGGAACCAAGCTGGTTTTCGATCACAACCGGCCGTCCCGAACTAAGGTCCCTGCCCACCAGGTCAACCCAGAAGTCGCCGACAGCACCTTCGGATTCCGTAATTTCAAGGTCAAGACCCAAAGCCTCCGAAAGCGCCCGGATGTTCTCCCTGAGCCACGGCGTGAAATCCCGCGCTTCGTCAGCCCAGATTTCACGCGGGTTGATTTTCTCGAGCCTGCCTAATTGTTTCATTTTCATAGATAAGATAATACCTCCGGCTACCATTACGCATTAATAACTCGTACCTTAGCACAAAGCCTGATTGGCTTTAAAACCTGCAACATCCTTATCATCTAAGTTACTTCTAACCCAATTTCGCTGCTGTACGGCACCTCTAAACTTTTACCCACTTCTCCCGGCCCTCCCGCACCAGCCCTTTTGCGGCAGCATGCAGAACTGGCCCCAGGATAGTGAAAGAAGAGGAAATGGAAGGTCCGATTAAGGCCGTCAGGCCGTTTCCGGCAAAAACCCCGCTATCAGTGCGTGAGGCTACCCCTTCCCTAACTTAAAAGACGAACCATCAAAACATTAAACCAATTTCAGACGAATAGGGGGCATCTATAAGAGGTGCGCCTCCACGTACAGCAGGCGCTATAATCCGCCCTTCACGTTTCAAGCGTCCATATTGCCGCCACGAAATGCCCACGAGCAATTCGGTGGCGAGAATCGGGTCGTTTTCGATGAGCTTGTTGTATTCGGCTTCGAGACAAACAGGCAGCACGTCAATATTATCAAAGGCCTGGTAGAAGAGGCTTTTAAGCGCATCATCGCTGGCAAACGCACGCAGAGTCTGGATGCAGGATTCCTCAAAGATACGGGAGGATTTCTCGAACTTCTTCGTCCATTCGTCAAGTATCTTTGCAGTATATATTTCAGCCAACCATGCGGCAACTTGGGATTCATCTACTGGCTTATCATCAGCATGCGCAATTACTTCAAGTGTGCGCTGCACCATGAGTTCATCATAAATATGTTGTCCGTCTGCCGGTTCGTAGAAGACATGGACGGGAGCAAGTTGAATAAGTCCTAAACGACCCAAACGATTCACCCGTCCGAATCGCTGGAGCAATGCTTCAAGTGGTGCGGGTTCGGTAAAAATGGTATCAAAATCCAGGTTCAAACTGACCTCGACCACTTGCGTAGCGACCAGTATACCGTCAGGTCTCACCAGCTTGGATGGGTCTTTCACCAGTGCGCCTTCTTTCCTCAAGCGGTCATACGCTGTAAAGCGGCTGTGGAGCAAGTTCACCATCACGTTTGGTAAACACGCTTTCAGCGCACCATAAACTTCTTGAGCGCGGCGCACCGTGTTACAGCAGACAAGTACAGACTGCCCTCCTGATGCTGCTTCAACGATACGTTGTAAGTTCGCCTCATTGACAATTTCACCGTTCAGCAAGCGCAACCGGTGGCGGCAGAACTTCCTGGCAAGTTCGTCTGACGCTTTGATTTCCACCATATCTCCTATCGCCTTCTGAACGTATGAGATAATCGGCCGCGGCATCGTGGCCGTCATCACGCAAAACTTTGCGTGCAGTCGCTCCCGCATGAAGCGCATCATTTGAATGATCATTGCTAACCGCTCGGGCTCGTAAGCATGCATCTCGTCAAAGATGAAGAGCCCGCCGAAGCAATCGGTCAGCACCGCCTCGTAGCCGCGCAAACGATAGCACACTTTAAGCAACTGATACGGACTTAGCACCTTGATTGGATGGGCATGAAGAGTTGCGAGGTTCTTGGCCCATCGCGCCAAGCGGGCGGCTTGTTGCGGAGTGGCATCGAGTTCTAAGTAAGCGCGGTAGAGCGCATGGAGGCTTCGCCCGTGCTGCAAACCTACTTCGGCGTTCGGGAAATACCTGCTTAGTCGTTGATGCATGGCGTTCATGCTGGCTTGGAAAGGGAGTACGTAGAATACGCGCGGCGCGCCGTTTGCTTGCTCTTTCTGTTTCGCTGCCCACAGCAACGCGGACTCCGTTTTCCCGCTCCCTGTCGGGGCGGTGAGAATGGTTGAGCCGATGGCAGTTGCGCAGCCGCGTTGATGATCATAAAGTTCTTCCCAGTTAAGATCCAGACATTTCAGCAGATCGCCGACTCCCTTAAGGGTTGGTTGCGGGGGCTGCGCATGGGCTGATGCGATATGGTCAGCCGTCACGATAAGTCCACGTAACAAAAGCGAGGCCGTTATATCTGTCTCCATCCGTTTCCCTTGCCTAAGCTCACGCTCAAAGCGATAGAACATCTTTAAGTTTCGGCAAAGCCGCTCCGCCGCATATCTCTGGAATGTCTTCGCGTCTTCTTTATTGAATATCAGCGGCTCGACACCAAACAGGGCTAAACCAAGAGACGTACGCCACTCTTCCACTTTTGCGTTGAGCGTAGCAGGTAACACTTCCACCGCGTCATTAGGTAGTTGGGCAACGAGTTCGTTGAGAATTATATCATCTGCTTCCACATCACCTGGATAGGCCAGTTGTAGTTCATCCACGTCTTTATGATGTGATACAACTGCTGCTGCTATCCACTTACGGTCCATCTCTTTACACGGCAACCAATCGAGAAAGGCAAGTGATAGAACTTCGTGCCGATGCCCCCATATCGCGCTAGTGCGGAGCTGCTGCTGGAAGCCTTTTGCGACTTTGCCCAAGTCGTGCAGGCAACACGCCCAGAACGCCCAGTGCCACAATCGCGGCACATTTGCTGCCGTGTGCAAATCAGGGCGCAACCGTGCTATACCCGCTAACGCGCGAATAACAGCTTCCGTATGTTCCAGCAGCGTCTCGCCCGTTTGTTGTTCCTCAAGTGCCGACTTTGCCCAGAAATCTTGCAGTAGGTGCGAATTGTCCATTCCTTTACTCCAGAAAGCGGTGAAATACCACGCCACGCTGGCACCCGCGCCATTCAGGCGTTTCTGAATCAACCCAGTGAGATAATGGTTCACACTCGTAGCGCACCCAGTCCGCGGTGGCACTACGCTCTTGTAATGCAATGTAGCGGTCAAACTGCGGTTCGCGATTGTTGTGGTAGTTCACGAAGCGCGGCATGGTTATTGTCACGCCCCGCCCCGTGCAAGTGCGCCACTTAAAAGGTAATAAGGTATGCTCATAGTATACATCGTCACACTGCTTCAACTCGATGATGGTGACCCGTGTATAAGTCGCCAAATCCTGCGACCGTCCCAGCACAACCGGATAGCGCGGAGCATGGAAGTATTCCAACCAGTCTGGACGGTTCAGGTAAAGCGTCAAACGCGGGCGAAATAAGAAATCCCGCTTCAGAGGATTTACCACGCCTTGAAGGTTGGCACTGATGCGCTCACCTTTCCACTCAAACGCCGCACGTGAACTTGCCACGGAGAGCGTATGGCAGCACTCCAGATCGGTTGCCTGCCCGTCGTGCGTAAAAACATAACCGAACTCAACCCCGCGAGGGTCTACCCAATCGCCCACCGCACTGCAAATATGTCCGTAGATGGTAGCGGGTGGCGGCATTGGAAACGTCGGTTGTCTGCCCCACATAAAGTGGGGGTAGCGAAACGAAGTCGTCAGCCCTTCAAGTTCCACTTTGAGCACGCGCACGGGACATCACTCCAACCATGCAACGTTCTTCTCGTCCTTAATCGCTTCGGCGATCTTCTGAAAAGCTCGGCGAGGGTGGTCGAGGTTATAGTCTTGCTTAATTTTCTCATTGTCCTTCAATTCATCGAGAGCTGACTTGACGACCTCGCGCTGATCATCAAGGTAGCCTGTAGTCCAGCCGATATAAATCGGCGAAAGAATTGTATCCCGATAAACTTCAACAGCCTGCTTCAGCGCGCCAACGTTGAACTGCGGCTTACCGCGGCTGTCTGCACTGATGATGTAGTTAAAAATGTGGTTCCCGCCCCGTGTTACTGCCATGACGACCAGGGGTGGCATAACGTCTGTATAATGCAGCGTGAGTTTTGCCCCGCCTTCCAAGTGTGCCAACCCTTCAAAAAGCGCGGCAATCCGCCTCACTCGTTCAGCTCTGGGAAGTCGGTAGGACTTTTCTCTTTCCAGATGTTCCAGTTTTTGCTCCTCCGCTTCCTTAATGCGGTTATCATCTAAGTTACGAAACCCCGTCTTGTCCCGATACGAGAAGGTACCGCACGCACTCAGGTCGAGCGAAAACAAACCCTTGAGCGTTGCGCGGTAGAAGTCGTGTTCGTGTGGAACTGGATTTCCTTCGTGCCGCGACATCACGCCGAAGTCCTCGGTGATTGTTACAGGTGCAATCGAGACGAACGTACTGACACGGAACGGCGACACGCGCGTGATTTCTGTTGAGGTAGGGGTCTCTTCAGCCCGTGACGGATCCGCTTCCCGCTTTTCCCTTGCTTCAGCGCGCTTGCTCTGAGCTCGCATGTAACCAAACAGATCGTCGTCATACCACTTGATAGGGTCAGCGTCGGGATACGCAATCTTCGCCTCACGGTAAATTGGCGCATTCTTCCAATCAAATCCGGCCAGTGCCAGTTCTGCGAGAGTGTTGCGCAGCCAGAAACGAAAGGCTTGTGCCGAGACGTAGGGGTAGACACCTTCCCGCGTGCGAATCTGCTTCACCTCAATTGCATTATCCGTACGTGCGCCCTGCTTTTGCCCGGCATTATTCAATGCAGAAGCAGGAGCGTCCAAAAGTAAAAGTCCCGTTACAAATGCCATCGATAATCCTCTCCTTTCATTTGGATTAAGACCGCTATTCGGCGGCGGCTTCTGTTGCTTCAGTCATTTCCTCTTGACCAATAACGTCCGCGTGGACCTTAAACCATTCGCGCCGGTACAACTGTTCAATCACACGGATGAGAATCAGGTCGCGTGTCAGGTCCCAATCAGGACGACGACTGTCTTCGTGAAGTTCAAACAATTCGATAAAGTCATCCAGAGTGAATAGGGGCGTTTTCCCACTCTGCACAAGGCGTGTATCCTCCATGACGAGTACGCGACGTAATTGTGACGGTCCACGGCTCATCCACAATCCGCGAAACAATTTCCTATCGTTTTCAGCCATGATATGTTCAGCGATTCGGTCGGCAATGCGCTTGATTGTTTCGATCCGGTGCTGGTTCACGTTCATCACCTCCTTTAGAAAAATTGCCGCCAATGTCCACGATACTAGTTGCAACTCGCGTTGTAGACTGTAAGCGTGGCGCGGATCTTCTTCGCGAGCGAAGCGATAGGCACGACGTAGGAAATAGGTGCGAACAAACCTTGCCGCATTGTGCGGTAAGTCAAACAAGTCCTCATAGAGATAATTCCGCGCCCGCCCCGGCTCATCACGAGGCTGCGGCCCAGCAGGCTTCTCAACAAGATTTTCTTTATCCTGCTTTTTGCCTTTAGCCTTTTCGATTGCCAGTTCCCACGCGCGACGTTCAATCTGCCGCCAAGTCTCGCCGTGCGGCGCACGGTGCGCTTGGCGCAGGAAGGAAACGAGATGATACGGAAAGTGATACAGGGCTATATCGGGATTAGTCCCGTAATTTGTGAGATGATAGATAGTGATAGAGCAAGGCGTTTCATCCTCTTCCGCTTGTCGCCGTTCCGTTTCAACTTCAAGCAATCGTGCAACAAAATAAGTCCGGGGATATTTGATATTCTGCGCCCCTTCTTCCTCCTTGCTTACTGTCTTTAGGCTGAGGAATCGCTGGTTCTCTATCAGAAAGCGACGGGCGAACTCTAACGTCATTGACTCGTCGTCTGCATGTACAAACAACGCTCGTCCCGCGCACTTCACAGAACCAAGTAAAAAAGCTTGAACAGCCAATGCACAAACGCCGCAAACAGGTAATCCTACATTCCCCCACGGAAAGAAATTTACCGTACCCTCTCCAGTTAGCAGCGGTACGTTCTGGCGAAAACCGCGCGTAAGCATAGCCTCACCGCAAAACGCACACCGCTCCTCTGCCTTCGGTGAAGAAGTTCGGAATCCATAGATGAAAGTCTCTCGGTAAGCGTCCTTTTTCTCCTTGCTCAGCTTTGGTTGAGTATAGGCGGAGTTCGGAAAGATGGTGAACATCAGCCCGCGCCACCGCCCCCCGAAATATATTTCCTCCATAAACTTGGCGAACTGCTCAAGGTCAGTCGCCGTTACCAGCGATGGTTCACGCTTTTTGGCATAAGCAGTTATCGTTGCTACACCTACGTCCACCAACGGATGTCCTGTGTATTTTAGCACATCTGCCGCCTCCCCACAGATTTATAAATTAGCGTTCTGTTCTCTTTCTAAATACGTCTTATCACCCTTCGTCTACCTGAAACCTTCATAATCCCTAAGTTATCCGCTATCAAACCACATTTGTATCGTATTTACATTCGGTATTGTAACGCGGCTCCTTCACGCTGGACTTAGCTTCTCAGCTTGATGGTAAGCAGTAATACTCCGATAACAGTCAAACCAGTAGCAGTTATTAAACTCGCTGTCACCAGCAGCCAATTCAAGTTAGTCACCCCCCGTTATTGGCTAACTGGTAACAGTTATATTCCGGATATCGACAAAAAGAACTTTTATAAACTCCTTGGGACTCTCATACCTTAGTAGAGAAGCGACCATTGATATCGAAATCCCCGCATAACAAGGGGACTGAAAGGTTATTGGCTACCTGGTTAAAGACCGGCTTTTTCAAACCTTCCCCGATGACAAGGGGACTGCAGTGGGTAGTGCCTATTCTACTGCTGTAGCGGGCACAGCCCACCATACTTTTTCTAACCTCCGACCTCCAAAACTGCGGGCGCAGCCTACCCCAACGCTCTGGTGATAACAGCCCGACCTACCGTTCTTTTTGCACCGGCTCGATATCCAGGCCGTTCAGCCACTCCCGGATCCATTCGGACATTGCCGCTAATCTGAAGTCGAACCGGCGGCTGCGTTCTTTCGGATAACCGGCGCGGACGCGCTTGAAGCGGCCGAAGGCGTCCCTGCCGTCCAGGGCAACTTCTGACTTCTCCCGCAACCGGCGGCCGGAGCCGCTTCGACAGACTGCACCATGAGGTCATTGATCGTCTGCATCGTAATTCGACGCTTGGTTACTTTTTCCTCCCTTGCCAGAGCTGTTTTGTCTTAAACCGCGTTTTTCAGCGCGGCATCTGCGCTTGAACTGTTTATACCACGGTAACGGGTACCCTGCGGTTCCCGTTTTTAAGACGAGCTTCCTTTCTTTTCCCCTGTGTAGTAAGATTAGTTATAGATCATCAGCGGGAGGCTTAACTCGTGGAAGAGCTTTTACAGCAGATTCTTGCTAAGTTGGAGGATCTGAGCCAGGGCCAGCAGGCCCAGAATCAACGGCTGCAACGCTTAGAGGAGGGGCAAGAGGCGCTGCGCACCGACGTGGGCAGCCTCCGACAAGGCCAAGAAGCGCTGCAAAACCGCCTTGTCGCGCTGGAAGTCCGGCTGGAAAATGAAGTCTTTGAAAAGATCAGGGCGCTCTTCGACGCCCGCCAGGTTCATTTAGACTATTTTGAGAGCATTCGGGATGCGCTAACCCGGGTGGAAGAAAACATCGACCACCTGATCCGCAGAGAACGGCAGCAGGACATCCGCCTCGATGAACACGACCGGGAAATCCGTTTGCTCCGTTTGCGAAAGTAAGAAGGATGCTCTAACCGCCACGACCAAAGATCATGCGGCAGGGTTCCGGATTAAGACCCGGTTTTCCTGCCAGCCAATACCGTGTTTACAGCACAATAGCATAACCTTCCGGTTCCCGTTAGCCCAAAGCATTATAATCTTTTACGTGAAACTTTAGTTTTCGACAAACCGTGGAACAGCCAGTGTCTGCAGACCGCAATCAGGAAGCGCTTCGCGGATCAACTCGTAGTGCCGGTCGTGGTGTACCAGTAAGCAAGAGTGTACAACGGCAAAAGCGGCGATCAAAACGTCAATTAATGGAAGGGTACGGCCTTTTCGCCTGAGACTAAAAGCCAGGTCGGCCGCTTGATCATAGAGTTTGTCGCTCGCCGGCAGTTGCGGCAGGGCGTCTAATTCCCGCTTCAGTGCAGCATAATGCGCTTCGTCTCTGGCCCCGAGCAAAAGTTCGACTTTTACGAGCGGCACCAGGGCTACCTCTTCCCTATCGAGGGCGTTATGCAGCCAGGCAGCCGCCTCGGGGGAGCCATCTTTCCGCAGGGCCAGCACCCACGTGGAGGTATCCACGATAAACAATTGCTCACCGCTCACTGCGCCACGCCTCAATATCTTTAAGAGTTACCGCCAGATCCTCCTTGCCGAGTCTTTTCTGCAGCAACGCCACCCGGCGCCGGCGGATAAACTCTTTCAGCGCCATGTTAAGCACTTCGCTCTGCTTTTTGCTTCCCGTGAGCCGCATTGCCTCTTCAAGCGCCGTCCGATCAATGTTGACTGTGGTACGCACCGCCATCACCTCACGTTTTTATTATATGCTCTTACGAAGCATCAGGCAAGTGCGTTTTTGATGTCAATGTTGTTGGTGGACAGAGGCCACCTACGATTACTTATCTACCCGGCCATTTTAGAGGTTAGAGGCCAGAAGTTAGAAGGTTAGGTCTTTTGGATGAATTCGCATAGTGAACTCCTGTACAACGGCAGCACGATCGCGCTCCTCCGAAAATCGTTCGTCCTCATCCGGACAGACCCTTGGGGTCCGTTCGACGTTCTACGTTCGACGTTGATAAGAGGCCGAAGTATAAACATTTGAGCCATTTTTATTCCCGGTGGCGACGATTAATCGTCGTAAACGACTCCCTATAAAGAGAATCTTGCCACCGGGAGGCGGGTGAAGTCCTTTGTGTCAAAGGTGCAGACCGGCCGGCCGCCGGCGGAAGCTTTTGCCGCTAAGTAAGCATCAATGAAGTCCACGTTGAGGGCAGCGTAGTCCGACAGTGCCTGCAGGATTATCTCTCGTTCTTCCGGTATCACTCCGTCCGCGGTAGCAAAACTCTCTACGACCCTGACTACCTCTTCCCGCGGATAACCGTAAAATGAATCCAACACCCAGACCAGTTCCGCTACCGTGAGTGAAGCGAGGTGCAGGTTCACTTCGCCGTGTTCGGCCGCGGCCATCACCCGCGAGGCTTCGTCAAAAAGCCCCTCGTGGTCGCGGAGCAGGTAGCGGAGGATCACGTTGGCGTCAATCCAGACGTCAACCGCCATTCTTCAGCCTCCGCGCGCGCTTCCCCGCCAAGGTCCGCTTTGTACCTTCCTCTTCCCGCTCCACCCCAGGAAAGGGGCGCCGGGGTGACAGCACGCCGGCCAGTTCTGATAACCGCCGCTTTTTGCGGACGCGAGCAGTAAAGAAGTTGTCGGCAAGCTGGAAGACCAGTTCGTCGCCCACCCGGATGCCAAGGGCATCCCTGATCTCCTTCGGCACCTGCACCTGTCCTTTGCCGGTGACGCGGCCGGTACCGGCTATCCGGCCGGTATCGTTTAACATAGCAACCCGACCTTCCTCCTTGTTTTATCCTTTACTTTAGTATAAATCATTAATCAGGTTGCTATCAATACCTGTAATAAAATCAAGGACAGGGTGCTAACACCTTGACTTAATTCCGCGCACTTCCCTCCTCTCTCCACCGTTTTCAGGTGGCGGATACCGGCCCAGAGCCTTTCTGCAGTTGGTTGTCAGGTGCTCATCACCTTCGAGTCCCCCTTACTATACTACCCGCCGCACTTCGAAGACGTCCTTGATGCGGTTGATCTTTCGCACCAGGTACTCGAGCTGGTCTTTGTCGCGGACCTGGGCGCTGAACTCGATGGTCGCCATCCGGTCCTTTTTGCCCCGTGCCGTCACCCAGGCGGCGCTGATCTTCATTTCCGCTAACACGCTCATCACGTCGTGCAAGAGCCCGGCACGGTCGATGGCCGAAACCTCCACCCGCACGGAGAAGGGTGCACTAAACCCTGCCTCCCAGGAGACCTCAACCAGCCGCTCGCTCTCCTGCACGCGCCAAACCGAGACGTTGCGGCAGTCCGATCGGTGCACGGAAACACCCCTGCCCCTGGTCACGTACCCCACAATGGGATCACCGGGCACGGGGTTGCAGCAGTGCGCCAGGCGTATCAGCAGGTGGCCGACCCCGTGCACCCGCACGCCCTGAGCATCGTAACGCGGCCGGGGTTTCAGCGAGGACACGGGCGCCTCTGCCGGCTGGGTATCCTCGCGCAGCCGGGCCACGAGGGTCTGTGGGGCGATCACTCCCTGGGTAACCGCCGCATATACGTCCTCAAACGTATACAAGTTGAAGCGCCGCCCCTGGTCCAGCAGCTTTTCGCTCTTGAGCAGTTCCAATTCGAGGCCTTGCTTGCGCGCCTCTTTCTCAAGGGCTTCGCGGCCGCGTTGGACCGCTTCCTCCCGCCACTCGCGTTTAAACCAGGTGCGGAGTTTGTTCCGCGCCTGGGAGGTGCGGACCACCGCTAACCAGTCCCGGCTCGGGTTGGGCTGCTTGCCGGTGACAATTTCGACGATATCCCCGGTTTTTAAGGTATAATCAAGCGGTACCAGCCGGCCGTTCACCTTGGCTCCCTTATAACGGTGGCCCACGTCGGTGTGGATCCGGTAGGCAAAGTCAAGCGGTCCGGCTCCCGCGGGCAGTTCCACCACATCTCCTTTCGGAGTGAAGACAAAGACGACATCTGCGAAGACGTCTATCTTCAGTCTCTCCATGAACTCCCGGGCGTCCTTCATTTCGTGTACCCATTCGAGCAGCTCCCGGAGCCAGGCGAACTTCGCCTCGATTTCTTCGTCGCGCTGCCGTCCCTCTTTGTACCGCCAGTGTGCCGCAATGCCGTATTCCGCCGTCCGGTGCATTTCCCACGTGCGGATTTGGATCTCAAGCGGCTCGCCCTTCGGTCCAACGACGGTTGTGTGCAGTGATTGGTACATGTTCTCTTTCGGCACCGCTATATAATCCTTGAAACGCCCCGGGACGGGCTTCCAGATGGTGTGCACCACGCCGAGTACCGCGTAGCAGTCGCGGACCGTGTCAACGAGCGCCCTGATCCCGGTCGTATCGAAAATCTCGGTGTAGTCCTTTCCCTGCCGCTCCATCTTCTTGTAAATGCTGTACAGGTTTTTCGGCCGCCCCTGCAGATCGGCGGTTATCCCGCTTTCATCGAGCCTTTTTTTCAGGACCTCGATGGTCTGCCGTATGTATTCTTCACGTGCCGCGCGAGTCTGCGCTATTCTCTCCGCTAACTCACGGTATTTCTTTGCCTCCAGGTAGCGAAAAGCGAGGTCTTCAAGCTCCCACTTCAACCGGTATATCCCCAGCCTGTGCGCGAGAGGCGCAAATATCTCGAGCGTTTCCGAAGCAATGGCTCGCTGCTTTTCCGGGCTGTGGTACTCGAGTGTGCGAAGATTATGCAGGCGGTCGGCAAGTTTGATGAGTATTACCCGGATGTCTTTCGCCATCGCAAGAAACATCTTGCGGAGGTTCTCGGCCTGCTGCTCCTCCTTTGAGCGGAACTCGAGCCGGGAGAGCTTGGTTACACCGTCGACCAGGGCCGCGATCTCGGGCCCGAAGTGATCGGTTATCGCACTCAGTGCAACGCCGGTATCCTCCACAACGTCGTGCAGGAGCCCGGCGACGACGGTTTCGGTGTCAAGTTCCAGTTCGCCCAGGATGGTGGCTACCGCAACCGGGTGGACGATGTAAGGCTCCCCGGAGTGGCGCTTCTGGTCGCCGTGAAGTGAAACCGCAAAGAGATAGGCCTGCTTCAGGAGGTCTTCGTCGGGGTTTGGGTTATACGACTTAATCTTAGATAGGAGTTCGTCGTAAAGTGCCAACGTCATCGGTACCACCAGTGCTAATTATACCACACTGGAAATAATCTTTAAGCACCTCGGACGGGCTGGTCAGAAAATGTTTCTGGCAGTCGAGCACTTCCCGCTTAAAGACGTGCTGTTGTTTGAAGGTAGGCGATGCTGGAAGGAAACGCTTCCTTTGAGGAGTTTTCAAGCCGATACGGTAGCCGCCTGCCGCGGGATTTAATTCCAGAAGCTCGAGTTCGGCAAGTATCTTGAGCGCGTTCTCCAGCGCACGCTTTCCGGCTCCCGGGACGCCGCAATTCTTTAAAAGCTTTACCCCGTCCGGGAAACCGATTGTTATGATACCCCGTCCGGCGTGCCTCCTCAGATACTGGTAAAACCCAAGCAGAGCCTTCCGCGGCGGGGCCAGTGCGTTGAGGCGCAACCTTGCCGCTTCCCTGTCGCGGCCGCCGAAGAGGAGGATCAGCTCCCGCCCCCCACACCCGCGCAGCCATTCCCATTGGGACCATGTATGAAACAGTTCGAAAACGACCACGTCTTTGTCATCCGGGAACCGCCCGGCCAATGCAGGTGTGGTCACCAGGACCCCGGTATCGCCGGCCGCCGCCGTCGCCGCAGCGGCACGATGCTTCTCCGGCAGCCCGGCGTGGAACACCGTTACACGGTCGGCCGTGTCCGGGAAGACCAGCCTGAGCCGCGCCGCCACCTCGCACGCTGCCGCTGGTGTCGAGACCAGCACCACCGGTTTCCGGATGCTGTACATTTGCGCGAGCACCGCCCACCGGTCGGGGTGCCCCCGCATGTCAACAAGCGCAGCGCGTTTCGCAGGCTGCTGCTGTTTTTCCGGTGCCTCCTCGGGCCTGTAAAGGTCGGTCAGTTGACTGATGTAATCTAACGCCTGCTTGATAAAGATGTTTGCCCCGTATGGCTTGGGGGTGCAGGAATCCTTCTCCGCCGGCCTGAAATCCTCAATTATAAGCTCCAACCGGCCTGTAACCTCGCTTATTGCCGGCCGGAAAACCACGTCCAGCACCCGTGGGGGTGAGCTGTTGCCGGCGAGGCCGAAGGCGATTGCGTCAAAGCCGGTGTTGCCCTGGCGCAGCCGGAGCTTGAGATGGCTTCCGTTCGCGCCGACCGGGCGGGCGTCTTCGACACCGACCCCGTAAGAAACCAGGCGCACCGGCGGGTTCCCGCACCCGTGGGGTTCGAGGAGGTCGAGTTCCGTTGCGAGTTCCGGAGTAAGCTCCTCGAATTTAACATCCGCGTCCAGATGCAATGAGACCGGCGCAGGGCGCTTTTCCAGTCGGCTGTACTCGATAAGCGCTTCTCCGAACGCTGCCACCGCTTCGCGCATGACGGTGAATCCCCCGGCTCCGGTGTGGCCGCCGTATTCGACAAGGTGGGGGGCGGCGTATTGGAGCGCCTGGAAAACGTCGTAGCCCGGCGTTCCGCGCCCTGACCCCCTCCCGCTCTCACCGTTGAGGGCGATCAAAAAAACCGGGCGGCCGTAACGCTCCACCAGGCGGTTTGCCACTATCCCGGTAAGCCCGGGGAGCCACCCCTCTCCCGCTACCACAAGCACAGGCTTTTGCACCTCGCCTGGTTTACCGTCGATCAATGCCTGAGCCTCCGCCAGCATCAGCGTTTCCAACCGCTGCCGTTCCTGGTTCAGCGAACAGAGCAGCGCCGCTCCTTCTTCTGCGTTTTCTTCCTCGCTGAGCAGCAGGTCTAAGGCCGTACGGGGGTCCCCTACTCTGCCTGCGGCGTTTATCCGCGGCGCTAAAATCATGGATACCGTACGTGCCGTCACTGTCTCGCCCGCGGCGGATTGCCGCAGCAGGGCGCGCAGGCCCGGGCGGGTCCTCTCCCCTACCCTTTTCAGCCCGGCGCGCACGAGGACACGGTTTTCGCCTGTGAGGGGTACCACGTCGGCCACGGTTCCGATGGCCACAAGGTCCAGAAGGTCCTCCGCCATACTCCCGGCATTGTTCCCCATCGTCTCTTCCATGAGTGCTGTTGCGAGTTTCCAGGCCACTCCTACCCCCGCGAAGTGTTTATAGGGATAGAGGCAGCCCGGCTGTTTCGGGTTCACAACGGCCGCCGCATCCGGCAGTTCAGGTCCCGGCTGGTGATGATCGGTAATCACCAGGTCAATGCCAAGTTCGCGGCAAAGGAGAGCTTCCCGGCAGGCGCTTGTCCCGCAGTCCACGGTGATAACCAGGCTGAAACCTTCCTCCCGGAAGTGCCGGAGTACCGGTTCCTTAAGGCCGTATCCTTCTTCCCGGCTTGGCAGGTGGCATACAGGTTCGCTGCCTAATCTTTTGAGTGTCAAAAACAAAAGCGCGGCGGCCGTTACCCCGTCGGCGTCGTAGTCACCGTAAATGAGTATGCGTTCCTTTTTAGCCACCGCTTCCTTTATGCGTACAACCGCTCTACCGATATCCTTCAGCAGCCAGGGTGATTCAAGCCGGGCGGTTTCCCCGGCTAAAAACTCCGCGGCTTCATGCAACGACCAGACTCCCCTGTTGATTAGACACTGTGCCGTAATAGGACTTATATCCAGTTCCCGGACGAAAAGCGTCCGCAGTACGGGTTCCTCGGCGGCCAACCGCCACTTTTGCCCGGCCACTCTATTCCTCCCTGCCTTATATTACCGGGGTCCAGCCCCTGGTCTTTATCATAGCACATTGCCCCGGACGAGTACATACGTCAAATCATAATGAAAAAAGGCCGCGCGCCGCGGCCTGCTCTCTCCGGAGCGGTTTCTTATTCCGCCCCGTTTTCTTTGCGCAGGTAAGAGAATTCCTCGCCTAACTTGGTAAGGCTGCAGATCTTGCTTTTCCCCTCGGCGGTGACGTCCACCAGCCCGAGGGCGTATAACTGCATTACCACGTGGTCTAAAACCGCCCGCTTGACCCGCGCCATGAGAGACAGTTCCTCCTTGTTCATCCGCCCGCCGTCTCCCAGTGCACGGAGCACCCGCCAGGCCTCTTCCGGAAGACGGTTGTCGACGTGGAGGAAGTACTCTGAAAGCGGTGCTGCTAAAGTGAGCATTTGTCTTTACCCTCCTGTTTCTTAGTAGTAAGTTGACAATATTATGCGCGTTTTTGCCTTCGTTAATAACTTAGGCAACGAACTTTTCGAAAAAATTTGCTTTTATCTTAAACATTATCCGTGATTTCCGGTTGGTCTTCCGCTCTCAGGAAGAGCATCGGGGGGCTTGCACTCCTGCCGGCATGCTTCACACTCAACCCGGCAGGGGTCGGTGGAAATTAAAACGTAGGTTCTCGGCAGGCGCCTTTGAATCGCGGCTTCGATCCTGCCGACCAGGGCGTTCCCCTCGGCTACGGTCATGTCGTAAGGCAGCACAAGATGCAGGTCGACGTGCCGTTCTCCGCCGGCCCGGCGTGTGCGGAGATCGTGATACTCCACGTATTCGTCCTTGAATTTGTCGAGAATCTCCCTGATAATCGTCTCTTCAGCTTCCGGCAGCCTTACGTCGAGAAGGCTGAACATGGATTCCCGGATGAGGTCGAAGGCGGCTTTAAGGATCAGCAGGGCGACAGCGATACCTACAAGCGGATCGGCAATCGTACGCCCGGTAAAATGAATGATGCCGATGCCGAGGAAGACTCCTAACGATGTGTACACGTCCGTGCGCAGGTGCCAGGCGTCCGCGGCGAGAGCCGGCGAATCCGTCTCGCGCGCCGTCTTCATCAGCACCTGCGAAACCACAAGGTTTACAACCGCAGAAACACCCATCAGCACTGCGCCCAACCCGAGTGCCTCAACAGGCTCCGGATGCAGCAGTTTTTGGACGGCGTTGTGGATAATCAGGCTGGCGGCGAGTAGTATCAGCAGCGCCTCCGCAATGCTTGCAATATTCTCAAACTTTCCGTGGCCGAACTGGTGCTGTTCGTCGGCAGGCTTTGCAGACTGCCTGACCGAAGCGAAGGCCACCAGCGACGCCAGAAGGTCAATACCGGAATGCAGCGCTTCGGAGAACACCGCTACGGAATTCATGGCAATGCCGGCGGTGAACTTACCGAAAGTGAGAAGGGTATTTGACCCGACAGAAAGGAGCGCTATGCGCGCTTTCTTATCCATGTACCGTTCTTCTCCCTATCACGGCTAAAAAATCGCTTGAAGACCGCTGGATGGGCCTGCGGCCGGCTGAAGTGCCGCAAAAACCAAAGCGTTTCAACCTTTCTGCTTCGAGCGGACCCCGGTATGTTCATCAAGGTAAACCCGCTAATTTCTTCTTTGTGAATATATTACCGCAAAAATTTTGTCCGAACACCTAAATATTTTTGTTAAAATCCGATCACACTATAAGCAACAGGGTCCGTAATGGCCGAGCAAAGATTGCTACCGTGTCACAAGTGTGGCGCGGTAGCAGTCGAACAAAGGTTGATACCGGGTCAAGAAGGCTCGGTATCAGCCGGCGAGCAGATCGGTATGGTTCCGGGGAAATCTCGGTAGCAGTCGTAAGGACTGCTGTCGGGCCAAAAAGGAGGCATGCCGGTCGAGCCAAGATTGATGCACGTGCCGTAGGATAAGCCTGGTGCTTAATAGGGTTGCTGGCAGCCGAGAGGTTGTCGGTAGCTCTCAAGGTACCTGCATCAGTCGGGCAAAGGTTATCCTGGGTTCCATCACGGGTTCCGGGTAGCCGAAAGGTTACCCGGAGCTTAGCAGGGATGCAGGACAGCCGGAGCGCAGGTCATTATGGGCTCTAAAATGAGAAGTCCTTCCTACGGGAAGGGCTTCTTATTTATCCGCGTGCAAGCTTAGACGGAAGTGATTTATGGTCCGTTCAACGTTTTCTCTCAATCGGCAGGATGCAGGGTTCGTTCAACGTATAACGTGCCACGTTTAGCGTGCAAACTTATACTAACGGACCTTTGAGGTTCCATTCAACGTCAAAAAAGTTGAACCTAAAACCTCGAACCATGAACTTTAAACCAACCTTAAAGTCGGTCCGGTCCTTATGAGTCTAACAGACTTCGAACGAACCTTTAAGGTCAATCCGTTGAGCCTAACTTAGAACCTTAACCTTACACATTGAACCGACCCTCTAAAGTCGGTCCATCTGAGCCGTCTTAAATTATGATACAGATGATGCCGCCTGCACCGTCGTTTACAATCCGCTGGAGCGTTTCCTGCAGTTTTGCCTGCGTGTTTTCCGGGATCCGGTGCAGTTTATTCTGAATACCCTCCCGGACTAAATCGTGCAGCGATTTGCCAAAGAGTTCGGACTCCCAGATCCTTTTAGGGTTCTCCTCAAACTCGTTCAGGATGAAGCGGACCAGTTCCTCGCACTGTCTTTCTGTCCCGATAATCGGTGTAATCTCGGTGGTGATGTTGGCCCGAATCAAGTGGAGCGAAGGAGCACTGGCTTTAAGCCGTACACCGAAGCGGTTCCCCTGGCGGATCAGTTCCGGTTCCTCCAGGTTCATTTCGTCAAGCCGCGGGGTAACAATACCGTATCCCGTTTCCCTGACCTCTTTAATGGCGTCGGCAAACTTGTCGTACTCCCGCTTAGCCACGCTCAGCTCTTTCAGCAGGCGGAGGATATCCTGGTCGCCGGTTACGCTGAAGCCGCTTATTTCGGAAAGTATCTGGTGAAACAGCCCCTCTTTTGCGGTAACCGCGATGGATGAGGTACCGCTGCCGAGGTCGGTTTCCCGAATCACCACGTCGCCGATGAACTCCTGCTCTTTCAATGCAAGTGATACCCCCTGGATATCGCGAACGCGGCGAACCTTGGAAATCGCGTCCCGCACGGCCGATTCAAAATTCTGGCGCAGCCAGTGATCGGGGCTCAGTTCATCCACCCACGGCGGCAGAGCGATGTTTACTTCCGTGACGGGGAATTCGTACAGGACTTCTTCAAGAATGGTGAATATGTCGTTTTGGGTCATCTGCAGGGCGTCTACCGGCAGGACCGGAACCCCGTATTTTTCGGCTAATTCTGCAGCTAATTGCGACGTTTCCAACGCGTGCGGCTGGGTACTGTTCAGAATGACGATAAACGGTTTGTTTAAGTCCTTAAGCTCCTGGATCACCCGCTCCTCAGCCTGGATGTAGCTTTCCCGCGGGAGGTCCGTAATGGTTCCGTCCGTGGTCATGACGATGCCGATTGAGGAGTGGTCCTGGATCACTTTCCTCGTGCCGATCTCGGCAGCCTCGTCAAAAGGAATGGGCTCGTCAAACCAGGGCGTTGTCACGAGGCGCGGAACATCTTCCTCCTCGTATCCGAGCGCCCCTTCGACCCTGTAACCGACGCAGTCCACCAGCCTGACCTTAAATTTTATGCCGGAGTCCAGGACCACCTCCACCGCCTCATTCGGCACAAACTTGGGTTCGGTGGTCATCACCGTTTTGCCTGTGCCCGCCTGCGGGAGTTCATCCCGCGCCCGCTCACGGTCGTATACGTTTTCGATGTTGGGAATCACCATCAATTCCATAAAACGCCTGATGAATGTGGACTTGCCGGTGCGCACCCCCCCGACAACCCCGATATAGACGTCTCCCCCGGTGCGCTCACTGATATCCCGAAAGAGATGTTCCATCAAGATTCCCTCCCTTAAAATGTTGTCAGTAGTCAATGCTGGCAGTCACGGTAGCCTTATCATTTTTTTCCAGTAATTACTTACGACAATTTATATTCCTACTACTTACATTTATGCCTTGGCTGTTAAAATTTTCGAGAAAGTTTAAAGCCGGTAATCCCGGTGTGCATTCTCACCGCCTGCTTTGTGCAACAGAGCCGGTGAATCTTAGTTGCCGCTTCTTTTACCGGGCTCAACAAAACTTATGCAGGTACAAGAAAGAAAATGCAGGAATAGGAAAACTTTAAAGCCCAGCGTTCCGTGTGGCAGACGAAAGGGTTAAGGACGTGCGCCGCTTAGAACACGACCGGTATTTCGTTTTCCCTTGCGAAGGCCGCGATTAATGTACGATCGGGAAGTAGTCGGCCAACCCGCGCTTGCATAAAGGGGTGAGAAATTACCAAAGGGGCCGAGAAATTGACAGGAAGGCGAAAAAATGATATGATTTTGGAAACTGGGGAAACTGCTGTAACTTGCAGAGTTCCGCAGCATTGGTGATATTACCATCCGTGTGGCCGAACGAACGCTCCAAAGGGCTCAGTAATAGATGAGGCATATTCACAAACTTCGCCGGCCCGGTGAGAGGCTTGAGACTGGCGTGAGTCTGTTGTAACAGCCGGATTTTTATCCCGATAGGGTGCTGTATTACGGAAGATTCAAACACTTGTATTCTGGGGGATTTAAATATTAAGGGAAGAAAAGCTTTACCCGTCTTATGGAGACGAATTATCCGCTTTCAGGAAGGGAAGGCGGATCACCTGTGAGTTGTTTTATTCCAGGAAGGAATTAGGGATAGGTGTTTTGCGGCGGGACACCAATCCCAATTACGCTGCCGCCGGATACATATCCTCCCAGCGAGGGCCGTTCTCGACCCGGACCTGCGTATAAAGAGCCTTGCGGAACAGTTGGTACTGCAAAAATAAGGTCGCCGGTTCGTGCATTTGCCCTTACTCGGCTGGTGGATCGACAAGGGGTCACTACGTGACGGCCACGCTACAACAGTTGGAACAACTGGAAGAGTTGGAAAACTGGGTCATACAGGCCCAGGCGGGCGACTCCCAGGCGCGGGAAAAGGTGCTGGTACAGTCTCAGGCCTTCGTTGCCCGCGTAGCAGCTCGCTACGCCCGCCGTTACTTGCACTGGAGTAATGACGATGAACTTTCTGTGGCATGGCTGGCCCTGAATGAGGCCATCGACCAGTTTCGACCGGGGAGCGGGACCTCCTTCCTGGCTTTTGCCAAGGTTGTAATCCGCCGGCGGTTGGTGGATTACTTCCGA
>JBFLYP010000010.1:0-85801 GCA_040756575.1 Bacillota bacterium | reverse complement strand
TTTTCGCGCTCGCGCATTCTCTCGACCTCCGGTAGTTATGGGGTTGTTATGACTTTAAATCCTTTCTACCGGAGGTCTTTTTCTAGGTCAACTCCCTCCTGATGAGATTACAGGAATGCTCGAAAATAGTACTTCTATCGCAGGGCGCGGCAATGAGCGGCGCATTACTGCGTCAGGCTCGCTGTCCGAATCCTCACGTATTTCCATATACGCTCCGGTTCGGCCAGCTTCGCCTTCCTTGTACTGCTTGCTCCTTGCCGCGTTCCGTTGATGTTACAACTACTGCGTCTAAGGTAACCAGCTTGCGGGTCGCCTTATTTTTATCCCTCGTGGTGCCGCTATCTTAGCGGCATGAAGGGCTCCTTAATCTTTTCTAAACGCGGCGAGGGCGACCTATCAGGCCGCCCCTAAACCCCTCAGGAGACCATTGTAAAACTTCGCCTGGCTTACGGAAAGTGTGAGGTGGCACAAGCACTCTCATTGCCTTGAATAGACGAGCTTAGCTAAGTTTCGTCAAGTGAGAGTTTGAGCAACCCTTATATTGGAGCCTTCTGAAAGTTACCACGGGCTCCGGTTTCGTCAACGGGACGGGACACTTTGTATCTTTATCCTTGTTAAACGATACCGCCGGGGCAGGTCTTTCCTCTCGAGACGGCTGTTCCCGCGGAGCCTCCATAAGCCGCGCGAACTCTTCCGCTTCAATAGTCTCCACTTCCAAAAGCCTGCTCGCCACCCGTTCCAGGGCGTCCCGGTGCTCGGACAAAATCTGCCGCGCCTGGTGATAGCACTCGTCAATGACCCGCCGCACCTCGCGGTCAATTGCGTAGGCCACTTCCTCACTGTAGTTACGGTCGCGGGCAAGGTCCCGTCCCAAAAACGGGGTATCGTGCTTATTACCGAAGGTAAGCGGCCCCAACTCCTCGCTCATTCCGTATTCCATAATCATCCGCCGGACAATTTCTGTAGCGCGCTCTAAGTCGTTCTGCGCACCTGTACTGATTTCTTTCAGCATGAGGTCTTCCGCCACCCTGCCGCCGAGGAGCATGGTCACCTGGTCCATGAGCTGTGAACGCGTCATGTAGTAACGGTCTTCTTTGGGCAAGAGAAGCGTATACCCACCGGTCCGGCCCCGGGGGATAATCGAAATCTTATGTACCGGATCGGTGTTCGGCAAAAGGTAACTTACGATCGCATGGCCGGCCTCGTGATATGATACCAGCCGTTTTTCTTTGTCGCTGATGACGCGCGACTTCTTTTCCGGCCCCGCGATAACCCTCTCTACCGCGTTTTCCAGGTCCTCCATGTAAATCTTCTTCTTATTCCGCCGGGCTGCCAAAAGCGCCGCCTCGTTCATGACATTCGCAAGGTCGGCGCCGCTGAACCCCGGTGTCCGCCGCGCAAGAACGTCCAGGTTAACCTCCTCCGCCAACGGTTTCCCGCGCGCGTGCACCTGCAGAATCTCCCTGCGGCCGTTGATATCAGGCATATCCACGACGATCTGCCGGTCGAACCGGCCCGGGCGCAAAAGCGCCGGATCAAGGATGTCCGGCCTGTTGGTCGCGGCAACAACGATTATCCCGTCGTTGGGATTGAAACCGTCCATCTCGACCAAAAGTTGGTTCAAGGTCTGCTCGCGTTCATCGTGGCCGCCGCCGAGGCCCGCACCGCGCTGCCGGCCTACCGCGTCAATCTCGTCGATAAAGACGATACAAGGAGCATTCTTTTTAGCCTGGTCAAAAAGGTCCCGCACCCGTGAGGCTCCGACACCCACGAACATCTCCACAAAATCGGAGCCGCTGATGCTGAAAAACGGAACCCCGGCCTCCCCGGCTACAGCGCGCGCAAGCAGCGTCTTGCCGGTTCCCGGAGCGCCGAAAAGCAGCACTCCTTTGGGAATACGTGCGCCCAGCTCGCTGAATTTCCGCGGATTCTTCAGGAACTCTACTATCTCCTGAAGCTCCTCCTTGACCTCGTCAATCCCGGCTACGTCAGCGAATGTCACCCGCTTCCGCTCATCGGAATGGAGGCGGGCTCTGCTTTTGCCGAAAGACATTACGCGGCTGCCGCCGCCCTGCGTTTGCTGAATCATGAAGAAGAAAAGCCCCACAAAAACCAACACCGGTAAGAGCGCTGTCAGAAGATTCGCCCACCACCCCGGTTCCTGCGGGGGCTGCTGGTCGATCTGCACACCCTTTTCTTTCAAAAGGGGGTAAAGGGCGTCATCAAAGACAGGACCCGTGGTTTTGAACTTTTTGCCGTCGCGCTCTGTTCCCTCAATGAAGTTTGTATTGTTTTGCGTACGGATGACCACGGAAGAAACCTCGCCCTGCTCCAACACCCGAACAAACTCGCTGTACCGAATGGTCTCCACATCGCTCTTGGCCGGCGTGGCATACCGGATAAGCAAGACTATTACCAGGACGATAAGCAGGTATATGCCCACATTTTTAAGGCGTTGCAAAAAACTCTCCTCCCATTAAGTATCAGCCTTTTTAACGCTTTAATCAATAAATTATACCACAAAAACGCGGTTATTATAAATAGCTAATAACCTTGAAATATTTGAGTTGAACTGGCAATTTTACAAGACAATATGAATAAAATTCCGCTTTACGGTATTTCTTCTCCAAGAATGAGTTCTTCTCCCGTGGGGCGCACGTGGGGCGCGACGATGAGCTTGTCCGGCTGCTCCTTCGCTGCTCCTTCCTTGTACTACTGCGTACTGCTCGCTCCTCACAGCGTTCCGTTTATGTTACTCTGCTGCATCTAAGTAACCAGCTTATAGGTCTATTCGTCACGTTTTCATCCTTATAACCATTCCTTTCGCTGCGCTCAGGCACAAAACGTTATGAAAATGGGTGTTCATCCGTGGTTTAGTCCCTTTCTCCGTCTCCTGCTCCTAACGTAGAACGTAGAACGTCGCACGTAGAACGATTTTCAGATTTCGTTGTGCGGCTTGCCGCATGCGGCACTCCTCCTGAATCCAACTTAACCTCACCGGATTTAAAGTCACCCTTGTTCCATACTAATTATCCGGAGGTGAAGGAAATGTTTGGTTTCCGCAGTCACGCGGGTGCGTTCATTCGTACGCACCCCGGCAACCCAAATAATACCGGTGCCGTCCACCACCAGAGGGAGCCTGTCTCGCAGGTAGCGGGGAATTTTCTGGGTGATAAGGAAGTTTTTCAGCTTTACCGGCGCAGGGTATCCAAAAGGGTGAAAAACATCACCCGCCCGGCGGCGCCTGACAAAGAGCGGGGGTTGCAGGCTGTCGTAGTCTAACAGCGCCTCGTTAGGCGGCAGAGCGGCAGCGTCCGGACCCCCGTCGCGTAATCGCGCTTCAACCATCAGTGCCAGCTCCGGGACGGCGGTTGCTCCGGGGACCTCCAGCCGGTATTGAAAATCCGGAATCCCGGGTTCCTTCTCCTTCTCGAAAATGAGTTCCTCGTACGACCGTATCGCCTGTATTCCCTGCGGAAGCGAGACCTCCCTTCCCGCACCCTGGAAAAGCAGGGCTAAGACCTCCTCCGTATGCAAAAAGTCGAGTTCGTAGGGGCAGCCCGTAACCTCCTTAAAGGCCAGCCGTATCACCCGCCGGGCGATCGCAGGAGGAACAGCCTGAAGACCTTTGATTTTTAAACCGGGACCGGCTTCTTTCTGAATAAGGACCTCGCGGTATACTCTCGCAGCCTCTCGCGCCATGAACTCCTCTTCCTCCCGTGCTATAGCCGATAGGCGGCAAAGCGCCTGTATCACAGAAGGGTTGTACTCACGTTCGAGGAGCGGGATGAGTTCGTGGCGGATCCGGTTCCGGCGGTAAACCGGCCGGACGTTCGATGCATCGAGGCAGGTCTTGAGCTGCCGGAAGGCGCAGTAAGCTTCAATCGCCGCGCGCCGTACCTCAATAAGCGGTCTGACGTAAGGTTCACGAACCGGTGGAATTCCTTTCAGGCCGGTCAGGCCCGTACCCCGCAAAACATTCAGGAGAACGGTCTCCGCCTGATCATCAGCCTGGTGCCCGAGCGCTACCCGTTTCGCCCCGGTCCCGGCCAAGACCGAAGCAAAGAACCGGTAGCGCACCTCCCGCGCAGCATGCTCAACGGACAACCGCCGCTCTCTTGCGTACCCCCGAACATCCGCCGTTTCCACCGTAACCGGCAGACGGTAGGAAGCCGCAAGGTGCTTAACGAACTCCAACTCTGCAGCAGCCTCTTCGCGGAGGGAGTGGTTAAGGTGTGCCACGTGAAGACTCAACCGGTACTCGTCCTGCAGCCTGTACAAAAGGTCGAGCAGGGCAACGGAATCCGGTCCCCCGGAGACCCCCACAACCACCGGATCCCCCGGGCGGAACATCTTAAAACGCTCGATTGCTGTCTTCACTTGCGGCAGAATATCCAAAACGCACCACCGGTTTAAAGACTTCCCTGTTTTGGTTCTCTTTCTGTTTTGGTTCTCTTTCCGTTTTGACCCGGCCAGCAATTCTATTCCAGAAGCTTTCCCACGCTAAAGTAAAAAATCCCGGTTAACGCACCCTTGAACGAAATAAACACACTCCCCCGAGAATGCGTTCTTCTTCCGCCCCATCTTCACCCTTCGTGGTGCCGCTTGACAGCAGCATGGGGGATTCCTGTACATTTAGTTAATTCGCCGCTTTGCACTTGAACCCTCCTCGGACGCAAAATGCTGTGTTTGGACCGATAACGCTTACCGGTCCGGTCACCCATTAATGCAGCGCGCGTAAAACATGGGCAGCGGCGGGGATCATCGCAGGGCGCCTTTAGCGAGAACTTGATGTTGTCTCAAAGGTTTATACCGGTGTTGCAGAACCGTATGACTAACGACTTATGCACGGCTTGGGCGGCCCGGCGCAGTGCGCAGGGTGAGGCCGGGTATTGCACAACCATATGACTGACAACCCTGGCCTAAGCTTCGACAACCCTGGCAACCACCACCGTCGCGTCGTCAGGCAGCGGCCCTCCTGCCGCTAAGTGGGCCCGGTTCAGAATGAAAGCCCCTATCCTTTGCGGCTCTCCGCCGCCGGCCTCCTCCAAACACTGCAGAAGCCATTCCTCTTTTCCCTCCTCTCCCCGGTAAGCCTCAAGCAGACCGTCGGTTACCAACAGCAAAAGGTCTCCCGGCTTAAGCTCCTTCTCGACCACCACCACCTCAATCGGGCTCACAATTCCTACCGGAAGAGAGGGGGTCCGGATCATCTCCGCGGTTCCATCCTCGCGGTAAATAAACCCGGGTGCGGCGCCTATTTTCACCCACTGCAACTTCCCGGTGTAAAGGTCGATGACGGCCATGTCTACAGTGGCAAAGGTTTCTCCCGGCGAGTGCAGCAGGAGCAAGGAATTAACCGTTTTCACGGCCAGCTCCTCACTGAACCCGGCCTTGACGAGGAGTTCGAGCAACGATACTGTGGTCGTGCTTTCCATGGCCGCTTCCGCACCGGTACCCATCCCATCGCTGAGTATCAGAGCATACCGACCGCCGGGCATCTGAACACAGGCATAACTGTCTCCTGAAACCTTCTCTTCTTTGCCCACTGTCATCGCCCCCACCGACAACCGGTAGCGGAGAGAGGGATAAAGGGTAAACCGGCATTCCTCATCCCCTTCCCGCAGCGGACAACCGGTATGAGCAACGGAATAAGGTCGCCTGGCAACGTCCGAGACAAGAGCGGCGACAACGCGTTGACAGTAAAGGTTTCCGGTGCACGCCTTTGTGCAAACCACGACTTCGACCTTGCCGTCCTCCCGGAGGGAAACCCGTAAATGGTTGACCCGGAGTTTCCCGTTGCGTACCAGATTCAAGAGCTCTTTCTCGATAGCGGCTACCTGCGTTAAGCCGTCCCCAAGCTCACCGGCGAAGTTATGCAGCACCCCGGATATACCGCGCAACTGCTCCGCGACGACCGCCCGGCTTTCTACCATCCGCCGGTACCAGTACCTGTTTAGGGAGTATGTTTCATGAACGAGGGAAAGGGTTAAGGTAAGTTCCTTCAGTTTTACGCAGCGCTTTTCCAGGTATGGCGGCAAATCCCCCGGCTGCAGACGTCCTTTTCCGTCAAGCAGGGAGACGGCTTCCTGCAGGACGGCGGCCGTTTCCCTCTCTTCCCATTGCCAGCATGTACGGAAAAGCGGGCAACTGGAACAAACCCTTTCTTTCGCTTCCGTTAGCAGTTCAGCGGTCCGGTTTTCCATAACCGGACGGATTGTACCGGCCGCGCTGAAGGTGGCCGCTAATTCGTCAAGTACGTCCGCCCAGCCGTTCAGCCGCCCCACTACCAGATCACCGAACGTTTTGGTCTCTGGAGTAACACTCGTCGACCCGATAACTGAAGACCGCAGACCTGCATACCAGCGCACAGGTATCAGAAGGTAAAGCGCCGTCGCCAACCCGGTTTCCGCAACTATCTGGGATAAACCGCTCAGGTCTTTGATGTAAATCGTCAGTAATACGTTTCCTAAGGCAAAACCAACCACGACCCCCGCCCGGCCGAACTTACGGAAGCTCCCTCCGAGAAAACCGGCAAAGGCATAGTTGGAAACGGCTTCAGGCACCACCGTATAGGCCAAACCGGGGATAACACCTAATATCGCACCCGCCGCGGCTCCCCCGCCACCGCCGCCCGTAGCAGCCGCAAACAGGAGGCAAAGACGCGTAAGCACCCCTTTTACGGAAACCGGACCCGCGGAGAGTTCGCCGCTCCCGGCTAACACCCCTGCGACGATAACCATCAGGCAGAAAAGCTCCTCCGCACCTAACTGCAGGCCCCGTTTTTCACGCCAGGCAGTGAGACCCTGGCGAAACAAATAGGTAAGCACTCCGGCAAAGGCCGCCTCGAAAAAAATGCTTACATAAGCGTAAGAAGTTGGGCTGTTAAAGGCTAAAAATGCCGTCTTCGCGACTACGGTTGCCACCGTGACCAAACCGGGTCCACCCAAGGGCTTATCCAGCAGATCTTTCGGAGCAATACGTACCATAAGAAGCGTAACGAGGGTGGAGGCTGCAACACTGAACAGGGTAAAGCCTTTTACGGACAAAGCCTCACCCGTCAGTACAGCCAGCCAAACGGGCCACGTACGGACACCGTAACTCAGGGTTGTTGCTACGGCAAAGGCCGGCCCGAAAGGGGCAAGCGTCCCAAGCAGGACAGCCCGCCCTAAAAAGAAACCGATTACGTAAAGCGCCAAGCCCCGGCGGTGTTCTCGAATTTCCTGAAGCAACCGGGAAAGCTTGTACCCCTGTGGGGCATCGCGCCGTCTTCTGTATGTCTTTTTCCCTTCCTCCCTCTTGTCTGTAACCAAAAGTTTGCGGCCTTGAGACCTTTTTTCCCGCTGGTAAGGATAAACGTCTGCCTTCTCCAACAAAAAGACCACCCCCGTTGGGATTATTTGCTTTTTAATTATAACCAACGGTGGTGGTAATTCCTGTCGTAATTAACATATAAAGGCATATTTTGTTTCGACAGCACCTGCAGCCTCGCAGGCTATCCCGTAGAGGATATCATTCTCGCTGACCGTAAGTCCAGGAGCACCCGTCTTTTTCAGCAACCCCATCACAATGCACGCCCCCGCAACAATAATGTCCGCACGCTCAGGCTGGAGACCGGCTACGTTCTTCAGCTCTTCAAGCGAGAGCCGGGTAAAACGGGAAACCAGTGCAGATACTTCACCTGCAGAAAGTTGATAACCGTGAACCAGCTCCGGGTCGTAATCCTGCAGTCCTAATGCCACCGCAGCCAGTGTGGTAATAGTCCCGCCGGTACCGAAAAGCTCCCGGCCGGAAATCAGTTGACAGACGGGTCCGAGATAGCTTTCTATCACCTCATAGCCGGCCCTCAGTTCCGTGAGCCGGACCGCCCCGAGCGGAAGGCTGCGTGCAACCAGGCGTTCATTTTCAACCCAAATGATTTCCGTGCTTCCGCCGCCCACATCCACGACAGCCGCCCTTTCCGGGTTCACAACACAACCTGTCAGAACGCCGATAAAGGTGTAAAAGGCCTCTTCGGTGCCGGAAAGCACACGCGCCTCAAGCCCCGTTGTCCGGTAAATCAGCGCCAAGAAATCCTCCCGGTTCCGCGCCTCACGCACTGCGGCGGTCGCGACAAGCAGGACTGTCTCGGCACCCTTCTCCTTGGCGCGACTGCAAAAGCGCACCGCCGCCGCGGCCGTTCTGGCCATAGCCTGTTCAGTCAGCCTACCCGTGACTGAAACCCCTTCGCCTAACCGGGTGGTTTTAAGCATCGTTTCGACCCGGCTGACCGTGCCGTCCCGGCTGACGTCGGCAAGAAGGTAGCGCGTTGAATTGGTGCCGATGTCTATCACGCCTGCCCGCATATCAAAACTCCCTCGAAAATCGTACTTCTTTATGATGGGCGCGGCAATGAGCGGCGCATTACTGCGTCAGGCTCGCTGTCCGAATCCTCACGTATTTCCATATACGCTTTGGTTCGGCCAGCTTCACCTTCCTTGTACTGCTCGCTCCTTGCCGCGTTCCGTCCATCCTACACTACCGCATCTGTGTAGCAAGCTTACGGGTCCATATTTTCATTCCCGGTGGCGACGATTAGTCGTCGTGAACGACTCCTTCGAAAATCGTACTTCTTTCGTAGGTCGCAGCATGAACTTCACATTACTGCGTCAGGCTTGCCGGTCGGGTCTCACGTACCTCCCTCTACGCTCCGGCCCGACCGGCTGCACCTTCCTTGTACTTATACTGCTTGTTCCTCACTGCGTTCCGTTTATGTAGAACTACCGCATTTAAGGTAACCAGCTCACGGGTCACTCACATTTCATCCTTCCGCTGGTGCAGGCCCAAAGGCATGCATGGGCTACTCCCCGAAAAGAAGTCACGAGCCGCAAGTCGAAAGCCCGAGTCCGAGAAATCAGCAAAGCTCATTTTTATATTCTACTGTCCAGCATTCAGTATGTTTTTCAGCGCCGAAGCACCCAACCCATCGTCGTAATCTCCGGTGCAGCGCTTTAGAGTGTGCATACCACCCATCTGAGTGCCGGATGAACTGCTGCCCAAAAAAAGTGGCCGTGCCTCTTGACCAGCGGTTTCCCCCCCTGTAAGATAAAGGCTGTACCTACGGTAACACTTTAGGAGGAGAGGAAGTTGAAACTGCGTCTCGGCCTCCCGAAAGGCAGTCTGCAAGAAGCCACTTTCCAGCTCTTTAAACGAGCCGGTTACAACATTGCCGTAAGCGGCCGCTCGTACTACCCCTCCATTGACGACCCCGAAATCGAGGTTATCCTGATGCGTGCCCAGGAGATACCCCGCTATGTGTCCGAAGGTGTCTTCGACGCCGGTTTGAGCGGCTACGACTGGATCCAGGAAAACGAGGCCCAGGTAATAGAGGTTGCCGAGCTCGTCTACGCCAAGCAGTCAAATCGACCTGTACGCCTGGTGTTGGCGGTCGCCCAGGACAGCGGAATCCGGAGCGTGTCCGACCTCGAAGGAAAACGCATCGCCACCGAGTTTGTTCGCCTTACCCAGAAGTACCTTGCCGCCCACGGAGTCACGGCTAATGTCGAGTTTTCCTACGGTGCCACCGAAGTCAAGGTCCCGGAGGTCGTCGACGCCATTGTGGACCTGACCGAAACCGGGAGCTCGCTGAAGGCCCATAACCTGGAGGTGCTCGCCACAATCCTTGAATCAACGCCCCGGCTGCACGCCAACCCCACAGCTTGGGCAGACCCCTGGAAACGAGCGAAGTTAGAAAAAGTGGCCCTTTTGCTGAAAGGAGCCCTGGCAGCATACGCAAAAGTAGGGCTGAAAATGAACGTCATGAGCGACAACCTGGCAAAGGTACTCGAAATCTTACCGGCGATGAAGCACCCGACCGTATCTCCATTATATAACAACGGGAATTGGGTGGCCCTGGAGGTTGTTATCGACGAGTACCGCGTAAGGGAACTAATCCCCGCTCTTAAAGAAGCGGGCGCACAAGATATTATCGAGTACCCCCTTAACAAAGTAATCCCTTAGGAGTCCGCTGCAAAACTTCGCCTGGCAATTCTTAGAAGTCAGAAGTCAGAAAACTTAAGAGAAATTTGCATAGCGAATTTCTGGAGATTTCCGACCTCTGACATCCTGCATCTGACATCTGTTTTCGCCATGCTCGTTTTTTCTACCAAAGTTTGCCATCTGTGAATAGATGGAGCTTACTTTTAAGAGATTAGAGTTTTGAAACACTCCCCATAGGGTTAAAGCTCATTCTAAGAGAATCCGGGAATCAGAATTCAGAATTCATACATTACTTACTCTCTTCTGTCCGTGCTACTCCCGACCGGCGCTGTCTGCTGACTTCTGACTTCCGGCTTCCGGTTTCTTGCTTGTTATCACCACCGGGACCTCGCCCGGTTTAACCAGTCCTAAGTTATCACGCGCCAAGGACTCGATATAAGCGTCGGACTCAAGGAGGCGGACCCGTTCCCAGAGTTGCTTGTTGCGGATTTTAACCGTTTCCAATTCTTCCTTTGCCTGAACCACGCCTCGCTCCAGTGCGCGGAGCCGGGCGAACTGACCTCCCACCAGAATAAGTAGGTAAATTAGAAAGACCAGAAACAACACTGTTACTAAACGGGAGTGATTGATACGAACCCGGGCGGTGGTACGCTTTTCCTTAACCGCTGCTTTCACCGTCATCGGCCGGTTCCTCCTCTTCGGGTACCAAAAACCCTCCCGGCAAAACAATAACAACCTCATACCCTTTCTGGCGTGCCCGGTTAAATAGAGTGGCTACGCTCGAAGGGCTCAACTTAAGCCGGCGGGCGATGGCGTCAGCGGAATAGCCCATCTCTTTAAGGACTACAACCTGACGCTCACGAAAGCTGAGCCTCTCTACACCCCTGATCTCGAACTTCAAATTAGCCCACCTTCAGTTTATCCACCCTTTTGTCCACAAAATGTGGACAAAATTATTACGTAAATTCTACAGAATCAAATAATTTCCTGCCGTCAGCTCAAAAAAGTTTTGCGGAAAAGTTGTTTTTACCGGCGCACTCGGTGCCGCTGCAAAACGCGGAGCCAATTGCGGAAGAGGTGAAAAGGGGTAAGGAGCAGCCTCTTAAAGAAACAAAGGCAGCGGAGCAGCGCAGCGCCTACACAGGTTTCGAAAACCACCATGCGCCGCCGGAAAAACCTGTGATATATAAGAAAACCTACTGCCATGCCCAAAAGGGTATAAAACCTTGCTTCGCCGCTGATTAACAGAATAAGAACACATGCCAAAGAAGTGAAAAACAACCAGAACAAAGCGTCGCCGAGCACGGTAGTCGCCTGCGAGCGCAATTTTAAAAGCCGGAATGAAACCCGGTAAAGGTCATACAGCCACCCACCTAACATGCCGATGACTAAACTCCAGCCAAAGCTTTTGAGTTGGAAGTAGACCGCCACTACCGGACCAGCCTCTCCCAAAGGCCACGTCCCAGAGTCCTCTTTGCAGGGGTTCTTTCGTCCAGGTAACTGATGGACTGGAATGTTCCCTCGACCACCAGTCTACCGCTTTCAAGGTTAAGGTCTGTTATGTAGAGTCCCGTTCCCTTCAGAACCATATAACCCATGGTGGTCTCCGCCTGGATTTCCTTATCGGTAAATGCGTCTACATGCCGTACCCCCTCTGCCACCAGACGCTTCCGACCTTCGACGCTGAAACTGTGACGCCCGGTTTCAATCATTGACGCACCCCCGTTTTCATAATCTCAGATCTCATAACTTACGGCACTCAGGCGGATTGTTTCCGGCTGGTGAAAGAACCCGAGGCATCCTAACGGTCAAAGGCCTTTCCAAGGGAAAAGTGCCTGCCGCCTGAGTGCTGCATCAGAAATCGTAGCAGAACAATTATCTGCTATATTTTTCAAATAGCACTAATCATGCAGGACGGGGACGCAGTCGCCCCGTTTCAACATTATTTCAAAACGATCTTACGTTAAAATGTTATGCCTTAAACCAATCGGGGTAGAACAGGGCCGAACTTATTAAAAAGGGAGAGGTGAGAGGTGAGAGGTGAGAAGTGGGAGGGGGAAAAAGATAGCCGCGCACCTCCACCGTGCGCGGTCTATTACTGTACTGATAGATCAAGTGTTAGTCGTCTAATATCCGGTACAGGCCGGCGGCATCTCCCGCAACCGCGTGCTCGCTCACTTGAAGAACTTCAAACCTTACCGTTCGGGACCCCAAGTCGATAACGACTACGTCCCCCGGTTTGACATGAGTAGCCGGTTTGGCAGGTCGACCGTTTACGGTAACAAGCCCTTTGCGCAACACCTCCTGGGCGACCGAGCGGCGCTTTATAAGCCTCGCGACCTTCAAAAACTTGTCCAGGCGCACCCTGTCTCTTTACTTCGCGACGATCTCCTTCAACGACTTCCCGGCCTTAAATACCGGCACCCGCGCGGCGGGAATCTCGATCTCAGCCTTGGTCTGCGGGTTTCTTCCTTTCCGTGCTGCCCGCTGCCTGACCTCAAACGTCCCGAAACCCACAAGCTGGACTTTGTCCCCGTTCTTCAACGCCGTGCTGATGCTGTCGAAAACTGCTGTAATAGCTCTTTCTGCGTCTTTTTTCGTCAAATCTGCCTTTTCAGCAACACTTGCTACCAGTTCCGATTTGTTCACAAACATCCCTCCTGAGTAATTTGGGTTATTTTACTATTCTCTATCTTGCTTTTTTCTCCTGCAAAAAAAGTGGGCTTAGCGCAAATTTTTTGTAAAAAAAAGTGTTATCGATATTAAATTTGGTGCCGCCCAAATTATTCCTGAACTGTGTTATCATTACCTTTACCCGGAGTTACGGCAAACCAAGTCTCTAATTTCTTAGCTTCTTCCCACAAATCATCCATCTGCTTCAGATCAAGGTCTTTCAGGTCCAGGCCCCGCTCCCGCGCACGTTTTTCTATGAATTCCATTCGCCGGAGGAATTTCTCGGTACTCCGGTTTAAAGCCTCTTCTGCCTCCACCCCCAAGAGCCGCGCTAAGTTTACCGCTGCGAAGAGAAGATCGCCGATCTCCCCGGCCGCTGCACGGGCGTCGCCGATCTCCCGCTCCAGCTCCGCAATTTCTTCCTTAACCTTGCTCATGGCCCCGCGCCAGTCGTCCCAGTCAAACCCGACAGAGGCCGCTTTTTCCTGTACCCTCATAGCCCTTACCAGCGCAGGCAGCGTCTTCGGAATCCCCCCAAGCCCGAGACCGCCGGGCTTCCCGGCTTTTTTCAACCGCTCCCAGTTTTCAGCCACTTCCCTGCTGTTCCGGACATGCACATCACCGAAAATGTGGGGGTGACGGAAGACCATCTTTTTGGTAATAGCCTTTACTACGTCGGCGAAATCGAATTCACCCGCTTCGGCTGCAATCTGACAGTGAAACACGATTTGCAGTAGTAAGTCTCCCAACTCCTCGCAGAGATTATGCGGATTTGCGCTATTTATGGCCTCTAAAACCTCGTAACATTCTTCTAACAGAAATTTTTTTAAGCTCTGGTGCGTTTGCTCCCTGTCCCACGGGCAGCCCCCCTCCCCCCGCAGCCTCGCCATTATCCGGACAATGGGCTCAACGCTGTGAACGGGTGCCGGTTTTTCGCCCACCGGCGGCAGATAAACGCTGGTTAGATGGTCGAGCCAGGTAATCCGGTCAAGCTCGTAAAGGGGGATGTCAGCCCGCCTTTCTTCTCCGGGAACGCCGGCGGCGCGAATTACCGTAACCGGGTGGGTATCGGGGTAACGGTCCATAAGCAAGAGCTTTGCCTCGGAAGCAGCCAACCGGTTGTAGACCTGCATCACAACTGCCGGTAAGGCGGGAAAGATGCGCTCCGTGTCCAGGTTCAAAGCGTCTAAAATAACCATCCCGCGGCCAGGGTCAAGCCCGAGCGCCGCGTAAACAGCGTCGAGAAAACTCATTGCCGGAATCACCTGTACCGTAAGCCCTTCCCTTCCAGCGCCTTCGATAATCAACCGGCTTGGCTCCTCGGCAACCATCGGATGGCCCGGCACCGCGTAGACAACTGGTTTTCTGCGGGCCTCTTCGATAATTGTGGCTGCAATCCGCCGGTACACCGCCTCAAAGCTCTTTTCCTCTTCGTAGAACCTGTCAAAGGTCTCGAACCTGATATTCTGATCCCTAAGTTTCTGCACCACCGGATGAACCCCGGTCCGCAAAAAAATAACCCCCGCCCGGCGCAAGCAATCTAAGACGCTGACGGGGATGGCCTCCCAGTTTCCTGGTCCGAGACCACAAATGATAATGTCGTACCCGCCCATAAACCCGTTCCGCCCCTCACTCCCCATGAATAAATTTACACGACAGCGGTTCGCATAGCGGTTCCCAATGATAAATAATCAGGAATTCGCAAAGCGAATCCCTTCAAATGTCGTCCCCTCTGCATATTTTGCCTTAATTATTACCTACTGTTCCATCTGCTTTGCAAGAAAACCAGCGGCCGTTTCCGCAAGTTTAAGCTCGAGCTCTCCCATCCTCACCCCCGGCTCTCGCGACACCAGGACCACCGCACCGATGGGGTCGCCTTCTGAAACAATGGGGGCTATCACCTCTGCTGAAAAACTGCATTCCCCGTCATCTGCCGTCAGGCATTCGGTGCATAAGGGATCCTCCCCCGGGCAGTTGATTACCACCGACCGCCGGCCTTCCATTACCTTTTCTATTGCAGACCCGATAGGCCGGTTCAGGAATTCCTTCTTGGCCACACCGGCAACAGCAATAATGGTGTCCCGGTCGGTGATCATTGCGATGTGCCCTACAGCTTCGTGCAAAGAATCAGCGTACTCTTTTGCGAAATCCCCGAGTTCCCCTATCGGTGAATACTTCTTTAGAATTACCTCGCCGTCCCGATCCACGAAAATCTCCAGCGGGTCACCCTCCCTGATCCGTAAAGTACGCCGGATCTCCTTTGGGATTACAACCCTCCCTAAGTCGTCGATACGCCGAACAATACCCGTTGCCTTCATGGGCTTTTACCTCCTTTATAAATTTCCTGCGTGGTCTAATTCGGGATTTCCTATAATGTAGTATACAGCGCGTCAACATTACTTATTCATTTTTTACCAGACATCACCCAGCTTGGACAATCATTCCAAATCCATTATAGCTCATTCAACTCAATTCTACAAGAAATTTGGTTAATTTTTTCAAGGAATCGATCGATTCCTGTCGCACGCTCGCAGGCAGTCTGGCCTCAAACTGGTCACCTTCCTGGAGGAGGCGCACAGAGTAACGCTTGGCAACTTCGGCTAACTTCTCTGCCTTTAATGAATGCCCCGGTGCGAAAATGAACCGGTAATAATTCCCCTGTCGAATTAGAGTCCGAACTCTCAACCGCCGGGCGTGCGCCCGGAGGAGCGCCACCGAAAGGAGATTCTGGAGCGGCTGCGGCGGCGGCCCGTACCGGTCACGCAAAGACGCCTCAACAGCCTCCAAATCCTCAGGCGTTACAGCATTGGCCACCGCACGGTAGACCTCCATCTTATAGCGGTCGGGAACGTATCCTTCCGGCAGGTATGCCGATATTGGAAGCTCTACCAGGGTCTCTACGGGAGGCAGCACTGCCTCACCGCGGAGTTCCTCCACCGCCTCTCTAAGCAGCCGGCAATAAAGCTCAAATCCGACGGCCTGGATGTGTCCGTGCTGCTCCATGCCCAGGATGTTGCCGGCGCCGCGAATCTCGAGGTCGCGCCTCGCGATCTTAAAACCGGCGCCCAGGTCGGTAAAATCACGAATGGCCTGCAAGCGCTGGCGCGCAGCTTCATTTATTAGTTTATCCCGCCGGTACATGAAATAGGTGTACGCCAAACGGTTTGTTCGACCGACCCGCCCGCGCAATTGGTACAACTGGGCGAGGCCGAGACGGTCTGCGTCCTTGACGATAAGCGTGTTTACGTTTCCGATGTCGAGCCCGTTCTCAATAATCGTTGTGGCCACAAGCACATCAGACTTTCGTGCAATAAAATCCAGCATCACCCGCTCGAGCTGCTCTTCAGGCATCTGGCCGTGGGCCTGCACTACACGCGCCTCCGGTACAAGGCTCTTCACCCAGGCCGCCACTTCGTCGAGCCCTACCACCCGGTTGTAGACAAAGTACACCTGCCCCCCCCGGGCGATTTCCCGTCTGATCGCTTCACGGACCAAAACGGGATTTTCCTCAACGACGTGCGTTTCCACCGGCAGGCGGTCCGGCGGCGGTGTGGCGAGAATGCTGGTGTCTCTTATGCCGGTGAGTGACATATAGAGGGTACGCGGGATCGGCGTAGCCGTCATCGTCAGGACGTCTACCTCCCGCCGGAAAAGCTTCAGTTTTTCCTTCTGGGCGACACCAAAGCGCTGCTCCTCATCGATGATCACCAGGCCCAGGTCGGCGAAGCCCACATCCTCCTGGAGCAACCTGTGCGTGCCGATAACGATGTCGATCTTCCCGGTCTTCAGACCCTGGATTACTTCCCGCTGCTCGGCCTGCGACTGGAACCGGCAAAGCCACGCGACTTCAACCGGGTACGGAGAAAAGCGCTCTTTGAACGTTTGGTAGTGCTGCTGCGCAAGAATGGTGGTGGGCACTAAAACCGCCACCTGCTTTTCGTCCATTAAAGCCTTAAAGGCAGCCCGGAGTGCCACCTCTGTCTTCCCGTAACCTACATCGCCGCAAAGCAACCGGTCCATGGGGCGCGGTTTTTCCATGTCCGCCTTGACATCCGCTATCGCCCGCAACTGGTCGGGGGTCTCTTCATACGGAAAAGCGTCCTCGAACTCCCGCTGCCACGGCGTATCGGGGGAAAAGGCGTACCCCTTGGCAGCCTCCCGCGCGGCATAAAGCGAAAGGAGATCGAGCGCAACCTCACGCGCTGCATGCATAGCGCGGCTTTTCGCCCGCTTCCACTCCCCGCCGCCAAGCCGGGAGAGGCGCGGGGCTGCGTCTTCGCCGCCTACGTAGCGTTCCAGCACACCTACCTGATCCGCGGGGATGTACAACCTGTCCTGACCTGCGTACTGCACCAGGGCGTATTCCCTGGTCACCCCGTCAACGGTCAGCGTTGCCAGCCCCTTGTAGTTCCCGATACCGTGGTCGGGATGGACCACGTAATCGCCGGGGCGGAGTTCCGGTTGTTCCCCTACATGCTCCGTTTGTGTACCCGTGCGCACGGCAAACCCCCGCCGCCGGCCAAAAACCTCGGCCTCCGTCAGCACAACCGCACACGCGTCAGGAAAGACTATCCCTTCGCTCAACTGGCCGAGTGTGATTACCACGTCGCCCTGAGCAACTGATGAGAGAACAGGGCGGTAGGTAACCGGCACATTCCGCTCCCGGAAATCTTTAATTAGGGTTTCCGCCTGCTCCGGTTTTCGCACAAGAATGGCCACGCTGTTGGTTCTACGCCATTCGCGGACCTCCTCCGCGAGGGCGTCCATGCGTCCTAAAAAATTGGGCGCTGTCTTGGCCAAAAGACCCACCGGTTCGCCGGCCCCGCCGAAATCAAGTTTTTCCGGCAAAAAGGAAGAGAAAAGGACCGTCCGGCGGTTGAGTTCCTGCACGATCCCGCTCCAGCTTTTGTAAACCTTGCGCTGCAGCGGTAGACAAGCCCCTGTTTCCAGAAGCTCGGCAAAGAGCCGCAGGTTTTCCGTTTCCGACCGGACAGCGAACGTTGCGCTTCTATGCGGTTCAACCAGAACAACTAAACCCTCGGCAGGCAGGTAATCCAACAGTTGAGCGGAATCATCATTGTAGAAGTACGGGAGAAGCGCTTCGCTGTTTGGAACGCAAGTGCCGGCACGGAGCAAAGCGGCTGTCTCCTCAACCCAGGCGGCGGCACGCGCAGAAGCCTGCGGGGAGACAGCCTTCTCTGTAAGCCGCCTGTAATCCTGCTCGAGACGCCCGGCGGCCTGTGTAAAGCGCCCTGGCGGGTACACCCCCTCGGTGGCCGGCCCGAATGCCACGCGAGAAACCTTCTCCTGTGAACGCTGGGTTACAGGATCGAAAAACCGCAGGGAATCGATAACGTCGCCGAAGAACTCTACGCGCACCGGGGCGCTCGCCGCAGGCGGGAAGAAGTCAACGATGCCGCCTCTCCGGCAGAATTTTCCGGGGGTCTCTACGACTTCCGCCGGCTGATAACCGGCCGCGGCAAGGTGCCTGACCAGTTCCTCCTGTTCGAGAGTGTCCCCCTTCTCCAATACCCGGCACATTGAGCTGAAATCTCCGGGGGGGACAAGCGCCCGCAAAATCGCGGCAGCCGGGACTACAACGATCCCCTTTCCGCTTACCAGGGCCTCAAGCGAAGCTAACCGCTGCCGGGAAATGAAAGAGCCGCCGGCTGTTTTCTCTGGAAATAATTCCCATGGGAGAAAAAGTGAAACACCCGTTCCCAGGAGCTGGCGGAGGTCGGCCTGAAGCCGCATCGCCGTTTCATCATCCGGGACGATAACGAGCGTCGGGATCCCGTCTGCCGCCAAACCTGCAATGAAAAGGCTCTGTCCCGCTCCGCTCAGGCCGTAAACCGCCCTTGACTTCCGCTCACGCAGGTCGTTCCTGAGTTCGCGGATTACAGGGGCCTCGGCCCAGAGCTTTATCAAACCCCGCATCACTATCTGATTTACCGCCGGCGGTTAAATTTATTCATTGCCTGTGCCAAGCCTTCGCGGAGGACGCATTCTACCGCTGCAACCGCCGTTTCGAGAACGGTGCCGACCGTTTCTGCTTCCGCCGGCGAAAACCGGCCCAGGACGTAATCCGCTGCATCCCCGTCCGGCCGCCCGATGCCTATCCGCAGCCGCGGGAACTCCGGCGTCCCTACTGCTGCGATGACTGACTCTACACCCTTATGCCCGCCGGCGGAACCCCCGGGTAAAAGGCGCAGCCTCCCCAGGGGCAAGTCAAGGTCGTCGTAAACTATCAGCATGTTACCGGGGGAAAGGCGGTTCGCTCTCAACAGCAACTGCACCGCCCGCCCGCTTAAATTCATATAGGTCTGGGGTTTCGCAAGTGTCACCGTTGCCCCGTCGACCTGGATAACCGCCGCCAGGGCCTTTTGACGTGTCTTCTGAAAAGCCGTCCCGTAAAAGGAGGCCAGGCGGTCCAACACTTCAAAACCCACGTTGTGCCTTGTTCCACTAAACTCCGGTCCGGGGTTGCCGAGACCAACCACCAGCCTAATTTTCTTCCCCCCGGGATGGTCCCCGTCACCACTTGTGCGTTTGGGGAAAAGCCCTGTCCCCGTTATAAAAGGCATAACACTTTCCGCCCCTGTTACACTATACCGGTAGCCGTTTCACCGGCCATACGTCTTTTACGCTGCCGAACGCTTTGAGCCATAATATTTTATTACGGCCGGCCGAACAGCACAATAGTACCGCCTTTTACTATTGCCAAAATTTCTTGACATCAACTAATAATTTGGCTAAATTGAGAATAGACCTCATAAGGTGGTAATTTTCCTTCAAAGATAAGTTTTCCATCGAAATTTAGTAACTGTTATCGAAATACTCGCTTAATAAGCGTCTTGAGATAGGTGGTTGCAATGACGGACGCCCCCCCAAACCGGTGGCCGCGACGGTTGATTTACGCAGGTGTGGTAGCAGTTATAGCGTTAAGCGGATACTTTATCTCGGACTCCGTACTGAAAAGGGTAGAGCAGCCGGGTTACTGCCCAACCTGTCACGAAACCCGGCCCCAATACATCGCGTGGAAATACTCCGCACACAGCCGTATCGATTGCCTGATCTGCCACGGCGGCGACAACAGCACGCTCAAGCGCTGGGCGCGCAGGCGGGTGGAAGCCAGGAACGCCGTCCTTCACCTCCTCGGCAAATCGAAATACCCGTACAGACCGACCCTTGTACCGGAAAACCGCGCCTGTGGACAGTGCCACTCTGCCAACCGCGAAGTTACGCCGTCCGGAGACCTGATAATCCCGCACCGCGAGCATACCACCGTAACCGGAACGCCGTGCGCCGCCTGCCACGTGGATGTTGTGCACGCCCGGGCCGGCAAGCGTATGGACCAGGCGCTCGAGAAAGCAGGCGGCCGGATGGAACCCGCTTTCAAACTCCTCGAAAACGAACTGAAGAACTTAGGACCGAAGGAACACCGTCCTTTGATGGGAGCGTGTATGAGCTGCCACAACGGCAAAAAGGCACCGTCCGCCTGCGCGGCATGCCACAAAGAGCTTGACGTCCCGGCAAACCACAAGGCGGCAGACTGGTCATACAAACACGGCGGCGCGGCAAGGAAAGATATCAAAGGGTGCGTATACTGTCATGCCGTGCTCCTCGACGTGGCCAGGCCGGGGGAGGATATCACCCTTATACAAGGGGTGCGCGGCAACCCGTTCTGCATCAACTGCCACACCAAGCTGCCGGTCACGCACGGATCCGACTTTAAGTTGAAGCACAAGTTCAGGGCGGAGCAAGATCTTGAGGGATGCCTTGTATGCCACGACGCAAAGGCGAAGGGTTCGGCCGAACAGGATATCGTAACGTGCGGGGAGTGCCATAAAACACCGGTCACGCATCCCGAAAACTACCGGAAGATACACCCGAAAGTAGTAGCGCGACAAGGCGCCGCCAAGTGCTTCCATTGTCACGATACCACAAGCTGTTCTTATTGTCATACCGGCGGGATGGTCTCCGGTTCTCAAGCCGCCGCGCAGTAGCACCGAAAACGCGAATAGGGAGGGTTTCAGATACCGTCGGGATCTTCTTTAAAAAGATCGTTGCAACACCTCCGGCGTCAGCGGCAACGAATAAAAACCGTCGTGTGGCGGTTACACGTGTCCCTACCCTGGCTTTAAACTTCGAGCGTTGAACGTTGAACTATTTTCTGGACAGCGGGGAGAGAGCGCATTGTCCGCTGAAACCGAAAAAAATATCGAAACCGGCACGCCGCCTGCGTTCAAAAGGTATAACACCGCTTTGGTCTTGCTTGGGGTTCTGTGTGTCGTTCTTTTCGCCGGGCTTCTTTACATATGGCCGTTCGGGCTCGCCGCGCGGGAAAAAACCGCCGAGCAGTGGCTGAAAGAAGGTCTCGACGCCTTCGAGAAGCAGAACTTTTTCCTTGCCGACCGCGCTTTCAAGGAGGCGCTGCGCTTAGCGCCCCGTGACGGGGATGCTCCTTATTACCTCGGACAGCTTTACGACTCCTGCGGCCGCCGCCGGGAAGCCGTGATGTGGTACACAAGGGCGGCCCTGAATGAACCGGCGCTGGCCGCGGCCAACTTCAATCTCGGGCTGCTTTACGGGCTCCAGCGCGCACCGGAGATGGAGATTACAGCACAGATGCAGGCCGTACAGACCAACCCGGCGTTCGCCGCCGCCTGGTTCCGCCTGGGTGAAGTGTATTACCTCCAGGGGCAGTGGGAGGATGCGGCAAAGGCTTACCGGGCTGCCGGACGGAACCCGCACGCCGTTTTGGACCGTAAGCTGATCGAGGAAAGGCTCGGTGAGCTTGAGAACCGCCTTTCCGCCGGCTTGCCGGAGGGCGCTGCGGGAAAAACGGCCCCGCCCCGGGAACCCCTCGGAAGCGATATCCTTTGCACCCGCTGCCATACCGGAGTTGCCGGTACCCACCGGTTGACGGGTGAGAACACCAACGGCTGCATCCGTTGCCACGCGCCGCACAATCCCCTCTACCCGCCGCGGCTTAAGATCCCGGAAAAGAGCCGCTGCCAGGTATGCCACTTCGAATACAGCCCCGACGCGGTAAAGTTCGCCCGCAAGGAAGGCTCCTTCGTGCATATGCCGCTGGTCAACGGCAACTGCACGGACTGCCACACGGAGCACGCTCTCGGCGAGAAAGCGAAGCTGCGCCAGGGCCAGCGGGTGCTCTGCTTCTCCTGCCACCCCGACTACAGGGGTGAGCTGAAGCGCCCTGTCCAGCACCCGCCTTATAACAACAGCTACTGCACCGACTGTCACAACCCGCACATAAGCAAGTACACCGGGCTTCTTCGGGGGCCGCAGAACCGGATGTGCTACAACTGCCACTTCGCCTTCAGCAACGTCACCCGACTGCCGGTGCAGCACTCGCCCTTTGAAAAAGGGTTCTGCACCTCGTGCCACGAGCCCCACGCCGCAAATTACAAGGCGCTGCTCCGGCTGAACCAGCTCCGGCTGTGCTACAGCTGCCACTTCGACCGCAACGCCGACCTCCTGAAGCCGGTGAAGCACAAGCCTTATGCCGAGGGTAGGTGCACCGACTGCCACGACCCCCATGCCGCCCGGACCAAGGGGCTTTTGCCGGCGCCCTCGCAGACCGAGTTCTGCCTGAAGTGCCACTCGCGGCAATACGTTTTCGGGCCCGAGCACCACCCCGTGCCGGAAGGGCTGCTCTGCATCGCCTGCCATTCGCCGCACGCAGGGTATGAAAAGGCGCTGCTGCCCCGAAAGAGCGCCGACCTTTGCACCGGCTGCCATGATTTTGATTACTACAAACGAGGCAAACACGGGAAGCTCTCGTGCTTGGACTGCCACGGCATGGAAGGGTTCGGCTTCCGGTTCGAAACGCCGGCGGAGAAGCTGCGCGCGTGCCTGCACTGCCACCCCGGTTACATCGGGGAAAAAGCCCGGAGAGGCAAGAAGACCTGCTACCTGCACCCGGTGGGTCCCCCGTGGACCGACGCCAACGCCGGCGGGCTCCTGACCTGCAGCTCGACCTGCCATAACCCGCACGGCACCCCTTACCGTTGTCTGCTGACGGGGAAGGGGGACGGCCTCTGCCTGAAGTGCCACAAAGAAAAGGGCTCGCGGCGTTAAATACGGCGTTTTTCTGCCAAAAACCGCTAAGGGCCGGATACAGTTTGCCAAAAGCAGGCAATTTTTCTAACTGATCAGTTGCACTGCGCCTCTCCTTGTGCTAAAATGACAATAGCCCCTGGCTTTACCTGCGATATTAGGAGGTTGGAGGCAGGACCATATGGAAAACGCTGTTACCCCCGCCCAGGGCCAGGAAGAAAAGACCATCCCTCTCGGCAAGGCGCTCCTGATCCTCGGCGCCGTGGTCGTCGTTCTCGCGGCCGCCGGTCTGACCGTCGGTTACCTGTTCTTTTGGGACAAATACCAGCACCAGACTTACGAAGATATAATGATCCGGGCCGCCCGGCAGCAGGTCAAAGCCAACCCGAAGAGCGCGACGGCGCACCTGGAGCTCGGGTACGCCTACCTCCTCCGCCGGGAAGCGGAAAAGGCGCTTGCGGAGTACAAAACCGCGCACAGGCTCGACCCGCAGAACCGGCAGGTGCGGTACAACCTCGCTTTGGGCTATATGGCAAACAAGGATTACCCGGAGGCTATAAAGCTGCTGAAGCCGTTAGCCAAAGAAGGGATCTTCGACCTCGAGGCGCATTTCTCGCTGGGCGAGGCTTATTACTACAATAAGCAGTACGCCGAAGCGGTAAAGGCCTTTTCCGATGCGGCCGCCATCAGGCCCGGTCTTGCGAACACGTACTACTTTATGGCCCTTTCCTACGAAAAGATGGGGGACAAGGAGAACGCCATCGCCGCCTGCGACAAAGCGCTGCGCCTTGTTCCGACGTACAAGGACGCCCTTTCGCTTAAGGCGAAACTCACGGAGCAGCCGGCAGGAGGTAAGAAGAATGGGTAGCGTCAGGGAGGCCCTATCCGGCAGGCTTGCCGGGAAACAGGTAAAACGTGAGCACGTGATCATCGCCGCGCTGGTCGCCGCGCTGCTCGCCGCGATCTACTTCGCCTGGACGTACCTGCACCGCACCAATCCGGTAGAAGAGGTTAAGGCCGCCGTTTTCCCGATCCGGCAGCCCAAGTGGGTGGCGACCATTTACGGCGAGGGGAACGTTTTCCTGCGGCAGCCCCGTAAGGTCTACGTACATAACAAGCAGATATACGTATCTGATACCTCAAACCACCGGGTGGTGGTATTCGATTACAACGGCCGCTACCTCCGCAAGTTCGGGGATACCGGCGATGCGAAGAACCGGCTCCAATACCCGTACGGTATAGCTTTTATGGGTGGTGAAATCTTTGTAGCCGACGCCGGGTTGATGAAGGTGGCCGTGTTTGATGGCAGCGGCAATTTTAAGCGCTATTTCGCAGAAAAGGTGTTGCAACAGCCTGTCGAGATAGCATACCACCGCAACAGGTTCTACGTCGCCGACGTGGGCCGCCAGCAGGTGGTTATTGTTGATCCTTCCGGAAAAGAGATCGGCGCCATCGGCAAGTACGGGCGGGGCGGGGCCGGCGAGCTCTATTATCCGAACGGCCTTGCCGTCACACCGGACGGCCGCATCCTCGTGGCCGATACCAACAACAGCCGGGTGCAGGTCTTTGACGCAGAGGGGAAGTTCCTCGAGATGTGGGCGGGCGATGTTGCAAAGGGTCAAGGCTTCTTCGCCACACCCTCGGGGATAGCCGTGGATAAGAAAGGAAACGTATACGTAGCCGATGCCCTGTGCCAGCGCGTCAGCATCCTCGACCGCAAAGGCAAGCCGTTGAATACCGTCCAGAAGGCGGGGCCGCCGGAGCAGGGGGACAACATCTCCCTCCCTACGGGGGTCTGCATAGATGATAACCAGCGGCTTTACGTGGCCGAGTACGGAAACTCCCGGGTCACCGTATACGATCTGAAGTGATCTTGCAGGCACTATAACGGAGTTGCAACTCGTGCGGCTAACCCGCTCTGCGAGGCGGGCGATTAGCATAATGAAAAACAGCGCCGGAAAGGAGGTGAATACAATGAGCAAGGCGAAACTGTATCTCCTCATCGCAGCGGTGCTGGTGTGCTCAATGGCCTTTGCCGCGCCGGCCCTCGCCTGGACCCACGGGCAGTTTTCGGCAACCACCGACGCCTGTGCCGGCTGCCACGTGGCGCACGCCGCCCAGGCGCCGAACCTGTTGAAGCAGGGGCCGACGCAGACGCACTTCTGCTTCCTCTGTCACGGCGACGGCGGTGCTAGTGCGCCTTATGACGTGAAGGTCGGCATAACCAAAGCAGGAAGTAACACTTATGCTTCCACGGCCTGCGGCTTTGAAAGGTGGGCCGGTACTGACGGTCCGACGGTGACCTCCCGCCACAACGTCTGGGGTTACTCCATGGGCAATGAGTCCGACGGCCTGGATCAGGGTGCCGGGAGCCACGGTCCGTACGAGATCCCCGGCGGGACAAACACCTTTACCGGCAGCGGCTTCGTCTGCGCCTCCTGCCACGACCCGCACGACGGCGGCACGGTCCCGGACGCCAACGGATACGTAAAGGGCGACGCCACTCACCCCAACCCGCGCCTGTTGCGACGCTCCTTCACATTCGCCGGCGGCACCACCGTCCCCAATGTTTATATGAAGTTCCATATGGTACCGGTGGGCGATTTCGTTTACAAGGGCGTCACTTCCGGCGTGTATAAGGTTGATCAATACTGGGTCGATTATGACGCCGGGGACGGCACCTATTACGGTAGCTCATACTGGTGCGGCGGCTGCCACGATAAGTTCAAGGCTGAGCTGCCAGGTATGAACTTCGGCGTGATGACCAAACACCCAACGTTCGGCCACGCTGTGCTCCCGGACGGCGCCAACGGTTCCATATTGTACGGCACCCCCTTGGAATATGACGACGACACTGTTGCCGGATTGGTATACAGGGTGGGCTGCCTGACCTGCCACCGGGCGCACGCGACCACAGCCAAGGCCATCGGCTGGGCTTCGGAGTGGCCGCGGGACGGCGGCGGGACCAGCACCACCTCGGCGCTCCTGCGGATGGACAACCGCGGTGTCTGTTACAACTGCCACGGAGCGGCGAAGTACAACTGCATCAACGACACCAGAGAGGTAAGCGGCAGCGCCAAATGCAGCACGTGTCATCCCAGTTAAGCATCCACGTTCGTTAGAGATGAATACCTGTGAGCGGGAAGGCACAACCGAAAAGAGTTTCAACGGGTGCCTTCCCGCCCCTATTTAAGCCCTTAAAGCGACCGGGCAAGACGTATTATATTATAGGTATCTGTTTACCGGGTCCGGGACGGTCCAGAGACGAGAGTCTTCGCGCGCAAGATCAACAGGTAATTTCCCGGAAAAAGCAGGATTTTTCTGCCTTCCCGGTGAAATAAAAAATGGAGAAAAGAACAAAAGGAGCCCGATCGTGGCTGACCGCACCCGGTACCGGCAGATAGCTGTAGGTGTAACGGTCGCAGTGCTGATCATCGCCGCCGGAGGCTGGTTTTTATGCACCCGTAAAGAGAAAAGTTGTCCGGTGCTGATGCAGCATAACTTGCCCGAAAAGGTGGTCCAGGTCCTCGCCGGCAAACCGGAGGCGCCCCTGCAAACCCCGCTTGATGTGGCGGTAGCGCCTGACGGGCGGATATTCGTGGCCGACGCCGGAAACAACGCCGTGCAGGTCTTTTATCCCTGGGGGCGGCCGCGGGGTTTCCTCGGGCGCGGTAAGATAAAGTTCACCTACCCCAACACCGTAGCCGTTGACGCTAACGGCCGGGTGTATGTCGGCGAGTTCGCCGCCGGGCGGATAAGGGTTTTCTCCGCAAGAGGAGAATTTAAGCAGAAAATAGACGCCAGCACCGCAGGGGTGCCGCTGCAGCCGCTTGATCTTGCCGTCGGCGCCGACGGCCGCCTGTACGTCGCCGACAGGCGGGGAGCGGTTTACGTCCTTGACAAAAAAGGCAGGCTGCTGCGCCGAATCGACCAGGTCGCAGCCGAGCCGGAAACGCTTGCCTACCCCAACGGGATCGCCGTGGATGATGCCGGGGATATCGCCGTCTCGGACAGCGGTAACCGCCGGGTGCTTCTCTTCGGCGCGGACGGGAAGCTCTTGAGGGTGATCGAAAGCGGGGAGATGTCGCATCCCCGGGGCACCGGGTTTTGGGGTAAGGAACTCATCGTAGTGGCCGACACCTTCGGCAACCGGCTGTTAGCGTTTAGCCGGGCAGGAAGGCTTGTCAAAAACATTAAGGCCGAAAACAGCCCTGGTCTCTCATTTGCGGTATCAAACACCCTGTTGAACGGCCTTGCCGTTTTCGAAGACAGGGTGTATGTGACCGACCGGATTCATAACATCGTACTAATTTTCGGCCGGGATTAAGCGAACGGCGGGAGGAAACACCATGCCGGGAGAAAAACGGCTGCTTCACATCGCTCTCTTACTGATGGTTGCTTTGGCACTGACAGCATTCAACGGTAACCACCTAACCTCTGCCGTCGGCGAGGACACATACGGGAGCGTAACGACGGACGCTTACCACGACACCGATCCACCGGCGCCGCCGACCGGACTTACCGTCACCGATCCCGGGACCGGTGAAGCCCTTTACCTGCGCTGGAACACCAGCACCGAACCGGATCTCTTGGGCTACCGCATTTACCGTTCGGTCAGCTCGGAAACCTATGCGCCGCCGGACGAATCGTACCAGCGGCTTGGCAGCGGAATGGTGGATACCACAGATACGAATCACACAGATAACTCGGTGAGCCGGAATGTGTATTACTTTTACCGGATAACCGCCGTTGATCAGTCGGGTAACGAGTCGCGGCCTTCAAATCCGTCCTCGACCTTTGCGACGGACATTTCGCCGCCTGCCCAACCGCAGGGCTTCAAGGTCACCGAGCTGGACACGGGCCGCGATGTTGAGCTTGAGTGGCGAAAGAACATCGAACCCGACCTTGCCGGTTACCAGCTCTACCGCGCCGCAAACGCCGCCGGACCGTTCGAGCTGGTCCAGATCCTCGGCACCAACGAGACTTCCTATAAAGACACCGGGCTTACGCAGGGACAGTGGTATTACTACTACCTGATAGCGGTTGACGCGGACGGCAACGGCTCAAATCGGACGCAAATCCTTTCCGTACAGCCCCGTCAGGCGGTGCGTGCGGAATTCGACCAGGAAGGGGCCCGGATGCCGGCTTCGCTTCAAATCCAACCGGACTGCAGCGCGGTCTTTCTCAACGTCCCGGGCGACAGCATCTGTGTTTCCGCCCGGGCTTTGGATGAAAACGGCAACCCGGTTCCGTTAAAAGGAACAATTCGCTTCGCAGCCGCCTTCGGCCGGTTCGAGGACCCCGAAGTAAACGGCGAGGGCGACGCGCAGGCAATCTTCAAAGCCGACGAGACCGGCGGCGGGAAAATCGCTGTCGAGTACTATCCAATGGGGGCTGAAACCCCCGCCCTCGTCGATGATTACAGCGTGCGGGCGCTCGAGTGGCATATATCACTTTCCGCCTCCGGTGACCGGACCGTCACCGGATCAGACGATGTCACCCTGTCCTGCCTGGTGACCGACCAGGACGGCCGACCGGTTACGGACTGGCAGGCGCGGGTGGTCTTTGAAACCGTAAAGTCACCTGAGCTGGCCCGAAAGGACGGTCATAGAAAACATTACGGCCGCTGGCACGGCAAGGCCCACGCCGTTATTGTACGCGAAAAGCGCACAAGCGGCGCAGCCTCCGGGCCGCCCGGCCCGGAGGGCGAAGTGGAGGCCAGGTGGGTTGCCAGCACCACCCCCGGCACCACCCGCGTTCAGGCGGTGCTTTACTACGACGCCTTGCTGGGGCCGGACTACCAGCCGAAGCGCGTCTGTGAGTCCGGCACCTGTACGATCAAAGTGGATCCCGGGCCTGCGCACTACGTAGGCTTTGATCCAGACACGGTAAGGGTTAACGGGAAGGAACAACGTATCACGGTACAGGCCTTCGACGCCTTCGGCAACATCACCCCGGACTACGGGGACCTGAAAATCTGGGTGCAGGCCCCTGACGGCGCTCCCGTCTCCTTTTCCGCGGACAACGGTGAAACGTGGTCCGAGCCCGGCACCTGGGTACCTGTAAAACCCGGACAAAACCTCCTGGTAAGGGTCACGGATAAAAAGCTGCCCGACCGGTTTTGTCTTCTCGTGACGAAGGTAGAAGACGACGATATTACCCCCCCGCCGGGGGTTGCGCAGGTCAACCTCCCGCTGCGGGTTGACGGGCCCCAAGGCGCGAAAGAAAAGTAGGTTTTTTAGATGAAACAAACAAAGATACAAACAACCATAGAGATCGTAGCTTAAGTGTTTCTATTTATACTATGAGGTGGGTAAAGTGTTTTCCAAGAAAAAAGGCTTCCTTTTCCTTTTCTTGCTGCCGATTGCTCTCCTTGCCGCGGGCTCAGCCTCTCTGATCACCGTTTCCGCCCAGGCGTATGAAAACCCGCACGGGCCTTACGGTGCCTTTCCGGCCGGGTGCGCGGCCTGCCACGTGGCCCATGCTAGCCCGGGGGCAACCCTTTTAAAGCAGCCGACCATTACCTCGCTCTGCCTTGCCTGCCACGACGGAACCGGCAGCAGTTACGACGTGGTCAACGCGGTTTACGCGGGGTTCAGTTCGACATGCGGCGCCGTGAACTATCATCCTGTCAGAGGGGTGAAAGACCTTCTCGGCAACACGGCCGTGGGTGAAACAATCGAGTGCGTTCACTGCCACAACCCCCACGGCGACCCGACTGTGAACGGGCAGGTCTACCCCCGCCTTTTGAACAGCTCAGACGGAACAAATCGCTATAACGAGGGGCCGGACTTCTGCCTCTCCTGCCACGGCGCAGTGGACCGTAACTTCACCGGCGAAACCGACACCTATTGGGAGGACACCCTCGGCAACCACCGGAACCCGAATGCCGCCCACTACCTTACCGCAGCGGAGGAACTCCAGCCCGCCTCGGGCACTAAAGTGACCTGCGTGATGTGCCACAACAAACACGCCGCGCCGAACAGCAGGCTGCTATCGAAGGTTGAGGAAAGCCTTTGCTGGACCTGCCACGTAAAAGAAGGCGACAAATTAGGCACTGTTCATCCCCATCCCGTACGGGCCTTCAGCAAAACGGGTTCCGTCCACAACGTAGACGGCGCCGGCGGCTCCAGCCTCGAGTGCTCCAATTGCCACGGGCCGCATACTGCGAACTACATGAGCTTTTCGGTAAATGAACCAGGAGTCTACTGTGGGCAGTGTCATAATGTCTCGTCAAATAATGTCCCGTCAAAGGATCGTATCCCTTACAAGCTCGAGGGCGCTTACTCGGTCCTTTCCGACCCGGACAATACCAAGAAAGGCTTCTCCGGTGCAGCCGGTACCGGACTCGGCGGGCTTCCCAACACCGTCGGGGATCTCAGCGACTTCTGCATCAAGTGCCACGACGGCAGCCCGCCGACTGCGGTCGCCACAGTGGACGAATTCGTCCCTTATACCGTAGTTTTTCCCGATATCAGCATCACCACCAACTCCGGCGGCTGGAACAAGAGGAGCTACAAATCCAGCGCCCACGGCACGGCGTCGGCGAACATAACCTGCGGCGACTGCCACGAGAGCCACGGCTCCGACTACCCGGCACTGCAGCGCTACGACGAGGATACTTCCACCACCGATGGCGAGTGCCTGCGCTGCCACAAGAGCGGCGGCGGTGCGCCTGACATAAGGTCCGACTTCCTCAAGTCATCCGCTCACCCGACGCTGACGCTCTCCGGCAAGCACAGTAACACGGAGAATTACGCCTTGGTGCCGCAGGCCGACCGCCACGCCGAGTGCGCCGACTGCCACGACGTGCATCAGGCGACTTCCGGCAGCCCGCTCCGGGGCGTTTCGGGCGTGATGCCGACTTATGGGACCACGCCGTGGGCAACGCCGGCGTACACCTTCACGAAGGACGCGGACTGCCAGTACGAGGTCTGCTTCAAGTGCCACTCGTACTTCAGCTACGGCAGCAGCCCGCCCACTTCGCCGAGCGGCGGCTTCGCGGAGACGGATCCCTCGGTGGAGTTCAACCCGAACAACCCGGGCTACCACGCGGTGGTGGGGATAAGCAGAGTGCCTTCCGGTTACGGGAAGTTCGTCAGTCCGTGGACGTACGACAGCCCGATGAAATGCACCGACTGCCACGGGAGCGCCGGCAGCAGCGTCGCGGGGCCGCACGGCTCGACCGAGAAGTTCATCCTCAAGGCGCCGTGGAACCCGGACACCGGTGATCCCGACGCCACGGGAAAGGCAAATACGCGCGACCACCTTTGCTTCAAGTGCCATGATTACGACTTTTACGCCCTCGGCCAAGGAACCGGAGAATCAAAGTTCTCCCACGGCGATTGCGAGTGCAAGGATAACCTTCACGGCGGCCATCATACCGGTCTCGGCTGCGCCTCCTGCCACGGGTCGCTCCCCCACGGTTACAAGCGCCGCGGGATACTCGTGGTCCAAGGGGAAACGCCCTACGATACCGGGGTCAAAATCACGCGCCTGTCCGATCCCCTCCGTGACCCGGGAACGTGGCGCAGGCAGGACTGCACCACCGCCGCCGGCTGCCACGGCGGTCAGTGAATGCAGGTTAGCCCTCAGAAGATTCTTTTCCGGGCCGGCAAAGCATAATTGCCGGCCATCTCCATTTCCCGGCCCTTTTGCCAGCAACGGGTTTTGGAAACCACAGCCGGTAGCGTATCTTTTTTACGATCAGATGTTGCCTAAGGCATTTCTTATCCCCCTTTCAAGCGGCAAATATTTGTCCCGATTCTAAATCGATAGCAGGAAAATGCCGAGAACTGTAGAAATATATCGTATCACATCCGTTATGCGGCAGCCGAACGAAATCCGGCTCCACCTGCAGGTGCGAATCATGGAACGCCAGAGATTAGATGTTGGAGCCAACGCCTGCCATCTGCGAGCAGACGGGGCCCGCTTTCGAAAACTACTCTTTGGCAACTCCCACTTGAGCACAAACGTCGCGTGCCTCCTCCTTTGCTGCGCCCTGCTCCTGCTCACCGGCGGGTCGTTTGCCGGTTCCGTCGCCGCCCAGGCTTATGAGACCCCCCACGGGCCTTACGAGGCATTCCCCGCGGGCTGTGCCGCCTGCCACGTGGCCCACACCGCCGCAGGCCCGCCCCTCATACTGCAAAGCGAGATTACCGCCCTGTGCCTCACCTGCCACGACGGCACGGCAAGCGTGTTTAACGTAGTTTATGTACCTGAAACAGACATCTGGGGCGCCGGCGTAACCAGGGAGGTCTACGGCTTCGGCTTCGGAACAACCGCAGGCTCGGTATGCTTCCACCCGGTGAAAAACACCGGCAACCCTGCCGTGGGGCAGGTGCTCGAGTGCGTCGACTGCCACAACCCTCACGGTGACACTACCGTCAGCGGCGGGGTCTACGCCCGCCTGCTGAGCAGCACCGACAGCACCGGCCGCTACTACCAGGGACCGGACTTCTGCTTAGCCTGCCACGGGAGCACCGACCGCGGCTTCCCAAGCGTGGAAAACCAATCCGTCAGCTACTGGGTATATACCCTCGGTAACCACCGGAACAGCAAAGCGGCGCATTACGACACTTCTAAGGCTGCGCTGCAGCCTGCATCCGGTACCCTGGTGACCTGCGCCACTTGTCACTATAAGCACGCCTCGGACCGGAAGCGCCTCGTAACCAAAGCGGAGGAGAACCTTTGCTTTAAATGCCACAACACCACGTCCAATTCGATGAGCGGGCGCAATATCCAGGCGGAGTTCGCCAAATCTTCCCACCACGATGTCACCGGCACCACCGGTGCCAAAGTGGAATGCACGAGCTGCCACGGGCCGCACACCGTAGGCGCGAAGTCCCTCTCCGCTGTGGAGACCTATTCCCAGGTTGCCAACCCCGACAACACCAAGTCGGTGATGGCGAGAACCGCCGCTACGCAGGATAACGGCATCGCCAACACTGTCGGCACCTTCACCGGCTTTTGTATAAGCTGCCACGACGGCAGCCCGCCGGCGGCCACCGAAAGCACCACTGAATACGTACCCTACACCATCGTCTTCCCGGAAACGATTTTCACCACCAACTCGGGCGGCTGGAACAAAGGCAGTTATCAGTCCGGGGGCCACGGCGGGACGGGGATGACCTGCCTTACCTGCCACGAGAGCCACGGCTCCGACTACCCGGCACTGCAGCGCTACGACGAGGATACTTCCACCACCGATGGCGAGTGCCTGCGCTGCCACAAGAGCGGCGGCGGTGCGCCTGACATAAGGTCCGACTTCCTCAAGTCATCCGCTCACCCGACGCTGACGCTCTCCGGCAAGCACAGTAACACGGAGAATTACGCCTTGGTGCCGCAGGCCGACCGCCACGCCGAGTGCGCCGACTGCCACGACGTGCATCAGGCGACTTCCGGCAGCCCGCTCCGGGGCGTTTCGGGCGTGATGCCGACTTATGGGACCACGCCGTGGGCAACGCCGGCGTACACCTTCACGAAGGACGCGGACTGCCAGTACGAGGTCTGCTTCAAGTGCCACTCGTACTTCAGCTACGGCAGCAGCCCGCCCACTTCGCCGAGCGGCGGCTTCGCGGAGACGGATCCCTCGGTGGAGTTCAACCCGAACAACCCGGGCTACCACGCGGTGGTGGGGATAAGCAGAGTGCCTTCCGGTTACGGGAAGTTCGTCAGTCCGTGGACGTACGACAGCCCGATGAAATGCACCGACTGCCACGGGAGCGCCGGCAGCAGCGTCGCGGGGCCGCACGGCTCGACCGAGAAGTTCATCCTCAAGGCGCCGTGGAACCCGGACACCAGCGTTGCAGGCGCTACCGGGAAGCGCGGCACCGACACCTCCAGTCATCTCTGCTTCAAGTGCCACGACTATAACTTTTACGCCGGTAGCGGCGGGACCGGAACCTCAAAGTTCTCAGGCAACGCGGGGTCTAACCTGCACGCCCTATATAAGGGGAATAAGGGCTACGTTCACGAACAGGGCTGCGCCTGCTGCCACGGGGCGCTCCCGCACGGCTCCAGGCGCAGGGGGATACTCATGGATACCAGCTATAGTCCGCCCTATTCCACCGGGGTGAAGATCACGGGCTTACCCGCAACACTGCCGGACCCCGGGACTTGGTCCAGGGGGGACTGCACCACCGCCGCCGGCTGCCACTGATGGATATTCCCGTTGCCGCCAATGGATCTAATGGATCAAGGATGCCGAAATCTTCTTCAGAGGAAGTCGAGAAAGATGCCCGGCGCGGTCGCTATTCGTCGCAATAATCGTCTAACAGGATAACCGGTAAAACATCTGCCTTTGCCCACGTTAGATCATTAGCCACAATCGCCTCACACCCGGATACCTTCGCTGTAGCGATAATAAGGGCATCCGGCAGGGGCAACCGGCTTCCCGCCCGCAGTTTTGCCGCTTCCTGGGCAACCGGCCGGGAGACGGGTATCACGTCTACGCCTGGAAAGTTCTCAAGGAAGGATTTCACCAAACTTAAACTCTCAGCATCGTTTTTCTTCGCCGGACCCACGAGGAGCTCCGCCTCCGAAATTACCGATAGAATCCGTTTACAGCCTGTTCCTCAACAAGGCGGAATAGCGGTTCTACCAGGGCGCTATACGGTGCAACCTTCTGGAGAAAATAGATCGGCACGCTTGTATCGAGAAGCACGCGGCGGCACCCGCTCACCTTTTTCAGAAAGGCTTCTCTTCCCAAGAGGTGCGCTCCCTCCTGATGTAGGCTTCAATCTCCTCTTTACTCGTGCCATAGACGCCGTTGAGGCAACCGGACAAAAGCTCCGTGTAGCTCTTCGCTCCGGGGGAAATCACGAGCTTACCCTCCACGATTTCTATCAGCACCTTCTCCCCCGGTTCTATACCTAAGGCTTTGCAAAAGGCTGCCGGCACAGTTATCTGCCTCTTACTGGAAATCTTAGTGATAGACCTGCTCATCACCTTTTCCCCCAAGAAAATTTTCTCTTACCATCATAACAGATAGTAAGAAATCTGAAAATCGTTCTACGTGCGACGTTCTACGTTCTACGTTAGGAGCAGGAGACGGAGAAAGGGACTAAACCACGGATGAACACCCATTTTCATAATGTTTTGTGCCTGAGTGCAGCGAAAGGCGTGTTTATAAGAATGTGCAATAAGTAAACTATCTTACGCTCTCAGCGCTAAAGCTAAACGAGAAAATATTCCGGCAGAAAGAGCCTGAAAATTTTGAAGTGACTTCCTGCTCCGAAACAATTAATTTGAATTGACTTCCTGCTCCGAAACAATTAAACTGAAAAAATAAAGTACTTAGTCTTAAACTTAGCTTCAAGGTGAATAATTCAATAAATTAGCGGGGTGGAGACAATTATTTCCAAGATCACGGACCATTTCACCTCTATACGCAACGTCCTCACGGTCCTGGCCTTTCTCGGCATCGCCTCCGCAGTCGGCACCCTGATCCCTCAGAATGAGGACGCTGTGTTTTATACCCAAAGATACGGACCGAACTTTGGTCAACTGATTATAAACACCGGGGTTGCCAACCTCTTCCGCTCCTGGTGGTTCACGATCGCCGAACTCTGGCTGGTCGTCAGCCTGCTGATCTGTACGTATTACAGGGGCGAGTTTGCAATTCGCCTGAGCCGCAGAGACGCCAGAAAGGGCTTAGGAGCCTGGGGCTTGACGGTGCTCCACGTCGGGCTTGTTTTTATTCTCGTCACCCTGATGTTCACCCCCAGGGCGGTCCATGAAAAGCGGGTGAACGCCGTACCGGGAGAGGTTGCAGGGCTGACTGCCAAGGGATTCCCCTTCGACCTCCGGATCAAGAGTTTCAAGGTGGAGTATTACCCCGACGGTTCCCCGAAGCAGTATATCACCCGGTGTGCCGTACTTGAAAACGGCAAGCCCGTCCGGGAGGCTGATATTTCAGTTAACCATCCACTGAAACACCGGGGAGTTAAGGTCTACCAGATGAATTACGGCACGGTTTTGGGCGGACGCCTGACGGTCGGCGGGGCAATCGTGCCTTTTCAGACGATTCCCGACGAGCGACCGTACCCGATCAGTTCGCAGTACGCGTTGCTTACCCGGTTTTATCCTGATTTTGTCTACGACATGAACGGGCACCCGGCAACGCGCTCGCAGGAGCCGAAAAATCCACATGTGCTTTGGGTTCTGTACCGAAACGGGCCCGTCAAGATGGGCATCCTGCCGATAGGTAAGGCTGGTGAGATTCCCGACGGGGAAATCGTTTTTAACAGCTTCACCCAATATACAGGGTTACAGGTCAAGCGCAATCCGGCGCTCCCGTACACCTTCGCCGGCTTCATCCTGGCCACCGCAGGCGTCTTCCTTTACCTCATCTTTAACCCCCGGCGGACCCGGATACCGGCCGGCAATACAACAACGGCAGCCACCAATTAAATTCCCGGAAGGAGTGACTCACGTGCAACCCGTCGAAAGCAACTTCTTTACCATCGCCCTTATTGCTTACGTACTCGCGATGGCGGCCTTTTTCGCATACGGATGGACGAGGAGCGACCGTACCGCCAAATTAGGCTTAGCCCTCACCGCCGCAGGGTTACTATCCCACCTGGTCAGCCTGACCGCCAGGAGCATCGCTGCAGGGCGCTGGCCCTTCGCAAACATGTACGAGTTTCTTAGCCTAATGATTTTCGGTATCGCCTTCGCCACGCTCTTTGCCGGCACCCGGATGAGAATGCCCGGCGCGGGTATCTTTGCAACCCCGCTGATCGTTGTGCTGATGGCCTACGCCTTCAAGATTCAAAAGGCGGCGGAGCCGCTGGTCGCCGCGCTGCAAAGCTACTGGCTTCAGTTCCATGTCGCGACGGCCATCCTGGCTTACGGGGCATTTGGATTGTCTTTCGCCATGGCTGTAATGTACCTCATAAAGGACCGCCCGGGCGCTTCGAATTCAGGAGTGAAGAGTCTTTTTCCGGAACCCGGGCGCCTCGACCGTTTGATATACGGCACCATCGCCTTCGGCTTCGCCTTTCAGACGCTCGTGCTCATCACCGGCGCGGTATGGGCGGAGGAGGCCTGGGGAACCTGGTGGAGCTGGGACCCCAAGGAGACATGGGCACTTATCACGTGGATCGTTTACGCCTTCTACTTGCACGGCTGGACCCGGGGCTCCTGGCGGGGGCGGCGCGGCGCATGGCTTGCCATCCTGGGCTTTGCAACTGTCATGTTCACCTTTTTCGGCGTAACGTACCTGATGGAGGGCCTGCACAGCTATTAAAAGCGGGACTTCTTAGCAAAGCAAGACAAAGCAAACAGCAACGCTGGATAAGCCATGAAGCCCCCGATGTAGGTTGGGATGCCTTGCACCGGGGGCTTCAGATTTTAACGTTGAACGTCGAACGTTTTACCGCACAGCCTCCTGCGTTGTCAGGCCGATTTCCTCATCCGTAAGGTAGCAGCCCGGGTCGGGTGCCCAGAAGTCGCCGTAAACCGCCTCTGCCCGGGCACGGAAGTTACCGTTGCAGATCTCGAGCCACTTACAGGCGCCGCAGCGCCCTTTGAGCAGCGGTTTCCGATTCCTGAGCTGCCTTAAAAGCGGGTGGGATTCGCCGTACCAGATTTCACCGAACTCCCGCTCCCTGACGTTGCCTAAGGGATGGTTTCGCGTAAACTGGTCCGGATAGACGTTGCCGAACCAGTCTACCGCACCGATGCCGCTGCCGCTGCGGTTGCCGCCCGTTTTCTTAAGCCAGTCGTAAACCTCCTCCGCCCGCGCCGGGTCGGTCTCCCTCAGTTTTAAATAGATGTATACGCTATCGGCATGGTTGTCCACCGTAAGTATCTCTTTCCCCAGACCGCGCCTGCAGAAATCGACCGTCCGTTCGATAATCAGATCCACGACCGCCCGCTTTGTCCCCGGCTCCAGGTCCTGGTCACGCAGGTTCACGCCCCTGCCTACGGAAACCAGGTGGTAAAAGCAGACCCGGTTTATACCTTCCTTTTCAACCAGATCGAAGATTGCGGCGATATCCCGGTAATTATCACGGGTGATTGTGAACCTGAGGCCCACACGCTGCCCGACGGTCACGCAGTTCCGGATACCCGCAAGCGCCATCTTAAACGCTCCCTCAACCTTGCGCATCCGGTCGTTCAGCTGCTCCAGCCCGTCGAGGCTGATGCCTACGTAGCCGACACCGGCCTCCTTTATCCGCTGCGCCGTCTCAGGCGAGATCAGGGTGCCGTTGGTAGAGATAACCGGGCGGATGCCTTGCCCCCGGGCATGGTTGACAAGCTCAAAAAAGTCCGGCCGCATCAACGGCTCGCCCCCCGAAAAGAGCAGCACCGGAGCTTTGGCCCTGGCCAGGCCGTCGATGAAGCGTTTGGCCTCCTCCGTGGTTAGCTCTCCATCGGCCGGTCCGGCTGTGGCACTGGCGTAACAATGCTTGCACCGCAGGTTACACGCCCTGGTGGAATTCCATACAACCACCGGTCCCTGAGGACGTTCCGCAAAATGGTAACGCAGTGCATCCCCGCCTTCTTTTTGGCCGGAAACCATCTTCGAAATACTGAGCATCATAGCCCCCCTAACTCTAAAAACAACGTTTTCATCCGCGCTGACTGCCCGTTAATTTCCTAAAAAACATCCAAATTGAATTAATTTATAAGCAAACGGTTAGGTATCCTCCCTCCCATGGCATGGGCGGTCACTTTTTTATATCATTAGTCATAAAATTAGTCAATATTAATTACGGAAGACAAACCATTTTAGAGAAGATTCATACAAGGATGTAAGAGATCGGTCCGTCGATAAAGCTAAAACCGTGAAAGATCGAAAAACCGGTAGTTCACCGCCCCTTATCAACTTAAAGTGGTAAGAGAGGCGTTTTTTATACTTTTAGGATGAATTTTTTCATTCTTATAGAAGGAATTCAAGCCTGTTTCGTAGAATACATTCCCACCAAGATACGGGGAAATCAGTAGCGGGAAGGAGGTGAATGCGTGAAGCGCTTTTCCAAGCGGTGGCGTGAAGGCGTATCACCGGTAACGATCTTTTTAATCCTGCTCGTTTTCCTAATGGTGATCGTAGCCGGATGCAAAGGGGAGGAGCCAAAAACGGCAGAGCCCAGCGATGAGGGGAAACCGGCTGCGGTGGAAGGTAAAATCGGCGGCGGAAAGTGCGGGGACTGCCACGAGATGCAGCCGGAAATCGCTACCTGGGCGGTCTCCTCTCACAGCAAAATCAGTTGCGAGAAATGTCATACAAATCCAGATATGGAGGCAATGCAGGCGGCTCACAACACGGGTTCCTTCACCAAGCCGATCAAGATCAAGGAAATGATTCCAGGCGACACCTGCAAGGGGTGTCACTCAGATAACAGAGCCTTCTCACTTTCCGGTGACCTGATCGTTCCCCATGACCGTCACGACAAGGCCCGCGTCGGCTGTACCGACTGCCATAATACAGTGGTCCATGCGGCCATAGCAGAACGGAATGTTACCTCGCGTCCTGAGTATGACAATTATGCAAACTGGACGCCGGAGCTCGCTAAAAAGGTGGCTACCCGGCCCTTCCAGCGGCCGAGCATGTGGGTCTGCATCGATTGTCACAAGGCAGCAAAGGTCGACACACCGTGTGCGGATTGCCACAAGGTTTGGACCAGCCTGCCTTCGCACGAGCGGGCCGACTGGCTGACGGTTCACGGGCGTGAGGGCCGTAACAACGTATCCAACTGTTCAATGTGCCACGCCAACAAGGAAGGGCCCAAGGCAATTGACTCCGGAACCGGTGACGGCATAATTGACTTCGAGCGTGCCACCCCGTACTGCTACAACTGCCACCTCCAGCGGCCGCCTTTCCACGGGCAGAACTACATGTCGCAGCACGCGAACGGCGCCAAGACGAAAGGGCTGCTCAACTGTTTTGCCTGTCACAGCATCGAAGCGCCAAAGACTCAGCAGAACGTAACCGGCACTTACTGCAATAACTGCCACTGGTTCCCGGTCAAGAAGATGCAGGTGGTAGAGAAACCAAAGCAGTAGGAGTTATTTGGTTTGCCTTCCGAGGGCACCGTCCGGTGCCCTTCGTTTTTTCTCTATAAGGCATACCTCCAAAGCATACCTCTCAAAAACCGTTCATATGTTGTAAAAAAGAGGTCTGTCTCCCCGCTTGAGACCATTACCGCTAACCTTACTGGAGGGATCGCTATGCGCAAGAGTAAGGAACTCCTCGGCCTGCCCGTAGTGAGTCTTGAAGAAGGAGTCCGGGCCGGCCGGGTAACCGGCCTGGTCATCAATCCCGCGGAGAAAGCAGTTGCCGCGCTCCTGGTTGAGAAGGGCGGATTTCGTCGGGAGCAAAAGTTTGTCCCCTTCCCCCAGGTGTATAGTGTCGGCGCGAATGCAGTAACCCTGCAGCGGGTACAACACGCAGAGAAAGGCGCCAGCCTGCCCGAAATATTGCGCCTGTTTAAGGAAAGGGTAACGATTATCGGCTCTAAGGTGGTGGCCGAGAACGGGACGATCCTCGGCACTGTTACTGAGTACCTTGTCGACACATCAACAGGCATGATAAACGCCTTAGAGATCGCGCCGACAAAGCCCGCCGTTATCCAAGGAGTTGCCCTGCTCGACAGCTCTTTTATGAGGACAATCGGGAAAGAAATTGTAGTTGTAAGTGATACCGCAGGCGAGTCTTTATCGATTATCGACGGGGGACTTAGGGAACGCGCCAGCCACGTTTGGGAAGAAGTTAAAAGCAGGAGCCAGACATTAGGTCAGGTAATAGGCACGAAAATCAAAAGCCTCCGCCGTCCTGCTGAAAGCAAGGCCGATCAGGCCGGCTCAACCAGCGAGGCAACACCCGATTCCACAAAGGGCAATTAATCAAATAGCTTTGAGACCGACAGGTCTTCGTGGATCCGGATGATGACTTCGCCTAAGAGCGGCGCCACCGAAATGACCCTTATCTTGTCAAGCAGTTTTTCCGGTGGCAGCGGTATGGTATTCGTTACATAAATCTCCTTGATAGCCGGCGTTGCCAGACGCTCTACAGCCGTTCCGGAAAAGACAGGATGGGTACAGATCACATAAACATCCCGGGCACCCCATTCACAGAGTGCCTCGGCACCTTTGGTAATTGTTCCCGCGGTATCAATGATGTCGTCAACCATTACCGCAGTTTTGCCGCGAACAGGACCGATGATATCCATCACTTCGGATACGTTAGGCTCCGGGCGGCGCTTGTCGATAACCGCTAACGGTGCGCCCACCCTCGCGGCCAGCTCCCGGGCCCGTACGACACCGCCCACATCGGGCGATACCACAACTATGTCCTCCAACCCCCTGGCCATAAGGTGCTGAGCGAGCAAAGGCCCGGCAGGCAGATGGTCGACCGGGATGTCAAAAAATCCCTGGATCTGTCCTGCATGGAGGTCTACCGTCAACACCCTACGCGCCCCTGCCGCTGTTATCAGGTTGGCCACCAACTTTGCCGTGATCGGTTCCCGCCCCCTCGTCTTGCGGTCCTGGCGAGCGTACCCATAATACGGTATGACCGCGGTAATCCTCCGGGCGGAAGCACGCCGAAGCGCATCGATCATGATCAGGAGTTCCATCAGGTTCTCATTTATCGGCCAGCAGGTGGGTTGAATGACAAAAACATCCGCCCCCCGGACGTTCTCATTAACGCGCACCCATATCTCCCCGTCCGAGAACCGGCCCACAGCTGAATCGCCTAAAGGGACCCCCAAATAATGACAAATCTCCTCCGCTAACTTCGGGTTGGCATTCCCGGAAAAGATTCGCATGTTCTTATGGCGGGAGATCATTACTCTTTGCCCTCACTCTCCGATTTCCTTTTTGTCCAATCCGGAATATTTTTCTGGCGGACCCGGGCAATCCCCAAAGAATCCGGCGGAACGTCTTTGGTAATGGTCGAACCTGCGCCGATGTATGCTCCCTTACCGATTTTTACTGGGGCGACGAGGTTGGTATTCGACCCGATAAAAGCATCGTCCTCGATCACAGTCGGCCACTTCTTAAATCCGTCGTAGTTACAGGTGATGGTTCCCGCACCGACATTCACGTTGCGTCCGATTTCTGCATCGCCGATGTAGCTAAGGTGCGGTACCTTGCTGCCTTCCCCGATGGCAGATTTTTTTATTTCGACAAAGCCCCCCACCTTTACACCCGGACCGACCTCGGTTCCCGGCCGGATGTAGGTGTACGGACCGATTACCGCACCGTCGGCCACCGCCGAACCAATCAGAACCGCGCCCTGAACAACAACACGATTCCCTAAACAAGAATCGATCACCCTTGTCCAGGGACCAATTCGAGCGTCAGCACCGATTACCGTTTTCCCTTCTAAAAATGTAAAGGGGTAAATTATTGTATCAGCGCCCACCGTCACTCCGGGTTCGACGTACGTGACGGCCGGGTCTATCACGGTTACACCCGCATCCATTAAAGCATCAACAACCCGACGGCGGATAATCCGTTCGGCCACTGCCAACTGACGGCGGTCGTTTACTCCGAAAAACTCTTCAGGATTCGCAGCCTCCCAGGCGGCAACAGGTGAACCTTCTTCCCGCAGCAACCGTACGGCGTCCGGAAGGTAATACTCCTTTTGAGCGTTGTCCGGGGAAATCTTTTTGAGGACGGTAAAAATGTTGGGTTTGAAACAGTAAACACCGGTATTGATCTCACACACCAAAAGTTCTTCTTTGGTTGCATCACGGTGCTCGACGATTCGCTCCACCTTGCCGTCGGCACTCCGGATCACCCGGCCGTACCCCGTCGGGTCGGCAAAACAGGCCGTAAGCACCGTTGCGGCCGCCCCCTCTTTAATGTGGGCTGCGTAAAACTCCCGGAGCGTCTCGCTGCGCAAAAGGGGTGCATCCCCAGGCAGGACCATGATGTCGCCTTCGAAGGATTTAAACGCATTCTCCGCCTGCATAAGCGCATGGGCAGTCCCCTTCTGCTCCTTCTGGATAACCACCTCCGCCTCGCCGGCCACCGACTCAGCCACTGACGCCGCTTCATAACCCGCAACGACAACCACCTTCTCCGCCCCTGCGCCGACAGCCGCTTCTAAAACGTACCTCAGCATCGTCCGGCCTGCTACCGTGTGAAGAACCTTTGGATAACGGGACTTCATCCGCGTGCCTTGTCCTGCAGCCAAAATCACCGTCGCTAAAGCCACTCCTAAACGTCTCCCCAACTGTAAATAGTTTCAAATGCTGATATTCAACAAAAAAGCGCCTTCCCCTCTCAAAGCCAACAATTAAACGCTAAGCGCACGGACCTTCAATTTTTAGAAGCAGAAGGGAGCCGCAGCCCCCCTTTATAATATTATTGTTCGGGTGTGTTGTTGTAAGCTTTATAAGCGGTTAAAACCGCTTCTTCAAGCTGTTTTCGTGCATCCGGTGTTATCGGGTGTGCGACATCCCGGAAGTCCCCGTTTGGCACCCGTCTGCTGGGCATGGCTACAAAAAGCCCTGTCTTTCCCTCCACGACTTTGATATCATGTACGACGAAGGCGTTGTCGAAGGTCACGGAAACGATAGCTTTCATCTTTCCTTCATTGAGTACCTTCCGTATCTTTACGTCGGTGATCTGCATTCCCTTTCCTCCTTAAAATTCTTTACGCAACAATTCGCTAAAACTCCCGAGATTCCTCTTAATTATCCCCAAAAATGAGCCTGTTTTTATTATCCCTCAACTCGCACCGAAAATTGCCATATAACTTCACCGGTAACTCAAAGTCTAACCACTTGTTAAACAATGAAATCTAAATTATCATTTGGTGTAGGATGTGGGCCGGATGAACCTCAACTGGTTTAAGACATTTGTCTCTATCGCCAATACCGGATCCTTTTCCCGCACAGCACGTGACCTGAACTTGAGTCAACCGGCTGTTTCAAAGCATGTGGCGGGACTGGAGACCCTTTACGGCATACAGCTTATCGACCGTTCACGCCGTTCCTTAACCCTTACGGAAGCAGGATCGGCGCTTCTTCCGCTTGCCCAAAAGGTTTTAGCGGCTGTAGAACAGGCTGCGAATGAAATGCAATCATTCGGTGACGTAGTAAAAGGAACACTTACCATCGGGGCAAGCACCATCCCTGGAGAGTATGTGCTGCCGCAAATCATCCGCCGTTTTCGAAAACAGTACCCCGAGGTGAATATTAGCCTGGAAATCGCGGATACGGGCAAAATCATCAGGCGGGTAATGGAAGAGGACCTCTCTCTCGGGGCAGTGGGGGCTTTGAAATCCCTCAACGGTATGAAAGCCATCCCCTTTGCGGAGGACGAGTTAGTCCTGATTTTACCGCCTGACCACCCCCTCGCCCGCAGGAAGGCTGTTGAAGCCTCTGCTCTTATGGGCCAGGAGATGGTGTGGCGGGAGAACGATTCCGGCACCCGGCAAACCGTTGAAAAGGAACTCCGCAATGCAGGAATTACCCCTGAGAACCTCTATATCGTCGCCGAAATCGGGAGTACCGAAGCGGTACTCGCAGCAGTGGAAGCGGGTATAGGCATTTCCTTCGTTTCACGCTGGGCTGCTGAAGACAGGGTGAAAAGCGGCCGGTTAGTAATGCGCCGCTTGCAGGGACTTTCACTAAACCGCGTCTTGTACCTGATCCATCCCTTAAACCGCACCCTCCCCAGGTCCGTTAAGGCGTTCCTCGACTTTGTCACCCAGCAGCAATCATAGGATACTTTGGTTGCGCCCCTCCTTTTGACATCGAATTCAACAGATTAATCTAATGCCCGATAGCGTGACTTGATCGAGTCACGAGTCACGAGTCGCAAGTCACGTGTCACGAGTTCTGATTTCTCGCGTTTCACTTTAGATTTGACTCGAGACTTGACTCGCGACTTTGAGATTGCACGTCCCGCCTTAACCTACTCTTATACCATCGAGGCAAATGCTTCGGTTGGTTGACTCTCCTATAACAATTATTCATATAAATTATAACCAAATCGGGAGGAAGTTTTATTATAATTTAGAATTAACTATATTACTTCAAATTCTAAATTACAGGGAGGTAAACATGGACAAAGGTAAAATTCTTGGAGCCGGCGTTGTGGTCGGCGTACTGGCTCTAATGCTTGTGCAGTACGGCAACCCGGCTAACATGGGGTTCTGCATCGCCTGTTTTATACGTGACATTGCCGGCGCGTTAGGGTTGCACCAGGCCGCAAAGGTGCAGTACCTTAGACCTGAAATCATCGGGTTGGTCTTGGGAGCATTTGTTGCGGCACTGGGTACGCGGGAGTTCAAAACCGTCGGCGGCGCTTCCGCACTGAGCCGTTTTGTACTGGGTTTATTCGCAATCATCGGGTTTCTGGTCTTTCTCGGCTGCCCCTTGCGGATGGTCCTGCGCCTTGCAGCAGGCGACCTTAACGCGTTCCTCGGCCTCATAGGCCTGGCCGCAGGCGTAGCTGTAGGAGTCCTGTTAATTAATCGGGGTTACTCTCTCGGCCGCGCACAGCCGCAGAGCAGAATCGGCGGATATATCTTCCCGGCGCTGGCACTCACCCTGCTTGTGTTTGCCGTAATTCAACCCGCGTTTATCTTTGCAAGCAAGGAGGGACCCGGCAGCATGCACGCTCCCCTGGCCCTTGCTCTCGGTGCCGGGTTGCTGGTAGGCATCCTCGCGCAGCGTTCTCGCCTCTGCATGGTCGGCGGCATAAGAGATTTTATCCTTTTCAGGGACACTTATCTTTTAGCTGGCTTCGCTGCAATTTTATTGACGGCATTTATCGGCAGCCTGGTCTTGGGTACTTTTAAAGCCGGCTTCGTCAACCAACCAACAGCCCACGCTGACTGGGTTTGGAACTTTCTCGGCATGGCGCTCGGCGGTCTGTCCTGCGTGCTGTTAGGCGGCTGTCCGCTCCGCCAACTGGTATCCGCAGCGGAAGGAAACACTGATTCCGCCGTAACTATCATGGGAATGCTGGTCGGTGCCGCAGTGGCGCACAACTTCGGCCTTGCGGGCACACCGCAGGGAGTCCCTTTAGCCGGTCAAGCAGCCGTGCTGGTCGGTCTGGCGGTAGTGTTTTTCATCGGGATATCGAGCCGTCCGGTATTGCAGGCAAAACAGGTGGCGGCAAAGGATTTGACTGCACGGCAATAGCAAAGGAGGTAAAACGGTGGAAAGCATGGTTGACGCGAGAGGGTTGTTGTGCCCGGAGCCGGTGCTGCTCGTAAAAAAGGAGATGGCCCGTCTCGGCGGCAAGGGGGAAATCCGCGTTATGGTTAACTCCGGAACTGCCAGAGAAAATATCACCCGTTTGGCCAACAGCCAGGGGTGGAAGGTAACCGTCCATCAACAGGGCGACGAAACGGAATTAAGGTTAATAAAGCAGTCCTGAACCCGTTAATGATCGTCATGTCGCACGCCCCTCAAGTAAACGTAGTGTTAATCGTTGGCAGGTTGACTTGGAACACCTATTTACAAACCGGTTGCCGTGCTGATATTCTATCTTCGGTAGCGTTAATAACCAAACGATACAACTTGGACTACCGTTTTCCGAGGGGGGAAGAAGATTGCCTATCTTCGAATTTCGCTGCCTGCAGTGCGGTAACCTTTTCGAAAAGCTGTTCTTAGACCAGCAAGAAGAGATCGAACTAAAATGTCCCAGATGCGGCTCTGATTCCTTGGACCGCGTAATCAGCCGGGCCAACTCCATGATGGGGACCAAAGGGAAAAAACCGACGCTCACAACCAAATCGTGCAGCCCGGGGAGCAGCTGCACAACCCTCGAGCTGCCTGGATACGGTGATTGAGCAAATGGAAGAGGTATCCTTTGCGAGAAAGATTTCGGAAGAGGTCCTTTGCCCGTTCTGCGGCATCCCTGTCGACAGGCCGAAAGAAGTGGAATCGGGGAGGCCCAGGGAGATGCCGGTAGGACAGTGCTCCGCCTGCGGGGCCGTCTACGCCTACGACGCGACCGGCCACAACCTCGGAACAGCCTTCAGCGAGGCCCTGGTCTTTGCCTGTAACAATGATTGGGACCTGGCTTGGAACCTCCTGCCCGAGGAGGATTACCTGCAAAAAGTGGTTGAGCAGTATGACCTCGAAACCCACCGCATCGTTCCGGGCGGCGCTCATAATGGCAGGACGGTAAGGGGCGCGCTTTATTTTGTCAGGCTGCTCGAAGATATCCAGGAGCTGACCCTGGAGGGCGTCCGCAAAAGGCTGGCGCAAGCCAAGCCTGTATCGGCTAAACCGTCAGAAGCTGAGGCGGCCGGGGAAGAGGCGGAAGCGATAGTACTCACTAAGACAGATGTTGAGGCGTTGGTCAGGGAGTACCGGATAGAGCCGATTTTACGGGCCGCCCGCGGCGATAATAAGGTCTTGAGGTACCTGCAGCGGCTCCTTTGCCACAGCGACGACCTGATCCGCCTCCGGGCGGCGGATGCATTGGGCAGGGCGTCCAAGGTTGTTTTATTGAAGGATCCCAAAGTGGTCGTCGCCGTTCTACAAGGGTTATTTAAGCCCTTCAGCGATTCCAGCGCCTCGGGCTGGGGAAGCATAGACGCGATCGGAGAAATCATCGCCAACGCGCCCGACCTGTTCGGCGGTTACGTCTCTCACCTGATCCGGCTCCTCGGTGATCAGTTCCTGCAGCCCCAGGTTCTGAGGGCTCTCGGAAGGATAGCCCTGGTCAGGCCCGAATTGGTGCAGACTAGAGCAGCCGGCCGCATATTGCCTTTAATCCACAGCGCCGACCCGCAAATTAGGGGTTACGCGGCGTGGCTCCTCGGCAGCCTGGGCGTAACCGAAGCGCGCAAGGCTCTGGCGGATATTCAGGATCAGGACGAAGAGATTGGGATTTACGAAGAGGGCTGGATTGTAAAGAAAACGCTCGGACAGCTTGCGAGAGAAGCGCTCGAAAAGCTTCAAAAGAAGAATTAACGAGGCAGAAACGCTCTTATTACAGCACAGGAGATCATGAAAAGAGCATAATTCTTTTAACTCAAGTCGCCTCTAACCAGGTCGTCAAAAGGCGTCTTTAAGGCTTTGGAGACCGATATAAGCATTGCTGCGGGCTCCATGTTTTTTTGGCCGGCGCCCTCCAAAAGATCCTTTGATAACCGGTAAAGATCCCTGTAAACGGCATCGAGGTTAAAGGCGGGATAAGATTCCCCTTTTGCGAATCCCGCCTTCCAGCATACGTGCGCCCTGCCGTGTATGGTCACCGGTATCCCGTAAACCCGGCAGGTGATCGGCCTGAAGGAATAAAGCACACACTCCTCCTCATCATTCAAAAGAGGGCACCTAATCCTTTCTTTTGACAGCGCATGGGCTTGCATCACCGGATCATCGGCAAAACGCGCCAATCTTTGATCCATCCGTTTCAGATCCTCATCCATTCGCGCCGCCCGCAAGAGGATATCCTCCTGCGCAGCCCGGTCGAGCCGGTCGAACCGGTCTTTTATATAAGCCGCTTCGATGAGAAAAAGGCCGAATACCGCGTGACAGCAATCCGCACAGCCGCGCCGGCACTTGATGCAGTCACTGTAACCGCGCTGCATTTTTGCGAATGCCAGATCGGCCGCCTCGACCAGCCCTTCATATTGTTTGGACAATTCCGGGATCATAACCTCATCCTCACGAGCCGCGGTACAGCTCAAGCGCCTTCAGAAAATCTGGGTTTACCGGATAACCGAATTTTACGGCCAAGTCGAGATGCTTTATCGCCTTCACGTGCTCTTCCTTCATATAATAGGCACAGGCGAGGTTATTGTGGCCGAGGCCGAAATCAGGCGCTATCTCTACCAGTTTCTCACCGGTCTCGACCGCCTTGTCGATGTCGCCTTTTTGCAGGTAGGCGCTGACAAGGTTGGCCCAAGCCTGGGCGATCTGCGGGTTCAATTCTATCGCCTTCTCGAGCGCCGCGATGGCCTCATCAGTCCTAACCATCTGAAGGTAGGCGAAGCCCAAATTGGCGTACCCGCGGGCATACCGCGGCTCTATCTCCACCGCTTTCTTGTTCGCTAATACCACCCTTTCTAAGTCGCCCCACAGGTAATAGATATAACCCAGGTTCACACAGGCCTCGAACATCCGGCCGCCGCACTCGATCGCCTCCTCAAAGTATTCCGCGGCTTCCTCAAGCCGGCCTTCCTCCATGGCTTTAACGCCCAAATTATAAAGCGCCGTGGAGCATTCAGGGTTTTGCCTCAGAAACTCTTTTTGTTCCTTGATAAAGGTTTCGGCGTCCTTCGGGGCGGTCACGCTGTAACACTCCTTTACCTTTTCATCAAGTATGGAGGCTGCCCGCTGCGGACAGCGAGCAGCCTCCCAAAACATATCCACTCCTGGGCTTCTCTACGTTCCTGCTGCGCCTCCTACTCTTCTTTATCCGTGGTCTCGGCTTCCCTGCCCTTTAAGCAGTACATTGTGGTGCTACCCGTAGAGAAGTAGGCAACCTTGCCCTCGGTCACAAGTTCCGTAGCCGCCTTCTTGATATCCCGCCCGCTGGCGTTCGGGATCTTCTGCTTGACGGCCTTCTCGAGGTCCTTGATATAATGCTTCGACTTCTTGGCCGAAGCAAGGTAATCAACAATTATCTGTTTTATCTCGTCCATCCTAAGTGTCATCTCCTTAATGCCCCGTGGGCACTTATTTTATACCCCCTGCCGCCTTAGAGACCGCCCACGCCGCGTCGGTGTATTTGAAGAGCGTGCTGGTCCGGTAGGTATCGTACGCCAAGCGGTAATCGTCAACGAGGTGATGAGTGAAAGGCAGTTCGCAGAGCTCGAAGAACTTCTCCCACCCGATCCGCTCTGCCCAGTCGCCGAGCCGCTCGTACTTGTTCGCGTGGGTGGCATAAACCTCAATGATCTTTCTGACCGTCTTGCAAACTTCCGGATACCGCGGGAAGTTGTTCGGCAGGAACGGCACGACCACCTTTGAGAACTTCGGTTCAGTGATCCGGTTGGAGAGCTTGCCGCCGGCGAGGATTACCACGCCGTCGCCCTCTTTGTCCGAAAGCGGCAGTGCCGGGCACATCGTGTAGCAGTTACCGCAGAACATGCAGCGGTCCTCTTTTACCTTGATAGTCTTCTTGCCGTCCTCGGTGGTCGCCGGGGAGAGTGCGCCGAGCGGGCAGGACGCGATGACCGTCGGGATCTCGCACATTTTGGCCACGAAGTCGTGGTCGATAGCGGGAGGCTTCCGGTGGTAACCTAAGAGAGCGATGTCCGAGCAGTGTACGGCGCCGCACATATTCAGGCAGCAGGCCATCGAAACGCGGACCTTTGCCGGCAACGTCATCGAGGTGAAGTAGTCATAAAGCTCGTCCATGACCGCCTTGACCATCGACGAGGCGTCGGTGGCCGGGGTATGGCAGTGGATGTAACCCTGGGTGTGAACGATATTGGTCACGCTGGCGCCCGTCCCGCCAATCGGGAACTTATTGCTGCCGGAATAAAACTTCCGGCTCTTGAGATCGGCCTTCAACGCCTCGAGCTTCTCCACACTGTCGCACATGAACTCGAGGTTATTCCGGGTGGTGAAGCGGAGGTAGCCGTCGCAGTGCTTGTCAGCGATATCGCAGGCCTCTCTCATGAGGGCGACCGTCATGGTGCGCATGCCGCCCACGCGCACCGTATAGACCTTTTCGCCCGTCTCCGAAACATGAACCAGGACGCCGGGCTCGAGGACCTCGTGATAGAGCCACTTGCCGTAATTCCGCTGGATGACGGGCGGGAAAAAGTCCCAGTAATAGCGGGGCCCGATATCGGTAATCCGGTTTTCGTTCGGCTTTTCCGGGTTGTAAACGCCGAATTTAGTTGTGGACAATCCCATCCTAACACCCTCCTATCTCGCGTGTCTCGATCTGTAGTCGTTAATATCTCGCTTGAACCCACCCGGGACCTCTTCCGGCTTCCAGAAGACGTACGGGTTGGCCCGCGGCCGCCAGACCATCTGGGGCGCCACCGGAAGGCCGATCGCCTCACAGAACCTCTGCAGGCCCATGCGCTGGATCAACTCGCCCACCCGCTCGCGCATCTTGCCGTGCTCGTCCCACCATTCGAAGATCTTACTGAGAAGATCTTTCACGTTATCATAGGGCGGCTCGACCTCCATAAAGGGGACAAGCAGCGTCGCCATCTGCGCACCTTCGAGGATCGGTGCCTTCGCACCCACGAGGATGCTTACACCCGTATCGGCACCGGGCCGCAGCGCCCGCGGCATAGTGTTGATGCAGTGCATGCAGCGGGTGCAGTTCTTGTCGTCGATCCGGAGCTTCTTGCCCTCTAACCACATGCATTTGGCCGGGCACAGGTCGATAACTTCCTTCTGAATATCGAACGCGCCCCAGTTCCGGCCGCTTAAGGCCCCGGCGTTGGGCGCAATCTCGCCGGCCATGTAAGCCTGGACGGCCTCCTGGTCGATCCGGATGTTGTCCCGCCAGGTCCCGATAATCGCAAAATCGGAACGGGCGATGGAGGCCACGCAGCAGTTGGGGCAGCCGTCGCACTTGACCTTGAATTTATACGGAAACATCGGGCGGTGCAGCTCGTCCTGGAACGCCATGGTGATCTCGTAGCACATCTCCGAGGTGTCATACAGGGCGAATTCGCAGCGAGCTTTACCAAGACAGTCGGAAGGAGTCCGCATGTTCGAACCGGAGCCGCCGAGGTCCTGGCTCAGGTGGTGGGCCATTTCCTGGAAGATCGGCTCGAGCTGCTCGGTGATGGTACCGAGAAAGACGATGTCGCCGGTGGAGCCGTGCATATTCAGGATGCCGCTGCCCCGCAACTCCCAAAGGTCACAAAGGGCACGCAGGTGATCGGTTTTATAGAATTTACCCCCCGGTTGGTTGATCCGGATGGTATGGAAGTGTGCAACACCCGGGAACTTTTCGGGAAGGTCGGAGTACCTGCCGATAACGCCGCCGCCGTAACCGCTGACGCCCACGATACCGCCGTGTTTCCAGTGGGTCTCGCCGTCCATGAACGAAACCTCAAGCTGACCGAGCAGATCCTCGATCACCTCACGTGGCATAAACATCCGGTCGTCGGCCAGCTTCCTTCTCCGCAGGGCCTCAACCTTCATATCGGCCACAAAGCTCGGCCAAGGACCGGACTCCAACTCCTCACACATGGGGATCTCGTGCTTTATCTTAAAGTTCCTTAACTCTTCATCAGACGGGTTCTGCAGCTCTTCGTCAGTGTAAATGCGTAGTTCCTGATAATTAAGTTCTTTTTGGGGAACTTTCGGACCAGGTGGTTTAAAAGACATACCGACCTTAATACCTCCTTATTAGTTTACATTCAGTTGATCAGAACAGGAGAAAAGAACTAATGGTGGCTCGCACCTCCCCTCAGAAAGTCTGTGTGGTATCCGCGTTCAAAAACGCCAAGCAATGCTCAGCTTTAAAGTTACCAGAGGGGAATTTATGTGGAATTCTATTTCTCTATTTCTATCTTTGTTATTAACCGTACATATATCTCAATTTAAAATGTCAGAATAATGATAATATAAACCTCGCGGGCTTGTCAACTATTCGGAAATAAATAATTGTTTGTGCCGGTGGGAATTATTTTGTACAGAAATAACCGGAAGAAGTCCTTGGGAAAATAAACCTTGGGTACCTAAGGCTGTGTCAGCGGAAGCAAGTGAACGCAAGAATGTTTGGCACACGGCAAAAGGCAGAAAGGATTTGCGTAATGGGCAAAAACGGCTTACAGGCGTCGGTCGAGAAGCTTTTGAAAACCGATAAAAACCTTCGTGGCTACGGCATCAAGGCCAGAACTCAGGAGCGTACTGTTTATGTAACCGGGGTTGTGGACACCTTACGTGAAAAGGAATACTTGAACGAACTTTTGCGGTCGATTCCAGGAGTAAAAGAGGTGGTTAACGACGTGAGCATCAGCACCGATGGCGCAATTGACGACGGTGCCGTTTTCACGGAGGTGAGCGAGGAACTCGCGGCGGAGCCGGGCGTTGACCCGCAGCACATCGGCGCCAGAGTTAAAAACGGGATTGTAACCCTGGTCGGGACTACTCAAAACCCAGAGGAAATCGAATCTGCAAGGCTGGCCGCTGAAAAAGCTCGCGGGGTGAAAGCGGTTAAGTCAAAGGTTAATTTACGTGCAGGAAAGCGTTCCCTGGAGGGTATATTCCATAGCCAGGTACGAAACGACCGGGAAGATTAATAAGCCTGCGGCAGTCCGGATCGCAGTTGTTGCCAAGACAGACTCACTTTTTCTGGAGAACAGCTTCTGCTACTCGCAAATCATCGGGCTTATCCACATCCATACCGATTTCGGGAATGAAGGCAATCACCGCTCTGCCGCGCAAGCCCAGTATGCGGGAAACCTTTTTTTCCGCTTCCCCCAGTGATAAGCGGCCCAGAAGAAAGCGGCAGAGAACCCCCGGACCTACAATTAGCGCGAGACGGAGGGGTTTTTTTCGGAGCCGTACGAAATCCCTGGCGCGGTCAAGAGACTTCAAAAGCATGGCGGGATCGACCAACCCGACGTTTCCGCCGGTGAAAACCCCGTCGCGCAGTCGGACGTACGTGCGCTTTATCGCAGGATAGGCCTTTTCCACAGCGTCCCGCGGTACAACGGGATAATACACGTCTGCCTCTCCGCTTTCACACAACCGGAGAAACGCCTCTACCGCCGGCGGCGTCAATAGCGCGAGATCCCCGGTAACCACTAAAACCCGGGAGGTGCTATAAAGGGCTTCGAGGCCCGCGGCCAAGTTCTCCAACAGCCCCCCTCGGGGGGGCAAAATGACAAGACGCTCGGATTCAACGGCCTTTTTCAGTTCCTGAGGGCCAACCACAACAACCCTGCTAATCACCGGCGTCTCCAAAAGCGCTTCTATTACATAGGCGGTCAAAGGCCTCCCGTGAATATCGATCAGTGCCTCAAAAGGCACCGGGGAAACGTCCCTGAGTGTCCCTGTGTTCGGGGAGCCTGCAAGAACCAGCGCCGGAATCATTTATCTTAGCTCCTCATACCAGACATATTGCGGGCATTCCCGCTAACTTCTGCTGAGAATAATGTCTCCGGATTAACAGAAGTTTACCGTGGTGAAACGCTTTCCTTGAGCGAGTTTAAAAGGCTGCTCTCGGCGTTCTCAATATGCTCTCGGGCCAACTGCGCCGCTAATTCACTGTCCCGGTCGGAAATCGCTTCCACAATTTTCTTGTGCTCTTCGACAGCCTCCTTTGTCCTACCCGGCCGGGAAAGCGTTGTCATCCGGAAACGCTGTATCTGGTCTTGAAGGTTAGAAATGATTTGGATGAGCCAATTATTCCTGCTCGCCCGGTAGATAATGTCGTGAAAGCTGGTATCCCTGGCAACAATTGTGCCGATGTCCTGGGTATCACTAACTTTGCTGATTTCCACTAAAGAACGCTCCAGGTCTTCCAGCTCTGCGTCTGTAATTCGCTCTGCTGCAAGGCTTGCCGCTAAGGCCTCGAGCGCCGCCCGCACCTCAAAAACGTCCGCAATATCCTTTACGCTTATCCCCGCTACATAGGCGCCGCGGCGGGGTAGCATCACCACAAGACCTTCAAGTTCAAGCTTGCGGATCGCCTCGCGAACCGGAGTTCGGCTGACTCCGAGCTCTTCGGCAACCTGTACCTCCATCAGCCGTTCCCCTGGTTTGAGCAAACCCGTTATAATGGCTTCGCGGAGGGACTCAAAGACCACCTCCCTCAGGGGTTTGTAAGAGTCGAGCTTCACCGGTAACAGTCTTTGCGCCAAAACCATCAACTCCAAAATAGTTTGTGATACTATACAATAAGCACTCCCTCGGTGGCGGTTGTCGTTATAATGACGCGGAAGCCGCGGGATAGGAACAACTCCCCTGCCCTCGCTGCTTCTTCAAGCGTCGGAAAAATCCCGTAAACCGTCGGTCCGCTACCGGACACCAGCGCGCAAAGCGCCCCCTGCTCCACCAATTCGCGCTTTAAAACCCCGAGTTCCGAATGCTCCTGGAGGACTGCTTCCTCCAAGGCATTGCCGCATAGGCGCAGTGCTTCCTGCCAGCGCCCCTTCGCAAGCACTTCGGCCATTTCCCTTGCAGCCGCCCGCCATTGCGGCCGGAGGGCATCCCAGGCGCGGTAGACCCCCGCAGAGGAGATACCGTATGGCGGCTTCAACAACAGAACGCCGCATTCCGGCAGGGGCGGAAGACTCGCCGTCGTCTCACCCCGACCTGTCGCTAAGGCTGTTCCCCCGGTAAGGCAAAAGGGGATATCCGAACCCAGCGATGCACCCAACTCCTTAAGGAATTGCAGGCTACATCCCAACCCCCATAACCTGTTGAGTCCGAGCAATGTTGCAGCAGCATCCGCAGAACCCCCGCCGAGCCCGGCAGAAACGGGAATGTTTTTCTGCAGTCTGATGGCCGCACCGCGTTTACAGCCGGTAGCCTCAAGCAGGCGCTCCGCCGCACGGGCCACGAGGTTATTCCCCCCGCTCTCGACCGGTTCACCCGTAACCCGCAGGTGGATGCCTGCCGGCAAAGCCTCGATGGTCAACAGATCACTGTAAGCGACGCTCTGCAAAACGGAGGCGATTTCATGGTAGCCGTCCGGTCTGGTTTCAAACACATCAAGGGAAAGGTTGACCTTCGCACGCGCAAAAACGAAAAGCTTCACACGACGCCCCCCGCCGCATACAATCGGCCGCTTTTTCATAACTTTACACAAAAAGCTAACCGAGAGCAAGATGCGCATTAGGAGATGAGAGGTTGGCAGTTTACAGGTTGAAAAAAGGGAATTATCACGGAACAAACCGGCAGACGATCGGGACGCAAGTGTGAGATTGCAATTGAGGTGAGTGCGTGTTTGCCCTCCATAATGTCCCTTCAGATTCCTCTATTTCCGTTTTGCTCGGGCTCAGCTTACTGTCCGGTGCAGGTACCTTCCTCGGCGCGGTGCTGGCCCTTTTCCTGCCCATTCACCGGGCAATGCCTTTTCTGACCGGCTTCGCAGCAGGCGTGATGAGCGGAGTAATAGTCCTTGAACTTCTACCCGCCTCGATCAAGCTCGGGGGGATGTCTGCATCGCTATCCGGCGGTTTGGCAGGAACCGCACTGCTTTTTGCAGCCGACATGATCCTCAAACCCCCACTCACAGACCAGGCTGCGTCCTACAGGCGTCTTGGATGGCTGCTTTTTTTTGGCATCGCACTTCACGACTTCCCCGAAGGCATGGCGATCGGTACCGGCGGCGCAGTCACCGCTGACCTCGGTATCTTCCTTGCTGCGGCAATCGGAATACACAACCTGCCGGAAGGACTGGTGAACGCTGCACCTCTGCTCCTCGGCGGATTAAATCCAGCGGGAATTATTGCGCTGAATGCACTGCTTTCCCTGGTTACCCCTGCAGGCACGCTCGCCGGCCTAGGTCTCGCGAAATGGGAACCCCGCCTCATCCCTGCCATGTTAGCCCTCGCTGCCGGTGCGATGGCATATATCATTGTTAAAGAATTATTACCCCGGATGATAAAGCAAAGGGGCACCGCAGGGTTTATTACCGGCCTGCTAATTATTATCCTGTTGTTATAGGCCGAATTACGGAGCGCATCATTTTTTGAGCAAGAACCAGGCGCCCGCGGCGAGAAGCAGGCACCCGATAATCCGCCACCAGGTAAACGGTAGCCTTGTCATCCCGAAGAGACCAAAGTGGTCGATGATTGTTGCGGTCAGCACCTGCCCGATGATAATGGCCGTGGTTGCAGGAGCCACTCCCACCTTTGGAATGCTCCGGGCTACTCCATAAATGATAAGAACCCCGAGAACCCCGCCTGTCCAGGCATACCAGGGGGCCTTCCCGAGGCGCAAAAAACCGCCGCAGCCCAAACACAAGACCAACAATCCTGCAAAAGCAGTTCCCACTGCATGAACAATAAACGTGGCTTCCCAAAGGCCGCTGATCTTGCCGAGAAGTGCATTAACCGAACCCTGAACCGCCATGACCGCACCGGAAGAGGCAGCCACAAGCAAAGAAAACAAGCGCAAACCGAGCACACCGATCACCCGAATTTGAGCGGTAGATTTTAGAAGACCGTTATGACACCTGCGGCGTCACCAGCGGAGAGTTAAAACGGTCTTGTTGCAGTTGTACCGTATCTGTGTACCTTCGATAGATTTTGTCTTCGAACTTCGAATGGCGAACGTCGGACATCTTCCCTATCTTCGCCATATACTGCGGTAGTTATTCGCCGGAGAGCAACACTCTGCTGCTTTGGCAGGAAGGATAGTTTAATACAGGCAAAGTGAGACAAGTTTTTCTTGTTTTTCTTTTTCCGGCGTGTTAAATTTGACGTTAAAGGAAGGGTAGGGTTGTGTGTGCCGAAGGAGGGTGAAAAAGGGTTGGATTTGGAATGAGCCGCGCTGGGAAAACAAAAGTTCAGGTGGCCTGAAAAAATTACCTGCAGCTTGAGAGTACTTCATGGGGGAGGGGAAGAGTGAATGCTCAGGCGGAGCTTGATTTTTGTCTCTTTGTTTGCATTTTTGGTTTTCACCGCCGGTTGTGGAAAGAAGGAAACCGCCGCGCCGGGAGCAGGAACAGAACCGGTAAAAGAGCCGTACAAGATCGGCGCCATCGTTGATGCAAGCGGTCCGGCAGCCTCCCTCGGCGAACCGGAAAGAGACACCTTGAAGATGCTCGAGAAGGAACTCAACGCCAGGGGGGGCATCAACGGACATCCGGTTAAACTTATCATTCTTGACAACAAGAGCCTCGAAACCGAAACGGTTTTAGGAGCGAGGAGATTGATCGACGAGGACAAAGTCCTCGCCATCCTCGGTTGTTCCCAGAGCAGCACCTCGCTGGCCATTGTGGATATTGTCACGAAGGCCAAGGTGCCGATGATCTCCATGGCCGCATCGGCCAAGATCGTTACCCCGGTCGAAGAAAGGAAATGGGTCTTCAAGACCGCGCAAAGCGACATCATCGTAGCCAATAAAATGGTGAAATACCTTGTTGGTAAAGGGATTAAGGACGTCGCTTTCCTGTCGGTCAACAACGCCTTCGGTGATTCCGGCCTGCAAAATTTTGTCGAAGCGGCTCAAGCACACGGGATTAATATTGTTGTCAAGGAAAAGTTTGAGGCGGAAGACAAAGACATGACGGCGCAGCTTGCCAAGGTCAAGGCGTCAAAGGCAAAGGCCACTGTGGTTTGGGCGATTCCCCCTGCGGCCTCGATCGTAACGAAGAACTTCAGAGATCTCGGCATCAACATGCCGCTTATCCAAACGCACGGTATCGGCAACAAGAAGTTCCTTGAACTTGCCGGAGACGCGGCTAACGGCGTGATTGCGCCCATGGGTAAGCTCCTGGTCGCCGAGCAGCTTCCGGACAGCGACCCGCAAAAGGACGTCTTGCTCAAATACATCGATGACTACCAGAAAGAATACAAAGCCCGGCCCAGCACCTTCGGCGGCCATGCCCACGACGCATTCAACTTAGCAGTTAAGGCCATCGAGCAGGCAGGGCCCGACCGTGCTAAGATTCGGGATGCTCTGGAAAAGATTACTGGTTATGCAGGCATAAGCGGAGTCTTCAACCTTTCGCCTCAAGATCACAACGGTCTCGGCGAGGACTCGATGGTGCTGATCGAGATCAAGGAAGGTAAGTGGCACTTGCTGGAGCTATAGGAAACTGTTACAGAAACTACCGAACTTTTTACAGCGGTCTCCCGGGAGGAGCCCATCATGCGGCGGAAGGCCCGCACCAGTAGAAATCTGAAAATCGTTCTACGTGCGACGTTCTACGTTCTACGTTCTACGTTAGGAGCAGGAGACAGAGAAAGGGAATAAACCACGGATGAACACGGATTTTCATAACGTTTTGTGCCTGAGCGCAGCGAAAGGCATGGTTAAGAATGAAAATGGGGCGAATAGACCCGTAAGCTGGTTGCTGAGATACGGTAGTGTAACATAAACAGAACGCGGTGAGGAGCGAACAATGCGAGCAAGGCGAAGCCGGCCGAACCGGAGCGTACATGGGAGTACGTGAGGATTCGGCCGGCGAGCCTGACGAAGCAGGGTAAAGCTCATCGCCGCGCCCCACGGAAGAAGCACTATTCTCGGAGGAGTAACTATTGGGTACCGAGAGCCAGTATATCCAGTATCTTATAACAGGGCTCACTTTAGGCAGCATCTACGCTCTAATAGCGTTATCCCTGGTCGTCACTTTCAATATTACAGGGATCTTTAACCTGGCTATCGGGGAATTTGTGACCATCGGTGCCTTGACCGCAGTAACCTTCCGGGAAGCGGGGTGCCCTGCTCTTTTGGCGTACCCGGTAGCGGTGATACTCGCCGGCGTCATCGGCGGTCTAATGGAGAGAACAATCATTTACCCTGCACGGAAGGCCTCCGTCCTGACCCTGATAATTATCACCATCGGCGCCGCAATCGCGATAAGGGGTGCGGCACTTCTCATCTGGAGGACGCACCCCTATACCCTACCCCCGTTTCTAAGTGCTGCACCGATTCACTTTTTGGGGGCCGTCATCGTTCCCCAAAGTCTCTTAATTTTAGGGTTCGCCGTACTCGCGGTCTTAGCTCTTTTCGCTTTTTTCGACTTTACCTTTACCGGAAAAGCGGTACGGGCCGCGATGATTAACCGTACCGCTGCGCAGCTCGTCGGGATAAACCCCGGCCGGTTGTCGCTTTTTGCTTTCAGCTTCAGCGGCGGTATCGCTGCTCTCGCGGGCATATTTATCACCCCGGTAACCATGGCCACTTATGACATGGGATTCATGTTGGGGCTTAAGGGTTTTGTGGCAGCTATCCTCGGCGGCGTGACAAGCGCAACCGGAGCCATTGTCGGCGGGGTGCTTTTAGGTATCATCGAATCATTTGCCGCCGGTACCGTTTCCTCAGGTTTGAAGGATGCCATTGCTATGGCGGTAATGATTATCGTTCTTCTCACCCGGCCGACAGGTATTTTAGGCTCCTCGAAAAACGGCGGATAATAGATTGCTGCAAAACCCTGACTTCCCGAAAAACCGATCCTATGTGACACACAAGTTTTAGGCCGGCACTCAGTTAAACGCTTTCTCGAGGCGTTTAGGCTGGTGCTAAGCTATAAGAGAAGCTCTCCGCCATACAAAGATAACAGCAGCGAGTGGTGGGCTGATAGCGGTTTTTTAAACGGTTCAAGGAGATGGGTTCCTTGGTTTCGCGGAAAAGTTGGTGCTGGTTAATCATTATCGGTATAGTTTTCTGCCTCCCATTTTTAATACGGAGCACTTATTTATTGGGCATCTTGATCTTTATCGGCCTATATTCGATCGTTACTCAGGGTCTCGGCATCTTAATGGGCTATGCCGGTCAGGTATCTTTCGGACATGCCGCTTTCTACGGTCTCGGGGCGTACACCGCCGCCGTACTGGCGACACGGTGCCAATGGCCTCCTCTTCTTTGCCTCTTAGCGGCGCCCTTCCTCCCTGCTTTAGTAGCAGCCGTAATCGGCCGATCCATTCTGCGGCTCCGGGAACACTACCTTGCCTTGACCACCCTGGGCTTCGGCATCCTCGTCTTCACCCTTTTTAAAGACTTTACCGGGCTGACCGGAGGCCCGTCAGGCCTGGCGGGAATCCCGTACCTCAATATCGGCCCCCTTGTCTTAGACCAGGATTGGGAGTACTACTGCCTGGTTTGGTTCATGCTGGGGCTTACGGTACTTGGTATGGCGAACCTTACAAGATCACCCATCGGGCGGGCCTTCCGGGCCATCCATACAAGCGAAAAGGCTGCACAGGCCGCGGGTATCGATACTGCCACCCTGAAAACGCAGGCATTCGCGCTGAGCGCCCTTCTCGCGGGGTTGGCAGGAAGCCTCTACGCATTCTGGGTGACCTTTATCAGCCCTTCTCCTTTCGGGTTTACCACCTCGATTGAGTTCGCTCTGATGGTGGTCGTAGGGGGGCTGGGCACCCTCTGGGGTCCGGTTTTAGGGGCTGCCATAATCGTGGGATTGACCGAACTGCTGAGGTGGGCGGTGCCAATGGTCTTGCCCGATGCCGGCGGGGAATGTGAAATCATTTTTTTCGGCATCATCTTCGTTCTTATTATGCTTTTCCGGCCGCAAGGAATCCTTGTGCCCAAAAACCTGACGCGGCTAAAAGAGAAAACGAGGAAAGAATTATGCTCCAGGTAAACGGGTTGACGAAACGCTTTGGCGGTCTTGTCGCGGTTAACCGGGTGACATTTGAGGTAAACGGCGGTGAAATCCTGGCGCTGATAGGTCCGAACGGCGCGGGAAAGACAACGGTTTTTAACCTTATAACCGGTATGCTGCAACCCCACGAAGGGGAAACCCTATTTAAAGGCCGTCGTATCAACGGGATGAAACCGTTCCAGATCGCAGCCCTCGGCATAAGTCGTACCTTCCAAAACCTCGAGCTGTTTACCAACTTAACAGTTGCGGAAAACGTGATGATGGGTGCCTACCGCCTCGGCCGTACCGGTTTCTGCCGCAGCATCTTCCGGCGTCCGGGGATAACCAGGGAAGATCGCGAGCTTTACCGGAAGGCTTTGGTAATTCTCGAACAGCTCGGCCTGGCCGACAAGGCAGACATGTCGGCCAGCAACCTTCCCTTCGGGCAACAACGCCTTTTAGAAATAGCCCGGAGTCTTGCTTCGGAGCCGGAAATTCTCCTCCTTGACGAGCCGGCTGCCGGCCTCAACTTTACGGAGTCCCGGGAACTCGCCCGTTTTCTTCGAACACTCCAAGGCAATGGGAACACCCTGGTTTTAGTAGAACACGACATGGATACGGTTATGGACGTTGCCGACCGGCTGGTCGTATTGAACTTCGGTACGGTAATAGCCACAGGCACCCCTGCAGAAATTCAGCGGAATCCGGAAGTGATTGCCGCATACCTGGGAGAAGAGGAGGAAGAAGCGTGCTGAGCATCGGGGACCTCGTCGTTTACCGCGGACATATTCAGGCGCTCTCTGGTGTCTCCTTCTCGGTCAACCCCGGCGAAGTGGTGGTAATCTTAGGGGCCAACGGTGCCGGAAAAAGTACGCTGCTTGGTGCCGTTGCCGGCCTATACCCGCCGGCAAGTGGGGAAATCGTTTTTGACGGAAAACCTTTACATGGTTTATCCCCGGAAGCGATCGTAAGAACAGGGATTAGTTTAGTCCCCGAAAACAGACGGTTGTTTCCTACACTCAATGTACGCGATAACCTTGTCTTGGGGGCTTTCTACCGTTACCGCAGGGACAAAAGATCCCTCCGTCATGATCTGGAAAACGTACTGAACCTCTTTCCTGCTTTAAAAGAAAAGTTGAACCTTCCCGCCTACACCCTGAGCGGGGGACTGCAGCAAATGCTCGCGATCGGGCGGGGATTAATGGCGAAACCGAAGCTCTTGCTTATGGACGAACCCTCTATCGGCCTCGCCCCCCTGGTAGTCCGCGAAATAATGCAAACCATTCGCAGCCTGAAGGAGCAGGGACATACCATTATCCTGGTAGAACAAAACGCGCGGGCCGCACTTCGAATCGCAGACCGCGCGCTTGTTCTTGAACAGGGACGTATAACCTTCTCCGGCATTCCCGAGGAACTTGCCGAAAGCAGCAGTCTCTATGCCGCGTATTTGGGAAGGAACCGCAGCAACTGAAGGCTTCTCTATAAACTCCGATGCAACGGATCAGAAGCAAATTACCGCGAGTTGCCTTTGCCCTTACCCGGGGTGTTCCGGCCAAAATTCCAGTAAATCACTTCCGGCCTCCGGCCACTCCGTGCAGGCGGTCTTTGTTTCAGGCTGCCGTCAGGTTCCCTGGAAGCAGGAGATTGAGTACCGCCCCACCACTGCAGCAGCTTGAAGACCATCTGAAGGACATCCGGGTTGCTTAACAGCGCCGTTAACGCCTGCAGCCCCTCTTTGCCGCCTGAAACAGAAGCTCCTTCTGCCCTCCGGGGCCCGCCCCGGGTTGCATCTTCATCAGTGGACCTTGCACCTTCGCCGAAAGATCTGACCAAACCTAACAGCCGGTTGAGAAACTGCCCTTCGCCGCCGTTAGGGCACCGGCCGACAAGCTCGATTACACCGAAAACGTTCAGAAGGCTAAGAAATAATAACAGTCTCTGTGCGGTGAAGTCGCCGCGTAAATACAGTTGTAGCAAATCCCATAACAACTGGCGCGGTTCCTGCCTGGCGTCCGCCTCAGTGCAAGCCCGGTTCATCTTTGCACCTCCGCAAAACTAAATCAGCCCCGGGATCGTAGGGATACTCCACCCGGTTAGCCTTTCGATTTCCTCCTTGGCCGCCTGGCGGGATGCGATTATTGCCTTGTTAAAACACGTGCCCAGCCACGCTTCCAACCTCGCGACGTTTGCCGCGCCCTGCGCATCCACCTTAACCCGGACCACCTCCTGGAGCCCGTTTAAGCTCAAGGACACCGGCCCCTCGGAAACATCGATCCGCAACTTTTTCAAACCCTCCTTAACCCGGCCGAGTTCTCCAAGCAGTTTCCCCATTCCTTCCACGTCAAACAAACATGATCACCTCCTCTGGTTTAATCAATATATTCGCAGACGAAAAGGATCGCTACATCTTCTTCGAAAACCGCTTTCCTTTCAAGCACAATTTTAGCTAAGTAGAATATATTACTCCAAAAAAGCGCCGAAAATGCTTCCTTTAAATAAAACAGCTTCACCAAATAGGAAAGGAGTTGGGCCTGATGCCGGAGACCCCGTCTGATCCGGAAATCAACCTGAACTTTGCCTGGCAACTGGTGCTTGTCGCCGTCCTGATAATGTTGTCTTTCGGCAAAGGTAAAACCGGACGCGAAGGTGGCGACAACGAGGAACCGGAAGGAGGGGCCCGAATGCCGCAAAAACGTGCAGCCAAAGCGTACAAAGAAGTGTTTCCGGCAACAAGCAGGAGGAGGGTTTACCGTACCGGACACGCTTTTTCGGTGCTAAAACTAACTTTACTCTTGAGTCTTTTTCACACGTTTCGCGTCCTAGGAATATAATGCTTAGCAGAAAAAGGAAACATCCGGCTAAGCCTGCGGGAGCTCCCAAGTCGGGGCGTAGCCGGAACCCGATGTAGTAGGGAAAGGAGGTAAAGGAATGACTGAAGGGAAAGTTCAGCAGTTTTTGCCCGGCGCCTGGGCGCTGATCTTAGTGGTTATCCTGATCATGTTAGGCTTCACCTTCTTGGGCTTCGGGGGCATCCCCTTCCCGTAAGCCTCAACCGGAAGGCGCGTTAATCGTCCATCCGTTGGGTCACCGGCAACAGCCGGTCTGAAATCGGTTAGCGAGGGGCCATTTGCCATGGCCCCTTTTAAAAACCTGTTCCGCATGGTTAAAAAGAGAATCCGCCTCTATAGAAGAAAGGAGGAACTCGCATGGTGCAAAAAGGAGGATTCATGAAGCCGTCGCCGTCCCCCGGTATGTGGTGGATCTGGCTGCTTCTGATCTTCTTTTTCTTTTTCATCTTCTGGCGGTGTATCTGAGACAGCGTTATAAAACTCTGATTTTCCGGAAGCGGGCTTTGCTCTGTCTGTGCATGGCAGTCCTAACATAAAATGCAGGAGACCGCCCCGCACTCAACTCACGAATACAGCAGCCCTACCGGAAAAGTGGAACCTTAGCAAGAAATTCTACATTTGAGGCTAAAGAGACAGTGACCCGGGTTGACTGCAGGCCAGTCTCTTTCACACATTGAGCTGCCTGGGAATATAATGCTTAACAGAAAAAGGCAGCACCCGGGCAAACGGTGCATAAAGGAGAATGCTGCAACCCGGATTTACGCAAGATCACAGTACGCTGACTGGTATAAACCCGATAGCAGCACCGAAAGGGGGGCAAAACGGCGGCTGAAGGGGATCCAGCAACGCTTACCCGGCACCTGCGCACCGATACTTTGCGGTCATCATAATGTCGACTCGCTCTTTTACCGCCGGGGGCTCCCCTTCAAAGAAACGTTTAAAACCGGCTAAGCGATTGAATCTGAAAAGGGAGGTATGAAAAATGGACGGAGCCAAAACGCAGGAGTTCCTGCCCGGCGCCTGGGCGCTGGTTCTCGTGGTTATCCTTATCATTTTAGGCTTTACCTTCTTGGGCTTCGGGGGCATCCCCTTCATATAAGCTAAAAACCGGAACAGGTCTTATGCAAAGGGAGTAGCCCATTCACCCGGCACTCAGCAGATGGCGCACTGACCAGGCCGGAAGGCCGGCGCTTAACCGGAAACCAACTCCCCCGCCGTACGTAATGCTCAGTGCTGAGTGCCGGGCAACACCGAAAGGTTTAAAACGGCCTGTCTGCAACCTAATAAACGGAACCCGATACATTTTTTGAAGGAGGCTTAAAAAATGGCTGATTACGCAAAAATTCAAGAGTTCTTGCCCGGTGCCTGGGCGCTGATCTTAGTGGTCATCCTGATCATGTTAGGCTTCACCTTCTTGGGCTTCGGGGGCATCCCCTTCATATAAGCCTTATCGGAAGGTGCGTTAATCGTCGATCGTTGGGTTGCCGGCAACAGCCGGTCTGAAATTCGGTTAGCGAGGGGCCATGGCAAAATGGCCCCTTTTAAACCTGTTCCCATGGTTAAAAAGAGAATCCCTTTCACACATTGAGCCGCCCGGGAATATAATACTTAACAAAAAAGGAAGTATCTGGCAAACAGTGCTGTGCTGTAACCTAAATTTTACCGGAATAGCACAACCACTGAGCAGCACAAACCCATAGAAGCGAGGAGAGGAGGTTGAAACGGGCGGTTGAAGGTTTTAGTAATGCTCACCCGGCACCCGCGCTCGATATTGCGGTCATCCTGATAACTTCGAACGCTCTTAACGGTGCGGGTTCCCCTTCGAGAACGTTTAAACCTGACCAAAGCGATGTGAATCTGAAAGAAGGGAGGTGTTTTAAACATGGACGGAGCAAAAACGCAGGAGTTCCTGCCCGGCGCCTGGGCGCTGATCCTCGTGGTGATCCTCATCATCCTGGCCTTCACCTTCCTGGGCTTCGGGGGTTTCCCCTTCCCGTAAGCCTTAACCGGAAGACATGTTAATCGTCCATTCGTTGGGCCGCCGGCAACAGCCGGTCTGAAATTCGGTTAGCGAGGGGCCATGGTAAAATGGCCCCTTTTAAAAACCTGTTCCGCATGGTAAAAAAGAGAATCCGCCTCTATAGAAAGGAGGAAAACGCATGGTACAAAAAGGAGGATTCATGAAGCCGTCGCCGTCCCCACCCCATATGTGGTGGATCTGGCTGCTTCCGTTCCTTTTCTTCTTTTTCATCTTCTGGTTCATCTGGTAAGGACTGTCGGAGGCAGGGCTCCGTTCCGTTAGCGAACGGCAGCGCCGGGTAGACCCCGAAAAGCGGGCACTCGCAAATTGGGAAGAGTGCCACATGCGGCGAGCCGCACAATGAAAATGGGGCAAGCAGACCTGGAAGCTGGTTGAAATTCATCGCCGCGCCCCACGGAAGAAGAACGCATTCTCGGAAGTCAAAACTGATAGGGAAGGCGAGAGGGGGTCCCGACATTAACGGCCCCCTCTCTTTTAAAGCGATTATCACTCCCAACCGTCTTCAGGTTAAAAAACCGGGCACATTTGTAAGGCGATACCGGGACATGGTTTACCCCGGATGTCTCTTAGGCCGCCTCCGGAAGGTTGCCGCGGCGTTTAACAGCCCATCGCCCGGTCATAAACGGGTATTGTTGGAAGCCTTTACTTTGTTGGGCGCTCTTCTTAACCGAAGTGACCTAAAAACGCCCGTATCACTTCATCAAAACGCATGCCGCCGATGCTGTCCAAGAACTTGTCGATCATGGTTCTCCGCCTCAGCGTGCCGGTTAACCAAATCCGAACCCGCTGATCACTGAATACCTGCACAGCTTCTACATCGACTACCCCTCCTAAAATTGCTGCCAGTAATAATACCTGTGACGGTGTTAGGACTATTCTTTGCCCGGGACCGTCATCCTTGCCCCCGCCGCCTTCCTGCCCCAGTTGTTCCAATATCCTTGCTGCCAAAGCATTTAGCTGGTCCGGCGACATACAGGGATTCCCCCTTAAAAAGGCCAAATGCTACGGAATCACTATCGACGGTCCTGGAGCAACCGCCCGCGGTCCCGCAAGACCGGTAGCCAAAAGGATAGCGAGGGCTGTAAAAATGATCAGTAAAAGATCGTGCTGTACATCTTCCAATTCCGGCATAAGAACCACACCTTTATGATCATTGGTTACCCACATAATACGTTGCGCGGTTGGTTTGTGGACCTCCTCGCATTATCCGGCGTCGTCCCTACCCTGGCTTGAATCACTTCGTCCGAAATCCCAGCGAATCACCTCGCGCCCCTTGCGAACCGCCGGTGTTTCCTTTTCATTATCCGAAAAATCTTTCACCGGCGGGGCGCTACAGAGGTTCCTCATAACCGACGGCAGAACCGACTCGATGAACTCCCTGTTATTCACAAGTTCCATCAGGCTCTTCATGCCTTCCTTTCCAAAAAAACCGGAGAGGGCTTTGCCTCCCGGAATCGCACGCAGCCCCGTACCGGCTTCTTCTGAGGTGTTTTGACCCGTCATGGTTGTTGCAAAAGTTTTCACCAAATCCACCAGCCGATCCAAAGATTGTCCCTCCCCCATACCGTGTTTCTTCCCAAGCAGGTCAATAACACCGAAGACATTAACGAGGCTTAAAAGCAATAAGAGTTGATCACCGTCCGCACTGCTTTGCTTTTGGAAATCCAACAAATCCCTTAATACTTGCCTCATATCCTGCCGCCCGTTTCTCCCCACGTTTTCCATCTCGAAGCCCTCCTTAACCATTTCATAATCGGATTAAGACATCTGATTGGGAACCTCCTTTGAAAATGCGTTCTTCTTCCGTATTCCGTAGGGCGCGGTGATGAGCCGCGTTCCGTTTATGTTACTCTGCTGCATCTAAGTAACCAGCTTACAGGTCTATTCGCCCCATTTTCATCCTTCGTAGTCCCGCTTGATAGCGGTATGGGAACCTTCCTTCAAATTACTTAGCCCAATATATTCAAGCATAAAGAAAACGGCTACTTTCCGGAACCGCCGGTTTCACACTTTTTCACCACGAGGAATATATTACCTACCAAGGACCCGAACAAAGGGCCGATAAGCAAATCCCGTTTTTTTAAAGAAAGGATGGTTCCAGGTGGAAGCAGTGAAGCAAGCTCTTTACCGGTATAAGAAGAGGCTTCTTTCGATTCCCAACGCGTTAGGGGTGGGATTAGGCAAAAAGATGGTGCGGGGTTCGGAAACGGATCAGACCGCTATCGTCGTTTTCGTTGAAAAAAAGCTGCCGCCTGGCTATCTGACACGCGCAACCATGGTTCCCAAAACCATCGGCGATGTAAAAACCGACGTTGTTGAAACCGGGCGCTTCCGCCTGCTCGGCAAATTCACCGGCCGCCAGCGTCCGGCACAACCGGGCCTGAGTATCGGGCACTATCTTATAACCGCCGGAACCTTCGGCGCGGTGGTTTACGACAGTAAAACCGATAAACCGTTAATCCTCTCCAACAATCACATCCTGGCTAACGCCTCCAATGGGAGAGACAGGCGCTGCAGGCCTGGTGACCCCATCCTGCAGCCGGCGCCCTTTGACGGTGGTGAGTTGGGACGTGATACGATCGCCATCCTTGAACGTTTTATTCCTATGAGGTACGGGGCTATACAGGCCACCTGTCCGGTGGCTGCCGGAGCAGAGTATTACGTAAACACTCTCCTGAGGGTTTACTACCCGCAGTACAGGATGCGGCTTTACCGTCTGCAGGAAACCGCGAACAAGGTGGATTGTGCTGTGGCGAAACCGGTGGAAGACGACCTTATCAAGAACGAAATCCTGGAGATAGGTGCCATTAAAGGGATCGCCGAGTGCAAACCGGGACTGGAAGTGAAGAAATGCGGCCGCACCAGCGGCCTGACCTCCGGCGTTATCAAGTATACCGATGTCACTACTACGGTTGACGTCGGCGAAGAAAGACAGGCTGTTTTCGAAGACCAGTTCATGACTTCCCAAATGAGCAGGGGTGGTGACAGCGGCGCGCTTGTTTTAGATGAAAACGGCAATGCAGTAGGTTTGCTTTTTGCCGGGTCTGATGATTATACGTTATGCAACGATATTCGGAACGTGCTGGACGCATTGAACGTTCGTCTCAGTCCTAAAGGAGGTGCTTATTAGTGTCTAACCGCCGCGGTCCGCGACTCGGTTTGCCGGCTATTATCGCCCTGTTTTTAGCCAGCACAAATCAAGACGTCGAAAGGTATCTTGAACGGTTTTCCATGGTTCTGAAAAACACCCAGGAAGCGATCCGGAGCATCCGCCAAGGGGTGCAAACGATCCAACAGAGTTTGCTGCCGCATGGAAACACGCCTGCTGGAAGCCAACCGGGACAACAATTAGAGGATGGTGTGAACAGACCAAAGCTTCTTTAACGTTTGCTGCAAGAGCCGCCCCTGCAGCATACAGCGGGAGCATAAAAGGAGTCTGCTCAATAACCGGAGGCCGGCTTGAGAGAGTCGGCCTCCAATTTATTTGTAGCACTGAGGAACCCCGAAAAAAGGTTTCCACCTTTGTCAGCCCTTCTCTACCCGGCTATGCTTTTAAACCGCTCGGCACAGCATCCTGATTTGCAAACCCTGCCTTGACGTTTATTTGTTACGATAACTTCTATACCCGCTTGTCCGCTTTCCCGTCATGCGGATGCCAAATACAGTACCCGAAAACATTACCATTTGCACATTAAGCTTTGCAATTTATATAGTAAACTCCTTGCTTCGGGGGCCAAACCGGAAGACTCAGCTTCCCCGCGGGAAAGCAGTTCACTTAAGCTTTGGAGGGCCGTTTCAAATTCCTCTCCATGACAAAGGGCATCGGCATAACCCTCGTTATAACCGAGTCTTTTCCCCTCTGTGAATCCCGCCTCATAGCCGGCATCGAAACCTTCACCGTAACCTTGGTTATAACCTGCGCGCCAACCCGCGCGAAAACCCTCCCGGCGATTTACCGTCACCGCTCCGCCCCCGCTTTCCTATCTTTTTCTAAAAGGGCTATGATTCCGTCAACAATTAAACCGGCAAGCCGCAGGCTGTTGAATAATCACCAGTCCAAGTCCACCGGTTAGAACAAAGGGTTGTGGCTCCGGAAAACCGCTGACGAACGGACTCAGAATAAACACCTGCTTCCGTTGAACCGCCCGGACCAGCCTCCGGAGAAGCAATTCGTTTAAGCCGTTAAGGCGGAATATTACGCTTCCGTCAACCGCCACCGCTAACGAATAGTGAACCCCCCGCCGTATCACTAACAACCGGATATTGCACCGTTTAATGGAAACGGATTCGTACCGCTTGATCCACCTCTCAATAAACCGCCGTGCAGCCTCAGGGTCCCTCCAAAGCGGCCCGACAACCGGAATATCGCCAACCAATTGGAAACAGATTGAGCGCACGATATGTTACCCCTTGCACCAATCTATGCTAATAAGGCGACTTTGGCACCCCCTGGCGGTATCGCCCCTGAGTCTCCATACCGCCGATTCCGGGATAGCCGGTGATGGTGTGCTCTATTGCATCTTTCACATGTACCTGCTGGCTCACCGGTGTGTATGCCACCCGTTCGGCTATAAAAACGGGGTCAAACGCGTGGATCAACACCCTCTGCGGCGAACTGGCAAAGTTTGCACCCGCATCGAGAAGAGCCTCGTAATGGGACTGGCAGGCCCCGGCAAAAATCACCAGGTCGTCGCGGTTATGTTCGAACGCCCGCGCCGCTTTAACTGCAGCCACAAAATGACGTGAATTCCGGTAACTGTTAAGATCTTGAAAATGTCGCTTTCCGGGCAGAAAACCGTCGTGACCGGTTAGCACCAAAATATCCGGAAGGTATTTGGGGAGAAGCTCTTCTACAGCCTGGGGCTGTTTTTCTTCCGATATGACGAACCCATTTATCGGCACTCCCATCTGCTTGTAGGTAGTAAGACAGAGTTCCAAGTAGTCTTGGTCGCCGTCAATGTGCAAGACTGTTCCGGGAACCGAAAAGGTTTCTAAACTCTGCTCGCTCCGCATGGACGGCAAATCGTTTTCCCTGCGTGAAAGGCACCGTCTTATCAGGTCGTAGTTTCGTGCAAATACCTTACGCCAGTGTGCCGCTATCTCATCGGGTTTCACCAAGACAAGGTCGCTGACCGGCGCATCGCATACCAACCTGTAATCGATCCCCTTAAGGATTACATGTTCTTCACCGTCATCTTTGTAAAAGAAGTGCTTGATTTTAAAGATGACATCCATATTGTGTGAACGCCGTACCACCAAGTCCCCTTCCCGAAATGAAGACATTATAATCGCTCTCCCAACTGGTATTTTTTCCATACTATGAAATAGACACATAACACGTAACTGGGGAGAGATGTTTTTGTTCTGTGCGGTTGTGCCGGCTCAAAACGAAGCAGGAAGAATTGGGAGAGTAGTACAAAGGCTCCTCACCGTCTCTGTGGATGTGGTAATCGCGGTTGTCAACGGTTCCACGGACGGTACCCAGGATGAGCTGACGGGTTTTTCACCTGAAAGAGTGCATACGCTCCTGTTTCCTGAAGCATTGGGACTTGATGTGCCCCGCGTTATAGGGGCTGCCTGTGCTCTGAAAATGGGGGCCGAGGGTGTAATTTTTGTGGACGGCGACATGGCCCAGGTACCGCTTGATGTTCTGCGAAGGTTGAAAGATGCGGTAACCGGCGGGATAGACCTCGCTCTAACCGATTGCTACCCGCCGGAGGCCCCGCCGCCTGACTCGCCGGTCACTAAACGCTTGCTTTACCTCCGTAAGGAGCTGAACAAGTCTCTCGGCAAGTCCGAGCTCGGCTGGGCTTCACCGGTGCACGGGCCCCATGCCGCATCCTCACGCTGCTTGAAGATTATCCCCCTCAGGGAATTGGCGGTGCCGCCGGTCGCTTTGTGTCTTGCGATCCTGGCCGGTCTTAAGGTGACGGTGGCGGCCAGTATTCCCCACCACAAACTCGGGTCGCCCTCGCGGGGGAGCCTTCACAGCACACGCATTGCCGCTACGATCATCGGAGACTATCTGGAGGCGCTCTCAATCTGCCGGGGTCTGCCCCGTTCCCGCAGGCAGGACGGCGTTTGTTATGACGGGTACGACTCCTCACGGCGGCGGGACATTATGGAATCCTACCTGGCGGAAATAAGTAATCCCGGCACTTGAAAATTGAAAGGGTATTTGGGGGTATTCGGAACTCAGAAGATTGTAGGTAGGATCTTTTTAAGCGAAGTCCCACAAAAATTATGACCTCTCACTTTTCACCTCCCACCTCTCACTTAGTATGTTTATCCGCAACAGTGGAGGCCCCGTAGGCCTCCGGTTTTATCTTGGCGCTGAAACCGCTCCCCACTACCATCCCGACAACCTCGCGGATCAGGTCCCGGGTCTCCCCGTGGTTGCCCACATCGATGTGGATCTCGAGCTTGTGGTCCTCGAGACCGGCGGTGTTTAAAGCCTGGGTCGCCAGGCCCCCCACTTCCAGGCTCAGCGAGGTCTCAAAGAAGATCTTCTGACGAAGGCTTTTCATTTTGCGGTGGGTGCGCTTACGGTAAAAGTACCGCGCCCCTTTTCCCAACCGGTGAACGATGACCGCAGTGACGAAATGAGTCTCGCCTTGAAGCACCTGGGAATCGGTGCCGATAATGATCTTGTAAGCAGACGTAGGCAATCCTCTTATGTACCCGACGATATCAGCCACCATCTCGTCAAAACGCATCTTCCCCTTCGTGGGGCTGGTGAAGTACATAACAACCCCTTCTTGCAGTTTTCTCACCACAAATTATAACATAAAACAGCGTTTTTTACTCTTTCAGTTCCGGTCCGAGCGAGCGGGCTATTGCCGCAAACTCTTCGAGGGTAAGGGTTTCCCCCCGGCGTTCCGGGTCAATCCCTGCTCTCGCAAGACACAACCCCCACGCATCACGGTCTAACCCGAGGTTCGAGCCGGAAAGGGCATTTAACAGAGTCTTGCGCCGCTTGGCGAAAGACGCGCGCACTATGCGAAAAAGCAGTTCCTCGCTGGGTACAACAACCGGCGGCTCAGAACGCACTACGAGCCGGAGTATCGCCGAGTCCACCTCGGGTACCGGGAAAAAACTGCCCCGGGAAACCGGCGCAACCAGATCGGCTTTTGTCCTGTATTGTATGAATACCGAGAGGGCGCCGTACTCCTTTGTCGCGGGGCGCGCCACCGCCCGCATACCAACCTCTCTTTGCACCATCAAAACCATCAGGCGCACTCTGAGGCCGCTGTCTAACAGCCGGATTAACAGAGGTGTGGTAATGTAGTACGGAAGGTTGGCAACAACCTTATAGGGAAAGGTACCGCCGGCTTCAGCGACGACGGCTTCAAAGTCAATTTTTAAAGCATCCGCGTGCAGAAGAGAAACATTAGGGTATCCGGACAGGACATCTTTCAGGAGAGAAACAAGGACCCCGTCAACCTCAACGGCCAAAACCTTTCCGGCTTTCTGAGCCAGTCTCCTGGTGAGCGCCCCTACCCCCGGCCCTATCTCCACAACAGTGTCAGCCGGTTCAATCTCGGCCGCCGTGATTATCTTTTCCAAGACCCCCGGATTGACAAGAAAATTCTGTCCGAGGCGCTTCCTCGGCCTAATACCCCTTTCCAATAAAAGAGCCCGCACTGCTGCAGGCGATGTCAGATCACGCAAAGACTGACCTCCATAAGCGCTCTTTGTTTTAATTATACCAAAAAATAAGACGGGGCCTGCCCGCCGTTAGTCGTCCTGCTATTTTAACACATACACCTTTACGTACCTAACCCCCCAAGCCAGAGCCTCTGCCCGGGTTGGAAAGAAAACATCGATCTCGCCCCCTTTGATATCACTCCCTTTGTCACAGGCGACTGCATGCCCGTAGCCTTCAACGTACAGCCTTGTACCAAAGGAGATCACACTCGGGTCAACCGCAGCCACACCGAGGCGCGGCGGAATTCCTGAAGCGGTGTTCCGGCCGGTATACGTATAAGCGGTGGCCTTCATCGTATAAACCTGTGTGAAACGCAACTCCTCCCCGCCGCGTGAAACCGTCTGGAGTATGCCCACCTGCACCACGCGGTCTACCGGTTGCCGGACCACCCGCCGCTCTATAAGACGCCTTTCCTTCTCTTTTCCGTCATGAAGGACAACCTCCCACTTTTCAACGGCCAGTCCATTCTTCCCGGTGCTGATTACTCTCGCTTGCCCCTTCGGAAGCGAAGCCGCGGGTTTTCGCTTAACCGAAAAGGGTATCGATACCTCTTTTTCTTCAACCTTCCGGCTGACCCTGGTAATTGTTACCGTTAAACCCTTGGATAATTCGGATTCCAATGGGGGGTTGACTATGTCTTCTTCCCCGACTTTCACGTTCTCCTCTTTCAAAAGATCAAAAACGGTTTTTGACTTGGTGAGGACCGGGCGGCTCTCACCGTCTGCAACAATGGTTACCGGTATCGCGCGGATGACCTTGACCCGCATCCCCTCCCGGAGAGAGGTTTCGGGCACCGGAACCACGGCGTCTTCCGGGCCGAGACGGACATGCACTTGCTTCAACAGACCTTTGACATCCATCTGAAAGGTAGTTACGACCAGCTCCTTTCCGTCAACCTCCAGCCTGACCTCTTTTTTCGCCCAAGCCCAGCCTGTAACACCCAAGCCCGCAAGGATTGCGAAAAAAAAGATTATCGCTAACCTCAGCCTTGTTTTATGTGCGGTAGCCTCCCCGTACGTTCCGGGATCTTGGTGACCCTGCTTTTTGCTAATGACATACCAATCCAAGCTATCACCGCCGTTCAAAGTTATATTCGCTGGCAAGGATAGAAATTCCTGCCGCGAATGGCAGCGATTTTTACGGTTTTGCCGGGTTTTTTGGGGTTTTTCGCGTAATATTTCGACAAATAGGTTGGAGGCTTCAATCATCTCTTAAGATGGGGGCAAATGCAGCAGTTCTACCGGTTATAACTCACTGCCACTTGCTTAAAAGGCTGCCTCGCTAATATTCTATTCCTCTTTGGGCTGCCAGCCCATGCTCATAGTGGTGTTTAACACAACGCATTTCAGTAACCGTATCCGCGCGTTCGATCAGTGCCTGAGAGGCGCCCCTCCCGGTCAGTATTAAGTGGACTAACGGCGGCTTCGCAATAATCAGGTCGAGCACCGCCTCCTCGCTGATGAGTCCGTGTCTTAGCGCGTGTGTTATCTCGTCCAGCACCACCAGGTCCCAATCACCGCTTTGTACAGCCTCCCGCGCCGCCTCCAGCGCCCGCCGGGCGGCATCCCGGTGGCGCTCAACGTCTTCACCTTCAAAAACAAACCCTTCGCCCAGGGTCTTTATAACGAACCGCTCGCCCAGGCGCGCCGCGGCCAAACATTCCCCGGTTTCCACCCGGCCGCTCTTGATAAATTGTACGATCAGCACCCGCATCCCGTGCCCCCAGGCCCGCAGTGCCGTCCCTATCGCCGCCGTGGTTTTCCCCTTGCCGTTGCCGGTGAAAATCATTACCAGGCCATGCTTCATCACCGCACCCCCAAAAAAGAACAGCGATTCTATAGGTACCCAAAGTTTTGCCCATTTCGCGCGAAGCAAACGTTCAAAAGGTACGGTAAAACCAGAGCCAAACCCCTTAAAAAGTGTGGTTAAACCGGAACTAAACCCTTTTACCAGTCCGCGAAAGGTTTTCCTCGCGCCCAAGGATGGGCAAACTCTTTTGGTATTTTCCCACTCGGTCAATATACAATGTGGATGGGACTGCCATCGCACCGTACACCTTTTTCGACGAGCACCCGCAGGGCGTCCCGTGCGTCCGTGGGAGCGCACCCGTACCTTTTGGCGGCTATATGATAAAGCAGGTCAATTACGGCTTCGATGGCCGTTTGTAACGAGTAGATCAAGCCCTTGGTCAGCCAGGGATCACCTATAATCTCCTCGCGCGTCTTTGCCGCCAGCAATTCCCTGATACTGACTACTTGCTCGCGGATAAAACCGGTTTTGGCCATGATCCGCTCGCGGTCCAAAGTCACTGCTCTGCCACCCCGTTCAGGATCTCTTCCAGCGCCCTGCGGTATCGCGGGTAAAGGTCGGCGTGGCGCCGGCTCACGTATTCGATAAGGTCGGTGACCCGGTCCATATTCTTACAGTAGACCAGCTTCCCTTCTTTTAACACGCGGAAAACAAACAAGGGCTTACCCGGATCCAGAAGAACCACGTCGAAGGGGTGCCCGTGTACCGGTTTAAGGGAAAAGGCCACTTCAGACGCCAAGATGTTCGCCTTCTCGCGTATCCGGCTTTACTTCCGGTTCGAGTATCAGCCCAAGGTCAATGTCGCTGTCGGGACGGCAGGACTCCATAGCAGAACCAAAAAGATAGGCTCCCGCCACCTGAGGAAATTCGCTCAAGACTGCCCGGACCTGCTGGATTACCGGTTCCAAGTTGATTCGAACCAATTCGGGCAAGAAAACCCAGCTGCCAATTATTGCTAAGACCATTATAAGTTCCTGCCGCAAGAAAAGCAAGGGCAGAGAGAAAACTGCTTGAACGGGGTACTGCCTTAAAGGCCCTCCAGCCTAAAGAGCCGCTTAGCGTTCTCTGCGGTGGCCGACGCCAGTTCCTCCAGGCTTATCCCGCGGATTCCGGCCACTTTTTGCGCGGTGTGCACGAGGTAGGCAGGCTCGTTCCGCTTCCCCCGGTGCGGCACCGGCGTAAGGTACGGGGCGTCGGTTTCGAGCAAAAGCCGGTCGAGCGGCACCCGCCGGGCCACTTCCACCAGCTTGGTACTCTGGGGAAAAGTCACCGGCCCGGCAATGGAGATGTGAAAACCGAGGGCAAGAAAGCGTTTGGCCTCCTCCCAACTGCCCGAAAAACAGTGCATCACCCCGGCAAGCCCTGCCGCCTCGCGCTTTAGAATCTCGTACACCTCGCCGTGCGCGTCACGGCAGTGGATCACTACCGGCAGCCCGAGCTCCCGCGCCAGGCGGAGCTGGGCGATGAAAACCTCCCGCTGTACCGGGCGCGGCGAGAGGTCGCGGTAATAGTCGAGCCCGATCTCCCCGACGGCCACCAGCCGCGGCTCCCGCGCCAACCGCCGCAACACCTCGATATAGTCCGGCGGCGCCGCCGCGGCATCGTGCGGGTGCACCCCCACCACGGCGAAAACACCGGGCAGCAACCCGGCCAGGTCAATGGCGCGGCGGGACGAATCTATGTCGTAGCCCACTGTAATGATTTGGGTTACGCCCGCCGCGCGCGCGCGCTCGATCACCTTCGCCCGGTCGGCCTCAAACCGTTCATCATCCAAGTGGCAGTGCGTATCGGTCAGTTGCATCTTCTAAAAATAATCCTTGGCAATGCGCCGTTCTCCAGGTACTCCCGGGCTACCCGGCCTTTACTCCCGTTATCCATTTCGATCCAGGTCCCACTTCGTAAAAACCATAAGTACCGTCCTAATTGTATAAACGAAACCTTTTAGAAAGCCAGACCGGCAGTTCGGAAGCGCAAATTAAAGCGTATTACTCTTTTTCGGCTGGAGTGTTCGAAAATCACTTCCCAACTTCGATCCGCGGGAAAAGGGGCGCGCCGCGCTGCACCTTCACCCCTGGCGGGAACCGGCCCCAGGTGAGCGACGCAAAGGTGTGGAGTTCCGGCCGGTCGGAAATACCGAGTTGCGGCCAGACCCGCTCCGGAAAACCCGGCATGAAGGCGCCGAGCAGCACCGTAACGAAGCGGTATACTTCCAGAACATTGTAAATCACTGTGTTGAACCGCTCCCGCTTCGCCGGGTCTTTCCCGAGGTTCCAGGGGGCGGTTTCGTCCAGGTACTTGTTCGCCCGGCTCACGGGCTGCCAGAGGGCCGCCAGCGCCTCGGCAAGCTGGAGGCCGTCCACCAGTGCCGCCACCCTGGCCGGCGTTTCTCTGGTAATCTCGATCAGTTCCGCATCCGGCCCTTCCGGGGCGCCCGGCGCTGAAACTACACCGCCGCCGAACTTCTCGCACACCGTCAGCGTCCGGTGCAGGAGGTTTCCCAGGTCATTCGCCAGGTCGCTGTTGATCCGCCCGATTAGGTTGTCCTCTAAGTAGTAGCCGTCCGCGCCGAAGGGCAGCTCCCGCAGCAGGTAGTACCGGACCGCGTCCGCCCCGTACCGGTTGATGAGAATGTGCGGGTCGATCACGTTCCCCTTGGACTTGGACATCTTCCCGCCGTCCACTAAGAGCCACCCGTGGCCCACCACCCGCTTCGGCAGCTCTACACCGGCGGCCATCAGCAGGATCGGCCAGATGACCGTATGGAAGCGGACGATGTCCTTCCCCACCAGGTGGACGTCGGCCGGCCAGTAGCGCAGGAAGAGTTCGTCGTTCCCGGACCCGTAGCCGAGCGCCGAGATGTAGTTGGTCAGCGCGTCCACCCAGACGTAGATTACGTGGCGGGGGTCAAACGGCACCGGGATTCCCCAGGAAAAGGTGGTCCGCGAAACGCACAGGTCCTCGAGCCCGCCCTTGATAAAGTTGACCATTTCGTTCCGCCGGGAAACCGGCTGGATGAAATCCGGGTGTTCTTCGATGTGTTTAAGCAGCCGGCCGGCATACTTCGAGAGGCGGAAGAAGTAGCTTTCCTCCTGCAGGAGTTCTACGGGCCGCCCGCAGTCCGGGCAGTTCCCATTCACCAACTGGCGCTGGGTCCAGAAGGTCTCGCAGGGTGTGCAGTACCACCCTTCGTAAGCCGCCTTGTAGATGTCTCCTTGCTCGTACAGGCGCCGGAAAACCTTTTCCACCGCTACCCGGTGGCGTTCCTCGGTCGTCCGGATGAAATCGCTGTATTCAACGTTCAGTTCCGCCCAAAGAGCCTTGAAAGTAGCCACGATTTCATCTACGTACTCCTTGGGCGTCTTCCCGTGCGTTTGGGCCGCGCGTTCGATCTTCTGTCCATGTTCGTCTGCACCGGTCAAAAAGTAGGTGTCATAGCCTTGCAGTCGCTTAAACCGGGTCACCGTGTCTGCCGCTACGGTTGTATAAGCATGCCCGATGTGCAACCTGTCACTCGGATAGTATATCGGCGTAGTAATATAAAAAGTGAGCCGTTCATCTTTATTAAACCGCGCCAAGGATCTTCCCTTCCCCCTGCAGGAGATACAACTCTACCACTGTCTTGCCGCTCAATTATTCCCCTAAAATGGCAGCAAATCAAATTTCATTGTATTTGAGAGGCCGCAAACTGTCAAGCGATGCATTGCAGGAGGCATTTGCGCTGTCACCAAATTACCGAAAAAAAAAGAACTCGGGCATAGAGAGTCCGGTTCGCAACGTCGCCTATGGCACAGACTGGTTTTCCGGCGGTAAACCATACTGCCGCAAGCGCCGCAACAGCCCTCAGGCGTCCAGATTGACACCGGCCTCTATCTTTACCCGAAGTCCCAAGCGGCAATTTCCGGTATGAGCGCCGCTTAAGCCGCTTAAAAGGTCACCGGAACGCGGACCTTATCCATTTCGCTCCCATCCTCCGGGCTTTCCGAAAAGGCCTCCACCCACCCTTTTCCTTTCCCCGGAGAGTTAAACTTTAAGTCTATCTTGAAGTCGCCGCGTTCGGGCGCATTTTTTGTAGCAGTACCAAAATTTCTGGCAAGCACACGGTCGTCCTCTGTTAAAAGCCTGACCATCACGTTTCCCTCAAAAACGCGGGCGCTGCCGGTCACAGACAGCGGACTGGTAACCTTTTGGTCCGGTTGTGGGTGATAAATCCAGATCGCAGGCTCGTAAACCTTAAAAAGGTGCCGCGTGAAGGGCTGCCCGTAGAGCCCGACGTGGCCCCACCAGTTCCTTGCAGCCTCATCCAGCTTGCCCTCAACTTTAAAGGCCACCTCTTTAATCTCCGGAAATTCTGTCAAGGTGTTAACGATACTCTGAATACCGAGAGCCTCGCCCGTCGCGCCCACATTCGCCTGCAGAACTTCTCTGGAAAAGTCCACGGTTGCCAGGCCGTTTTTGATCTCGATCCCCAGGATTTTTGTACCGGGGGGTAAAACCCTGTATGCACCCTTCGTTTCGGGCTGGCCGGAGACCAATTCCCTGAGCGCCGCTTCCGGCGCACTGCCGGTGCGTGGAACAAAGTGAACCTCGCGCACCAGGTACATTTCCTGCGGTGTTGTTTTAAGGTAATAAACGGCAACAGGCATCTTAGCAGGCCGGGCAGGTTCATTCACCGGGGGTTTGGGCGAGGCAGTACCCGGCGGTTTGTCCGCGCCCGGTTTATCCGCACCGGGACGCTCCGCGCTCTTACATCCCACAGTCATGGATAAAAGCAGCAGGAGCGTCATTAATAATACCAGACGGTTCCGGTACCGCACTTTTACACACCCCTTTTTGGTATTTTACCATCATATTTCCCCCGCCGTAAAAGGAGCATACGGAGTTTTTCCAGGGGCTCGATTAATCTTGCAACCTGCACTTTTTTGCGGACCGCTTAACAAATATTTAACTTGTAACGTAAAACCCGACAATGATATAATACAATGCATGACCACGGTCATAAAGTGAACGAAGTCACCTATGGAACCATGGAGGTGCGGCACCTTTGTGCAAGGAAAGCCTCAGGGAAACCCGCAAAAAGGAACTGAAGGAAGAAATCTTCCTGCAGGCCCTCCGGCTCTTCAAAGAGCGCGGCTACGAGAACGTTACCGTCGAAGACATCACTACGGCCTGCGGCATCGCCAAGGGGACCTTCTATAACTACTTTTCTAAGAAAGAACACGTCCTGCTGCACCTGGGACAGGGACAGATCGAAATCCTCCGGGAAAGCATCGCCCGCCACGCCCGGGTCAGAAACGTCCGGAAACGCCTGAAGCTGATCTTTAAAGATTTGTTGGCCCGGATTGACCGGGAACCCGACCTGTTGAAGGCCACCGTCATCGAAATCCTGCGCTCGTCACTTCTGGTCGAAGAAGAATTACAGTTAATTGCCGAATTTGAACTTTTGCTTACGCCTCTCTTCGAAGAGGCCGTTGCCGCCGGCCAGGTTTCCGTACGCTGGAACCCCCGGCAGCTTTCGTCTTTCCTGGTCGGAACATATTACTACGCCCTGTTTTCCTGGCTGGCCAAGCCCGCGCAGGGCGATGTGGTCGCTCTTTTTCACACCCACCTCGACATGCTATGGGACGGAATCGCCGGCGAAGGAGGAAAGAACTAGTGCCTAAGCAAAGAGTTCCGCTTATCCGCCTGATAATCATTCTCACGTCCATGCTCCTGACCGTCGCCGGCTGCCCCGGCTGCACGAAAAAAACGGCTGAAAAGGTGGGCACGCCGGCGCTGAAACCCGTTGCGGTCAAGACGGCCGCCGCCAAAGAGGGCAGCGTCACACCTTCCCTCGTGGTCACCGGAACGGTCGCCGGGGACAAAGAAATCCAGCTCACGGCGAAGACCCAGGGGACAATCACGGCGCTTTACGTCCGTGCCGGCGACCGGGTGCACGCCGGACAGGTCGTGGCGGTCTTAGAAAGCGAAAACCAGCGCCTGATGGTGGAGAAGGCGAACGAGGCGGTGGCCGCCGCGCGGATAAACTTAGAGAAGGCAAAGGTTGCCTTCAGCCGGGCAGACCAGCTTTACAGCCAGGAGGCGATCTCCCGCGCCGAGTGGGAAAACGCAAGATTTATGTTAGAAAGCGCCCAGGTTGCATACAACGCTGCTTTGGCCGATTACCGGCTCGCTAACGAGACGCTTGACGACACCACGGTGGTTGCTCCTTTTACGGGCAGCGTGGTGGAATGCGCAGTAGAAAAGGGCGCGACCGTGTTTCCGGGGAAAGAAGTGGTCACCGTGGTTGACGACGCCCGTCTGAAGGTTAAAGCCAACCTTAACGCGGGCCAGTTGAAATTAGTGGCGAAAGGGCAGCAGGGTGTTTTCACTACCGCAGTCTATCCGGACAAGGAATTCCCCTGTACGGTGAAACTTATCAGCAGCACGGCAAATCCGGCCAACCGCACCTACGCCGTGGAACTCTCCCTGCCGCCGGACGCCAACCGCTATTTGAAATTAGGGATGTTCGGCCACGTTCAGTTGCGCACCACCGGTAAAAAGGGTACCATCATCCCCCGGGACGCGGTGATCACCAGGAACGAAACAGGAAAAACTACGGTATTCGTGGTCCGGGAGGGTAAGGCCCGCTACAGAACGATCAGAACGGGCGAAAACGACGCCAAAAACATCCTGGTGACGGAAGGGCTGAAACCCGGCGAGCGGGTGGTGGTTTTCGGCCAGCACCTATTGAAGGAAGGAATGCCGGTTACCGAAGGGGCGTAGTAGTTAAAGGATGAAGGCGAAAAGGGAAGTCCGAAGTTTCCGCCGTCATCCTTCCGCCCCCCTTCATCATGGCGAACTGAGTAAGAAATTGCCAGCCGTTAACTGCAGCGGCCTTTAATAAAGCCGCAGGGTAAACTTTTACCCGCTAATTAAGGGTTGAGAGGCGAGAAGTCGGAAGAGGGATTGGTTGCAGAGTTCGCAAAGCGAATTCCTTGAGATCTAACCTCCGACCTCCCGCCTTCAAGCTTTCGGTATTTTGGAATTCCCGGAGGCAATGGGATGAAAATCACGGAACTGTCCCTGAAACGCCCGTCTCTCATGACGGTAATCTTTCTTTCGTTGTTCATTCTCGGAATATACAGCTACAGCCGTCTGCCCGCAGACCTGCTGCCCAGGATGGATTTCCCCTTTGTGGCCGTCATGGTACCGTACCCCGGCGCCGGACCGGAAGACGTCGAACGGAAGGTAACCAAACCGCTCGAGGACGCCATGTCTTCACTTAACAACCTCGACAGCCTTCACTCCTTTTCCCAGGAAGGGCTGTCGGCGATATGGATCGGTTTCAAGATGGATACCGATGTCGATGTTGCCGTAAATGAAGTGCAGCGCAAATACAACGCCGCGCTTTACGAACTTCCCCCGGACATCGAGCCCGGAACCATCCAGCAGTTCAGCATCAACGATATCCCGATTGTCCAGATGTCCGTTTCGGGCAACCTCCCCGAAGCAGAGCTTTACGACCTGGTAAAAAACGAGATCCAGCCCCAGCTTCAGCAGGTCAAAGGCGTCAGCAGGGTTATGCTGTTGGGCGGCAGGGAGCGGGAGATCCGGCTGGAGGTACAGCCGGAGCGCCTGGAAGCTTATAAGATATCGCTTTTTCAGTTGATGACGGCCGTTCAGGGAGACAACAAAAACGTCCCGGCCGGAAAAATCGAGCAAAGCGGGAAGAACTTCATAGTGCGGATAAAGTCGCAGGTAAGCGACTTGCCGGAGCTGGAGAAGATTATAGTCAGCAATACCGAGTCGGGGCCCGTTTACCTGCGTGACGTTGCCTATGTAAAAGACACCCTTAAAGACGCGGAAAGTATAGTGCGGCTAAACGGCGAGCCCGGAATCGGGCTGATGGTCTTTAAGCGGTCAGACGCCAACACCATCGAAACCAGCGAGAAGATCAGGGGAACTGTGGCCGGCATCGGGGAAAAGTTCGGCGTCAACATCGCCATGGCATACGACTCTTCAGAATTCATCAAGGAGGCCCTGAATGGAATACAGGAGGATTTGCTGCTCGCGGTGCTGGTAGTGGCGTTTGTCATATTCCTTTTTCTCCGGAACCTCCGGGGGTCGCTGGTCATTCTCTTATCCATCCCCGTCTCCCTCGTGAGCACCCTCATCTTCGTGAAACTGTTCGGGTTTTCCATCAATTTAATGACCCTGCTCGGCGCAGCACTGGTAGTGGGAATAGTCGTTGACGACTCCATCGTCGTCCTTGAAAACATTTACCGCCACATGGAACAGGGTGAAGACCCGGTAACGGCGGCAATTCACAGCAGCCGGGAAATCGGCATCGCTGTGGTAGGCATTTCGCTGACGCTCGTCGTCGTTTTCCTGCCCGTCGCGCTGATATCCGGTATAACCGGAAAGATGTTCCGCGAGTTCGGGCTGGTGGTCGTGTGTGCAACGCTGTTTTCGCTGCTGGTTGCGATCACCCTAATCCCGATGCTCGCCTCCAGGTGGACCAGCGTCAAAGAAAACGAGCACGCCTCCCTGACAAACCGGCTTTTAGGTAACTTTGAAAGGCTTTTGGCCCGGTTGAGCAAAGACTACGAAAAGGGGATCCGGTGGGCTCTTAACCATAAAAAAGCGGTGATCGCCATTGCCCTTCTTTCTTTTATTGCTTCGGGAGCGCTGTTGCCGTTAGGCCTGATAAAAACGGAGTTTATCCCCAAGGTTGACAGGGGGGAGTTCATTCTGAAGCTGGTCGGCCCGCCGGGCACCAGCATCAGCAAAATGGATTCCATCGTGAGGGGGATGGAGGATGAAATCCGGTCGCTGCCGGAAGTGAAGGATGTTTTCACGTCCGTGGGGTACGCCACCGGTCAACAGGACGCGGGCACTTCCGGAAACGTAGCGGAAATACACGTCACGCTCGAGGAAAGCGGTGCCGGCAAGAGCGAGCCTGTTAAACAAAAGGCCAAAAAGATAGCCGAGCGCCGTGCAGGAATCGAATCAAGCATCGTTTTGACGTCTATGTTCGGCGGCGCCGAAGACGCGCCCGTGCGCCTCGAGGTAAGGGGATATAACCTGAAGTCGCTGCAAAAGGCGACTGAAACGGTCTGGGAGCTTGTAGCGGCTACGCCGGGGACGACGGACGTGCGCACCTCGATCGAGACCGGCCTGCCGGAATACACCATCAGAGTGGACAGGGACACCGCCGCCGCCCACGGCATCCTCCCCGGGGAGGTGGTGGACACGGTGGGCCTCTATATCACCGGCAGGGTCGTGGGCAAATACAGCGACGGCGAAGACCAGTACGATGTGCGTCTCATCGCCGCCGAAGAGTCCCGGAACGATACCGCCGACCTTGAGAACCTGCTCCTTGCCAACCGCGCGGGGGAGTTCGTGCGCCTGGGCCAGGTAGCCCGGTTCAGCCAGGAGGCGGGCCTCAAAAAGATCGAACGCGTCGACCGGCAGCGGGTTTTCACGGTGAGTGCCAACCTGGAAGGGCGTGTTCTCGGCGACGTGGTTAACGATATTAGGGAAAAACTCGCAGACGCACAACTGCCTCCGGATATCAACGTGAAGTTCACCGGGGAGCAGCAGATGTTCGAGGAGTCGATGGGCGACCTTGGGACCGCGATGCTGCTCAGCTTAATATTTGTCTACCTGATCATGGTGGCAATCTTTGAATCGTTCATGCTGCCGCTTACCATCTGGTTTTCGGTACCGTTAGCAATGGTGGGCGCCCTGGTGTCTATGGCGTTAACGGGGCATACCCTCAATATGGTGACGATGGTCGGTTTCATCATGCTGACGGGTCTTGTCACCAAAAACGCCATTCTGCTTGTTGACTTCGCGAACAACTTGAGGAAGGACGGCCTCGGGGTGAAAGATGCTTTAGCACGGGCCGGGTCGATCAGACTCCGCCCGATCCTCATGACCACCACCGCCATGGTTATGGCCATGCTTCCCTTGGCCCTGGGCCTGTCGACGGGTTCGGAGATGAGGCAGGGCATGGCGGTAGCGTTGATAGGCGGGCTTCTATCCTCCACGCTGCTGACCCTTTTCGTGGTTCCGGTGGTTTACAGCTTTTTGGAAGCGCTGAAGGAGAAAGTGGTTGGCCTGCGGCGAAGGGCCGCATCAACCGGCGTTGAGTAAACTTGTATGGGGCCTATCAACGCCGGCTAATCATAAGCCGCGTTATCCACTTACGGTGCTTGGCCTTCAGCCCGGCCGTTGTGCATAGGCAAAATACGGATACTCTCAACGCTGCCCATAGCTAACGTTTTCCTTTGTCTTCTTGCGGTTTTGCGTCGACGGGTTGTCAACCGCTGCTTCGCCTGCTCTCGCGAACAAACTCACGTATCGGTTTCCCACCGACGTACAGTTCTTCCAGCACGGCAAATCCGTCTTTTATTCGGACCGTCACGTAGGCGTCGGACCGCTCCGGTAAGCTGCCGTATTGCCGGTAGGCGTCTTCGGCGGCGGGCGCGGCCGTTTCCTCCATGTAATACCGGTCGAACGGTACCTCGAAGTACACCTTTG
>JBFLYP010000009.1:0-87489 GCA_040756575.1 Bacillota bacterium | reverse complement strand
TAAGGCCCTGGATCGCCTAATTGCTACGCTCAGTGATAAACCTACGCCTTCAGGCCAAACTCCAGAACAACTGATCGACCGAGGAGGGGCGAAGCGTTGAAGCCAAAAAGTTTTATATTCCACATAACCCCACCGAGTTTGAAGCCCCGGCGTTAAGGCGTTAAACTTTAACGGACATTTAAAGCAGGGGGTAAGCAGGAGTTTGCCGGCTGGTTAACGAAGTAAATTCAGTAAAACTGTGGAGGTGGGGAAGGATGCGCCATTTTCGCTTGATTCTGTTTCTCTCCGCTCTTTTCTTGGCCGTGGCTGCGCCTGCGCTGGCCCAGGGCGAAAACATCCCGGTAAGCCTGGCTCAGGCGATCCGCATCGCGCGGGCGAACCTCAGCATCCCGCCGGAGTGCACCGTTTTCAATTCCGGCTTTGAACAGGGGCCGCTCGGAAGTTTCTGGCAGCTCAACTGGCTGAGTCCCAGGGGAGCAAGGAACGTTAGCGTGAATGTGGACGCTTACACCGGTGAAATCGTGAGCTTTTATTCTTTCCGGGCAGGCGGGGAGCCGGCCGGCCGCCTGCCGCGCTACACCCGGGAGGAGGTGCGGCCGGTAGCGGAGGCGCTGGTGAAAAAGTTAGCCCCGCAGAAGCGGGAGGCGCTGCGGCTTGAGGCTGCGCCCGGGCGCTCTTGGGATGCGGCGCAGCACTCTTTCATTTACGTCCGTTACGTGAAGGGTATTCCCTTTCCGGAAAACGGCGTGCGAGTGGTGGTGGACGGGAATACCAAGGAAGTGGTAGAGTATGCGCTGAACTGGACCACGGATGCGGTCTTCCCCGCGGTTAAAGGGATGCTGCCGCGGGAGGAGGTGCTGCAGCGCTACCGGGAGCAGGTGCAGCCCCATCTCCAGTACTTCGTACCGGTAGCGCCGGAGAACCCCGAGCGCCGGCGGCCCCGCCTGGTTTATTCCCTGGAACCAGGGGAACTCGCGGCGGATGCCTTCACCGGGAAGGTGCTTACCGGAATGACGACCGCCGGCACGCCTTTTGCTGAGATGTTCGGGATGCCGGGCGGGGGCGGGGAGAGGGCTTTTTCTCCTGCAGAGCAGCGGGAAGTAGAGGAAGTGGGTGAACTCCTCCCGGCGGCGAAGGCGGTGCTGGTGGTGCGGGAACTCGTACCGCAGGCCGCCGCGGCGGACCTCGACCGGAGCAGCCTCAACGCCGGCGGCCCCTGGCAGGAGGAGAAGGTCTGGCACCTCTCTTTCAGCAACAGGGACCGCGGGCTGCGCATCGAGGCGGTGGTCAACGCGGTAACCGGTGAACTTTTACACCTTTATGTGATGTCAACAGAAAGCGAAGAGCTGCGGCCGCGGGTTCCGGCAAAGCAGGAGGAAGCGAAGCTCGACCGGGACGAGGCGCGCCGGATAGCGGAAGAGTTCCTGAAAAAAACAGCCCCGGCCCTTTTGCCGGAGGCGCGGTTCGCGCAGTGCGAGTTTTTCGCCCTGCCCTACCCGAACCCAGCTTACAACTGCGTTTACCAGCGGTACGTCAACGGCCTGCCGTGCCCGAGCAACTCCCTGTCGGTGCAGGTGGACGGCGTGACGGGTGAGGTGATCGGTTATAGCCGGCAGTGGGTCCGGGCGGTCTTTCCCCCGCCGGAGGAGGCCATAACCCCCGCAAAGGCGCTGGAGCATTACCTCGACGCCTTCGGTTTTGAACCTCGCTACACCCGGCTGGTTGCCGGAACGCCGCGGGAGGTTTTCGGCGACCCCAATGATCCTTTCGGCTGGAAGAAGGCAGAGATCCGCCTGGTTTATGCGCTGAAGCTGCCCGGGGGCTACCCGGCGGTCTGGCTCGACGCGCAGAGCGGTGAGTTTATCGATTGCGAAGGAAATCCGGTAACGGTGAAACCGGCGCCCGCCTTCAGCGACGTGGCGGGGAGCCGCTTCGCGCAGGAGATCGGCCTCTTGAAGGAAGCGGGTGTCGTCAAGGGCTGCCAAGGCCGCTTCCGCCCCCGCGACCCCGTAACGCAGGCGGAATTGGTGGCGATGATCGTGTTGGCGCAAAGCCCGGTGGCGGTGCCGCAGGCGGCGGGAGGTGCGCCTTGGTACGGCGAGGCTTATGAGCAGGCGCGGCTGCGCGGGATTATCGAGGCGGCGGAGGTGGCCCCGGCCCGGCCGGTAACGCGCCTGGAGTTAGCGCGGCTGTTAGTGCGGGGCCTCGGCTACCGGCCGGTGGCGGAGTTACCGGAGCTTTACCGGCTGCCCTTCGCGAATGCTGCGCGCGTGCCGGCGGCGGACCGGGGCTACGCCGCGCTGGCCTGGGGGTTGAAGCTCTTTCCGTGGCCGGGCAGCGATTTTGGCCCCGCTGTGGTCGTAAAGCGTGAGGAGGCGGCGGCAGCAATAGTGCGGTTCCTGCGGGCGCCGCGTCCACGCAGTTAAACAGGGGAGTCATTCGCGACGATTCATCGTCCTGACCGGGAATGAAAATGATTGAATTGCTTTGCTTCGGCCTTTTAGCAACGTTAAACGTTGAATGGACCCCACCACCCTCACTTCTACTGAGGCGGGGCCCCTGCCGCGGGGCTACTGGGCGGGCTCGCTTTACAACTGGATGTGCAGCGCGGAAAACGGAGGATAAAACGTGAGAGCGGTAGTGCAGCGCGCAGCGCGCGGTGCGGTCTATATCGACGGTAACACCGTTGCCAGCATCGGACGCGGCCTCGTGGTGTTGCTCGGAGTAAAAGCGGACGATACCCCGGCGGATGCCCGGTACTTAGCGGAAAAGATCGCCAACCTGCGGATTTTCGAGGACCGTGAGGGCAAGATGAACCGCTCGGTGCTTGACGCAGGGGGCGCGGTGCTGGTCGTCTCTCAGTTTACCCTGTACGGCGACTGCCGGCGCGGCCGCCGCCCGAGTTTCACCGGTGCAGCGCCGCCAGCCGTGGCCGAACCGCTGTACCGCGACTTTATCGCCGAACTCGGCGCCCGCGGCGTCGTAACCGCGGAAGGCCGGTTCCAGGCAAGGATGCTGGTCGAAATAGTAAACGACGGCCCGGTGACCTTAATCGTCGATTCGGAATCGAAAAGATAACGGGGTGTCAGAGTTGTTTGTAAAGACTTTAATCGTGGGTGACTTACAGTCGAACGCATACATCGTCGGTTGCCCGGCGACAAAAACTGCGGTGATCATCGACCCGGGGGCGGAAGGGGAGCGGATACTTGATGCGGTCCTCGCGGAGGGGTTTAAGATCTCCCACATCCTCCTGACCCACGGGCACGCGGATCACATCGGGGGCGCGGCCGCAATCCGGAAGGCCACCGGCGCGGGCGTAGCGATACACGCCGGCGACGCGCCGATGCTGAACGATGCCGCGCTGAACCTTTCCTTCTACTTCGGCAAAGGATGTACCGCCGGCCCGCCCGACATAGAGCTGAAAAACGGTGACGTTATCACAGTCGGTGAAATTTCCCTCGAAACGCGCCATACGCCCGGGCATACGCAGGGCAGCGTTTGCTTCGTCGGCCCCGGCGCGGTTTTCAGCGGGGACACCCTTTTCGCCGGTTCGGTGGGGCGGACGGATTTCCCGGGCGGGAGTCTCCAGGAACTGCTGCGGTCGGTCAAGAACCAGTTACTCACTCTCCCGGACGAGACGGTCGTTTACCCGGGCCACGGCCCGGCAACCACTATCGGTGAAGAAAGGGAAGGCAACCCTTTTTTGACGGCGGACTGGTAGGGGGCAGTGGGGAGAGTGAACCGCCAAGACGCCAAGGATACGAAAAGAAACGAGAGAATAAAAAGGTTGAGAAAGTTCTTGGGAAGAAGCCTCCGGGGAAACAGCATTGAAAAGGCGGGCAGGAGTTTAAGGGGTAATGTTAACGTGATAGTTATTAACAGTTGTCAATCTTGGCGCCTTGGCGGTGGGAAATATGAAGGGTAAATTCAGCTTCTCGCCCCGGCCTAACCGGGCGCACGAGATAAACTGGCGGCCGTGGGGTGACGAGGCCTTTGCAGTGGCGCTGGTCGAAGACAAACCGGTCTTCCTGACCATAGGCACGGTCTGGTGCCAGGGTTGTCACTTAATGGACGAAACCGGCTTCTCGGATCCCGGGGTCATCAGGCTGTTAAACGAAAAGTACGTACCGGTACGCGTTGATGCCGACCGCCGCCCGGATATCAGCGAACGCTACCACAGGGGCGGCTGGCCCAGCAACGCGGTCTTGACACCGAAAGGGCGGGTGATTACCGGCGGCACTTACGTTCCGCCAGAACGTTTAAAGCAGGTTCTTGAAGAAATCGCGGCGGCATGGCGCGAGAAGCGCGAGGAATTCCGCAAGGCCGAGGCAAAGCTTCCCAAGGAGCCGCCGGAGGTTGTCCCGTTACAGGCGCTGGATCTGTCCCCGTACGAACGGACCGTCGCAGCCCTGAAACGTGCTTATGACCCGGTCCACTACGGCTTCGGGCGGGACGCCAAGTTCCCTTTCCCGCAAGCCCTGGAACTCGCGCTGCACGCCGCCCAGACCGGTCCGGACGAGGAGCTGCTCAAAATTGCGGCCAACTCGCTCATGGCGATGGCCGGGGGCGGGATGTACGACGTGGAAGAGGGCGGCTTCTTCCGGTACAGCACCACCAGGGACTGGACGCTGCCGGAGTATGAGAAACTCCTCGGGGACAACGCGGCGATGCTTTACGTCTGCCTGCGGGCCTTCCAGGTGACGGGGGAACCGCGTTTTACGGATATAGCCCGCGATGTTCTTTCCTACCTCGAGAAGCACCTCCTGAATCCCGACGGGACCTGGGCCGGCAGCCAGGACGCCGACAGGAAGTACTACAACCTCCCCTACGCGGAGCGGCGCCGCCGGGGTGCCCCGCGGGTCGACCGCACCGTTTTCACCGATCAGAATGCCCTTCTCATCAGCGCGTTGGCCCTGGCCACCTGGGTGCTTGAAGAGGATCAGTGGCAGAAAAAGGCGGTGAAAACCGCGACGAGGCTTTGGGAAAACGCCTACCGGGAAGGGCGGGGGATGGCCCACTACCTCGACGCTGAGGGTGCGGGACTCTTTGGCCGGCTCGCGGACCAGGCGGCCTTCGGCCGGGCCTGCATCAACCTGTACAGCGGCACCGGCGACGCGGTATGGCTTGACCGCTCCCGGACCCTTGCCGAATACTGCCTGAACGAGCTGCGCTCGCCCCACGGCGCCCTGTACGACGGCAAGCCCGATCCCGGCGCGGTAGGCGAGATGGCGGTCCTGCTTACCAATGTAGGCGAAAACGGTATAGCCGCACGCTGGCTTATAGAGCTCGGGGTGCTTTCCGGCAACGAGGGTTACACCGCGGCGGCAAACGCCGCGCTGAAAGCCCTGGCGCCTGTCTTCGAACGCGAGGGGCTTGCGGGAGCCGCCTTCGCCCTGGCCGTGTGGGAGGCGCTTCACCCGTAGACCTGTATCACGGTTGTCGGAAAGCCCACGGACCGCCGGGCTGCGTTGCTGCACCACCGGGCGCTCGCCGCGTATGCCCCGGCCAAAACGGTCCGGCTGATTCCTGTCGCGGATGAGAGGCTGCTCCAGGCCCCTGGGTTCAAACCGCCGAGGGGGTCCTACGCCGTAGCCTGCAGGAACAACACCTGTTTTCCGCCGGTGACGGAACCCGCCGCTCTGACTCGGCTCCTACGGCCCGATTCCGCTTGACTTGTCTTTAAAAGGCTATTACGGATCCTTGACCAGAATCGCAGCGGTCCCGTCCTCGTAGAAAACGGACCACCGGGGCGAAAGCTTGAGCGCCTGCACGAGCGGCGAACCGGCGGGCATGAAAACGTACCTTATCCGGTACTCTTCCAGGAGTTTTGCCGCTTCCGGCCCGAGCCGGGTGATTTTTATGTAGTCGCCGAACACCCTTTTCATATAAACATCCGCCCGGCCGTCGATAAACACCTTTTCCCGGGGGAGGTTCCAGATCAGGTAGCCGCCCCAGCCGTAGTTGTTGAGCATCCTCCCGTCCAGTGGATTCCTCTTCAAAAAGGCCACGGCCGCCACCGGGTAGTCCTCCTGGTCCGTAAAGCGGCGGTCGATCGCGGTCTGGGGCGGGGCCTTGGCGGCCAGGACAACCGCGTAGAGGACCAGCAGCGCGGGAATAAGGATCATTTTCAGCCGCGAAAGATTCATCCTCCGGTCCGGCGACGGACGCACGTAACGGGTCAGCAAGAAGCCGCCGACCAGCACCGCGTACGGCGCGAACCTCCCGTGAACGAAGGCCGCCGTCCCGAAAAAAAGGTAAAGGAGCAGGTCGGCGACCCGTATCTTGCGGGGATAGACGACCAGGGCGGTGAAGATCAAAAGGTAATAGACCAGGAAGAGCCGGTCGTAGAGTTTGTGAAAGTCGAGGGACAGCCATTCCTGAATATTGTCCGTCATGAGCCTGTCGCCGACGGTGCCGAGCGGGTACAGGAGCAGTGCGAAGCCGTTGGGGTTTAGTGCGGCGGCGAGCACGCACAGCATCAGGACCAGGGAGAGTTTCCTGACCTCACCGGCGTCCCACCGCCGGCTTTCTATCCTTTCACCACCAACCTTCAGCAGGCCGCTGAGCAGATAGACGCCGACCAGACCCGGCCCTAAAAAGAAGGAGCCGTGGCTGTTCGCCCAAAAAACGCTCACAACGGGAAGCAGAAAGAGGCAGTCTTTCTTTTTTTCCCTGAACAGTTCCAAAACATAGAGAAAAAACACAAAAAACAGATAAGAAAACACCTGGGGCCTGATTTCCAAAAACGGGTACAACAGGTCGCCCGCCGCTAACAGAGATAAGACCGCAACCGGATACTCCCCCCCGGAGCGCAGCAGCAGCCTTGCGTAGAGCGTAAAGAGCAGCGCCGCCACGACTAGGAGCAGCGATAACACGCCCCAGAAGCTGCCGGCGAGGTAAGCGAGGTAGAAGAGTACCTCCGCGAGCCACTCGTGCGTGACCCAGGGCTGCCCGGGAACGGTCCACGAGAAGACGTCCTGGTGGGGAATTGAACGGTGTGTCACAATGTATTTGCCTGCAGCGAGATGCCACCACGTATCCGGGTCGAGTATGCCGCTGTCGAAAGAGGTTATCACCAGCACGAGAATGCCCGTTATAACGAGGACGAGCAATATAAGGCGGAAGACTTTTTCTTCCCGAAGGACCTGCTCTAACTGCGTTTTATACCCGGTCATATTGAAATAATCGACCATTTATGACACACACTTGATTGTGTCGGCAACCAAGCAAGTCGGCCGCTATATGGCACGGTTAAGGTACATGGCGCCGTTCCGCTGCGACCGAAGGTTAAAAACTGCTGTTACTGCATGAAGGGTCAATGCCCCTTCCTTCGACATGGTCAGCTTTTTTCTCCATGACTCAGCACCCTGTATGTCGCAATTTCTCGGCTTTTTTGCCAAGATTTTAAAGGAATTTCAAGGTTTAAGCCAAACTAATACGTACAATGTGCTGATTTTGCTGGCGGGACTGCTCGCCGCACTTTGCCTGGCCGTTCCCGCGTGGGCGAGCGAGACAACGGTAGGACCGGTTGCCCCGGAAAACGTGGTTGTCGGGCAAGAGTTCGACGTCAATGTAGCTGTTTATGACGTTGAGGGCCTGGCAGGATGTGATTTCCGTCTGAATTTTAACCCCGACGTTTTAGAGGAGGTCAAAATAATAAGAAAGGGGGTATTTGCAGATTCTTGCGGGAGAACCTGATAGCTGCCAGCAACGCCGAACCTCATTTCGCGCTTCTTAGTCGGGCGACCGCTTTTTTGTCGATATTCGTTGATCCTGCCGGTATGCAGCCACGCGCTCAGCCTAATTGGCGGCAACGGGCGAAGCGCGGCGCTATAGTCTATCACCCGCTTGGAACACTGGAATCACTGAGTCAGAGAGGAGAGGTTTAAGTGTTTCACATTGCGCGAAGATGCAGGCGGCTGATACCGGTTCTGATCCTTCTCCTGCTCATTACCCTTTGCGCCGGGGTTGCGGTCTGGGCCGACGGCTCCCTACGGGTAATTTCCACCAAACCGGAGAATGGTGCAACAGGTGTACGGGAAGACACAGTAATTACCGTTACCTTCAACGAAGACCTTGACGAGCGTGCAAGCAGACTCGAATTGATCACCTTGAAGGATGCGCAGGGCAAAGCGGTAGGAATTAATTGTTGGATCAGCTATAGGACACTAACCATTGAACCCTCGTACAACCCCATGTATCAGAATTTGGCTTTCAACACCAGGTATACCGTTCATATCCCAAAGGACGCCGTCTCCGCCAAGTCTGGTGATCGCCTGGCTGCTGATTACACCTTTTCCTTCACCACCCGGGAAAACCCGGCGCCGGAGGTCACCGCCACCGATCCGGCAAACAATGCAAGCAACGTCCCGGTTGATAAGACCGTCACCGTCACCTTCAGCAAGAATGTAGTGGGAAGTGTCAAGTATTATCAAATCACCTTAAAGGATACCAACAACAACGATGTGGCCTTCACCAAGAGCATCAGCGGTGACACTCTCACCATCGATCCTAAACAAAACCTTGCTTTCAGCACAGCTTATACGGTGACCATTCCGAAATGGGCGGTGGAATCTGATACTGGTGCTGCTACTGAGGAGACGCTTCTTCAGGATGATTACTCCTTCAGTTTCACCACCACATCGGACAGGGTAGCCCCGAGAGTTACCGGCACCGACCCGAATAACGGTACCACCGGTGTACCGGTGGATAAGACCGTTAGCATCACCTTTAGCGAGTACATTCAGGCTGGGGCAAACTACGGCGGGATAACAGTAACGCCCCAAGGCGGCAGCCCGGTTTCAATCGGTAAAAACATCACCGGCAGCACCCTTACCCTCGACCCCAATCAGGAGCTTGCTTACGCTACGGCTTACACGGTAACCGTTCCGGCAGGGGCAGTAAAAGACCTGGCGGGCAACCAATTGGCTGCGGGTTACACATTTTGTTTCAGCACAGAAGCGCCGCCTGACACAAAGCCGCCGACCGTAACCGCCGACCCCAAAGGCGGCCTGTATAATGCGCTGCAGTCGGTGACACTTACGGCTTCCGAGCCTTCAACGATCTACTACACCACCGACGGCGGCGACCCGACCACGGGCAGTGCCAAGTACACCGACCCAATCAGCATCAGCGCCGATACGACGCTGAAGTTTATGGCGGTAGACCAGGCAGGCAACCACTCGGTGATTTACACCGAGACGTACACCATCGATACCGATCCCCCGACGGTCCGTAGCACCGACCCGGCGGAAGGCGCTACCGGCGTGCCGGTGGACAAGACCGTCACCGTCACCTTCAGCGAGGGGATTCAGGCCGGGGCCAACTACGGCGGGATCACGGTAACACCCCAAGGCGGCGGCCCGATTTCAATTGGCACGAGCATAAGCGGCAAGGTCATGACCATCGACCCGGCCGGCAATCTCAGTTATGGCGTGAGCTACACCGTATACATCCCGGCGGGGGCGGTCAAGGACGCTGCGGGCAACGTCCTGGCGAACGCCTGCACCTTCAGCTTCACCACCAGGACCTCCGGCGGCGGCGGTGGCGGCGGCGGAGGCGGCGGGGCAGCCGACACCACCCCGCCGAGGGTCACCGGCACCGACCCGCCGAATAACGCTACCGGAGTCAAGGTGAACAAGACCGTCACCGTGACCTTCAGCGAGAACGTCCAGGCAGGGTCGAAGTACGACCAGATTGTGCTCAAAGACGCCTTGGGTAACGCGGTGGCTTGCGGCAAGAGCATCAGCGGCAAGGTGCTGACCATCGACCCGGCTGCGGATCTCAGCTATAACGTCCACTATACCGTCTCCATCCCTGCCGCTGCGGTAAAGGATACGGCGGGTAACGCCCTGGCCGGGGAGTACACCTTCGGCTTTACCACGGAAGCCCTCACGCCTGCGCCTGCACCGCCGGCCTTCACGGATATGGACGGACACTGGGCCGAGGAGACGGTTAACGATCTCGTGTACTGGGGTATCATTTCAGGCTACCCCGACGGCACGTTCAGGCCGGATCAGCCGATCACCCGCCTGGAAGCCGCGTGTATCCTGGTACGGGCGTTGAAGGTTGCTCCCGGAACAAAGCAGGACCTCGACAAGTTTAAGGATGCGGCGAGGATACCCGCATGGGCGCTGGGGGATGCGGCGGGAGCAGCAAGAGAAGGTCTGATCAAAGGTTACCCGCATTGGGACGGTAGCTTGACCTTTGAACCTTCCAAACTGATCACCCGGACGGAGGAAGCGGCCATCTTGTCGCGGGTCCTGGAAAAGGAACTCGGGCAAATCACTCCGGCACCGTTAACCTTCACCGACAGCGGCAAGATTCCGGCCTGGGCGAAAATAGCGGTCGCTGTGGCGGTGACCGAAGGTGTGGTCAGCGGTTACCCGGATAACACCTTCCGGCCGCAAAACCACGTGACCCGGGCTGAAGTGGCCAGCATGATCTGGCGGTTGTTTAAGCAGATACACGCGCAATGAAGCAGGGGTAACAAGCGGGAATGGGGTTGGGCATTTCGCTACGCCGAACCCCGTTCTTTTTTTTCTAAACCATTTCTGGTGCGGCTCACACGGATCCATCATTACGGAGTTCGGCGGCGGCCGCCTCCAACAGGAGTCTCAGCCCGGCAAAGTTGTAGGTAACGGTCAAATACCCGTCGAAGGTAAACCGGGTTTCGCGGACTTCGTCTTTGACGTAACTTATAAGCTCAAGGGGATGCTCATTTACAAGGATGTGGGTCGAAAAGTCAGCGTGCGCAGCGAAAAAACTGATGGAATAGCGATTAATCATGCCGGGAAAAAGGCTTCTTTCGGCGGCACGGCGAAGGGCAAGGCCGGCGATAAGGAAGTGGCGCGGTTCAATTCGGGACGGAGCAGGAAAGGATTACTTTAGGATCACACTTTTAGATAAAAACGGGGCTGTGATTTACGAAGCAGGAGGCGTTTTACAGAAAGGCGATATCAGGGTCCTCAAGTTCAAGTGATACCTTAGCGGTCGGGATAGCTCTTACAGAAGCGCTCGGGCAGATCAAAGACGGGGTTTGGCGTATCCGCAGCCAAACCCCGTTTTCAACTGTCTTTAATTGTCAAGTGTCTTTGTGTCCGCCCCGCTTATATTTCGAAAAAGAATTCAAAACCCGGCGGTCATTCGGCCTTTCCCTTTTTCCAATGAACGACAACGGCTACGACACAGCCTCCCATTGAAGAGGTGCGGGGTCATTCGGCCTTTCCCTTTTTCTATTGAACGACCCGGCAGACTTCCCTTTACGGACTAAAATTTTAACAATTCTTGCATCAAATCATAAAGGAATTACCAGGATTAAGCCGAACTAATACTAATAGGAAAGCATCGGCAAACCGGAGGCGCGGTCCAGGACGAAAAGGCCCGTGAACCGAGTTTATATCTTGGTCCTGATCACCATTTGATTAGTAGGTAGCAAAGGAGTGCCACACGCGGCAAGCCGCACAACGAAAATCTGAAAATGGGGCAAGTAGGCAAGTAGGCAAGTAGGCAAGTAGACCTGTAAGCTGGTCAACTTAGATGCAGGAGAGTAACATAGACGACACGCGGCGAGGAGCGAGTAGTACAAGGAAGGCGCAGCCGGACGGGCCGGAGCGTATACGGAAATACGTGAGGACCCGGCCGGCGGGCCTGACGCAGTAATGCGAAGCTCATCGCCGTGCTCCGCGGAAGAAGAACGCATTCTCGGAGGAGGTAGAACATGGGTGAGTTCAGGGTTCTGCTGAGCAGCCGGTCGCCCCAGTGGTCCAACAGCCTGGCAGCGGCCTTTTTAGAGAATTCTGTTTTTGACGTAGTCGGAACGGTTCTTTCCCCCGAATTGACAGAGAAAGCGGGGGAGCTTCATCCGGACATCGTGCTCTGGAAAATCGAAGACGAAGACCCTGTTCCTGTTTTAAACGAACTGCGGCTCAAGTGTCCTTTTATCCTGCCGGTGATCCTTGTCGATGATCCCAAAAGACTTGAACTTATTGAACTGCTCCGTGCAGGCGTACGCGGGTGCCTGCCGCTCCGCCTTCTCCCGAGGCAGATCGTCCAGGCCGTGGAACTCATCGTTAAAGCCGGAATGCTCTGTCTACCGCGGCTGGGAGCGGAGTTCTTTTACCAGGGCCGAAAAGAGAATGAACGGGTAATCTTGGACTCTTTAACCGGGCGGGAACGCGAGGTTCTTTTTCTCCTCGGAAAAAACCTGTCCAACCAGGAGATCGGCCGTACCCTCTACCTCTCAGAGTCGACCGTCAAGACACACCTCAGGAGCATCTTCCGGAAGCTCGGCGTGCGGAACCGGGCCGAGGCGCTGGTAGCGGCTTTGCGTCTGGGAGTTCTCGAACAGAAGGACGTTATTTCCGGAAATTATTAATACCTGTGTAGAAAACAGTTCAAGGTTCAAGATTTTCAATGTTCGAAGTTAAAAGCCACACGGATACGTTGTAACCGCAGCACGCCCATTTTCATCCTCTGCTGGTCGGCGGCAGGCCTGCCGCAAGGAAGTGTGTAACCTAAAACCCTCAACAACCCGGCCGGCCGCAAGGCCGTTTTAGGCAAAAAACACGAGCATTAAGTCATTAGCATCCACACATCAGCCTTTTTTCAGCCCTCCGGAGGATTGAGCGCAGGGGCACACCCTGCTATTTTTATTAAAACCCCCGTACAAATTATTATACAGGTTTTGCAGTGTAGCGGAAATGAGGTGAGCGCCTTGCAGCGGATCCGGCTCATGCTTGATTTACCAACTCTGACATCCTTTTTCACCGGCAGTAACTGGGACGGTTTCGAGATCGTAAGTGTATTCGATGCGGCAGGCCCGGGGCCGCCTGAAGCCCGGCGCCTTCGACCGGACGCCGTTGTCATCAACGGACAGGGGAAGACAAACGCCGGGCTGGTGGCAGGACTGAGAAGAACATATCCTGCGTCGGTGATCATCGTGTGGGCTTCTGCAACAGAAGCGGGTGACGTCGCCTCAGCGATCGAGGCCGGTGCGGACAGCTACCTTCTAAACGAGAACACATCGCCGGCGGAACTGGTCGAAGTATTAAAGCTCATCTGCCAGGCCGGGGTGTCCGTCTTTCCTCGTTCGGCAGCGGACTTCCTGACTCGCGCCCGGGCGCTGAAAGACCCTTTAGAAGAGTGTGCCAAACCGTAAACCGCTGCAAATGAAACGGCCCGGTTACGGCCGGGCGAGGCCCCTTGAGCCTCTCTGAGCGCTTTGTGCACTGTGGATGTTGTCGTTTTTGATCGCCCCTTTGAGGCCACCTGTTTTCCAAGCTCACGCTTCGAAAACAGGGTATAGAACCTTCTGTCCTGAAAACAGTTCGACGTTCGATATTCGAAGTTAAAGCCGTACGGATACGGTGTAACCGCAACATGACCATTTTTCATTCTCAGACGGTGACGCCGCATGTGTCATGAGGGTCTCTGGACAAACGGAATTAATACTATAGGTTAAAAGTGGTACTAAAAGGTTGTGGCCGGGTGAGGATGAATTAGTCCACCCGGCCCTGCTTTTTTTTAAGAAACTGTCCACCACACGCGGTTTTCCGCCTTCCATGATATTACACCGGCAGCTTCCCGTACGAGCAGATTTTCATCCTCCAGGTCGATGGAAGTTTATGGTCAGGTGCTGGTATCGTTAGGTTGATCGGTGCTGAAAGCTGGAAATTTTTGTACATTGCCTGAAGTGCAGGCGTGAGAAAGCGGTAAACTGTGAAAAGCTCTGACAGCAAACAGCCGCAGAATAAATCGGCGCAGGATTCCGGATTTACAGTACGGCGGTCAGGGGGCAGGGTGTCCTCCGGGGAGTGGCAGGCGGTGCCGGGGTACGAGGCGCGGCGTTTCAAGGCGGGCGCGCGCGTTGCCGCAGCGCTGAAGAACCTTCCCTGGTGGGCGAAGGCCTTGCCGGCTGTCGTGGGGCTGCCGCTCGTGGTAACGCTCTGCGCCGGGATAGTGGCGGGGAATCCGGTAAGCCGGGGCTTCAGTGACACGGAAACAGTGACGATGAGCTTCCGGCCTCTCAACCTTCTTATAACTCTTGTACGCCTGTAATGGATCCCAAAATCTTGCCGTATAAGCTTACAACGTTGGCTGCACGTTTTAAGCTTCAACGTGTGCCGTGAGCTTTTTTAAATCCTCGCGACGCCCCCGCACCGTCAGGCGCACCCCTTCGGGCAGGTACTCCTCTCTCTGTATACGCAAGCGCTCCCGGAAGCGGCTGACCGCGCCCATCCGGTCAAAGGGGACCAGGATGACAATTTCTCCCTCCGGGAAAAGAATTTCCTCCACCCGGGAAAGCAAAAGGCCCAGGTTGGTGCCTAATAGGGCCGAGACAACTACGCCGTCGGCTGGCGGCTGCCCTTCGAAGCGGTCCGACTTGTTGTAGACCTTAAGCACCGGTTTTTCGCCTAAGCCTAATTCATCCAGGAGTTTTTCAACAGCGGCCGCCTGTTCGTCAAGATGGGGGCTGGTCAGGTCGATCACGTGCAGGAGCAGGTCTGCAACAGCAAGTTCTTCAAGAGTGGCCATGAACGCCTCTTTCAGCTTCGGCGGGAGCTCTTTTATAAAGCCCACCGTGTCGGTAATGAGGGCGAAGCGCCCGGAAGGAAGCCGGACGCGCCGGCTCACAGGGTCCAGCGTGGCAAAAAGCCGGTCCTCGGCTGCCACCTTCTGCTCGCTTACGGAAAGCGCGTTTAGGAGGGTGGACTTGCCGGCGTTGGTGTACCCTACCAAAGACACGGCAGGCATTCCCTCTTCCCGGCGCTGCTTACGCAGGAGCGCGCGGTTTTCGCGCACCGCCGCTAATTCCCGGCGGAGGCGGTGTATTTGCTCCCGCACGCTCCGGCGCAGGATCTCTAATTTCGTTTCCCCGGGACCGCGGGTGCCGATCCCGCCGCCCAGCCGGGACAGCGCCCCGCCGAGGCCGTAAAGGCGCGGGTAAAGGTAGGTGAGCCGCGCTAACTCCACCTGGATCTTACCCTCCCGGGAATGGGCGCGGCGGCGGAAGATTTCCAGGATGACCTGGGTCCGGTCCCACACCTCCACTTCGCCGAAAAGGTCCTCAAGCGCCTTCACCTGGCGCGGCGAAAGCTCGCGGTTGAAGACCACCGCGTCCAGACCGTCGCGTTCCACCCGTTCCCTGACCGCGCGGATCTTGCCCTCGCCCAGCAGGTAGTTCAGGTCCGGCTGGCGCTGCTGGACCACCGAGTCGACCGCTTCGATCTCGATATTGTAGAGGAGTTCCCGGAGTTCCGTTAGGTCGTAATCGACCTCCAGAGCGGTCTCGCCGAGGCACAGGTAGCAGATAAGACCTCTTTTCAAAAGAGCGTGCCGCCTCTTTCGTCTGAAAAGTGTCTGTATCTCAATAATACTGCTCAAGGGGATTCATGAAAAGCCCGCACAATACCGTTATTAATTTTCGTGTCAAAGGGTAATGGCACTTGTGCCCGGTTCCCTGTTTTGCTATGCTGTGCATATAGGATTGCGACGAACACAGGCCTTGGCTGTATTCGTGCGGGAAGGATAGGGGAGAAGTTATGCTGAGGATCTTTCGAACCGAAGCCGAAAGACTCGTAGAATTGCCGACTCTGGACGGGAAAGACGCCTGGATTTGCCTGATCGCGCCGACGGAGGGCGAAATCAAGGCGGTCAGCGAAAAGACAGGCGTTGATTGTGACTATCTCCGCCACTCCCTTGATGATGAAGAGCGGCCGCGGATTGAATTGAACGCGCACCAGATCCTGATTATCGTCAAAATTCCGGTCGAAAAAAAGCGGCAGGATGCTATTCTATACGATACCATTCCGTTAGGTATCATTATCACAAAGAATCACGTTGTTACGGTCTGTCTCGAAGACAACCCCATTTTCGCGGACCTTATCGGCAGCCAGGGCGTGCTTTACACCTTCAAAAGAACCCGCTTCCTGCTTCAGGTGTTGGTGAGGATCGCTGCGCTTTACCTCCGCTACCTGCGCCAGATAGACAAGCAGAGCACCGAGTTGCAGCACCGTCTTTCCCGTTCAATGAGGAACGAAGAGCTTCTACAGTTGCTTGAAATCCAGAAGGGCCTGGTTTATTTCACCACCTCCTTGAAAGCCAACGGGATTGTGATGGAAAAACTCCTCCGGACCCAGTTGTTGAAGACAACGGAGGCTTCGGCGGGACACCTGGTCAAGATGTACCCTGAAGATGAGGATCTTCTTGAGGACGTAATCACGGAAAACAAGCAGGCCATCGAGATGAGCACCATTTACAGTTCAATTCTGACTGATACGATGGACGCTTTTGCGTCTTTGATTTCGAATAACCTGAACATGGTTATGAAATTCCTGGCGTCGATTACCATCGTTCTCTCCCTTCCCACGATTGTTGCGAGTTTCTTTGGGATGAACGTGCGCCTGCCTTTCCAAAACTGGCCGCATGCGTTTCTCGGGATCCTGGGCATAACTGTGGGTTTTTGCGGGATTGCGGCCTATATTTTAGCACGCAGGCGAATGTTTTAAGTTCTCCCCGTTTTATTACCGCAATCTGCGACTTGCCGTATGCGGCCCGCTGTGCTAATATATTAAGTATAACCGGGCCGAAGTGGCGGAACTGGCAGACGCGCACGACTCAAAATCGTGTGGGCACCGCCCGTGTGGGTTCGACTCCCACCTTCGGCACCAGCAAGGGAACAAAACCCGCTTACCGCAAAGGTTTGCGGGTTTATTGCTTCCAGCAGCAAAAACCATGCCAGCCTGCTTTTGTCTGCTTTTGCCGTCTACTTGAGCCGTCTATTTGAACTGTCTGCGGCTTCGTCTACTTCATCTATCTACTGCAGCGAGCGGACGAAGAAGGCCAGGGGTATGCGAATGATAGTAGACCGCAAAGTTATGGTGAAAAATGATTACTCGTAAGGGCCTTTAAAGTCAAAAAAGTGACACCGCTGGGCAGGGAAGAGGTTTACAAAAAACACTCGCCGGAGTATAATTATTATAGAAAGAATGGAACGAGACGAGGATGCGACCGACCGGTATACCCCAAAGGTTATACCTGGAGGCGCACGAAGGCCCGGAAACACCGGGCCTTAGATTTTGGTTTCGGTAGTATCGCCAGGCATTTGGTTAACGACTTAGTTCGAGCACCACAATGCTCGTGGCCGGCGGCAGCGTCTCTCGCGTCACCTCAAGCAGCGGTTCCCGCCGTATCCCGCTAAAGTGCTTCAGGAAGTTGTCCACCGGCGCGATATTGATTTTCAGCCGCTCAGTTTTATAATGCATCGGCACGGCGATCCGCGGCTTCATTTCCTTGACCAGGGCCGCCGCCTCGTCCGCGTCAACCGTGTAGGTGCCCCCCACGGGGGTCAAGAGCACGTCCACCGGTCCGATTTCCCCAAGCTTTGCCGTATCGAGAGGGTGCCCCAGGTCGCCTAAGTGGCACACCTTCAGGCCGTCGGCTTCGACAATAAAAACGGTGTTCGGACCGCGCTGGGCGCCCTTGTTCTTGTCGTGAAAGGTAGCCACACCGCGAACAGTCAGGCCCTTGGCCTGGTGGTCCCCGGCCCCCTCCAACACGGCGGGGCTTCCTTTAACCGACCCCACTGCGTTGTGGTCGTAGTGCTGGTGGCTCACGGTCACCACGTCGGGTGCGACCGGCGGCAGCGGATACCCGATGGACTCATCGTACGGGTCGGTAAGCACCTTCACCCCTTCCCGGGTCGTAAGTAAAAAGCAGGCGTGTCCCAACCATTTGATTTGCATTCTTCCACCTCAATTCTTGAAAGTAATCGGAACAATTATACCACCGGGCGGCGTGGACCCATTCTCAACGTGAACGCCCGGCGCAATCTACTTATTCATCATACTGCGCGGCCGGTCGGCTTATACTAAAACCGGGAGGTAACAGGCAATCAGCTATAGCATCTGGCGCAAAAAGTCCTTAAACGAACTCCTTTCGGAAAAGGAGGCCAGCAGGCTCGCCCGTTCTCTCGGACCCGTTGATCTCGTGGCACTCGGCATCGGCGCCATAATCGGGACCGGGATTTTCGTCTTGACCGGAGTGGCCGCGGCTCAATATGCCGGCCCGGCGCTCATCCTTTCTTTCGTTCTTTCAGGAGTCGCCGCCGGCCTGGCCGCACTCACCTATGCAGAATTGGCGGCGATGATTCCGGTAGCCGGCAGCGCATACACATACGCCTACGCATCGCTCGGCGAGTTCACCGCCTGGATAGTCGGCTGGAACATCGTGCTTGAGTACCTCGTCGCCGCAGGTGCGGTAGCCGTCGGCTGGAGCGCGTACTTCAGCGAACTGTTCCATTCCATGGGAATTATCCTGCCGGCAACGCTTACCCGCTCGCCGGCGGCCGGCGGGGCAGTGAACCTTCCGGCCGTAATGATCGCCTTGACCATAGCCCTCCTGGTTACAACCGGCACCCGCGAAAGCGCTACCGTCAACAGGATCGTAGTGGCCGCCAAAATCGGCGTGGTCCTGCTCTTCATCTTCCTCGGCGCCCCTCACGTAAACCCGGCGAACTGGCGGCCTTTCCTCCCTTACGGTTACGCCGGGATAGCACACGGCGCCGCCATCATCTTCTTCGCGTACATCGGTTTTGACGCCGTCGCGACCGCCGCGGAAGAGACCAGGCGGCCCCGGCGGGACCTGCCCATCGGGATTATCGGCTCATTAGCCGTCTGCACCACACTTTACATCCTGGTGACCGTGGTGCTCACCGGGCTGGTACCTTACAGCCAGCTCAATGTCGCTTCACCGGTAGCCACCGCTCTCCTTAAAGCGGGCATTACCTGGGCAGGGGGGCTGGTGGCCCTGGGCGCCCTGGCCGGCATCACCTCCGTACTCCTCGTGGTCGTCTACGCACAAACCAGGGTTTTTTACGCCATGTCACGGGACGGTCTTCTTCCGGCCTTTTTGAGCCGCGTGCACGCAAAATTCCGTACGCCTTACCTTAACACCCTGATCGTCGGAGCAGCAGTGGCCTTACTGGCGGGCTTTATCCCGATCGACATCATCGCCCAGCTTGCCAACATCGGCACCCTTACGGCCTTTGTGATAGTAGCGGTCGGCGTACTGGTCCTCCGGAAGACAAACCCCGAAATGCCGCGCCCGTTCAAGGTGCCGTTTTCGCCTTATGTGCCGCTGTTGTCCCTGGCCCTCTCCCTGTACCTCATCCTGAGCCTCCCGCGCCTGACCTGGCTGCGTTTTGCCATCTGGATGGCCCTGGGCGTTATTGTTTACTTTTTCTTCGGCTACCGCCGCAGTGCCCTCGCACCGGAAGGTCAGCGCTTCCACTGGGGAATCCTGGCGCCGCCCGCGGCCAAGCGGGCGCCGCGCCGCACGAAATAAGAGAGTGCTTTAAAACCTGATCTTGATACTTCGACAATGGACCGTATAATCCTTCCAAGGTTCCTAAGCAATGGAAGTAATCTCTCCGGCCGACATGTGACGGCAACTAACAAGAAAATGACCTAACCCCGCAAACCACCCACGCTTGCGGATCCACCCCCGGCATTAAAAATGCATACAACTTGTATCGCGGCGCAGGACATGATATATAAAGACAAAGGTGAATCACTTCCATTGCCGGTGGTGACGATAAATCGCCGTGAACGAATCCCTTGAAATCGGCAGCCAGGCGGTGATAGAAAGCCGGGATCTGCAGAAACTTTTCGATGTCCTGGCGGCGAGAGGCTACCGCATCATAGGCCCGACGGTACGCGGCGGCGTCATCGTTTACGACGAGTTAACCTCGGTAAACGAACTGCCGGCCGGGTGGACAGCCGAGCAGGAAGGCGCGGCTTACCGCCTCAAAAAGGGTGAGGGGAAGGCTTTCTTTGACTACGGAATCGGCCCGGATTCTTTAAAAAAGTTCCTCCACCCGCCGCTGGTCCGCCTCTGGCAGGCCAAGCGGGAGGACGGCGGGTTCCGTACCGTCGCGGAGACGGAAGAACCGCCCAAGTACGCGTTTATCGGCGTCCGTGCGTGCGACCTGCACGCCGTAGCCATACACGATAAGGTCTTTACGACCGGGGAATACGCCGATCCGTCATACGCGGCGCGGCGCAAGGATATTTTCGTCGTTGCCGTCAATTGCGTGAAAGCGGGCGGCGCGTGCTTCTGTGTCTCGATGAAGACCGGCCCGAAGGCGACGGTGGGGTTCGACCTGGCCCTCACCGAAATATTAGAGGGGGAACAGCACTACTTCGTGGTGGAGGTGGGCTCCGAAGCAGGCGCCGCGGTCTTGCGCGAGGTTCCCCACAGGAAGGCGAGTGAAGGCGAAAAGGCCGCTGCCGAGAGAGCCGTCGGCGAAGCCGCACGGCAGATGGGTCGGGAGTTGGATACTACGGGCATCAGAGAACTCCTCTTTAACAACCCTGACCACCCGTTCTGGGACGAGGCGGCCGCACGCTGCCTTACGTGCGGGAGCTGCACCATGGTCTGCCCAACGTGTTTCTGTACGACCGTCGAAGACGTTACCGACCTGCCCGGCGAAACGGCCGAACGCCTCCGGAGATGGGATTCCTGCTTCACCGAGGATTTCTCGTACATCCACGGTGGCAATGTGCGCGCATCGGCTAAATCCCGCTACCGCCAGTGGCTCACCCACAAACTTGCCGCCTGGATAGACCAGTTCGGTACCCTGGGATGCGTGGGCTGCGGGCGGTGTATCACGTGGTGCCCCGTAGGTATCGACATCACAGAAGCGGTTCGTGCCCTGCGCGGTCAGGGAGAAACAGAGAAAGACCCGCCCGCCCCTGCCGGGGCGCCTGAAAAACAAGGGCGTACGCAGGAGCAGGCAAGTCCGTGAAAGATAAATGTTAAGTAAACCACGTAGGTGTTTTGACGGAGCGCGGTTAGAAGCAAGCATGGCGCGAAGGACGACGCCGGACGGAGCGGAGCGTACTTGGTTGGTACGTGAGCATCCGGCCGGCGTCGCCGACAAAGCCAGGCGCTGCTTATCACCGCGCCCTACGGGGTTCAGTGAACACTTCCCTGAAAGGCGGAGGGGAATGAGCACCAGGTTACCCGAGCCTATGGTGCCGCACCTTTTCGGCGTGCGAAAGGTCCGGCGGGAAACCCGCGACACATCCACCTTGGAGCTGCAGGCGCAAAACGCGCCGGAGGAGCTTAAGTTCGCACCCGGCCAGTTCAACATGCTGTACGCGTTCGGGGTAGGGGAGGTGCCGATCTCGATCAGCGGCGACCCTGCCAGGCCCGAACTGCTTGTCCACACTGTACGCGCCGTGGGAGCGGTTACAAAGGCCATATGCAGGATGAAGCCGGGCGGCGTCCTGGGCGTGCGCGGGCCCTTCGGCACCCGCTGGCCGGTCGAAGAGGCGGCGGGGGGCGACATTTTGGTCGTTGCGGGAGGAATCGGGCTGGCGCCCCTGCGGCCGGCGGTATACCACATCCTCTCGCAGCGTGAGAAGTACGGCAGGGCGGCGCTGCTTTACGGCGCCCGCAACCCGGACGAAATCGTTTACCGCCGGGAACTTACACGCTGGGCTGAACGTCCTGAAATCGACGTGCTGGTCACCGTGGATAAACCTGCGGAGGGGTGGGAAGGAAACGTGGGGGTCGTAACCGCGCTCATCCCAAAAGTCGAGTTTAACCCCCGGTCGACGGTGGCAATGGTCTGCGGGCCGGAGATTATGATGCGCTTCACAGTCCTCGAACTCCGCAAGCGCGGGGTTCCCGCGCAGAACATTTACATTTCAATGGAACGAAACATGCAGTGCGGGATAGGGCTGTGCGGGCACTGCCAGATCGGGCCGTTTTTCGTATGCAAGGACGGGCCCGTCTTCCGATTTGACATAATAGAACCGTTCTTCGGAAAGCGGGAGATATAGGGTGGGAGAAAAACGGAAACCGAAACTCGCCGTCTGGAAATTCGGCTCCTGCTCGGGCTGCCAGTTGACGCTGCTCAACCTCGAAGATGAACTGCTCGAAGTCGCGGGTGCGGTAGAGATCGCCTACTTCCCGGAGGCGACGCGCGCGGTCGTAAAAGGGCCGTACGACCTCTCTCTCGTGGAAGGGTCAATTACCACGCCGCACGACGCCGAGCGCATCAAAGAGGTCCGCCGTGTGTCGAGGTTCCTCGTCGCCGTCGGGGCTTGCGCCACCGCCGGCGGCATTCAGGCGTTGCGGAACTTCGCCGACGTGGAGGATTTCGTGAGGACCGTCTACGCCTCGCCGGAATACATCGAGACCCTCGCAGAATCAACGCCGGTCTCCGACCATGTACACGTAGACTTCGAACTGCGAGGCTGTCCGATCAACAAGAGGCAGCTCCTCGAAGTGATCAGCGCTTTTTTGCACGGGCGAAAGCCCAACATCCCGACTTACAGCGTATGCATCGAGTGCAAGCGGCGGGGAATCCCCTGCGTGATGGTGAGCAAAGGCATCGCCTGCCTCGGTCCGGTTACCCGGGCCGGGTGCGGCGCGCTCTGCCCGGCATACGACCGCGGCTGCTATGCGTGTTTCGGCCCGATGGAAACCCCCAACCCGAAAGCCTTGAGCGAGCAGTGGAAACGCCTCGGGGTGGCGGACGAGGACATCAAACGGGCGTACCGCGGGTTTACCGCAGGCGCGGCGGAGTTCCGCAAAGAGAGTGAAGCGCATGAAAAGCAAGACGCTCAAAGTTGATTACCTTGCCCGCGTCGAGGGTGAAGGCGGGCTTCTTATTAGAATTAAAGAAGGACGGGCAGCCGAAGTCAAGCTCAAAATTTTTGAACCGCCGCGTTTTTTCGAGGCGTTGCTCCGCGGCCGCAAGTTTTCTGAGGCCCCCGATATTACCGCGCGAATCTGCGGCATCTGCCCCGTCGCTTATCAGATGTGCGCCGTTCACGCGATGGAGTCCGCCTTCGGCGTGAGGGTAGGGGGGCAGCTCCGCGCCCTCCGGCGGCTCATCTACTTAGGGGAATGGATAGAGAGCCATGCGCTGCACGTTTTTCTGCTCCACGCGCCTGATTTTTTAGGCTATGATGATGCGATCCGGATGGCGAAAGACCACCCGGCCATCGTCGAACGCGGCTTGCGGCTCAAAAGGACGGGGAACGAGATCGTCGCTGCGGTCGGCGGCCGCGAAATCCACCCGGTCAACGTACGCGTGGGAGGCTTCTATAAGGCGCCGGAGAAACGGAGTCTTCTCCCGCTGCGCGAACCGCTCAAACGGGCGAGGGAGGAGGCCCTCGAAACCGTCCGCTGGGCGGCAGGGCTCCCTTTCCCCGAGTTCGAGCGGGACTACCACTTCGTGGCCTTGCGCCACCCGGAGGAGTACCCGCTCAACGAAGGCCGGCTTGTTTCCAATAAGGGCTTGGAGATCCCGGTGGAGGAATATGAGGCGCACTTCGTTGAGGAACAGGTCCCCCATTCGCACGCGCTGCATTCGAGGCTGAGGGGGGGCGGGGAGTATATCGTCGGCCCTATTTCGCGATACAACCTGAATTTTGACCGTCTGTCGCCGCTTGCACAGGAAGCGGCGCGCTCCGCCGGCCTTTCGCCTGTTTGCCGCAACCCGTTCAAGGGGATCGTTATCCGCTGCATCGAGTTGCTCCATGCCTGCGACGAAGCGATCGGTATTATCAATGATTACGAAGAGCCGGAGCGGCCCGCCGTAGAAACCGAGCCCCGCTCCGCCACTGGTTGCTCCTGTACCGAAGCGCCGCGGGGCATTCTTTACCACCGTTACGTCGTTGACGGTGACGGGCTGATCAGGGAGGCTAAGATCGTACCCCCGACGGCGCAAAACCAGAAGATGATCGAAAGCGACCTCCGGGAATTTGTGACCAGGTATTTGAGCCTCCCGGAAGGCGAACTCCTGTGGCGGTGCGAGCAAACGGTCCGAAACTTCGATCCCTGTATCAGTTGCGCCACCCACTTCATCCGGCCGCGGATAGTCAGGGAGTAAACCTGAGAACCGGGGGTGCTCCGGTATCAGCGAGGAATGAGAAGGGCTCGCGTCACCGGCTCAACGCTCTTTTAGGGCATGGTGCCCCAACACCGGCGAAGGTCCCGCGACCGTCGGGAGCGGGACCTGCCTGATAACACCGATAGAAAACGACCGGTCCTTTCCCGGTCTTTTGCGGAGGAATAAAACTTGTCCGGCAACAATGACGGCAAATTTCCGGCAGACGGCAGCATCCTGGTTATCGGCATGGGAAATGCGTACCGCAGCGACGACGGGGTAGGGCTCGCCGCGGCCCGTCTGATTGAGGAGAGGGCGCTTCCTGGTGTAAAAGTGTTGAAGGAAACCGGAGAGGGCGGGGTGCTTATAGACCTGTGGCAAGACGCGGCTGCCGTAATCATAGTCGACACCGTCCAGCTTGACGCCGAACCCGGTTCAATCCACCGGTTTGAAGCTGACTCCCGGCGGGTGCCCGCGGACTATTTTCACTACTCCACGCACCTTTTCGGCGTCGCGGAAGCCATAGAATTGGCGCGCGTTCTGGGAAAGCTCCCGCGGCGCCTGATAGTCTACGGCATAAACGCTAAAAATCTCGACACGGGTACCGGTCTTTCCCCGGAAGTCGCGAAAGCCGTCCCCAAAGTAGTAGAGCGTGCAGTTCAGGATATCATTGCCTTCAGAACCGCAAAACAAGTCCACTGAAGGCACTATGAGGCCGCTGCAAAACCCGGCACTCAGCTTGTAAAACAGGCGGCAGCTACTAAGTGAGTGGAAGTTTCAAAGAACTCCCCATTTGAGACTAAAGAAATCGAGTCTCCGGGTTTAGTGCCGGGCTAAACTCTCGTATCGCGGATAGTTAAGCCCGCTTTTTGACACTTGTAGTTATGTCGTCGCAGCGGAATCCAAAAACTGTCCATGAAAATGGGGGACAAATCCGTAGCTTTCGTATATCCGCTGGGCCTCCCGGGAGCGGATAAACGCCAAGAACTTGGCAGCGTTTGCCGGATTCGGGGCGTTTTTGAGCATTGTGATGAAATAATTCACCTTATCCCGCTGGTCCAATCCCGCTCCGGGTTCAACCGCTTCAACCTTTAGTCCGTCCCGGCGGGCTTGAATCACCTCCGTCGCCCAAACAGGCCCCGCATCCACCGTACCCTTCCTCAGCCGCAGCGGCGTCTCCCTGTGGTGCACCGCCGTCAGGATCGTAGTGCCTTCGGCCCGCTTTTCCTCCATGATCCTGTTCACCAAAGCCTCGCCGCCGGCCTCCCCGTACATCTCAACAATGTATTTCGTAATGTCCTCAAGCGGGCCCGGCTGGGAAATCCTGACCTCATCGCGGGCGAGATCGTTTACGGTGTTGATCCCGGCAGGATTCCCTGCAGGGACCATAAGCACTATCCTGTTATGGAGGAATACAAAATAGTCGTCAATAAAACCCCTTCTTAAAAGCTCTTTCATTGCGTCCTCCGCAACAGAGGAATAAACATCCGGGGTCACCCTGATCTCCATCTCCCCGAAAGTAGCGCCCCCCGTAAGTATCTGTCTCAGCTCCAGGCCGGGGGGCAGTGTTTCATAGAAGATGCGCCGAACATCGGGGTGCGCCTGTTGAAATGACCGCAGAAGCTCTTCCATAACCATGAACTGATTTCCCGCCATGAACAGGACAAGATCCGCGTCGTCAACGTATTCGAGGTTGTGAAGGTCGTCTCCGCGGTTTCGCGGAATCTCCGGCAAACCGGTAGGCTTCATTTTGTCAATCCCTCCCTTTACTGGATGATAACACAAAAGCGGCCCCTTGAAAAAGTCCTGCCTCGCCGCTTTTTAAAATAGTTAACCCCAAACCCAATCTTACATATACTCCTTTCAGCCACCTTCCGCTAATAGATATTATGTCAACTTAGATTAAGTTGGGTTAAACTTAAACACCCGTCAACCAATCTCTGCGACCCGCGCATATAATGCATTAAACGGCTTGGGTGGAAAATGTGGGATACATAGGCAAACTTTTTAAACTGCGCAGGACAGACAACAGTGAATACGCAAGGCTCAAGTTAGCTTCGCTGGTGATGGAAGTATCAAAAAGGTATATCCACAACACACCCCACGAGGTTTCCATAATTGTCCCGCGTGTCGAATTATCTGAAACGATTAAAGCACCGTTCTTCACCCTGACACGAGAGGTCACTTACAACAGCGTCACAATTGTCATTGCTCCCCGTGCTCCCCTGACCGGTGAAGTTAACGATAAAACCTTTTCGTCGCTCCGTCAAAAACTTAGATAAGCTTCGCTCAAGGAGGAACCGCTGCCGTTTTTATTTTCCTGCGTAAAAAACCTTTCTATGGTTGGCGGGACGTTTTCGGGACAAGCCGCCCTGTAATGAACACACATCAGCCGGGCAATCCTATTATCAAGGAGGCACCTAAGCATGAATCTACCCAAATTTCGGCGGCTTCCGAAACATATCGGAGTTATTCCGGACGGCAACAGAAGGTGGTCCGTAAAACACGGTCTTCCAAAAGAAGCCGGTTACGAGAAGGGCCTGGCTCCCGGCCTGATGCTGTATGAATTGTGTGTTGAACTCGGTATTCCGGAAATTACCTATTACGGCTTCACACATGACAATACAAAACGTCCATCGGTTCAGCGCAAAGCATTCCAGAAGGCATGCGTTGAAGCCGTCCGGATACTGTCGAGCAGGGACGCCTCCCTTCTCGTTATCGGTGATTTTTCATCTCCCCTATTCCCTTCAGAACTGTTACCCTTCGCGAAACGGCATACATTCGGCAAAGGATTGATCCGGGTCAACTTCCTGGTAAACTATGGTTGGAAATGGGACTTGAACTACGCTATACAAGAAAACGGCTCCGGACCGTCCCGAAAAAACGTCACCGAGGCAATTGCTTCCTCTGATGTCTCCCGGGTAGACCTGATTATACGCTGGGGCGGCCGCCGGAGACTCAGCGGCTTTTTACCTGTCCAATCAATTTATGCCGATTTTTATGTCGTTGACGAACTGTGGCCCGACTTTCAGCCGGAACAGTTTTTTGAAGCGCTCCGGTGGTACGAAACCCAGGACGTCACCCTCGGCGGGTAATTCCCTGACCGTCTTACGAAAAGGTTTTTATGGAGTGCAAGTACTAAAAGATATCAGAGCAGACCGCAGAAGTCGATACTTGGCGAATTGCTGAAAAGAACAATAACCGCAGGCTGACCGGAGAAAAGGATATGAAAACAGCCGCAAATTCCGATACGGCTAAGTAAAATCGAATTTTAGAAAATCCTTTCCATCATCGTTGCCTTGATTTTCATCTGGAACTTCTGATAAAATTTTTTTAGAAATTTTAAATTTGTTGCAGGAAATTGCCGATTTATGTCGAAGTTGCCAAAGAGCCGTCTCAGAACGCCTACAGGAATTGTAACCTTGACAAATTATATTCTCTCCTTTCTACCCCTTATCCCCTTAAGTAAAAATTTTTCCAATAAGGTGTAAAGAAGCCATAAGGAGAGTCGATATAAAGGGGTAGTATGGGAGGTGAACCCATGTCGGACGCAATCCTGAACTCTGCAGGAAGGATCGCAGAGACTGCACCGGTAGTCAGTGAAATAGCCTGGTTTGCGCTCATCGCCTGCGCCTGCCGCTACCTGAAGAACCGCCAAGCAGCTGTAATTCTTGCGGCCGGGGTTGCAAGCTTTATTATCGGCTGGGTTACCCGCCTGTTTGTTGAATGCAAGTTATTGTCCGTCACGGTGGGCGCACTCAGCGACCTGGCGATCGGATGCAGCTTTATGCTGATGATGGTAAGCATTGCGTATCTGGTCAAAGTAGGCTGGAATCGCGCACACGCGCTAAAACACGAAGCAGAAACTGACGGGCTTACAGGAGTATACAACCGGCGTTATTTCCTGCGCACCCTTGAAAACATAGCGGCTGATACCAAGAAAGAGTTCGCGATAGCGATCATTGACATCGATAATATGAAGGAGATTAATGACAACTTCGGGCACCATAAGGGCGACGAAGCGCTTCAGCGGGTAGCTAAAGCAATCAGGGAAGGAATACGGCAGACCGACATTGTGGCCCGGCTGGGCGGTGACGAGTTCGGGATCATCTTCACGAATACCAGCGGCGATCCTCAGGTGCTACTACAGCGTCTGCGCAAACAATTAGACACAAGCAGTGTTGCTGCAAGCTTCGGCCTGGCGTGTTATCCGAAGGATGCAAACGACGTGGAGAACTTAATAGCTGTGGCCGACGCAAGAATGTACCGTCAGAAGAAAACGCGTAAACGCCGTGCTGGACAAAATCAGGAAGGGGTTTCAAAAGGCACGGTACTCTTTCCCGCAGCACGGCTTGCTGAATGAAAACAACCCACCTCCGGCTGACCCCGGTAAAATACCGGGGTATTTTTTTGCTTGAAACACACCGACGGCCGGTCCTGAATCGCGTTTATCTATTAAGCCAAGATGCACAAGCTTTTTTGTCAGTCAAAAAGTTTCTTTTATAGAGAAAATTCAGCAGGAAATTCAAACTTACCGTCAAATATGTATTAAATACCATATAAGAAAAAAGTTAATTTTAGGTCAGCATCCTTAATATACCTCCCTGTTATTTGCGGAATTTCTATTTCGCAATGCGACACTATGTCGAAGAAATCTATACAGCACTTTCCTTAAATTAAATGTACTTTTTAAATTTCATCTTGTCTAAAAATTTCATCTTGTCTAAAGCACGCCCGGTTTTTGAGCAACGAATCCACGTGATTAGTCCCACCAATCGCTTGCAGTTTAAATATTGGTTAAATATCAAATTTTTAGCAGGAAATACACCCTTTTTGTCGAATAGACAGGGTACAAACTGTACAAATGTTACCAATTCAAGGAAATATATATGGGGGAAAAGGGATGGAAAATGGAACCTTCATCAACCACTTATATGCTTTAGTTTTACAGGATTTCCCCGAAAGTTTGGTAATGACATTGGCGGTATTTAGTTTTATCAACCTGCGCCTGTGTGACAAACGAATTTTATACGTTGCACTCCTGCAATCGGTGACGAATCTGGTCCGCCTTTTGCCGATCGTCTTTGGGATACATACGGTAATCCTTGCTGTCACGCTGTCCATTTATACGCGCATTTTTACCGGAGTCAGGTTAAGTAGAATTCTTGCTGCTGTTCTGGTTTGTATCGCGATCGTTACGGCAATGGAAATGATTTACTTGGAGCCGCTTTTAAATGCTACAAAGATTCCATACGAAACCGTTTTTGCCAGTCCCCTCCTCAGAGCGGTTTTTGCTTTGCCGTATGAATTAGTTTTGCTACTGGTTGCCTTAGGCAAAAACCACTTTAACAGTAAAAAGGGGATTGGAGCTGAATTAAGCCTCAAAAGCTAAAGGGTGATGGGTTTGTGAACATTAACCTTACCAGGTCTGTTGCAGGGTATTTAAAGGACAAGCTTAACCTGACGCAGGAGCAAGAGGAGATCGCCCTGTACGGTCTTCAGTTTATTGTCTACCAGGTTACCGGCTTTTTTTTCACGCTCCTTGTGGGCTGGCTTCTTGGATGCTTCTGGACCACCCTTGCGGTTGATTTCGCCGCTTCCTCGTTACGGATGTTTTCCGGCGGAGCCCACAGTAAAACACCTTTGACATGTTTCATCACCGGAGTGATAACCATTCCTTTGCTTGGAAAGCTCGCCGCAATAACCGCTCCGTATTTAACTCCCCTTGGCATGTCACTGATAGTTACTTTGGGATTCATCCCTTCTACATTGGTAGTTTATCGGTTAGCCCCCGTGGACTCTCCGGCCAATCCCATCACTTCCGTAACCCGCCGCCGCAGACTGCGTTTTCTGTCACTCCTTGTACTAATGTCCGTAACCGCAGGAGAGTTCCTGCTGTTAGTCAATGGCGTTGCTCTGCCCATAGTTCTGGCCGCGAGCCTTGGTGTATGGTGGCAAACCTTCACCTTGACCAGATCCGGCCACAGGTTTGCCACTATTATCGACAATCTCAGGGAAAGGGGGGAAAGGGTATGAAGCGCCTGCTCTATAGCTGCTTGCCGGCAATTTTTACCGTCTTAGTCGCTGTTGCGAAATTCGGGGTTGGAACAGCATGCATAAGATATCTATATCAGCCAGAAGTGCCTAAAGCTCTAAGAAAGTAACGCAGCATTAAACGCTGTCCCCCGGCACCCGGGAACGGTGAGTTCGGCCGAAACCGCCCGGGTGCCGGGAAAACAGCCAACAACCATACAGATAATGTATATAGACTTTTAAGTCTTTCAAGGAGCGCTTATGATGCGTGAGTGGGAAGAAAGTAGAGCTGAAGAACTCTCTGAATACATTCTGGTTACCCAGATCATCTGCCTTTTGATATTTGTAATGGTGATTGCCAGTTTGTACAACTTCCGGTTGGGGAAGGATTCTTCGCTGAATTTCTTTGTCAATGCTTCGAGCTTCATTATAGTATTGCTCGTTTCTGTATACCTTATCCGGAAACTGATTTTAAAAATTAAAGCCCGTTTTCTTATTCGAACCGGAACCGACGAAATGTTACTCTTCGTGTTAATCTTTTCCCTGACCGTGGGCTTTCTCTGGCACAGTAAAAACCTCTTCAACGCCAAAGTGCTGATCATGCTCCCGGCAATAATCGCCGCAACTACGTTCGGCAAAAACTTAGGAGTCGGTACCGCAGTTGTTTCCGGCTTATTCCTGTTCCTCGCTGATTACCTGTTTTACGACCTTCGCGGTGATATCTTTCAAACCGACCTTATCGTAAGCGGTGTCACCACGCTTTCTGCCTGGGTGGTCGGCGGGTTGATTGAAATAGAAAAACAGACCCAACGGGTATTGATCAGGCTTGCGGATTACGACCAGTTGACCGGACTGCATAACCACCGCTACCTTCAGGAAAAACTGGCGCTGTCGCTTAAGGAGGCAACTGCAAAAAGGCTGCCCCTTTCGCTGATTCTACTCGACATTGACCAGTTCAGGTACTATAACGCTGTTTACGGATATAACAAGGGCGACGAAATCTTAGCCCAAATCGGGAAATTACTTCTTAAGGAGGTAAAAGAGCCCGATTACGCAGCCCGCTACGGAAGCGACGAGTTCGCCCTGGTTCTGATAGGATTGAACAAGGAACAGGCTTCGGCAAGGGCCGCAGACCTTAAAGGGCAGATCGAGGCCCTGGCGGCGGCGATTTTAGCAAATAATGAAACTTCCGTTAAGGCGTTCACAGTTTCCACCGGAGTGGCCGGGTACCCCAATGACGAGAATTCGGTCCTGCCGCTCATCCGGGCCGCGGAAAACGACCTTTTTAGAGCAAAGTACAGCAAAGGAAAGACCTACCTCTACCAGTCCATTCTGAGCGAAATCAGCACGCTGAAGATCAAGGAGGCCTTCCCGACCCTTCAAACCCTTGTGGCGCTGATCAATGCTAAAGACCGGTATACGTTCGGCCACTGCGAAAGGGTATTGTCATACGCCCTCGCGCTTGCGGAAAGGCTCGGACTTTCCGGTGAGGAGAAAGACAACCTCAGGTACGGGGCATACCTGCACGACATCGGTAAAATCGAAATCGACTCTCCTGTTTTAACCAAGGAAGGGTCTTTGGACTACAGTGAATGGGAAACAATGAAGAATCATACCGTTTGGGGCAGCGAAATGATCCGGTCTCTACCTCACTTTAAAGAGATATTGCCTGTAATACGGTCGCATCATGAGAACTATGACGGGACGGGATACCCCGACGGCTTATCAGGTGAAGAGATTCCCTTGGCGGCCCGCATCTTGCGCATCGCGGACAGCTTTGATGCGATGACCTCGGACCGTCCCTACCGAAGCGCCTTGAGTTTCACAGAGGCCTGCCTCGAGTTGAAAAGGAACGCGGGCACTCTGTACGACCCCGAACTGACACCCCTCTTTCTTGAGGTGGTGAAAGATGCGTACGAAAGGGAACGCCGGGTCGCTGCCGGCAGCCCGGACCAGGAACACCTTAGCGGGGAACTGAAACTAAGTGTTTAAAACGCGCCGTTTCTGCCGGCAGGCAGGCAGAACGGACCCGAAAAGCCCGCCTCCTATAAAAGCTGAACCTTGAACGTCGAACATCGAATGCCGAACGTGGAACGGCCTCCGGAGTCATTAGTTTTAGCCTTTTTGAACTTACTCCGTCCGGCTGAAGGCCAACATGCCGAGAGTAATCATAATAAAAGAGAACGAGAACAAGACCAGCAGGTCCACGGGCAAACTTTGGCTGACTACAAAAGACTTGAGCGACGAACAGGAAAAAATAACATTTCGTAACGCGTCCACACCGTAATAAACGGGGTCAAGCCGCATTAAAGGCTGCATCCAGGCCGGAGCTGTCTTCAAGGGGAAAAATGCCCCGCTTAACAGAAACATCGGCAGCGTGAGGAAGTTCGTTACCAGGTGAAACCCCTCCATCGTTTCCATTCGCGCCGCCACGAGGGTCCCGATGGAAGCCACTGCAAAAGCCATTATCAACATCAGTCCGACGATTGTGATAATCTGGCCGAACTCCAGCGACACTCCCGCAAGGGGTGCCAGGACCAACAGGATTATCCCCTGCATCGAAGCGGTGGTACTTCCTCCCAGGGCCTTCCCCATGGCGATCGCCGCCCGCGGAACGGGCGCGACAAGGACCTCTTTCAGGAAACCGAACTGCCGGTCCCAGATGATCGACACGGAGGAAAAAATCGCGGTAAAAAGAACCGACATCCCGATCACGCCTGGATATACAAATTCCAGGTAATCGAACCCTGGTATCCCGGCCCTAAAAGTAGAGCGCAAGCCCTGCCCCATTATCAACAGGTACAGGACGGGCTGCCCGAGCATCGCCAGGATGCGGGTTCCCTCCCGGGTGTACCGCTTAACATCGCGGAGCCATATTATCAAAACCGCCGCAAAAAAAGCCCGCACAATACCTCTCCTCAACGCGGACAACAACTGTTCCCGCAAAAACAGGCCGGTTCCCGGTGTCACCGGCGTGTTTGCCGCCATGCCCTGTGCCTTATTCGCATCGATTCCATCCCGTCGGCACCCTGGTCACGAATAGCCCTGCCGGTCAGTTTCAAAAAGACGTCTTCCAGCGTCGGCCTGCGAACGCTGACCTCAAGGATGTCGGGAAAAGCCCGAACCAGTTGGGGAACAAAGCTCTCCCCCTCGGCGGTCTCAAAATAGACGTGCTCCCCTTCCAGTCTTCCGGCAAGCCCGAACCGTTCGCTTACCTGTCTGAGTAAGCCCGCATTGTCACTTGCCTTGGCTGTTACCACGTCGCCGCCTACCAGGCGCTTCAAACCTGTTGGCGTGTCGAGAGCGATCAGCATTCCGTGGTCGATGATACCGATCCGGTCGCAGACCTCCGCCTCTTCCATATAATGTGTGGTTAAGAAAACCGTGGTGCCTAATTCGCGGTGCAGCCTCCTGATATGCTCCCATATATGGCTGCGGGTCTGGGGGTCGAGACCGAGCGTCGGCTCGTCCAAAAACAAAACCGCCGGGCGGTGCAACAGTCCCCGGGCAACTTCCAGCCGGCGCTTCATCCCGCCGGAAAATGTCCGCACCAGGTCCTTGCGCCGGTCGCTTAACCCTACAATTTCAAGGAGTTCACGGCTACGTTCCAGTGCTTCTCTTCGGGGTACACCATAGAGCACTGCGTGAAACAGCATGTTCTCCTCCGCCGTCAAGCGTTCGTCGAGACTTGGATCCTGAAAAACCATTCCGATTGACCGGCGGACACAGGAGGCCTGGCGTGCCACATCGAACCCGTTGACTACCGCCTCGCCGGCGGATGGCCGCATGAGGGTAGATAAGATTTTGATGGTGGTCGTCTTTCCCGCCCCGTTCGGACCAAGAAAGCCGAAAATCTCCCCGCTGCCAACAGAAAAACTGACCCGGTTTACGGCCATAAGGTTTTTAAATTCTTTCGTAAGATTGCTCACTCTTATTGCACTGTTCATTACTCTACAGATCCTGTCGAGCGTTTTTTAACTGAAAAGGTTCACGGCTCAACGTTATAAATCTACGTTCCTCCGCGGTTCAAGAATTAGTTATTTCACCTATCTACAGCCGATTCCTCCCTACCTTTCATTTCTTTCGGCAGTTGGCGGTACCAACCGCCACGCCTTAAACGCCTCGCGCAAAACAGTGCTTATGATCGCCGCCACGGGTACCGCTAGGAACATGCCGGCCAGACCGAAGAAGTGTCCGCCAAGCAGAACCACAGCGATGATCGTCAGGGGGTGCAACCCTACACTGCCCCCTAATATCCTTGGCGATAGGAAACTCGCCTCGAACTGGTGGACGACCACGACCGCCAGCATCACTTTTAGGGCCAGCCAATGAGACTCAAGCAGAGCAAGGGCCACTGCTGGAACTGCACCGATAAGCGAGCCGAAATAAGGAATCAATTCCGCCGTCGCTGCAAAAAGCCCGAGTGCCACCGAGTACTGCAGGCCGAATGCTGCAAAGACCGCTCCGGTTAGACCGCCGACCACCAAGGCGACCACCAGGTAACCTCGAAAGTACCGCTTCAAAATCCCGTCCACGGCGTGCAAGAAACGCCAGACTTCAGGGTGGCGCTTCCGTGGCAGGATGAGGTTCAAATGGTCCGCGAAGAGAGACCGGTCTTTCAGAAAATAGAACGCGATAATAGGCGCAAGAACAGCGGAAAAGGCGTACCGGGTGGCTCCCACCATTAGTTCGAGCGCCTCGCGTATACTCTGCAGCAAGCTCGCTTCAACCCAGTGGATGCGTTCCTCTATCAGCACCTCGATGTCGGAAGGCAGGCCCAGCAAATGGTACTGCATCCAGACCTTCGACACCAGCATTTGAACCTCTGCGGTATAGACCGGGATGTTCTGAACAAGGAGGTCCAACTGCCGCACTAATTTGGGGAGGCCGCAGCTCAACACCCCGGTAAGGACAATGAAAACGCCCGCGTAAACGATCCCGATCGCCGTGCCCGTCGGGGTTCTACGGCGTTCCAGCCAGGTAACCAAAGGCTCAAGAATATAAGCTATGCTCGCGGCAAGAACGAAAGGGAATACAATGCCCCTTATAATGTAAAAAAAGTAAAAGGCGAGCAGCAGACCGCCCGCCAGGCATAGCCACCGCCAGCGCACTTTCATAAAGCGCGCCTCCCCTGCCCTATTTCATCAGGTCGGCTAATTTAACCATTTTCCTTACCATCCGCTGCGCCCGGTCCAACCGGGGCACCCTTTCCCGCAGCCGGATCGTCCGGTTTTCATTCTGGTCCTCCTCTTCGGACAACAGCAACGCCCCGGCAAGGATCCCAAGTATGCCGCCTGCCACCAACCCCCGCCAAAAGGACATGATTTAATCACCCCCGTTTGAAACTGCCGTTAGTAAAACGATTCGTTAGCAGGGTCAAAGGACACCAGGGTTCCGTCCTCATCGATGTCGAAGACCTGGACCCCTTCCTTTTCGATCCGGTACTCCAAACAACAGTCCCAGCAGTAATAGTTGTTTTGACCTACCTTACCCGTAGCCCTGCCGCCGCAAATCGGGCAATTCACGCCGCCTTTCCTCCTTCAATAACCTGAGATCGAAATGACGATTATCCACTTTTAAGCGAAGCCGGCTATAACGAGCCTCGTTTGTATTATACCCCGGTAAAAAAGAAAAATGCCGCTTTATAGCCGGCAGTACTCCTAAAAGGGACTCACAGCCGTCATGGGGACGGCCGTCTTTCACCGGAAAAAGTTGCCCGCCCCTTTTCCGCGAAATTCCCCACCGGCGCCCCGGCCCGGCGCTGCCTGAAGCCCCGTAGCCGCTGTAGAACGTACACGAGTTCGTCGAGCCGCAGTACCAGCCCGGCCGCCGCAAAGACCAGCGCGCCCGCAGCAACATCCAGACCCACCCGGAAAAGCAGCATCAATCCCTTGCCGCCAAGAAGCGTTCCGAGCCACCCGTCCAGGAGGTAAACTGCGAAGCCCATAACCACCGCCGACAGACAAACCCCCCCGGTAAAGCCGAAGAAGGTCCGGTCGAACAGTCCCGTTATACGCCTCTCCAACAACCATGCAAGGACGAACATATTCGTCAATATGGCCAGCGAGGTCGCCAGCGCCAGGCCGCAGTGCTGGAGAAAACGCACCAGCGCAAGACTGAAGATAAGTTTTACACCGACCGAAGCCACAGAGATGTAAAGCGGCGTGCGGGTGTCCTTCATCGCGAAGAAGCCCCGCGTAAGCGGCAGGTTCACGCACAGTCCCGCCAGGCCCAGGGCGTAATATAAAAGGGCGTTGGCGGTTATGACGGTCGATCTCTCGTCAAATGCTCCACGCTCCAAAATCAACGCCACAATGGGTTCCCGCAAAATGATCAGGCCTACGGCCCCCGGAATACCGAGTAGCAGGATCATCTTTATCGCCCGCCGCAAGGTTGCGGCCATCTCTGCCCTCTTTTCCTCGGCAAAGAGGCGGCTCAAGGTGGGGAAAACCGCTGTAGTCACGGCTAAAACAAACAGCCCCTGGGGCAGGTTGACTAATTTATTCGCGTAACTCAGGGCGGCGATGCTTCCTTCCGCCAGACCCGACGCCAACCGGTAATCGATCAGCGTATACACCTGCATTATTCCGGAGGCGAGCAAAACAGGGATCATTAAAACCGCGATCCTTTGCACCTCCGGGTGGCGTACGCTGAAACAGAGTGAATACCGGAAGCCCACAAAGCGCAACGCCGGCAACTGCACCAGGGCAAAAGAAATTGCCCCGGCCACTACACCGGCCGCGAGACCGTAAACCCCTAAAAACTTTGCGCCGGCCAGAGCGCCAAGGATGATCATTATATTCATTGAAGCCGGACCAAAGGCAGACGGTCCAAAAACGTTGTTGGCGTTGAGGATGCCAGTGAATACCCCTGCCAGGCTCATAAAGACAACGGCGGGCATCATTACAGCCGTGAGCCGAGCCGCTAATTGCATCGGTCCCGGTTCAAATCCTGCACCCAGGGCACGGGCCAGGAGCGGTGCAAATACCACTCCTAAGACCGCGAGAAGCGTCATCACACCGGAAGTGACGTTAATAACCAGGCTCAACACCCGCCAGGCTTCCTCCCGCCGGCCGTTGGCCATATATTCCGCATGCACCGGTACGATTACGGAGGTGAGAGCAGCCCCGACAACGCCATAAAAAATGTAAGGGATAATGTAGGCCACGTAAAAGGCGTCAGCCTTCCACGTAGTTCCGAAACCGTGGGCTATTGCCGCCTCCCTTCCCACCCCCAACAGCTTGGACAGCAGCGACAGTGCAAGAACAACTATTGCAGCCCGCGCAATGACTCCACCGTTGCTCACTCTTATCCTTCCTCAGGTTAAATCGTTAGCCCGGTCCCTAAACACTTATTCTATCACTAATTTACAAGGGAGGGTACTGTTTTTGCCGGGCACAGCAGGCGATTTCCCTTTTTTATTACACAAACAGCCCGTACCTCATGATCCGAGAATTATGGGAAAAAAGTCCTAAAGCCCATAGGCTCACAGTCCCGCGGCAAAATCCTCCTTAACTGCCTGTCTAAAATAGGTCCTTTGGTTCATGACTCACACACCCCTTTCGTTGTTTAATAATGTCGAAGTGTGTTGTTAACTGTCGTATTACGGGGCGAGGTGGCGTTCGAGCATGAAGAGGATTCAAACAAAAGTCGCCTGGGGCATCCTGCTAACGCTGCTGCTATCCTGCATCAGCAGTAACACCGCTCTTGCACAAGTCACCTTTCATGAGCTAAGCACGGTCCCCGGCTACATCGGCGGAGTAACACTCGAAGACTGTACTCACGTCGACGCAGAAATTCCTCCACAGGCGGCCGTAGCCGCTGAAGTGCGGCACCTCGAGGAGACTTTGCCGTCGTTGGCCGGTCTGGACGTACCGGTTTATACTGTGCGGCAGCGCTGCATTCTCCCGGGTTTCGGAATGCTGGCAGGCTGTACCCTCTCCGGCAAAAAAGCCGTGTACCTCTTCGCCTCGCCCCGGTACTGCTCATACACCATCGACTCTGCCGGCGGCGTTCCCCGCATGGAACCTTTCGGTCCCTACCTTGCCGCTTACACGGTTGCCCACGAATTCGGGCATGTAGTCCGCTACCAACTGGTTAACGACCGAACCTTACAGGAGTACCTAAAGCTTAGAGGCGTGAAGGCAAACGAGAACCAGTGGTCCTGCCACCCTGAAGAAGTCTTTGCAGAGGACTTCCGCTGGCTTTTCGGGAGTGAAAACGCCCGGCATGTACCGTACCTCTGCAGCATTAAGCCGCCGGGCGAAAAAGAGAAACAATTCATATTGGCTGTTTTGACCGGCGAATAGCACCCACGTGTACCGCTAATGTGCCCGGGGTCCCACCGGGTTCCGGGCACCGCCGCTTCAAAGAGCAACCTGTCTGAAAAGACCGGTTGCTCTTATTTTCAACGGTGCGAGCTTTTTTATTATACAATGAAAAGGGGCGGCCTTAAGACCGGCCGCCCCTCCCCGGACCCGCGCTTAAGATATTTGGAACTGCCCCAGCAGCCGCAGGATCATGCATGCCACCTCTGCCCGGGTTACGTAGTTCTGCGGCCGGATAGTGTAATCCGGGTAACCGGTGACTATACCCTTGGCAACGGCAATACCCACTGCCCGTTTCGCCCAGGCGGGAATTCGGTTGCTGTCGCGGAATGCAAGGTACGCAGGCGTCAAGGTACCGAATTTCTGCTCGAGGATCCGGGACATGAGCGCCGCCTCTTCCGCCCTTGTAATCAACTTGTACGGCTCAAAGGTCAGGGAGCCGTCGCGGTGCGGGTAGCCATACACCAGGCGGTCCCTCGCCGCTCCTGCCAAGGTCGTCCGTGCCCACTCTGGGATGCTCGCGGCATCCTTGAACCTCTGCAAGTCACTCTCGCCCCCGGCCGGAACGTTCATCAAACGGGCCAGCATGCAGGCAGCCTCTAGGCGGGTTATCTTATTGTCAGGCCGGAATGTGCCGTCCTGGTACCCGTAAACCAGTCCTAGTTCCGAGAGCCGTTTAATGCAGCCGGCCGCCCAGTGACCGTTAACGTCTGAAAACGTGGGAACCGCTGCCGGAGTAACCGTGCTGGTATAAACGGTACGGAAGCGGAACGCGTACGCTTCCTCCAATTCGTTGCCCTCAGTATCCTCCACTGCGCCGGCCGGGATTCTCACCTCGTATAAGGTGCCGTACTTCAGGTTGCCCGTCGGGTCGATGACGAGGCTGTTACCGCTTAATTGCTTCGTGAAGGCCACATCCTTGTTTTCGCCGTCCCTTAACGTTATCCGGTTATAGTTGTCGCCCCTCTGTACGTATTCGCTGAAAGTCACCCTTATCGTCTTATTCACCGGCACGTCGGTTGCACCGTTCGCAGGGTCGGTACCCGTTCACTTCCGGCGCACCGGTCGCTGACGATCCGGTGCGGAAGCTGAATGTGTACGCTTTCTCCAACTCGTTGCCCGCGTCATCCTCCACTGCGCCGGCCGGGATTTTTACTTCGTAGTACGTGCGGGCTTCCAGGTTGTCCGTCGGGTTGATGAAGAGAAAGTTGCCGATTATCATCTTCGTGAAATCTACATCCTCGTCTTCGTCATCCCTTAACGTTATCCGGTCATAGTCGTCGCCCTCTTGTATGTATTCGCTGAAAGTCACCCATATCGTCTTGTCCACCGGCACGTTGGTATCGCCGTCCTCTGGGTCGGTATCCGTCACAACCGGCGCACCAGTCGCTCCTGACGATCCGGTGCGAAAGCTGAATGTGTACGCTTCCGCCAACTCGTTGCCCTCGGTATCCTCGACTGCGCCGGCCGGGATGTTCACCTTGTAGGATGTGTCGTACTTCAGATTGCCCGTCGGGTCGATGACGAGTATGTTGCCGACTATCCCCTTCGTGAATGCTACATCCTTACCCTCGCCGTCCCTTAACGTTATCAGGTTATAGTTGTCGCCAATCTGCACGTATTCGCTGAAAGCCACCCCTATTGTCTTATCCACCGGCACGCCGGTTGCACCGTTCGCAGGGTCGGTACGCGTCACAACCGGCGCACCGGTCGCCCCTGACGATCCGGTGCGAAAGCTGAACGTGTACGCTTCCTTCAATTTGTTGCCTGCGGCATCTTTCACCGCCCCGGCCGGGATGTTTACCTTGTAGGATGTGCCATACTTCAGGTTATTCGTAGGGTCGACGGTGAGCTCGTTACCGGTCAATTGCTTCGTAAAGGTTACATCCCGGTCCTGGTCATCCTTCAAGCTGATCTGGTCATATGTTTCGCCTTGCCGAACCTCTTCACTGAAAGTCACCTTTATCGTCTTATCCACCGGCACGCCGGTTGCACCGTTCGTAGGGTCGGTACCTGTCACAGTCGGCGCACGAGTGTCTGCTGAGGGCAGCAGCGTTCCCAACACCCCTCCCAACAGTCCTCCTAAAAGCCCGCCATTCTGACCGCCTTCCGGAGGGAGGTCCAGTTGCAGCCTCAGCAGGTCGTCGACCGTGACATCCAGATTTAATAAACCGTCGCCCCCGAGATCCACTTTCAACAGGTCGCCCAATAACCCCTGTCCATCTTCGGAGGTTGTCGACATCCCGACCGTGTTTAACAAGCCGCCTGATAAGCCGCCTAATAAGCCGCTATTTCCGGCACTAAGCAACCCCTGTCCATCTTCGGAGGTCGCCGATAATCCGCCCGTGTTTAACAAGCTGCCTAATAAGCCGCCTAATAAGCCGCTATTTCCGCCATTAAGCAACCCCTGTCCGTCTTCGGAGGTCGCTGATAACCCGCCCGTGTTTAACAAGCCGCCTAATAAGCCGTTTAGTAAGCCGCTACCCCCGAGATCCACAGCAGCCCCCGCGGGAACAACCAGGCAGGCGATAGCCAACAGTCCCGCCAGACAAAGAATGAGTGCTTTTCTTTTTAACACTATTACTCCACCTCCCAGACGAATTCATACTGAATCTCTACTTGTCAATATTCCAGGCCACTCTCAAGAGGTACCGGCCCGATTCCATGTTCCCTTAACAAAAGGTCCAGAATGTTAATCGAACCGTTCGTTCATGTCGCCGAGGACCAGAGTTACCTTGTCCAAATCGGTCAACTCGCCTTCCACTGCCGTCCCGTTGATGTTCGCCCTCCACCCGGATGGTAAAACCAGACGGTGCAGGCACCCGGAGAAAGACCGGCCGACCGGTAAAACCGTCGGAAGCGGAGGTCTTCTGCTTTATACCCTCCCGCTTCAGCTTACTGTTCCCACTGACCCCCGCGGTCGGGTTCAGGTCGGTGGCCGTCCCCCTCCGCGCTGCCTAAGCAGATTCTTTCAAATATATCCACCCCTTGATCCCTGCAGACTTGTCTACGGGGTAAGAACAACATATTTTTAACCCAAAGTACCTCCGCCAGTTCGGATGCAACCGTCACTGCGGACCTGTTTACCGCTTTTTCAAAGGCAACTTCCAATAGTTAACAATTGGCTAACTAATCCCTACATAACCATCCCTCCTCGACAAAAATATCGACAAAATAAGGTTCTTCTAACAAAAACTTTACAGTTAGGCTGCCAATATGTCAATTTGTCCAAAAGCATTTGTAGACTGATTTTTGGTCTAATCCGCGGCCTAACCCTTTTCCGGTGAAAAAATGATGGCAAGCGCTTTTACAAATCATACCATCACCTTTTACTCAAAACCGCCGGATTGACGTCGCCCTCTGGGTAACTTTACTCCGCAACCTTCTACCCGCACAAGTTAACAGGAGAAACACCGTAGTTACGGAAGACAATAAACCGGTTTTTCGAAAAGATTGACCTTCATAGCAGTCACACGTGCACTGAACGACCCATTATTTGATACGGTGCTTCTCCCGGGTTTATGAGGTAACCGGATCCCTGCAACCGCAAGTTTTGCTCCGCCTACCTCCGCAGCGTTCGAACTGTGCAAGGGAATGCAGCACAGCCAAGCCGTCATTCTTCAAGGCATTCGAGCGTAAACTTACCCTGGCCGAAAACGGTGCCCTTGCCGACGTGCAACAGTTCACCCAGACGCAAGAGCGGCCAAAAGGCGGAAAGCGGGCCGCTATAAACAGCCTCGCCGATCAGCCCGCCAAGCGGTACCTTTTTTGCCTGCCGGGAAGAGTACCTCTCCCACTCAAACCAGCGGGTGTGGTTGGCCCGCAATTCGACCCGGGCAGCCTCTGCGATGATGGCCGGAAAGTCGGCCTCATAGGCGAATCCATGGTGGAAGTAACAGAGCGATGAGATACGGCGGAGGAGGTTCCGGACGATGATATGAAACTCCGGTGCGGCTGCAGGCCGGCCATCAAAGGTGAGCCGGGTGGGTGTGAGAAACCTGATTTTTACTGCTCTGGAGGGGGCTGGCGAATTTATGCCGTCAGTTGGCATCTCCGCAGTGGCAATCGCCCAAACATCCTGCGCCGTAACCCTTAGATCCCGGGGGCGGACCACCCGGTCTACCGCCTCGTAGATGAGCGCCGCTTCACCGCTCAACGGGTTTACCGCGTTGATCTGGTCCAGCGAGAACGGCCGCCGGCCCCGGCCGATGCCGCGGCGAGCAAACTCGTCGAGAGTGACGATGAAGTATGGCAGCAGGTTCGCCGCCCGGCCGAAAAGCATAAGGCAGAAAACCACCTGCTCGCCGGGCGCGTACTCGGTCTGCTCCTCAAGCGGCGGCTCCAGGACAAAGGGCCGGGGCACATCCGCATAGTTGCGCAGGGCTTCGGCGCCGGCGGGCGGCTCGCTCTCGAAGACCAGAGCGTAGGGACACTCCGCCTTCAGCAGGCAGGGGCGGCACTCCCGCTTCCCGGTTGTGCATACCAAGCGTTGGAAGGTGCCGGCAAAGCCGCCCCGGAAGGTCGAACCCTTGTATGCAGGCAGGGCAAGACCCTGCGGTCCGGCTACGATATTAATCTCGTAGCGGCTAAGCGTAAGTTTCTCCGGGCAGGGTATATTAATCATCTCTTCACCTGCTGTAGCTTAATTTCTCTTACAAGCTCGCCTTGAGTTAAATTTAACAAGTCGGCCATAACGAGTATAACATTAATTTAGCAGCGATGTTAACAGCGACCCAATTCCAAGCTCCTCATAGACATGCCCCGATTTTAGTTCGGGATGAGCCCTGATTTTGCCCTGGTAGCCTTTTTTCTCCCAACCCTCCTTTAAAACCGGTACGATTTCAGATAGAATCTGTTTAAGTTCAGTTTCTACGGAGGGTTGGCTAATTGCGCATTATCGTCGCCATTACCGGCGCTTCGGGAGTCATTTACGGGATAACCCTTCTCGAGGTGCTGAGGAAGCTCGAAGTGGAAACACACCTGATCCTGAGCAGGCGGGCGGAAGAAATAATCGCCCTGGAGACATCCCTTACTGCGGCAGACATGCGGGCGCTCACCCCCCACGTTTATAGCGAAAGCAACTTTAACGCGCCGGTGGCCAGCGGCTCCTTTCTGCACCAGGGGATGGTGATCGCGCCGTGCAGCATGAAGACCCTCGCGGGCATAGCCGCGGGATATGCAGAAAACCTGATCCAGCGCGCCGCCGATGTGACGATTAAAGAGAGACGCCGGCTGGTGCTCGTGCCGCGGGAATCGCCCTTCAGCGCCATTCACCTGGAAAACATGCTGCAATTATCGCGACTCGGCGTGGTGATCGCACCGCCCGTGCCGGCCTTTTACAACAGGCCGAAAACCATCGCCGAACTCGTTGAGTTTTCCGTCGGGCGCATCTTAGATCTTTTGGGTGTGGAGAACGAGCTCTTTCAACGGTGGGGTGGAATTCCGGGCGGAGAAACTTAACTGAAGAACTTTTGAAGGAAGGCTGGCAGCGGTAGGTACGCCGGAGCAGCACCCTGACCGACCGGACCTCTTTGAGCCTGTAACTTCCTTCAAGGGAAATCACCGCAGGCTGTAAGGGGTGAAAGCGGCTTTACCCGTTTGGGCATCCATTTTTATCCGAAATTCCATAGCGCTGGATAGGTCGGTGAGATTCGTCCTGGTCAGCCGTTCTCGTCCGGACAGCGCCGCTGAGAAGACTCCAGGTGAGAGCGGTTCCTTTGAAAATGATAAACAGGGGCAGGATCTTTCCGCCCATTGATTAAACCTCCGAAAACCACCTGGTAAGCCTCTGGTAATCAAGCCGTAAACCGGCTTATCATAAAAGTAGCCAGGCCAAAGTAAATGAGCATACTGCAAACGTCCATTAAAGTTGTGATGAAAGGCCCGGAGGCGAGCGCCGGGTCAACGCCGAAGCGGTTGATGACCAGCGGTACAAAACTGCCGACGACCGCCGCGATGACCATGCTCACTGCCAGCGAAACCCCGACAATAACCCCGAGCATGACTTGACCCTGCCAGAAATAAGCCACACCGGCCAGGATTAAGCCGGAAAACAGCCCCACAATGATGGCTACCTTCAGTTCCCCGAGGATAACCGATAAAACCGCCCTGGGGCTTACCTCACCGGTCGCCAGGCCTCGCACCACAACCGTCAGTGTTTGGGTTGCCAGGTTCCCCGGCCCGCCGGCCATTACCGTCATAAAGAAGGCCAGAGCTGTGACGGCGCTTAGAGTCGCTGAAAAATTAGCGATGACGTTACCGGCGAGCAGTTCGCCGAACAAAAGGGCTACCAGCCAGGGGAGGCGCCTGCCGGCCCGCTTTAAAACCCCGGTATCAAAGTAACGCCCCTCGACCTCGACGGTTGCCAGCCGCAGGATGTCTTCGGTCGCCTCTTCTTCCAGTACGTCGAGTATGTCGTCAAACGTTACGATACCAAGCAGGTGATGCTCATCATCCACTACGGGAATGGCCAGGAAGTCGTACTTAGCTACGATGCGTGCAACTTCCTCCTGGTCGGTGCGGACATTGACACTGACGACCTCCGTGCGCATGATATCTCCGACAGGGGTAGAAGGAACTGAGAGGATCAATTCCCGCAGCGAAACAACCCCTACAAGCCGGTTTTGTGCGTCGACGACGTAGACATAGTAAACCGTTTCCGCATCCGGAGCGGTGGCACGCAGGCTGTTGATAGCCTCTTGTACCGTCATGTCTTTTCTGACAGCGACATACTCGGTCGTCATAATGCCGCCGGCGGTTTCGGGTCCGTGCTCAAGGAGTTCCTGGACGTCTTCCGCTTCGGATGTTCCCATCAGCGAAAGAAATCGTTCCCGGTCCTCCGGGGGCATTTCCCCAAGTAAATCGACGGCGTCGTCAGGGGACATCTCCCGGAGGATGGAAGCAGTCCGCCATTCCCCCAAGCCTTCAAGCAGTGCGGCCACTTCGGCGCGGTCAAGCTCATAGAGGACTGCAGCGGCCTTGCCCGGCTCACACATCCGGATGATCTTTATCTGCTGAGGCAGGTTAAGCTCCGGCAACGCTTCTGCAAGGTCGGCGTAGTGCACCTCACGCAGAAACCGGCGCAGGCCTTCCGTCGGGCCGGCGGCGAGAAAGTTTTGGAGCTGCGTTAATACGTCCTTGGATTTAGCAGGCATTTGTTCAGCTCCCAAAAAGAAAAGCCTTCATTATCGTGGGAAGGCCCTGGAAATGCTTTAGCCCTTATCCACTGTAGCAGTTTCGCAAAAGGATGTCAATTTAGAAAATATTTTGAATGTGCACTGTTCAGTCTATTCAGGCCGGTAGCCGAATTCGCGTAAAAAGACTTCGCTCCTTCGCCAGTCCGGTCTTACTTTAACCCATAAATCGAGAAAAACCCGCCGCCCGAACAGCGCTTCGATTTCCTCCCGGGCGAGCCGGCCGATGTTCTTGAGCATCTGGCCGCTTTTGCCGACAAGGATTCCTTTGTGCGATTCCTTTTCCGTATATATCACCGCCCGGATATATAACAAACCGGCGGAACGTGGAACCATCTCCTCTATTGCAACCGCTACCCCATGCGGGAGTTCTTCCCGGGTAAGCTGTAACACCTTTTCTCTGACAAGCTCCGCGATCACCAATTGCTCCGGCTGGTCGGTCACCGCTTCCGGCGGGTAGTACCGCGGGCCCGGCGGCAGGTGCGCCACTATTTCCTTCAGCAGCCCCTCCGTATTCTCGCCTGTAAGCGCGGAGAGCGGGACAATAGCGGCGAAATCATGCTTTTGCCGCAGGTCGTCAATCAGTGGTAAGAGCGTTTCTTTTGCTACAAGGTCAATTTTGTTGATGCATGCGAAGACCGGCGTTGCAGCTTCTTTTAGGCGTTTTAGTATAAAACCGTCGCCCGGGCCGAATGGTGCACCGGCTTCGAGGATAAAGAGTATAAGATCGACTTCCCGAAGGGTGTTGAGCGCGGTCCTCACCATGTACTCGCCGAGCTGGTGCCGGGGCTTGTGAATGCCGGGTGTATCCAAAAAGATGATTTGGGCGTCAGGAAGGGTGAAAATGGATTGTATCCGGTTTCTGGTTGTCTGTGGTTTATCCGAAACAATAGCCACCTTACGGCCCACCAGGCGGTTGAGGAGTGTCGATTTGCCGACGTTGGGCCGTCCCACAATACTTACAAACCCGGACCGGTGCTCTTTCCGGTTCATGTCCCGAATGCGTGCGGCAGGAGCGCCGCTAATACCTCCTCACGATAGTTTCCCTGCGCGTCCGTCATTATAACCCGCATTCCCGGACCAAACTCGTGCAGTACCTGGCGGCAGGCCCCGCAAGGCGTGCAGAAGCCTTCCCCCTCCCAGACGATGGCGACGGCAACAATATCCCGGTATCCTTCGGTTACCGCTTTCGCAACCGCCACCCGTTCCGCGCAGATTGTAAGCCCGTAAGAGGCATTTTCCACATTCGCGCCCGTAAAAATGGCACCGTCTCCTGTTTTGACCGCCGCACCGACCCGGATACCGGAATACGGAGCATAGGCTTTCTCTTTAGCCGCTAAAGCCCGGCCTACCAAGTCTTCATAAGACATCGTCCCGGCCTCCTCCGGAAATAATCTGACCGCCAAGACGCCAAGAACATCATGATTCATGACAATAAATACCAGATAACAGGCAAATGCCTTTCCACGCCATTTTCATTCTTATAACCATGCCTTTCGCTGCGCTCAGGCACAAAACGCTATGAAAATGTTTTTCAGATTTCGTTGTGCCACAAAGCGGCATAGGGCACCCCTAAGGAATTGATTATTTCCCGTTCCAGAGCGCTCATTTGTGCAGCCTCTTCGTCGGTTCGGTGGTCAAAGCCCAGGAGGTGCAGGGTGCCGTGAACGGCCAACTGCACCACTTCTGTCGTCAGGTCATGCCCGGCGGATTCGGCCCAGCGCGCGGCCGTTTCCAGCGAGATGACTACGTCGCCGAGGAGCAATACCTTACCCCCATTCTCCTGTACTTCTTCGTTCATTGAAAATGAGAGGACGTCGGTGGGCTCGTCCTTTCCCCGGTAGCGCCGGTTGAGTTCCCGGATAGCCGTGTCCTCGACAAATGTTATGCTGAGGTCCACCTGTTCCCCGAACCCCTGCGCTGAAAGGACCGCTTCAGCCGCGCGCTGCGCAGTCTGAGCCAGCTTCGCCGTTACCGGCACCTTCGATTGCAGGTTTTGAACGATCACCGCCATTTGACTCCTCCTTCCCGGTCTCCCGCGGATATTCGAGACGGCTGTGGAAAATACCGCTCAAAACGCGGGCGAAGGCTCCGGCAATCAGGTTCAGATCACGAAAGGTCAGCGCGCACTCTTCAAGCTGTCCGTCCTGTAGCTTATCTTTTATTATGCGCCGTACAAGCCCCTCCACCTGACCCGGCACGGGCTGTTCCATGGAGCGAACGGCGGCCTCGACCGCATCGGCGAGCATTACTATGGCGGCTTCACGCGTTTGCGGCTTCGGCCCCGGGTAACGGAAATCCTTTTCGCTTACCGCGTCCTTTTGATCCGTTTCAAGGGCTTTTTTATAGAAGAAGCCCACCATGCTGGTGCCGTGGTGCTGTTCGATAATCTCTATAATTTTTTCCGGCAGCTTGTACTCCCGAGCAACCTCCACCCCGTCCTTTATATGGTTTGTAACAATCAGCGTTGAGAGCGTCGGGGCCAGCTTGTCGTGCGGGTTATCCTGCCCCATCTGATTCTCCACGAAAAAGTACGGCCGCCTTAGTTTTCCAATGTCGTGATAATAGGCACCTGTGCGAACGGTCAGCACGTCCGCGCCGATCGCTTCCGCAGCGGCTTCTCCTAAATTGCCGACAATTATGCTGTGGTGATAAGTGCCCGGTGCTTCCATAAGGAGCCGCCTGAGCAGCGGCTCTCTGGGATTGGTCAGCTCAAGGAGCTTTACCGGTGACGTGATTCCGGACAGGTACTCGATTACGGGCAAAGCTCCGTTTGTTAATATAGAGGAAAGCAGGCCGTTTATCAGACCAAATCCGATGCTAACCGGCAGGAGCACCCGGAAAGGCGTACCCGATGCAAGCCCGACCGCCAGCGACGCCATAATCGCTGCCGCGCTGACATACAGGCTTGCACGCACCAGGTCCCCCCTGCGGCTCAAGCGGGAAACGCTGTAAACACCCGTAATACCGGTCAAAAAACCGGCCAGGGCGAACCGCAGCTCGTTTCCAGTAGCTATTCCGGTTAGAATCGCTGTTATTACCACGGCGACCGCTGCTATCCTGGAATCGAGCAATATGGCGAGCAGCATTCCGGCGGTTGCCACCGGAATGGCGTAACCGAGTTGGCTGCTAATTTCCGGTCCCTGACGCACATTTATAGCCAAGATTATCCTGGCCACAAGCAACACGCTCACAATAACCATGGCAATCAGGTACAGGTGCGCCGGTTCGAGGTAAACCTCTCTGTGCTGCTGGTAAATGTAATAGAAAAGTGTCCCTACCAGGAGAAGCACCGCTAAAGCGACACCTAAAACTGCCCCAAAAGGCGGCCTGGTGTGGTAAAGCCCTACCGCGTTGAGCTTAGCGATATGTTCAGGCGTAACCACTTCTCCTTCACCAATGATCTTTTCGTCTTTTCGGACCGTTATTTCAACAGGCTTGACTGCATCAGCCGCTTCCTGTTGCAGCCTTTCAGTGTGGGTTGCGTTATAAAATTTGTTAGGCCTTAAGGTTTGCTTGCTTATTGCTTGCGCCAGGGCCTTCTCGGCTGGTTCGAGGGGAAGCACATTGATACGGTCGGAAACGGTCTTCCGCGCCTGCTCCAGGTCCTCCTGGCGTACACCGTCTGCCATGACGTGTTCCACTATCCGGATAAGCTCCCGGTTAAGTTGCCTCAGTTTGGGCTCCGGCGTCTGCAACAGCGCTTTTATCGTGCCGTCGTGCAGTGAAAACGGCAGGGCCTCCTTTAAGGCTGCTTCTCTGCTCCCCTCATTCTCGTTCGAATTGTTGGCTGCCGCGATTACCGTCCCGATTATCTCGGTGATATCCCACTTGATCGATTCCAGCACTTTGGGATCGATGTCGTACATTTTTGGCACCCTGCTTGCGGCCTCTTGCCGGAGTTCCTCTGTCTTTGCTTCGTCTACGAAAACCGCCGAACGCGGTGCCTTTATCGTCCGGGGGGCAACCTCCCCGACCTCCAGGCTGACTCTCTCCGGGTAAAACTGAAACGCGATCAGAAGCATCAGGGAGAGAAATAAAAACAGGGCCGCTCCAGCCCGTTTCACCGAGGGTTGTTTTAACAGCCGTCTTAAATTGTCTACAAAAACGCCGGCCTTGTCGGCCAAGCGATTAAACACTGGATTCACTCCTTACCCGCTTGTTCCTCCGATGCCTCGTATGCACGGATGATCTCCATTACCAGCGGGTGTCTTATGGTATCCGCTCCGGTCAGATACTGAAAGGATATCCCCTCAATGCCGCTTAGTATCTGCTGGGCAACGATTAGCCCGGATTCTTGTCCCCTTGGAAGGTCGGTTTGAGTAACGTCGCCTGTAATTACCGCTTTAGACCCGAAACCCATCCGGGTAAGAAACATCTTCATTTGCTCAGGGGTGGTATTTTGGGCTTCGTCAAGAATGATAAAGGCATCCTCCAAGGTTCGGCCCCGCATGTAAGCAAGCGGTGCTATTTCGATCACGCGGCGTTCAAGGTAGCGTTCCGTCTGTTCCAGGCCGAGAACGTCATACAAACTATCATAGAGCGGCCTGAGGTAGGGGTCCACCTTCTCCTCAAGACCACCCGGTAAAAATCCGAGTTTTTCACCCGCTTCCACTGCAGGCCGCGTCAGAATGATTCTGCTGATTTTTTTCTGGCGGAACCACACTACCGCCATTACAACGGCAAGATAAGTCTTTCCGGTACCGGCCGGTCCGATCGCGAACGTGATGTCATGGTGCCGCATCGCCTCCACATAGCGGCATTGTCCCGGGGTTTTCGGACGCACCTGTTTGCCGCGGGGCGTGGTCAGCAATATTGCCCCCCGCTCCTCCACATCGGCCTCCTCGCCGCTTTTGACCGTCCGGACAACCCGGTTGACCTCGTTGACGCTCACCTCCCCAAGCATGCGGTAAGCGTTTTCAAGCCGGCGTAACACCTGCTCTCCTTGCTCCACCTGGGGCGGCGTCCCGATAAGTATAAACTCGCCTTCGCGTAAGACTAATTTAACTCCGGTAGCCTTTTCGATCGTTTTCAGGTTCTCGTCGAACCGGCCCAGGATTTCCATGGCCGCCACCGGGTCGTGGATCGGAACCCTGACCTCGATTTCCTCCAATCAGTAACTCAAGCCCCTTTCACGGTTTAAACTCACGAATGACTCCGATATCTTCAAGAACCTCTGCTTTCAGTCTTACCCTAACTATATTCTCTGGCCGTGCCGTGCGAACCTCTTCTACCTTTTCCCGAAGCAACCGGTACTGCTCGGGCAGGCCAGAAGCTAAGGCACGCCGTGCCTCTTTCTCCGCAATCCTTCTGGCCTCGGAACGAGTGCGATTAATTTCAAACCGCACAAGTTCCACGTATTCTTTATTTATGAATTCCACGGGAGCGCCGAAATTCCTCCATGACAAAGGTCTTTTTACCGCCACCCGTACCTTGCAGCGGGGAAAGGGAGGCCGTTTAGGGCCGTGGATAGTGAACTCGCGGCGGCCCACCTTCAACAACCTTGCCCGTACAGTCCGCCCCGGGCGCTCACCCTTTACTGTAAGCGGGGCTTCGCCGTACCCTTCGTACCAGACCCTTGCCCGTACAAATCCTTTTGCTCTTGTATAACGGGGTAATCCCGGTACCACACCGGCTTCACCTTCAGCCCCGGGAACTATCTCTCCAGAGATCAGCAATTGCCCTGGCAGCACGGTATCACCCTCCTTGACCACCGGTTGGCCCTCCAAGACAAGAAGTTCCTTCACCAGTCCCGCCTTCCGCGCCACGATATGCGCCGGACCACCCGGGGGTTCGCCCGGCATCTTCTTCTCGGCGACAGTAACAGACGCCCTGCTGCCCTTAATTTCAACTCCTACCCAGGCTATGGTTGGAAAATTCTCTAATAGACGCTGCTCGATCTCTTTCTTGTTTACCCTCCATCTGGGGGCGCCCGGCTTTAGCCCGTATTCTGCGGCCGTGCGAAGTATGGCAGCAGGTTCCGTTTTTTTTGTGCCGGATACTTCGACTACCCAGATAAATGAGAAGAACAGATATACCGCAGCCAGAAAAAAAAGCGCACCGCCGTAAAGAGCCTTTCTCCGCCTGGCGCGCCATACGAGAAATGGAAGGCCGACCTTTTGGCGCACGGAGAAACGGCTTCCTGTGCGCCGGGCAATGTGACGGAGAGCCCCCACCGCGCCCAGACGTACACGCAGAAGAATTCTGTCACGACCCAGGTGCTTGACGTCCCAAAACCTTATCCCTCTGCTGACCGCCATATTAATAAACCGTTCAATCGATTTCCCTTCTACTATAAGGGAGACGTATCCTTTCAAGTAAGAGATCAGACGCAAGTTAATCCTCCTTTGTCAGATGCCGGACGTCGGACGACGGAAGTCTCCGGCTTATTTGGAGGAAACTGCTCGCCAGTTTCCCGTTAAACAAACGCTACCCCGTGAATATCTCCTTCGATGATTATCTCGTCCTGGACGATGCTTCTCAGGACCAGATTGCCGCCTGACACGGCTACTTCACCAGCCTGAGTGAGGATCCTCACAAGGTCGGGACTGTAAGCAACAATTCCCCGGTGATTCTCGATCAACACCTGAACATTACCCGTTATGATTATCTTTGGCAGGTCCAGTGCAATCTCGCCGGGTAATTCCAGGGCTGCAGCGGCTTTTCTTTTCACCTGTTCCCGCAGTTCGCGCCAGCGCATATAAAATCCCCCCAAAATGCTTGGCATTAAAAGTCAGGGAGTTGGTTGGGTTTGAATTCCTGGTAGAATCTCTATGCCTCTGAGAGCAATAAAAATTAAAAAGTTGCCTTCGAAAAGGCAACTTTTGTTCACATAGTGTATGATCGTTCGTTAGCTGAACGAGCGCCTCCGCCTGCGGGCCGCCTCCGACTTCTTTTTGCGCCGTACGCTCGGTTTTTCGTAATGTTCGTGGCGCCGTGCTTCGGCCAAAATACCAGCGCGCTGACACGTCCGCTTAAAGCGCTTTAAGGCGCTGTCTAACGTCTCGTTTTTGCCCACCTTAATTTCTGCCATGCCATCCCTCCCTCCGCCGTACGAAGTACCGAGAACACGGAGGTACGCATAACTTTCTGCGCCTGCCGCCCGCACCCGGACCGGCCGGGTCGTCTATTTAAACAATAAAATAGTAGCCGAAATTTTAAAAACTGTCAACTATCCGGGAGGCCATCCGAGAGGACGCCCGGCGATGAGGTGATAATGAAGGTGGAAGATTAATTGTCCTCCACCACGCTGGCAGTTGGCTACCAAACGGAAGCCCTTTTCCGTCAGCTCAAGATCTTGGGCAATCCGAACCGCTGCCTGGTGAAGCCTGCCGATGAGGACCCCGTCTTCCGGTTCCATCGCAAAAAAGGTGCTGATATGCTTTTTGGGGATGATAAGGACGTGAACCGGAGCTACAGGATTAATATCCTTAAAAGCGAGGATTGTATCGTCTTCGTAAACCACTGTGGCCGGAATTTCTTTCTTTATAATCTTGCAGAATAGACAATCTTCCACATACCACACCTCCGGCTATAATTATTCCACATTTACACTTAAAATCCTGCCGTAAACCACACAAAACCCGGTCCACCAGCGCTCATTTTTCGGAGTTTTTGCCGGATATTCGACCATAGAGCACTTTGCCTTTAACTGCCGTGACCGTCACATTTACTAATAAGCCCGACAAGGCTTCGTCGGCTGCGAAGACAACGCGAAGGTAATGCTCGCTCAGCCCTTCCCATAAGCTATCGGCGTTTTTACCCTCCACAAGGACGGAAACCCTGCGCCCTTTAAACTGCCGGGCATACGAATTTGCCAGCTCGGTTCCTGTGGCGAGCATTACCCTCAGGCGTTGTGCTTTTACCGGTTCGGGTACTTGGTGGGGAAAGTGAGCCGCCGGGGTTCCGGGGCGTACCGAGAATTTAAAAACATGCAGTCCGCTAAAACCTATGTCGCGTACAAAAGAGACCGTGTTGGCGAATGCAGATTCGGTTTCGCCGGGAAAACCGACCATTACGTCGGTGGTTATTGCGATACCGGGGATACGCTCGCGGAGTGAGCTAACCACCTCCCGGTATTCTGCGGCGGTATATCGCCGCCCCATGCGTTCAAGAACAGCATCGTCCCCGCTTTGCAAGGGAATATGCAGGTGAGGACAAAACCGTGAGTCTTCCGCCAGTAGTTTGACCAAATCCGGCGAGACCTCTTTTGGTTCAATTGAACTCAGCCGCAATCTGTAAAGGCCCGGCAGTTGCAGAAGCCGGGAAATGAGTTCTGTAAGCTCGACAGGGGGTTGCAGGTCAATACCGTAATGGCCGATATGAATACCGGTAAGCACCAGTTCTTTGAAGCCTGCTTCGAGCAGGCGGCGTGCTTCCTGAAGCACCGCATCCGGCCTGCGGCTCCTGAGGGGGCCGCGTGCGTAAGGGACCAGGCAAAAGGTGCAAAAATCCCGGCAGCCCTCCTGGATTTTGAGGTATGCACGCGTCCGGAAGGTAAAAAGGGCCGGAAGTTCTTCAAATTCACACCCGGCGGAAAAATCTTTTACGGCAACCACCTGCCGGCTGGTCTTCATTGACTCTTCAACCAGGTCAACCAGCCTGTCCCGCCCAGTGGTACCGACCACAACACTGACACCGGGAATACCGGCGACCGTTTCCGGATTCAGTTGGGCGTAGCAGCCGGTGACCACGACAACGGCGTCGGGGTTTCTGCGAAGTGCGCGCCTTACCGCCTGGCGTGATTTTTGGTCCGCCGTCCGGGTGACTGTACAGGTGTTTATGACGTAGACGTCGGCAACGGTTTCGAAATCTTCCACCACCCTGTATCCCCGGCGGGCGAAAAGGGAGGCCAGGGCCGCGGATTCGTATTGGTTTACCTTACATCCAAGCGTATGAAATGCTACGGATTTCATACAAACCTACCCGATCTCCCCAAAAGTGTACATAACCAGGGCCGGTGTTATTATTCCCGCTGTTTCCGTCCGGAGGATCCGCCTGCCAAGGGTAACGGTGGCGATACCTTGCTGTTGTGCCGCCCTTACTTCTGCGAGGCTGAAACCGCCTTCCGGCCCGATGAAAATTGAGACCGTATCCGGCCTTTTTCCGGTTAAGCAGTCACGCAGCGAAAGACTTTCTTCTCCTTCCCAGGGCATAATCCCAAGGAGGCGGTCCGGAAAAGCAGCCTGTCCCCTTTCTGCGGCAAAAAAGTTCAGCGCCTCTTCAAGCGTCATCACCGGGAGCACTTTGGGAACCACTGTCCTGCCGCATTGCCGCGCGGCTTCACGCGATATTTTTTGCCACCGTTCCCGGCGCCTCAAAGCCCGTCCTGTATCGAGACGGACTACTGCCCGTTCCGTGACTAAGGGAACTACCATAGCCACCCCGAGTTCGGCAGCCTTTTGGACAACAAGGTCCATCTTGTCCCCCTTGGGGACGGCCTGGAACAGCCTAACCTTAAGTGAGGGTTCCACATCCGGTTTAATCTCTCCAATTATATCAAGGCAGACCTTTTTAGTGTCTATGCTTTTTATTGCTGCGTTAAAGGCCCGTCCTTCTCCGTCGAGGACCGTTAACGTATCGCCGGGACCCAACCGCAGCACCCGGGTAATGTAATGAGTATCGTCTCCGGTGATATAAACGTTACTACCCTGCCATTGTTCTCGCGGCACGAAGAGTCTGGTCAATACTGTCTTCCTCCTCCGGTTAAGTATACCACAATGCTGTATCTTTGACGTAAGACCGAAAAGCCCGCGATCAGCGGGCTATCGGCTTACTAAAACCTGGGGAAAGAAACAGGAATCAAGTCCATTAGAAGAGGACGTACTCGAGCGGTAAATTACGGTGTACCCGTTTACTTTTTGGTGAAGAAGGAATCAGATCTCCGGTAAGACCACTTCTTGGGGAACGGGATACCGGTCTTGCCGTTTTCTTTCTCGCCGGCGCTTGTCGGCTGCGGTGGTTGATCCCACAGGTCGCGCTTGCAATGAGGACATATCCACGACCCTTTGTCAGCCGCACTGTACGACCACTTACCGCAGGCCGGGCATTTCTTTGCGAACACGGCAACCCACCCCTTAAGCCCATCTTTCTGCGAGAACTTTTTTGACAGGAAAAACCAAATACATCATTAATATTTTGGTGCCGTAAAGCCCCTTTGTCAAGAGAAGATTTGCCAAACTGGAACATAAAATGCCACACAAAAGTGATAAACTATTAAATTAATATTATCCAGAGGTGGGACATGGACCTATCAAACCGGCTCAAAACATTGAGAAAATTCAAAGGATGGACTCAAGAAGAACTCGCTGCCCGAACCGGTGTGACCAGAGACACGATTGCCGGCTACGAATCAAAAGTAAAGCAGCGACAACCCAACCCGGACATGCTTGTAAGGCTGGCAAAAACCTTTGGGGTTTCTGTCGATTACCTTTTGGGATTAACAGACTGCAGAATAGCTGAAGAAAAGAGCGAATATGCAGCAGGTCTTAAGTCAGATCAGATCATGGTTCTTATTCCCTGCGGCTCCGGTCGCTTTGAGCTTCGGACCGTAAGCGATGAACTGGTGCAACTAATTAAGGATGAACTTGCTCAAAGAGAGCATACAAAAGAGTAATAGCAATAGTTCCCAGCCGGCATGAGAAACATATGGTTAAAAACTAAACCTCCCTACCCGGGAGGTTTTCTTTTACCGGCAGATTAATGGATACTATGCGGCAATCGAACCAGCTTATCATTTAACGCACAATTTGACAATAAAAACCACTCACCTTAATTTTACGGTGAGTGGTGTTGACATGCTGCTGGTAGCGCTAACGGGATTCGAACCCGTGTCTCCGCCTTGAGAGGGCGGTGTCCTGGGCCCCTAGACGATAGCGCCGGATATCAGTATTATACGTCGTTACTAATACCAATTGCTGCTTTTGGCTGCGGGACCAGGATTCGAACCTAGACTACATGGTCCAGAGCCATGCGTGCTACCGTTACACCATCCCGCAACTCACAAATGTAATTATACTATAACGCCCTTTGTCTGACAAGGGGAAGCTCCTCCTGTTTTTACTCCTGCGGCATGTTTTGCTCAATCCAGTCGGCTGCCCGCCGGAGCCGTTCGAGGCAGCGCTTTTTCCCGAGAAGGGCGATCACGTCGAAAAGCCCCGGGCCGACCGTCCGGCCGGTTAAAGCAAGGCGCGTCGGGTGGATCAGCGCACCTCCGCTGACGCCGAGCTCCGCAATCAACTTGCGGTATGCCGCTTCTGTTTCGGTGACACCGAACGATTCCACTTCGGCAAGTGCTTCGCTGCCCCGGCGCAACAGTTCCGGAACCCCGGGTGACTTAAAAAACTTCTGCACCCCTTTAGGGTCGTAAGCAAAGTCGTCGCGGAAGAAGTACGCAGCCATGTCCGTCAGTTCAACGAGGGTTCGTGCCCGCGACCGGACGGTCTCCAAAACCCGGACCAGGTATTCCTCTTCCGCTGCGGATGGAGCTTCTCCCACCAGTCCCGCCGCGCGGAAAAAGGGAAGCGCCGCTTCCATAAGGCGTGCTTGCGGAACGGTGTTTATATACTGGCTGTTCAGCCAGGTCAGTTTCTGCACATCATATACGGCGGCATGCTTCGAAACAGCATCCAGAGAGAACTCACGCAAGATCTCATCACGGCTGAGCAGTTCACGCTCGTCACCGGGGGACCAACCAAGGAGGGCCAGGTAATTGAAAAGCGCCTCCGGCATGTATCCCTGACTGCGGAATTCTTCCACCCCGGTCGCCCCGTGGCGCTTTGAGAGTTTTGCCCTGTCCGGGGCTAAAATCATCGGAACGTGGGCAAAAACGGGCACCGGGTAACCAAGCGCCCGGAAGACGAGAATCTGCTTCGGTGTGTTGGAAAGGTGTTCTTCGGCCCGGATGACGTGGGTTATCTTCATCATTGCGTCATCGACAACGCAGGCAAAGTTATAAGTGGGAACACCGTTTGATTTCATGATTATAAAGTCATCCAGGGTTGCGTTTTCGAACACCACTGTTCCCCTTATTAAATCCTCTACTACGGTCTGGCCGGTTTGTGGGACTTTCAGCCGTACCGCCGGCCTGACGCCTTTGGCTTCTTTCGCCGCGCGTGCTTCGGCGGCAAGCCCGCAGCACCTGCCGCTGTAGCGGGGAGCCCGGCCCGCCTTCCTTGCCTCCTCACGTTCAGCCGCAAGTTCCTGCGGCGTGCAGTAACACGGGTAGGCCAGGCCGGCAGATAAGAGGCGTTCTGCTTCCTGCCGGTAGATTTCAAGCCGCTCCGACTGACGGTAAGGTCCGTAATCCCCGCCCGTGTCCGGACCTTCATCCCAATCAAGTCCGAGCCATTTTAAGCTTGCGAAAATTCCTTCATCCGCTCCTTCAACGTGCCGCTCGAAATCTGTATCTTCCAGGCGGAGGATAAACCTGCCGCCGTTTCCACGAGCGAAAAGAAAGTTGAACAAGGCGGTTCGGGCGCCCCCGATATGAAGGCTACCCGTTGGACTGGGGGCAAACCGCACCCGTATGCCGGAACTTGCGATGGTGTAGCACCTCCTGTATCACGTGAGATATCAGACGTCGGAAGCATAGAAAATATTCCCGCTATCTTCGGGTCCGTTTACACTCCTCCCTACTAACGCTTGACGACCAATGACCGGCGAAGAGTTGGAAAAACCTCGGTAGCTAATGCAAAGGATTATCCTCTTCGTCTTCAAGAGGAACCCGGCCTGTCCCGTCACAATGGGGACAGGGTTTTAACAGCATCTCAGCAAGGCTCGGGTGGGTTTTTTTCCGCGTAAGTTCGACTAAGCCCAACCTTGTAATGCCAAGGATGTGGGAACGCACCCTGTCCCGCTTAAGCGCCTCTTCCAGAGCGGCCAGCACCTCTTGCCGGTGTTTCTCCTCAATCATATCGATAAAGTCGATGATGATAATACCGCCTATGTTTCTTAGCCTGATCTGGCGGGCTATTTCCCGGACCGCTTCGAGGTTGGTTTTTACCACGGTTTCCTCGAGACTTTGCGAGCCTACATACTTTCCGGTATTCACATCGATGGCTGTAAAAGCCTCTGTCTGGTCAAAGACGATATATCCGCCGGATTTGAGCCAGATCCGGCGCTTAAGTGCCCGCTCAACCTCTTGTTCGACCCCGTACGCCTCCATCAGGTCCCGCTCTTGTTCCAGGTGAACCCGCTCCTTCAAATCCGGTCCGAGTTCGTTCATTATTTCAAGCACTTCGTCTTTCAGCTCCGCCGAATCGACGATTAAACGCTGGACATCAGAAGTAAAAAAGTCCCTGAGGATGCGGGGCAAAAGATCCACATCTTTGTAAAGCAACTGCGGAGCAGGTTCACGCGCCTTTTGCCGGATTTCCTCCCACCTTTTCAGGAGGACCTCGAGGTCATGTTGCAGTTCCGCCTGGTCGGCCCCCGCTGCCGCCGTCCGGATAATTAACCCCATTCCGGCGGGGCGGATACCGGCAGTGAGCCGCTTCAACCGCTCGCGTTCCGCGGAAGAGCTTATTCTTCTTGAGATGCCGGTGTGCTGCACCGCTGTTGCCAGAACAAGGTGCCGTCCGGGAAGATTAATTTGAGTAGTAACCCTCGGCCCTTTGGTTCCCAATGGCCCTTTTGTAACCTGCACGATTATCTCCTGTCCCGGCCGCAGTATTTCCTTGATTTTCAATTTGCGGTCCCGGTTTAACGCGGCCGCACGGGCGTCATGAACGTATAGAAAAGCGTTTTTTTCAAGCCCGATATCAACAAATGCCGCTTCAATGCCCGGTAGTACGTTTTCCACCTTTCCCTTAAAGACACTGCCCACTAATTCGGCCCCGGGGGGCTCAAAATAAAACTCGACCGGTATATGATCTTCAAGAACTGCTACCCTGGTACCTCCACCTGCTCTTGAAATAATTATCTCTTTGATCATCACTTTCGCTCCTGTAGTCTTACATCTAACCCAAGCTTACCGCGCGGCTGTCCGTGACCATATAGAGTCCGATGTGGTAATAGGTAAAGTCACGTGGATTCCCCGGTAAACCACTGAGTCTTAAAAAAGCATCCACCACCTCTTCAGGCCGGATGTTGCCGTGTTGACCGGCCCGGACTTTCATGGATACTATAAGGGTATCTTTTATGATAGAAGCTTCCAACGAAAAAATTCCCGGCCTGATGTCTTGTTCCTTTAAACCTGCCTTTCCTTCCCGTCTGCATTTAATCTCTTGCGCTCCCAAAACGGCGTTAACCGCTTCCGCCACCCGTTCTGCGGTGACCGCGGGTGCAGCCCGTCCCTCAGCCCGATAAGACGCCATGCCAACTGCTGCCATAAGGTTGGGGGCGTCCCGCGGGATCCTCTTTACCGCTTCTAAGCCCAACCCTTCCGGCAGCACCGGCGACAGCCGCGCCTTAATACCCTCAGGGTTGGCCGGCACCCGCAGGTAAACGTCTGCAAGCTCCTTCTTGCCTACTACACCTACAGGCAAGGGCAGGCCAAAGACGAACCTGGGGCGGGGGTTAAACCCTTCGGTGTAAGATAGGGGTAGTCCTGCCCTGCGGAAAGCACGCTCGAGGGCACGCATAAGGTCCAGGTGGCCGATCCAGCGGGCCGGCCCCTCCTTGCGAAAAGTAATCCTATAGCGGAACATGCGTGTCCTCCTGTATTATTTCCGGTGCCACTCCAAGTGCGGGGCAAACGCCGCAGGCGAAGCATTTTTCCCGGCGGCAGTCCGGCGTAACCTCCGCCTTGAAGGCACGCTCGTGCTCCTGGATCAAGAACTCTCGGCTGACCCCTGTATGAATGTGGTCCCACGGCAGTATCTCGTTGTAACCGTACCGCCGGTATGCATATCCCTCCGGGTCAAGACCGTTTTCTTGAAAGGCGCGTTGCCAGGCAGTAAAATCGAAATACTCCCGCCAGCCGTCGAACCGGCAGCCCAACCTCTGCGCAGAGAGGAGCACCGCGCTCAACCTCCTGTCCCCGCGGGCGAAGACCGCTTCGATAAAGCTCGTTTCAGGGTCATGCCAGTTAAAGTCGACCCGGCGGTCCTTCAGTCGCAGCTTTAAGTACTCCGTCTTTTTCCGCAACTCCTCGCGGGTGGCCTGCGGTTCCCACTGGAAAGGGGTGTGCGCCTTTGGTACGAAGCAGGCCGCGCTGACAGTCACACGGAGCCGGCCTTTGGGTACACCGCACCTCTCCCCCACCTTTAAAACGGCAGATACCAGTGAACCGATTCCGTCAAGGTCTTCCTCGTTTTCCGTAGGCAGCCCGATCATGAAGTACAGCTTAATGCGCAGCCAGCCGGACATGAAGGCCGCTTCGGCAGCTTTAAGAAGGTCTTCCTCCGTAACCTTTTTATTAATCACGTTGCGCAACCGCTGTGTTCCGGCCTCGGGGGCAAAAGTAAGCGTACCCTTTCGCACCTCTTGAAGACGCTGTGCAATCTCCACCGCAAAAGCGTCGGTACGGAGCGACGGCAAAGAGACGCTTACCCGCTCCGGCTTCAGCGCAGGTACAAGCCGGTCGATCAGGGGCTGAAGCTGCGAGTAGTCAACGGAACTGAGCGAGCTCAGGGAAATTTCGGCGAACCCGGTGTTCCGAGCCAACTCCAGCCCCTGCGACAGAAGCCTTGCGAGGCTTTTCTCCCTGACCGGCCGGTAAACGAATCCGGCCTGGCAGAAGCGGCATCCCCGGGTGCAGCCGCGGAACACCTCAACCATCCCCCTATCATGCACCGCCTCGATCCACGGAACGATCGGGCGCACCGGGAAAGATGCTGCATCCATGTTACTCACGACACGCTTTGTCACCCTTTCGGGAATGCCGGGTACCACCGGCCGGATGCCGGCTATCCGGCCGTCACTAAAATAATTTACTTCATAAAAGGATGGTATGTAAACCCCTGCGATTTCGGCCGCATCGCGCAGAAAGGTCCTACGGTCTTTCCCTTCCCGCTTTGCCCGGATGAAAGCGTCGAGTAATTCATGAATAACCTCTTCTCCCTCACCGATCACAAAGAGGTCGAAGAAGGCAGCGAGCGGTTCCGGATTGAAGGCACAAGGGCCACCTGCGATAACCACAGGCTCCCCGTTGCCCCGCTCTGAAGCAAGGAGAGTGACCCCGGCAAGTTCTAACATGTTCAAAACGTTTGTGTAAGTCAACTCATACTGCAGTGTAAAGGCAAGGATATCAAATTCCTTGATCGGCATTCGTGATTCAAGGCTGAAGAGCGGGATACCCTCCCTGCGCAAGAGGGCCTCCATGTCCGGCCACGGGGCGAAAACGCGTTCCATCAAAGCGTCGTACCGCTCGTTCACCGTGTTATAAAGAATCTGGAGGCCGAGATGGGACATGCCAATCTCGTAAACATCGGGAAAGCCAAACGCCACCCTTACCGCCACTTTATTCCAATTTTTTCTCACGGAGTTATATTCACCGCCCGTGTACCGCCCGGGTTTTTGTACCTGCTGGAGCAGGTGTTCAATCTGCAACACTTTTACCTCCAAGACCCCCAACCTGACATTTAATGCCGCTTCGAAATTTAGTAACCGAAGACGGACTCAGTATCGAGCCTCATTTTCAGGAGACCGCTACAAAACTTCGCCTGGCAAATGAGAGGTGTGTCACTTCTCACTTCTCAAATGGTCTCCTGGCTTTCTGCCAAAGTTTGCTATCTTGAACAGATAGAACCTGTCTTTAAAAAATTAGAGTTTTGTAACAGTCTACTAGCTGTTGTTTAATCTGCCTTTAAAATTATAACAAAATTATCTCCCAAAGGTTGCATGTCATTCACTATTCCTTCGTGTTTGCAAAAATCATTCCCCGGAAAATAACCATTTATTACCAACGCCGGCGGCTGTTTGACTCTGTTTCGCTCCCGCTCTCACGTTCACCGCGCGGACCAAACTTTATGCTCCTCCTTGGCTTTTTATTTGGAATGTTATCGCGGTCGTTCGCAGGGGTTGGAAAAGCGAAGAGGGTCGGGGGGGCAGCAGGCATCCTCGTTCTTCCGGGAATTAATGCGGTTTGTAATCCTTCCGTTCGTCTATGAGGCTTCCGATGCTTGCTCCGGAAGGTAAGGTCGTGAGGGCTTCGACCACTTGCTTTTCGCTCAGCAGTCTCTGTTTTCCGCTCTCCTCGTTCATTACCGCCACAAAGTGAAAACGTCCGGGGTGAAAAAACCGGGCAACCTCCAACAGGCGGGCCTCTTTGGTTGCCACCAGCACCGCTCCCGGCAGCACCCGCTGCCTGGTGAGTTCTTGCTCTTTTGCCGCTAATTGCTGCACAAATAAATAAGGTATGTATCTTTTTTCACGAGTAGCCGCATAGAAAATAAAAAATCCGAGCGCTGCAGCGTCTAACCCCCACCGCCCCAGAACCGGCCCTAATATTCCTAATACGATGGTTACCAGCCCGATCAATTGCCCCGTCCTGGCTGCGACGAGAGTGCCGACGCCCAACCCATGCCTCCCGGAAAGCCAAGCGCGCAGGATCCTTCCGCCGTCGAGTGGGAGTCCGGGGAGAAGGTTGAATACGGCTAACATCAGGTTAACAGTTAGAAAGAACTGTCCTATTCCGGCTGTCAGGTAACCGAGGTGCATTAACCCGAGTCCGATGCAAAAAAAAGAGAGGCTCGTCACGGGTCCCGCCAACGCTACGGTGATTTCCTGAGTAGGGCTCAAAGCCCCTGTTCCTCCCATGCGGGCCACCCCCCCGAACGGGAATAGCTCAATTCTGGTTACGATAACCCCGGTACGACGAGCCGCCACCACATGTCCGATCTCGTGCAGTAAAACCGAGCCGAAGGCCACTGCAGCCCTGTCAAGTACTCCTGCTGCGAAGTAGAGCAACAAAAGCGCCAGAAAGAGAGGGTGTACCCGGAAGGCTTTCAAGCCCTGGGTCACCTCCACTAACGCTCGCTCCCGCTGAAAAGTGTGATCTTATCCAACGGATTAACCGGTCTGCCTTTTTCGCGGTACTCAAAGTGAAGCCCGCTCCCGGAAATATCGCCTTTTTCACCCACACACCCGATAACCTCGCCGGCTAAGACCTTCTGGCCGAGTGACACCTCCACTTCACCCAGTTGTGCGTAGAGTGTCGCCGCGTCTCCCCCGTGTTTTAGTAGGACATAGCTTCCAAGAGCGGGATCCGTTCCCATCTTCGCCACTTCCCCGTCCGCCACCGCCTTAACCGGTGCACCGGCAGGAGCCTCGATGTCTATTCCGGGGTGAAACTGCTCCAGGGTGCTGACCGGGTCCTTACTCCAGCCGAATCTGCGGATCATTTTGCCCGACACCGGCAAACAAAGCGGCTGCCCGGGCGCCGGCGCCGCTACCGGTTTTGCCGGCTCGCCGAGGAAGGAAAAATCGCCGCTTACAGCCTGTAGCCCGTGTCTTACTACCCTTTCCATAACGGGCTGGTAGTTCCACTCGGTAGTCAGTACCGTACGGAGACCTTTGTCGACTTGACGCCCGAGCGGGCCGCCTGTTTCTTTCAAACCTACCAAGATCAAAAAGACGGAAAGAGCCACCGCAATTTGGAACAACAGGCGCCTGCTTCTGCCCGTTTTTTCCGGCGGTAACTGAGGCCATTCTTTCAGTCCTGCCAAAGCTATCCCTCCCCACATGATTGCCAGTCGTTTCGCTGGGAGCCTGTCTCATTTTAAATCCTACTGGGAAGCATTCGAAAATATGCTTGATTCTTTAACCCGCAAAATGTAAAAGGGCCTTTTCGGCCCCGCTACGAAGAACTTTATGCCGTTCGCTATTGAAGCATTCACTCTCTTTTGGAAACCGGAATTCCCGCGCTTCCGCTTCTTCCCCGCGTCGCCGCCCTGCTCACGGCAACCCGATTAAATCGAAAGCCGTAAGCTCAGGGTTTGTCCAGCCTGAAGACTATTACTGCACCGAAAGGTCTGGCAATCAGGCGCCCCGCAAATTCAAAAAGGCCGGCGCAGCGAAGGAGTCTGCCTTTGAGCCCGGGCGGAAAGTAAATGGCTGCGTTCTGTCTGAGCGACCCACGAGGAGCCGAAGTGGCAGACAGGATCAATTGTCGCATCTCCCGAGGGGAATAAAACCGGGCTGAAACGAATACCCCGCGTCCTTTTCGTGCTGCGGCCCAGGGACTCAGCCGGTTGAGCATGCCGATTACCATCCGTCCGCCGGGCTTAATCACCCGCCACAACTCGCGCAGTGCTTCCTCCGGCTTCCGGGTAAACTCCAGCACTGTAAAGCATACGGCTGCGTCAAAACTCTCCGGGGCAAAAGGCAGGGAGGCAACGTCGGCCCGGAGAAAAACGGCCTTGCCTTCCTTCATCTTTTTCCGGGCGATCTTTAACATGGCCGCCGAGACGTCCACCCCGGTTACGTTTGCGCCGCGGGCCACAAGTTCCTGCGTAAGATTTCCCGTGCCGCATCCTGCGTCCAGGATCCGCTCACCATGGCAGGGCTTGAGGGCCTTTAAGAGAATTTTCAGCTCCAACTGCCAGACTAACCGTCCTTTAGGTGTATTGAACCACGAGTCGTATTCGGCAGCGTAAGGGTCAAAGAGCGCCATGGCCCCACCGGTTAAAACAGGATTTTTTGCCGTCTTGCATAAATGTTCTCTAACAGTCCTATTGCCGCGAGGTTTGTAAGCATTGCGCTGCCCCCATAGCTGAAAAGCGGCAAGGGAATTCCCGTTACCGGCATAATACCGGTAGTCATTCCGACGTTAACGAGAATATGAAAAACAAGCATTGTAACGATTCCGGTTGCCACCAACCGGCCGAACGAGTCTTTGGCAACGGTTGCAATTTTTACGCTGCGGTAAAGAAGGACAAAGTACAACATCAGAAGAGTTACTGCGCCCACAAATCCGAGTTCTTCCCCCACCACCGAAAAAATGAAGTCGGTGTGCTGCTCAGGAAGGAAATTAAGCTGATTCTGAGTGCCGCAATAGAGCCCGCGTCCGAGCAAGCCCCCGGAGCCAAGGGCGATTTGGGACTGTATCATGTGGTAGCCCGCCCCCTGCCAGTCCTGCCAGGGGTTGAGGAAAATGGTCAATCTTGCGAGTTGGTATTCTTTCAGCGGGATCCAGACGCCGTAGTTCAAGTGCGCCCATATCCAGCCGCAGACGGCAATCATCCCGGATAAAGCCAGGGTCAGCAGCAACCACGTGCGTGCGCCTGCCATGTAAAGCATACCGAACATAATGGCAACGAAAACCAAGGCCGTTCCCAGGTCGGGTTGTTTAAGAATCAGCAGCAGCGGTAAACCGGTGTATAAAAAGACCGGCATAAGGTCCCGGAGGCGGCTGAGCTTGCCTTCGCGACGTGCCAGAAAGTTGGCAAGAGATAGGATGATAATGAACTTTGCAAACTCGGACGGCTGCAAAAGGAACGGCCCGAGCTTTATCCACCGCTGTGCTCCGAGAGCGGTGTGCCCCACAAAAAGAACCGCGGTCAGGAGCGCCAGGTTTATTATGTACAATGCCGTGGTGTACCGGGGTAATTCCTCGTAGTGCCAGCCCATAAAAAAGAACGCTACCGTAAACCCCAGAGCCGCCCAAATGAGCTGTTTTTTCATGAAGGAATACGGGTCCTCGCCCGTGGGGTTGGTCACGTGCGTGGCGCTCGAAATGGCTATCAGGCCGTATACAATTATTAATGCGGCCGTTACAAGCAGTGTATAATCCAAGGACCGTAAAAACTTTTTCACCCGCCACATAATGCCCCACCTTGACCATTATAGTTTTCGGCATAACCGAAAACAAGTGGAAAATCTTTTTGTTTGGCAAATTTATATTTTCTTGAAGGAAAAGCAGTGGAAATAGCGAAAATATTCACTAATACCTTGGACATATAAGGAAGAGTTATAAAGGAGGTGACTTGAAGCCGGACCTGAATCAATCCATATAAAGAATGTTTTCCGGTCGCTTGCGATGTACTTTTGGGCCGCAGGTAAGGAAAAAGTTTGAAGGGTTTCGAATGACTTTTTATTATTAGGAGGTAATGCAAGTGAGCGAGGTTTATGTAATCGGCCATAAGGCCCCTGACACGGATACCGTTTGTTCCGCAATTGTCTATGCCGGTCTGAAGGGATACAAGGCAGCCAGACCCGGCGAGCTCAACGAGGAAACAGCTTACGTTCTTGACTATTTTAGGGTTCCTGCGCCCGAGTTAATGACGGACGCCGCAGGCAAAAAGCTTGTCCTCGTCGACCACAACGAGCCCGCGCAGGTGGTTGACGGTGCCGATAAGGCGGAAATAATCGAGGTTGTCGACCACCACAAGATGAACTTTGTCTGCAATACCCCTATTTATATTCACGTGGAGCCGGTGGGAAGCACCGCGACGGTTATCGCCAAGCACCATATGGACGCCGTTAAGAAAAACCCCACGTATGCCGGCCTTTTGCTGGCAGCGGTCCTTTCCGACACGGTGATCTTCAAGTCCCCGACCACCACCGAAGAGGATAAGAAGATTGCGGCCGAACTGGCGAAGATCGCCGGAATAGCCGACATTCAGACGTTCGGCATCGACATCAAGAAGGCCAAAGCCAGCATCAAGGGCAAACCGATCTCCGACGTGATCCACGTCGACTTTAAAGACTTTGATTTTGGCGGCAACAAAGTTGGTATCGGGCAGACCGAGGTTGTGGATATTAACGAGGTTTACGGCAGGAAAGACGAGATTGTCAGTTACCTCAACGAATTGAAGGGCAATAAAGGCTACGCCATGGTGGTGTTCATCGCCACCGACATCATCAAGGAGGGCTCCGAGCTGTATTTTGCGGGGGACCCGGCAACGATGGAGAAGGCATTCGGGGTCAAACCGGAGGGTGCTTCGTTCTGGCTCCAGGGCTGCATGTCCCGGAAAAAGCAGGTCGCGCCGCCGCTTGAGAAGGCGTTCACTTCTTAAAAGCTGTCATAAAAGAGAAGCCCGCCTTTGGACGTGCAAAGGCGGGCTTTTGCTTGTCAGGCCGCTCGGATCAGCGTCACTTCCAAACCACAAGGATTAGAGAAACGGCGGCGAATATGACGGCCACCCATATGGTCACCTTGGCTAACCACTCGTCGAGGCCCTTCTTCTTGCCCAAAAGGCTTTCGGCACCCCCGCCGATGGCGCCCGAGAGGCCGGCGCTCCGGCCGGACTGAAGCACAACCACGGCGATCAACAGGAGGCAGACCAGCACATAGATAACCGTAACAATCGTTTTGAGCATCGGCTTCCCCCCAAACCAGTTAGTATTATAGCAAACTTCTTACCAACTGGCAATCTCAATCTTTTTGATCCGCGGCCGGCATTTTCTTTACGCAACTTACACCAAAAGAAAGGGTAAAATTAGTGCGGGAATTGAAACTTTTCGCGAGTTTTCTAAGGTGCCAATGGAGCTATTCTATCATGTTGCATGTTGGTGCTCTTTGGGAGGAAAATTAAACGGGGAGGCCCCGGAGTCGTCAAACTATTCCACGGTGTGCCTTCCCGCTTTATTCAGCGCTCGGTTTTTTTGTAAACCGACCGGCGCGTTTGCCGCGCGGCCCGGATTAACGGTGACAAAAGGTACAATCGCCGGTATGACCGCCGCCCGGGTGACAGCCTCCACAATTGATGCGCGGATCGTTCCAACAGTTGTACTCGCCGGCACCGTGGCAGTTGTAGCAGGTGCCCCGGCTGTCCATCCGCAGGAGCGCCGAGGTGTCGCCCGTCGCTTTGCCCGTGGCCGGGTCGGCGGCATCGCGCGGCCAGCTTGAAGCCCAACCGGTTTTGGCTGCCGGCGAACCATGCGCCCGGTGGCAGGTCGGACATGAGATGTACCTACGGATGTCATGCTAAGCAAGAGGTGCAGGTTAGAAAAGGTACAACTGGTTCCAGCTTAGGGCTGCCACGGTTGAAGCAAAGTGTAAGTGGGAAGGCCGAGGGCCAACATTTTTTAACGCCTTCCCACCGTACTTTGCGATTGATCATTCCATGTATGCCAGTTGTCACGTTTGCTGTACGCTCCCGTGTTTCCTTAGAAGACGTGGCAGGTCGTGCAATCGTCGGGACTGCTGCCGTGGTAAGTGCCGGGGTGGCAACTCGAGCAGTGGAGGCGCGAATCATTCCAGCAGTTGTACTGCCCCGCGCCATGGCAGTTATAACAGGTGCCGCGGTTGTCCATCCGCAGGAGCGCCGAGGTGGTGCTGGTTCCGCCCAGATCAACGTCACGCGGCCAGCTCGATGCCCAGCCGGTATTCGCTGCCGGCGAACCGTGTGCCCGGTGGCACGTGAAACACGCTACATGGTAAACACTGTCTGGTTTCTCCAAGGGTGTACCGGTGTCGATGCTACCGTCGAAGCCGGGCGGTGGTACAACGTGTCCGTCCATCGGGTGGCGCCACATCCCGAAATAGTAGTTTGCGTGTCCCGAACCAAGAGAGCTATCACGGTTGCTGGTCTTGAACCTGTTGTGGCAAGCGCCGCACCACCTGGTGCTGCCGGATTTGTACTCGATCACCCGGTATACGCCTGAGCTAACTCCCTGGTAGGTGAATGTGCCAACTGTTGACATCTTGAGCGAGACGTAAAGGTCGGTATAAGCGCTGTCTATAACAGTGATGCTCCGGCGCAGCAACCGTGGGTTAGCACTGGTAGAACTCCCTGTAATATAGCCGCTGCCGTCCGGAACCTTGCCGCCAGCGTGCGGGTCGTGGCAGGAGTTGCAAACCAGGCCGTTACCGGTCAGGGAAGAGGTGCCGCCAGGGATTACCAGGTATTTGGAACTCTCGCCGTTCCATGCGCCGGCCTGGTTAAGGGTGTCTGGGAGGTATCCCCAGACGGTATGCCGGGAGGTGACTGTCCGGTAATCGTTTGCGCCCGGGCCCACCCATTGTTTTTCAAAACCGCCTGCCGTGGACGCGTAGGTGATGCCGCCGACGGTGGTCTTGCCGATTTTGATGTCGTAGGGGGCGCTCACGCCGCCGTCACCGTGGCAGAGAAAGCAGAGTTCCGTCTGCGTCGGCCCGGTCTTTAAGAGCTTAGGTGCCTGCGCAGCGTGGGCTACGTGGCAGCCGGCGCAGGCATCGGTGGTGGCCGAAAACTGCCCGTGCGTCCAGGCAAAGGCCGGCGCGGCGAAAAACAAGGCGCATAAGTAAGCTGCTGCGATGGAGAAGTAGAATTTCGCTTTGCTCATCGGTCTTCGCCCTTTTTTCTCATTGAGTTCAGGATTCGGCGTTCATCCTTCGGTGTTGAGAATTCTGGTTACCGGCAACCTTGACGGCATTACTGCTAAAGTTATTTCTCTATAACTAATACCTGCTTTGTTGTCGCTTTGGGGCGAAATTGCCGGGAGAAAGTATCCAAATTTTACATTCGCTACGGTTGGTAAAAATGTCCTGCCTCTACAAGGATTAGAGAAACGGCGGCGAATATGACGGCCACCCATATGGTCACCTTGGCTAACCACTCGTCGAGGCCCTTCTTCTTGCCCAAAAGGCTTTCGGCACCCCCGCCGATGGCGCCCGAGAGGCCGGCGCTCCGGCCGGACTGAAGCACAACCACGGCGATCAACAGGAGGCAGACCAGCACATAGATAACCGTAACAATCGTTTTGAGCATCGGCTTCCCCCCAAACCAGTTAGTATTATAACACGCCTCTTGCTGACCGGCAACTGATTTTCGTCATCAAACAACCCAAAAACTCGGCTCAAGCCGGCAAGTTACAATCTTCTAAAAGCGCTTTTGCCGGGATACGTAGTTTCGCCCTCCAACAGTTCCTCGATCCGCAGGAGCTGGTTATACTTCGCCACCCGCTCGCTCCGGCACGGAGCGCCGGTCTTGATCTGGCCGGACCGGGTTGCCACGGCCAGGTCGGCGATAAAGGTATCCTCAGTCTCCCCGGACCGGTGGGAGATCACCGTTGTGTAACCGTTCCGGTGCGCGAGAGTGATCGTTTCCAGGGTTTCAGTCAGCGTACCGATTTGATTCGGCTTTATAAGGATTGAGTTTGCCACACCGAGGGTGATGCCGCGGTCGAGCCGCCGGGGGTTTGTGACAAAAATATCATCGCCCACGAGTTGCACCGTTTTTCCGAGGCGGCGGGTAAGAAGTTCCCAGCCCTCCCAGTCCTCTTCGGCCAGGCCGTCTTCTATGGAAAGAATCGGATAACGTTCAACCAGGTCGGCGTAGTAATCCACCAAATCACCGGCTGAAAGCGTCCTGTTCTCCCCTTGAAGGATATAGAACCCGTCATGGAAAAATTCACTGGCCGCCGGATCAAGCGCAAGGGCTACATCGTCCCCAGGCCGGTAGCCTGCCTTTTCGATAGCCGCTGTTAAAAGCTTGAGCGCTTCTTCGTTGGCGCTCAGAAAGGGTGCGAACCCCCCTTCATCCCCCACAGCAGTGCTTAAACCCCGCTCATGGAGAATCCGGCGGAGCGAATGGTAGACCTCTGCCCCCATCCGGAGAGCGTCGGCAAAGGACTCTGCGCCAACCGGCACGATCATGAATTCTTGCAGGTCCAGGTTGTTGTCCGCGTGCCGGCCGCCGTTCAGTACGTTCATCATGGGCACCGGGAGAAGGTTGGCACCTACCCCGCCCAGGTAGCGGTAGAGCGGCAATCCCAGGAACTCCGCCGCAGCCCGGGCCGCAGCCAGCGAAACCCCTAAAATGGCGTTCGCCCCTAAGCGCGACTTGTTTTCGGTGCCGTCCAACTCGATGAGTGTGGTATCAATTTCCGATTGATCCAAAGCACTTAGCCCGACGATTTCGGCGGCAATCTCATCATTAACATGCTGGACCGCCCGGATAACCCCCTTGCCGCCGTAACGTTCCGCGTCGCCGTCACGCAATTCAACGGCTTCGTATGTTCCCGTGGAGGCCCCTGAAGGGACCGCCGCCCGTCCAACCGTGCCGTCTTCGAGAACTACTTCTACTTCAACCGTGGGGTTGCCCCGCGAGTCGAGTATTTCCCTTGCGCGGGTTTCGGTAATAACACTCAACTTTTACCCTCCTTGTATCCTGCGCGCCGCATCAACAATCGCAGTAAAGGACGCCACTTTGAGACTGGCCCCCCCTACCAGAGCGCCGTCAATATCCGGTTGTACCAGCAGGAACGCTGCGTTTTCCGGTGTTACACTGCCGCCGTACTGTATGCGAATCCGCTGCGCAGCCGCCGGCGAGTACAATCCCGCGATAAGCCCGCGGATGAAACTGTTCACCGCCTGGGCGTCTTCGGGCAGGGCCGTTCTGCCCGTACCGATGGCCCAAACCGGTTCGTACGCGATAACTACCCCGGCCGCCGCCTCCTCCTCGACACCCTCGAAAGCCTTGTTAACTTGCTGCTGGACGACCTTAAACGTCTCCCCCGCTTCGCGCTCTGCGAGCTTTTCTCCCACACATATTATGGGAGTAAGGCCGTGCCGGAGGGCCGCCTTCACTTTCAGGTTGACCGTTTCGTCCACTTCCCCGAAGTACTGCCGCCGTTCGGAATGGCCGATGATTACGTAACGGCACCCAGCCTCCCGCAGCATCGGGGCTGAAACCTCTCCGGTATATGCTCCCTCGTCTTCATGAAATACGTTTTGGGCCGCCACCCGCACGGGTGTACCGGACGTTGCCTGCGATACCGGCCAGAGTGCCGGGAAGGGCGGGCAGAGCACGACTTCTACCCCGGTGAAATCGCCTCTCTGCAAAAGCTCTCGCGTAAAGGCCTCCGCTTCCGGAATCGTTTTAAACATTTTCCAGTTGGCCGCGATAATCGGCGTGCGTCTCAACAAATCCCCCCCTATCATTACCAGATGTAAGGTGACCCGGTTTGAGTCTTGCAGCGGTCCCCTACCTCTCCTGTAAGACGGCCACCCCCGGAAGTTCCTTCCCTTCTAAAAACTTTAAAGATGCCCCGCCCCCGGTAGACACATGCGTAATCTTATCAAGCATCCCTGCGCGTTTTACCGCTCGGACGGTATCTCCTCCGCCAATGACGGTGGTCGCCCCTTCTGTAGGCAATGCCCGCGCTATGGCAACGGTCCCGGCATCGAACGGCGGTTGCTCCAACAACCCGAGTGGCCCGTTCCAGAAAACAGTCTTTGCTCCCGCAAGCCCCGCAGTGAACAAGCGCACCGTTTCCGGCCCGATGTCGAGAGCCATCCAGCCGTCCGGAACGGCGTCCACCGGCACGACCCGGTTTGGTGCTCCAGGCGCCTGGTTTTCTGCGATAGCGAGGTCCACCGGCAACGCTACGTGCAAGCCGCGTCCCTTCGCACGGGAAAGAAGATTCAGCGCCACTTCAAGCTTATCGCTTTCGACCAGCGACAATCCCATCTTGTATCCCTGCGCTGCAAGAAATGTGTTTGCCATCCCCCCGCCGAGAAGCATCTTGTCCACTCTGTCAATCAGATTTTCCAGAACCCCGATCTTGTCAGAGATTTTTGCCCCGCCTATTACCACAACAAAGGGGCGTTCGGGTCGGCTCAAGAGCCGGTTTAGCACTTCAAGTTCTTTTTCCATCAAGAAACCGGCCACCGCCGGGCGTAGGGCAGCAACCCCCACAACAGAAGCGTGCGCCCGGTGCACCGTCCCAAAGGCATCATTCACGAAAAGGTCGCAAAGCGCCGCCAATTGTTGCGCTAAATCCGGATCGTTTTCCGTTTCTCCCGGGTAAAAACGAATGTTCTCCAGGAGCAGAATACCGCCGGGCTCCAGCGACTTTACCGCTGTTTCCGCCTCCGGACCGGTACAATAGTCAATCTTCCGGACCGGGCGCCCGATCAGCTCTCCCAAGCGAACAGCCACCGGGTCAAGCCTCAACTGGTCGTCAGGTACGCCCTTGGGACGGCCCAGGTGTGAAATCAGGATCACCTTCGCCCCCTGCCTGCAGAGGTAGCTTATGGTCGGAATGGCAGCCTTCAGCCGGGTATCTTCGGCTACCCTCCCCTCTTTCAAAGGCACATTAAAATCAACCCGTACCAGCACCCTCTTGCCTTTAACATCGATGTCGCGTACGGTTTTTTTCGGCATCCGAACCCCTCCGGTAGATAGTTGTCGAGTAGACGTATTGATTACTCTTTACGCCCCTCACAGAACCGGACGTGCGGATTTCCCGCATCCGGCTCCTCAAGAAAGCTCACGCACATCAACCGCTGAAAGCATAGAGGTTAACGTAGATTTTAGGCCTGGGTACCGGGTATCGCTCAACGAACCTCCAAAACCGCTGGCGTGCCTTCTGCCGCCTCTGGCTCGTGCGCCCGTACCACTTGGCCGCGATTCTCAGGGCCTGCTCCGTAAATGCCTCGACCCTCTCATAGTTGCCGCTAACTCCGTAGTACCGCTGATGACCCAACAGCTTGACCTGGAATATCGGCCACCATTCCCGTAGCGGCATCAGGTACCTTACCGCCTTGACCCACTTCTTTACCGCCTTGAGCTTCTCCCGGAATCTCTTGGCGCTCGTGCGCCGTCCAAGCTTGTAGTAACCGCTCCGGGTCTTGTCATTGAAGTGGGTGAATCCTAAGAAGTCAAAGGTCGGCGGCTTCTGTCCTTTCCTCCGGGCGTTCTCCTCCGCATACCGCCCAAAAGGAATTACCTTGGTCTTTTCGGCCGATAACTCCAAGCCAAACTTGGCCAGCCGCTTCTTTAAGGCCGCGAGAATCCTCTCGGCGTCCTCTTTCTTCTGGACACAGATGATGAAGTCGTCAGCAGTACCGGATTAGCTCCGCATACCCCTTGAGCGCACGATTCGAAGTTCTCTGTTAAGGTTCGAGGTCATGAGGCTCTCGCACACTGAACAGCAGCGACGTCATCCCGTGTGTCGATTGCACTTACAATTACTTTAGCCCCTTTTCGGCAATATATTCAGCCAAATCGGCGACCCGGTTGACATAGCCCCACTCGTTGTCATACCAGGCTACCACCCTGACCATGTTCTCACCGACAACCATCGTCGACAGCCCGTCCACTATACAAGAATGCGGGTTTCCGTTGTAGTCCTGAGAGATCAGGGGCAGTTCGTTGTAGTCCATGATTCCTCGCAGATCAGCCTCAGCCGCTTTCTTAAGGGCCTGGTTTACCTCGGTCACCGTCACCGGTGTGGCGAGTTCCACGACCAGGTCAACCACGGAGACATTGGGGACCGGTACCCTAAAGGCAAGCCCATTTAACCTGCCGTCGAGTTCCGGCAGTACGCGCCCGATTGCTTTTGCCGCCCCGGTGGTTGAGGGGATTATGGAAAGGCCGGCCGCACGGCCGCGGCGGAAGTCCTTATACGGCATGTCGAGAATCTGCTGATCGTTCGTGTAGGCGTGGACGGTATTCATCAGGCCTTTGACGATTCCGAACTTACGGTGGAGGGTCTGTGCGACGGGAGCCAGGCAGTTGGTGGTGCAGGAGGCGTTGGAGATTACGTTATGCTTTTCAGGATCATATAACTGATGGTTAACTCCCATCACAATGGTGATATCCTCGTTTTTTGCCGGCGCCGTAATTATCACCTTTTTTGCGCCTCCGGCGATGTGTTCAGCCGCTTCCCGGCCGTCGCGAAACCTGCCTGTCGATTCAACCACTATATCGGCCTGGATCTTGCCCCACGGAATATTCGCGGGATCTGCTTCGGAATATACAGGAATTTCGCACCCGTCTATTATGAGAGAACTTTCCGTGCTGCCGACCTTGTGGGCCAGTCTACCGTGTATGGTGTCGTACTGGAGGCTGTAAGCGAGGTGGCGGGTGAAATCCGCGTTACTGGGTAGGCGGCGCGTCTTGTGGTTGACCCCGACGACCTCGATTCCTTTTCTGTTCAGGGCTACCCTCAGGAATAGCCGTCCGATTCTGCCGAAGCCGTTAATTCCCACCCTAACACTCACTGTAGCACTCAACCCCTTCCCTAAGATAATAGTTTAAGTGTCCCTATTTACTCATTCTTCGGCTGTTGCGCCGCTTCGCCGCACCGGGAATACTCAAGTCGGCCCGGTACTTCGCGACCGTCCGCCTGGAGATCCTGGCACCCCGGAGGTAAAGAGCGCGGGCAATTTCCTGGTCGCTCAGCGGTCTTTCAGGGTTCTCGGCTGCCACAATTTCTTTTATCCAATGCTTGACCGACTGAGCAGCTATCGTACTGCCGCCTCTTTCGGTTACGGCGCTGTTGAAAAAGAACTTCAGCTGAAAAATTCCCCTGGGACACTGAACATACTTGTTTGCGATAGCCCGCGAGACCGTTGACTGGTGGAGTCCAACTGCTTCCGCCACCTCTTTTAGCGTCAACGGTTTTAAAGCTGAAACGCCGGCATCTAAAAAACCCCGTTGCATATCTACCAGAACATTAGCGATCCGGTGAAGGGTCGTCTGCCTTTTTTCAATGCTCTTGATCAACCACAGGGCTTGCTTTAACTTGCTTTGGATAAAGACCTTGGTCTCCCGGTTCAAACCGCCCCTACGAAGGAGTTCCCGGTACGTAGGATTTGTCCTCAGGCGGGGATAAGCGTTGTCGTTAATTAAAACCACATACTCCCCGCCGGTTTTCTGGATTATCAGATCCGGAACAATGTATTGCACCGGCTCACCCGCAAAGACGCTGCCCGGCTTCGGGTTAAGCGACCGAACAGCCTTCACCGCTTTAGCGACCTGATCAGTTGAAACACCGATCCGGCTCGCAATTTTTGCAACCTTTCCGGCAGCCAATTCCTCCAAGTGGTCTGAAATGACCGCCTTTACAATGTAATCCATCCCGGAGCGCTCGGCCTGGATAGAAAGGCACTCTTTCAGGCTCCGTGCCCCAACCCCCGGAGGATCCATTGTTTGGATCAGTTTAAGCACTTTTTCAACGGTCTCCTCCGGTACACCGAGGGAAAACGCAACCTCCTCCGTTGTTGCTTTAAGGTACCCGTCAACACCGATGTTACCGATTAGATACTCGCCGATTAAGCGCTCCTCTTTCCCGAGGCGTAAAAAGCCGAGCTGGCTTGTTAAGTGCTCATAAAGCGTGGGCAACCTGCCGGGCGGTTCGGGCAAAACCGGTGGCGAATCCGTCTCCGGTTTCGGAACGAAGCCCAGGTCGCTGGAGTCACAGAAGTAATCAACCCAGTCACTGCCATAATCTTCCACGCTTTCAGCCTCTTTTATTTCATTCAACGGGGTTTCACTGTCCCCTTCTTCTTCTTTTAATTCCAGCAACGGATTTTCTACTAATTGCTGTTCAACATAGTTGATCAGTTCTTGAGAAGATAGCTGAAGAACGGTAATGGCCTGCTTGAGTTCAGCCCCAAGAGCCGTTTTTAGTGTCTGCTTGATCGTTATCTCATGACCAGTCCTCATGCTTTACCTCCCGGAGTTCCCTTTGCTTCCTTCCTAAGGCGCTGCGCAATATTTGATAACCGCCGCAGCCTGTGGTTTACACATGACTTTGAAAGCGGAGGACGTGCCATTTCGCCCAGTTCTTTCAGGGTAGCTTCAGGGTGCGCAAGTCTGAGCCGTGCCAGCTCCCTCAGGCCTTCCGGCAGATTCTCCAACCCGACCTGTGCGCTGATAAACCCGATTTCTCCTTTTCGCTGGAGGGCTGCTTCGACCGTCTTGTTGAGATTCGCCGTTTCACAATTTACAAGGCGGTTAATCCGGTTTTTGACTTCCCGGTAAACGCGGGTGTTTTCGAGTTCTAAAAGCGGACCAGATGCCCCCATCAACTTCAGGCAGTCCCCGATTGCGCCGCTTTTCTTTAAATAGACCACGAAACCGTTTTTCCGGCTTGTCATGCGGGCTTTTAGCCCCAACTGTCCCAACAGCGTGAGCAGATCCTCCGCCGACCTTTCCGACTGGGTTGCAAACTCAAGGTGATAGGCCGGGGCGGCACCGCTGACCCAGCCGCTGCCGAGGAACAGACCCCTTAAGTAAGCCCTCCGGCAGCACTCCCGCCGTAAAAAGCTGCGCCGAATGCCTGAAATAGGGCGTCCGAAACGGTCAGCAAGTCCAAGCTTTAGGGTTACCGGGGCAAGTTCTCCCGGGATACAGATGCGGTATAGTTTTCTTCGCCGGAGTCGCCGCTGTTGCCGGACAAGAAGCGTAGCCTGTTTCTGAAAAACCGCCCGTACTAACTGGAAGGCCTTCCGCGCTACAGCAGGGTTTTCAGTGCGGATTTCCAGGCGCACGGTATTATTTTCGTTCGTTATCCTTCCAGCAGCCTTGGCCAGCCCGGCGAGTTCGCCAAGTAAACAGCAGGACTTTTCTTCCTTCACCCTGGCAAGTTCAGCCTTGGTTGCCGCGGAAAAAGATTGACTGCTCATTTTTCAGCTACACCTTACTATATTATATCATCCTATGCTGTTTAAACTGTTGCGCAGTCCATAATCCGGTCAATCCATTGAACTTTGGGTTAAACCAGATCGGCATCCCGGGGCTTGCTTACGGCAGCGTTCTAAGTTAAGCATATCCGTGTCTACAGCCGTATCCGGCTTGGTATGGTACCATATAACCATAGATTCTGAGATAAGCATCGACATTCCTTCTTTAAAGCAACCGGCAACATTTTTACTTGGCGGAACTGGACAAAATGCCTGTTTTTTGGTGAGCGGAATGTTGGGGCCGGTATAAATCAGGCTCGTGGGTGGGAAATGTCATAAACTTCCCGGAGCCTCTGACGGGTAATATGGGTGTATATCTGGGTGGTACTGATGTCTGCATGTCCAAGGAGTTCCTGCACAACACGCAGGTCCGCCCCATTCTCTAACAAGTGGGTGGCGAAGGAGTGTCTAAGCGTATGCGGGGATAGTTTCATATTAAGGCCTGCGGTTTTGGCGTAGGCTTTCAGTATCTTCCAAAAGGCCTGCCTGGTTAACCTTTCACCCCGGCGGTTTACAAAAAGCGCCTTACCACCGTAGCCGCCGCATAACACCGGTCTTCCCCGTTCCAGATAGTCGGCAAGACAGCGTAACGCAATCCGCCCCAACGGAACGACCCTTTCCCGGGCTCCTTTTCCAAATACGCGGACGTAGCCGGCTTCAAAGTTAACACTTTCCACTTCGAGCCCTACCAGCTCGGAAACGCGAAGTCCGGTGGCGTAGGCCACCTCCAGCATCGCCCTGTCCCTTAACCCTATAGGGGTATTGCAGCGAGGGGTAATCAACAACTTTTCTACGTCCTGCTGATTTAATACCCTTGGCAACCGCTGGATCAGCTTGGGGGAACTCAACTCCGCCGTTGGGTCCTGTCCGAGGTAATTAACGCGGGTCAAAAATCCAAAAAAGGCTTTGAGTGCTGCCAGCCGCCGCGCGACTGTCGCGGCAGTAAGTTCCGTGCGCTGGAGATCTAAAAGATACGACAGAAGGGCGTCACGCAAACTGCCGGGTATCACAAACCTGCGTTTTTTAACGAAATTAATGAAGTGCGTTAGGTCAGACCGGTAAGCCAGGACGGTGTTGTGCGCCAATCCTCGTTCCACCCGCAGATAATCGGTAAATTCTTGAAGCCAGTTTTGCAACAATACATCTCACCCTTTGCGGTTGCCCGATTTTGAATACATAAAAAGGCATCCGGAACAACGGAGCAGTGGGTACACCGTACAAGAATCCCTGCAGCCGATGAATACAGACGCACAGAGGCGCCCACATTTACAAATTGGGTAGGTTGCATAGTGATGAGTTGAAATTATGTTAGAATTGAGAGTTCTCCCTGAGAATAAAAAATCCTTCTAAAAACAACCAGAAGGAGTCCCCCATGCCGCCACCAAACCGCACCACGAAGAAGGAAAATGGGGCAAATAGACCTGGAAGCTGGTTATTTAGATGCAGAAGAGTAACATAAACGGAACGCGGCTCATCGCCGCGCCCCGCGGAAGAAGAACGCATTCTCGGAGGAGATGCAAAACAGGCCTCTCTTTGTGGGTCACCTGGGCTCCGGCCGGCCGAAAAGGGATTGCTAACTGAAGTGTGAATTAATTGCCGCGATAGTATTGTTTGAGCTTGCTTATGAATTTGTCAAACATGCCTTGTTCTCCGTTTTCCGTCGCAACAAACCCTCGGTGATCCATTTCGTATTGCGCCTTACCTCCTACTACGGTTTCGCTCTCTTTTATTACTCCGTAAAAACCGGCAAGCAAGACGGAAAAAAGAGCCAGCAGTGCAAATATTTTTATAGTGTGTAATAACCGTTCGCGCAGCCGGATTAGGAACAAAACGATCACTTTGGTTTCCTCCTTTTGCCCGTCCAGGAGCGCCGGCGGTTTCACAACGGGCACTGGTTATAAAAAATTCCAACTGCAAGGTCCTGAACGGGTTGATTGTAGAGAGTCTGTCACATTATTTAAGCTTTTTAAGTTCGTTTTAGGGCGATAAGCGGGTCTGCCGAAATCTTATTCTAACAGTGGTAAGACAACACCCGCAACCCCCGGAACCACATACGCTTCGATAACCCCTGCACCCAGGGCGGCGGCGGCGAGCAGCGCCATCATCCCCGTATAACGGAGAAACCACGGAAAGACGGCGGTCTCCGGGTGGAACCCCCGGCGAATTAAGAGTAGGGAGAACGAGAGAGAGGCCACGGCCCCAATGATAAACACCACCATGATGATAACGTTTTGGGGGATGATCTCTGTCAGAACCAAACCAAAACCGTACATTCCCTTGCGTTGGACCAGGAAACCGCCGGTAAAACCAAGCGCATACCCGCGTAAAAACAGCACCCCGGCCACTACCGGCATGCCGATTACGGTGAGTCCCGCAACGTACATTACCCCGAGAGGCAGGGTGTTTCGCAGGGCGGCCTGCCTGAAGACGGCCTTTTTTTCGTTTGCGGAGCTTTGATCTAATGTCGTAAGCGGTGTAAGGTAATCTTCCAATTGTGCCGCTTCCGCTTTATCAAGCCGGGATGCGCTTTCTATTCCCCAGAAAAGCCCTAATCCGAAAATAACAAACGCGGTGAGGTATAAAAGCCAACAACGCCGCAAAGATGATAACCACAGGCCACGGAGAACCTCACCCAAGCCATGCGTGGATCTCTGGGGAAGGAGATCACGGTGGACCAATCACACCACTCCCGCCGCTGTCCGGACGTTCCGACGACCCTTGTTATCTTGTCCAATCCTATGCCGCCCCCATGGCCTATATTCCGGGAGTGGGGAGTACCAGATAAGTATAAACGGCGGGCCTGCCGAGTAAAATTTAGCCGGAAGCAGGATCGACTTTCAGTTAAAGGGGGGCGTTGTAATGAAGCAACTTATACTGCCTTATGCCATGTATATATGCGGCCCGGCCTGGATGGTATTCGGTTTCATCGGCGAGAACTGTGGTAATCGAGAAGTTGCGCTGAAAGACTATTTAAAAGCATCTATTCACTAATTTTACCTGAATGAGTTTTTCGCCTCAATTTTGTCCACCAGCGAGTTCAGCCGCGATAATGCCGGCGGCGCCCGCCGCTAAGAAGAACTCCGGCTCGGCGTCCCGGCCGCGGCCCATTGTGCTCACTTGCAACCCTAGTTCGTCCAATGCGGTGAAAACAGCGGCGGCGTCCACGGTTACCAGCCGGTGGCGCCCGGCTACTCCTGCTTCTTCAAGTTGCTTTTGCACCAGCGCCGCTTTTTTCGGCGGCATCACCGGCACCGGTACAGTGGCCGGCGCCAGCGCAACCCGGCCGAGCGCGGTGAGGGTGTGGTGGCTCACCCCCCGGTGCCGGGGCCGCTGGTCGGCGAAGCTCAGCCGCAGAGCGGCTACCGGCCGCCCGCCCAAAATGTATGCGGCATTCACGATTTCTCCCTGCTCAACGGCTGTGGTGCCGAAGCGCGTTCCCGTTCCCACCACGCCGGGGCCCATCCCGACGACAATTAAGTCCGCGCCGGCGGCGTATTTGGCTGCCAGCAGCCCGCTGTATACGTTCACCGCCTCGAAATCGCCGCCGAAGGCATGCCCTGCTGTCACCGTTGCCGCTATGAGCCCCTTTTCTTTAAGTTCGGACACTGTGACGGAAAAAGAGAGCGGCAGTGCCGCGCCGTCGGTCATCACATAAACCAGGCGCAACCGACCCCCGCTTTTTTGCCGGACGGCTGCCGCCGCAGGAGCAAGCTGGCTGTGCAGTTCCAGCGCTACCACCGGGGTGCCGCCAAGGTCGTCGGCCTCCTGCAGCAGTTCGTGGAAGGGGCTCTCCGGCTCCTCCACCGCCAACACCTTGACCTGCGCCGGGGTGTAGCGGAGCTTCATAATGTGGCCTTCAGCCGGGGTATCTAATTCCGCCCTCGCCGGGTTAGCCATCACGAAATGGTACCCGCCGCTGCCCAAACCTTTGGCTACGGCCGTGGTGTTAAGCAGTACCGTGTCACCGGGTTTTAATTCCCCGGTGAAGGCGGTATAGGCTACCGCCTTTTCTTCGCGGCCTTCTACAATCACCACCGCTTCCGTCACCCCCGGGCGGGAAGCGAACGTTTTCAGCACCTTGCCCGCCCGCAAGCGGACGAGCGGCCCTTTATTTTCTCGCATTGACCGCCGTTGTCCCCTCTTGGTATACTCCGTTCGAGGCTCAAAGCACAGGAAACGCTGCGCTTATTCAGTTTATTATCTGCACCGGTATTCAGCGGCACGTCATCTCTGGGACCAGGCATACCGTAAAAGCTGTACAGGTGATCACTTTCTCCTTGCGGTCTTCTACCTGATAACAGTGGTTTCGGCCGTGCGAGAACCGGCAATCTTTACACCCTATCCTGCCGCACCTGCACCAGCGTCAATTTTTCCTTGCATTGACGCCCCTTTTTCCTTCCTGTTATACTCAGAAACACACCGTTCCCTTATAACGCTGAACGTTGTAACTTTCCGAAGGAGGACGGGAATGCCCTTCGACGGCCTTGCACTTTCCAGCATAACACGCGAACTGAATTCAGCCCTTGCGGGCGGCCGGATCGAGCGCGTCTACCAGCCCGGTGCACTGGAAATCGTCTTGGCCGTGCGCCGGAACCGCGAAAGATACCGCCTTCTTCTTTCGGCCACCGCCGACGCTGCACGGGTGCACGTAACAGCGGCCGACCTCCGGAACCCCGAAAAGACCCCTTTCTTCTGCTCCACCCTGCGGCGCCACCTTGAAGGAGGCCGGATAACCGCCTTCACCCAACCCGACCTGGAACGGATCCTGCATATAACCGTTACGGGTACCGACGAGGTGGGCCGCCCCGTCACTTACCTTTTAGTCGCCGAAATCATGGGCAAGCACAGTAATATTATCCTCGTTAATGCCGAAGAAAACAAGATTATTGACGCCGTCAAGCGATACTCTCACGCGGTCAGCCGGTACCGGGAGGTACTCCCCGGTCAGCCCTACGTCACGCCGCCGCCCGCGGGAAAAGCCGATCCCCTGGCTGCAACGGAGGAGGAGTTCACCGCCTCTGTGAGCGCGCAGGCGCCGGAAACAGAGGTAGCGCAGGCCGTACAGCGGCTTTACCAAGGTTTGAGCCTTTACTCAGCCCGTGAAATCGTCTGCCGGGCCGGCCTTTCACCTGACCTGACGGTGGGCGAATGCGGACTTTATGAGTACAGGCGGCTCCATGCTTCGCTTGTAAAACTTGTTTCTTCGGTAACAAACGGATTCGGTTCTCCGACGCTGATGATCCGGAACGGGTCACCCGTAGAGTTCGCTCCCTTCGACCCCTACCAGGAAAACGGCGATAAGGTCTATGCTCTGATGAACGAAGTTGTGGACCGTTTCTATTCAGCCCGTACGAGAGCGGCGTTATATAATGCCCAGCGCCGCCGTCTTGAGCAATGTGTCCAAAAGGAGATTAACCGCCTTAACCGTAAGTTGGAAAGCGTCGAGCGTGTTTTGGGTGATCCCGATCCGGAACGCTACCGTCTTTACGGGGAATTACTGACCGCTAACCTCTACCGGCTCCGTTCGGGACTGGAGGAAGCGGTTTTGGAAAACTTTTATTCGCCTGACACTCCGCCGGTCACTATTCCCCTCGATCCGTCCCTGACCCCGGCACAGAACGCACAGCGATATTTCAAGAGATACGCCAGGGCGCGAGCCGCCCGCCGACACGCTGCGCAGGAAAAAGAGCGACTTGTTGAGGAGCTTACCTACCTGACGGGCGTGATCACCGCCATAGAACAGGCTACAGGTTTGGAAGATCTGTCAGAGGTTACGGAGGAGCTTGCGGGGCAAGGATATCTCCCCGCGGAAACAGGCAGAGAAAAGAAGGAAAAGAAAGAACCGCAGCCGCTTAAGCTCAGTTCCACAGACGGATTTACCATTCTGGTCGGCAAAAACAACCGCCAGAACGATTATGTTACCTTCCGGCTTGCCGCCGCCGGCGATGTATGGCTTCACGCCCGCGGTATACCCGGCGCCCACGTCATCCTCAAGACAGGTGGACACGAGCCCTCCGGCGAGGCGCTTGCCGAAGCGGCAGCGCTGGCCGCCTATTTCAGCCAGGCCCGCCGGAGTACCGCTGTTCCCGTAGACTGGACCCGCCGCTCTAATGTCCAGCGTCCCAAGGGCGCCCGCCCCGGTTTCGTCACTTACACCGGCGAAAAAACCCTTTATGCAGATCCCGCTGCAGCCGAGGCTCTTCTGAACCGACCGGCAGCAGGGCCCTTGGGTTCGCAGACTTAATCGCCCTTGCGTTTATCCGGGGCGGCGCTGCGGCGCTGCTTCAGTATCCGGCCGACGCCGTAGGCAGCAGCAAATGTGATCACCGTTCCCATAATTCCCGCTACTGCGGTAGCCGTCCCCTCGCTTTTCAAGCCGGGCGTGGTATAATCCGGTATCGGAGCGTGGACGACCTCCTTCCCCTCACCCTGGTCGATAAACCCTTTGGTCTCCGCAACCTTTTCCAGACCGTCGGGATACGGTGAAGCAAAAGGTGAAAGAGCGCCTGCGATTAAAAGCGCCACGATCAGACCGATCCAAATCTCCTTACGCACATTGATCACCTCACACCTTGAGTGTCTCGGTCAACAAACCGGATTTGACCCGCGCGAGGTAGCCGACGACCGCCGCAGTGATCACGCCTTCGCCGATCCCGATGAAAAAGTGCCAGAAGAGCATGGCCGGGAGCACAACCGCTAACGGGCTGGTCCCCGAAAGGGCCAGTTCCACGGCGCAGGCCGCAGACGCAGCAAGTACGGAAACCCAGCCCGCGACAAAGGAAGCCGCAACGTTTCCCAGGCCCCGCAGCAAGTTGTAGGCCGCATAACCTAAAAAGGGCGCGATGATCCCCATATTAAGGATGTTCGCTCCTAAAGCGGTCACGCCGCCGTCGTTGAAGAGAAAGCATTGGATCAGCAAGATTACCGTCATTATGACGCTCGCGCTGAAAGGACCAAAGAGTACGGCGGCTAAAACGCCGCCGATCAGATGACCGGATGTTCCCCCGATAACCGGAAAGTTGATCATCTGGGCGGCAAAGATGAAAGCTGCCATGACTCCGATCAAAGGGACCTGTTTTTCCGCTAACTTCTCCTTGCTTCTTTTGACTGCCACGGCCAGCACCCCTGCCGTAACCATGCTGCATCCGATCCACGTTTTGGGATCGAGAAAACCGTCGGGAATATGCATTTTAATCCCTCCTTAAAATCTTACAAAATATCGGCAATGAATACACCTACAATAAATTCCGGAAACCGGCTGCTCTCAAGACTACCCCCCCTTGAAAACGCTGCATAAATTACGTGTTTTGTGCACATACACACCCCACCTTCCGGTTAACTTCGTTGAAATAGCGCCCTTCTTTACTGCGTTTGCAGGAACATTACAGTTGACCGCCGAACTTTAAATCCGGAGGAAGAAGATCGTTATGCAACTCCCGGAGTGGCTCGGCGGAACTGTATCACAGGGGCGTATTAAGAGCAGTCCGGTACCACGGCACCAGACTTCCGCTCTTTTGACAAAGGCGCTGAAGGGGCTTGAGGGTTTTTTGATAGAAACCCTGGCCGCCGACTCGACCGCAAAGAGGAGCGGGTTGTGGCAGGCGCTTGACCCGCGCGTGAAGGTGGTCACCGCCGTCGGCCTCATCTGTCTGCTCACCTTCCAGCACCATCCTCTGACGCTTGTTGTGTCTTACGGGTTCACACTCGCCTTTGCGACGGCATCGCGTATAGCGTTGCCTTCTTTCCTGGGCCGCACCTGGGGCTTCGCCTTGCTATTCGCCGGGGTAGTGGTGCTCCCGCTTACGCTGAACTGGGTTACTCCCGGCAAGCCGGTTCTGGTGCTCCTCCAAAGCGGTGCGGACCTTGCTTTTTATCAAGTATCCAGTCCATTGACCGTAACAGCGGAGGGACTCCAACGTGCGGCCACTATCATTCTCCGCACCGTGACCGCTACCTCCCTGGCGCTGCTTCTGACTTTGACCACCCCGTGGACCAGTCTCCTTAAGGCTCTGCGGGCGCTTTGTGTTCCGCGTCTGGTGGTTTTAATCCTCGAAACAACCCTCAGATACGTCTTCCTCCTCGTAAAGGTAGCCGTCGAAACACTCGAGGCTCGCGCGCTGCGGATGGTCGGTCCCCTCAACCGGGAGGAAAAAAGAGCTTTCTTCGCAGCGATCCTGGGCACGATTGTCTCCAAGTCTTACAGTCTGAACGAAGCCGTTTATGAAGCGATGCACGCACGGGGCTACTCCGGCGAGCCCCGGATTCTGAATAATTTCCGCCTGAGAACGTTCGATTTTGCCTGGATTATAACCAATATCTTCATAGCCGCCGCCCTTCTTTATGCGGATCGCCTTCTGTTGTAACAGCTCAAAAACAAAAGCCACCTTGTCCGGGCTTTCCGTAACCCGGCAGGTGGCCTCCATGGCCGCAGTGTTATCAAAAAGAAACCTTTTTTCAGAGCCGGCTTCTTGCAGGCGTTATTACAATATTCGACCCCCGGCCCGGAAATTCCTGCCGCAGAGAGAATTAATTTTAACTTTCTTCCCCGTGCAGGTGAACGTGGGGATAAATATGGTCCTTCCCGCTCCCCACGCGGTGGAGGTGATAATCCGGGTGAACCAGGTTAGCCTTAAGAAGAAGTTCCCGGTTGGAGAGAAGCTGCTCAGGTTCACCTGTAGAGATCAGCCGGTGGTCCTCGCCCAACACGAGTACCCGTTCTGCCAGCACCGGCACAGTTACCAGGTCGTGCGTTGCTACCACAATAGTTTTGTTTACCCGGGAAAGCGCGAGCAAAAAGTTCAAAAGCCAGTGCTGTGACCGTGGATCGAGGTTTGCAGTGGGCTCGTCCAGTAGCAAAACGTCAGGGTTGACCGTCAAAACCGCTGCCAGCGCGACCTTTTTCTTCTCGCCGTCGGAGAGCTGGTGCGGCTGGCGGTTCCTCAGGTGTGTTATCCCCAAAAGCGACAGAGTCTGGGAGACACGTTCGTTAACCTCCGCGGCAGAAAATCCGAGGTGCAAGGGACCAAAAGCTGCTTCGTCCCAAACTGTGGGGCAGAAGAGTTGCGCTTCAGCGTTCTGCAGGACAACTCCTACCCGCCGCCGGAAGGAAAAGTTAAAGGCCTGGTCCTTGAACACTGCAGGCGTCAAATTTTCCCCAAAAGCTCGTATCGCGCCGTCCGTAGGGAAGATAAGCCCCGCTAACAACCTCAAAAGGGTTGATTTCCCGGAACCGTTTGGACCGAGCAGCACTAAACGTTCCCCCCGGTGAATATTAAAGCTGATGTCTTCAAGGACTGCCCTGTCCTGGCTGTAACAAAACCTTACGCGTTCAAGAGAAAAAATCTTTTCACCGTCCTGCAGCAAAGGGAAAACCCCCTTATTTGCCCGGAGCAAAAAGGTGCTTCCTGCGCTTTACCCCGCGCGGTACGCTTTCCTAAGCTATAAAACAATAAAGGCCACTTGGCTTATCTCTTCGCCTCCGTGGCTACTCCTCAGGGTCTTTTGACCCCTGTTTTTAAAAATTATAAGCGGCTGGGAGGAAAACTGTCAACCGTATAGTGAAACATTTAAGAAGGTTTGGTTTATACATTCGCGCTCCTCAATATAAAAGGGGCCTGCGCGTAGTGCGCAGACCCCTTTACTTTTGATTCCTTATGGCACCAGTTTAACAGATAGCACCCGGAGGACCGGGCCGCGCATGTAGATGTTCGGGCCGGTTTCGAGATAACCGGTGACGGTCACCGTTTTCCC